>JAYWGV010000030.1:0-40379 GCA_043778105.1 Bacteroidota bacterium
GTCGCACTTTCAGGCTCTAGTCTCCTTCGTCGAAATGACAAAAGTATTAGTTTCCTCTATTACAGTGCTAGTTTTTTTAAAATCTACAATATTCTGTAATAGAACCATTATTTTTTGTCAATTCAATGATAAAAAATATTGCATAACTTGTGTTACGGAATATTTTTTTGAAGAAGGATTAGCGATAAAGAAAAAATTTTTTGGGCTCATATCTTTGTATCGGATACAAATGTAAGAAATAAGTATCTTTGGAATATTAATAGTTGATAACAAAACAAAGTTGCATAATCGTTATTGGGCCAGATATATTTTAATGATATCGAAAAATAGGAAGATCAACTTTGTTTTTAGTTTTGCTAAATTTCGCACAATTTCCTGCTTTCTGGAATGTGATAATTTTTTTAATGCATCTTTTTTAAGTAACAAAAACCAATAATCAAAAAAACAAACGGCAATAAACTTTGATAAATATCCCACTGATTCAGACTAATTAAAATTAATTGATTGACTATAAAAATTGATAAATAGAAATAAATTCCCATAACTTTCATTTTCCAAATTATAAATAATGCAATAAGCGATAAGAAAGTTGTTGAAATGTAATAATAAATTAATGTATCGTTTATATGAAATACATAGGATTCATATAGAATTGGTAATACCAAAAAAAACTTTATAAAGTCTATTATGCAAATAATTGTTATTAGTTTAGGTCTTTGATTCATTCTTATTTAAAATCGTATTTTAAAATTTAATTGTATAATTCTTATTTTGCTTTGCTTAAAATAGATTCTAAATAAAATAAACTATAATTTGGAGGTTTTTTATTCAAATATCATTAAATTTTAGTAGAAATTTCATTTATAAGTTCATTGCTGTCTTTCCAAATTAATGCTGCTTTATTTTCGTCATAACTATCAATAGATGATTTTACAGCTTTATCTTTTTCAAAATATTTGCCTGTTTGCGTCTCTTCATTAAATAATCGTGCAACATATTTTGCCGATTTTTCAGGGCTGGTTGCTATTCTAAAAACAGTTCCTATAATATATAAAATTTTACTAAATATTAAATTCATTATTGATCCAGTTTTTCCAAAATTTGTATTTGGCATCAATCCAGGATTATAGGCGTTGACTTGAGATTTGCCAATTAATTTTCGTGCAAATTCGTAAGAGAAATACACGTTGCAAAGTTTTGAATTAGAATAAAATTCTTGGTTTTGTTTTTTGATGCTTCTATTACTCTCAACAATTGGATAAGCCATTTCTCTAACAGTTTTATAAACTGCTTTAGCAAATGGTGATTTGTTAAGCGGGTTGTGCAATTCACTTGATATAATTACAATTTTTTGAATATCAAATTTTTCTAAAAGTAAATTTGTTAAATAAAAATGACCCAAATGATTGACACCGAAAGTTTCTTCAGTATTATTTTTTGTGTATTTAATTTCCTTTTCATTTATTATGCCTGCATTACAATCAAGCCCATATATTTGCTCGTTTTCTGGAAGTTCATCAACAAAGTTTTTAATACTTTCAAAATCTGCTAAATCAAGTTGGTTGATAACATAATTTTTACTTTTGTTAAATTTGGTAAATTCATCAATTGCAGTTTTTGCTTTTTCAACGTTTCTGCAAGCCATAATTACTTTATAATCTAAATCAAGTAGATATTTGGTTGTCCACAAACCCAATCCGCTATTTGCTCCTGTTACTATTATAGTTTTCATAGAATTATGTTGTAATTATTTTCTTTTCTGTTTGATTTTTGTAAAATATCATTCCTGCAATGACTACTAAAATAACAGCATAAATAATAGCTCCTAATTTAATATCTTGATTTGGTTGTACGGCAGATGAAACTTTATAAATACCAAAATACGCCCAAGCACCAACTAATGCTGGTGTTATAGAATTAAATTTATAAGATACTAATGCAAATAAAATTGTGCCTACACCAAGTAGTGCAATGGCAACAATTGGATTAGGAATACCGAAGAGGTTTTTAATTTCTAAATCATATTGCAATAAAATAACAACATTTATAATACTTGCAATTAATGTCAACGAAGTATAAATTAGATAAAAATGTTTTATTTTTGAGAGCAACCCAAAAGAAACTTTAAAGTTGTAAAACAACATAGTTAACAATAAAAATGTTGGAACAAATGGAACTTGAAGTTGATAAAACACAATCCATAAAGAAATAGCAACCATAGAACCTACAAAATAGAAAAGTGTTTTATTGTCAATTAACGATGGATTTTTAATATTTAAAACACCAACAACGATAAACATAATAAAAATAACACCCCAAATGCCAAAGGCAAATCCTGCTGGCGTAATAATTGTTGAAGTAAAATTATCTGAAATGTAGGTTGTGGATTGACCACCGAAAAGTTTGTAAACTGGAAGTGTGTTAAAACAAATTGCTATTAAAGCCGCAATTAAAAAAGTGAATTTTTCCAAAGTATTATTTATTAATTTTTACTACGTTAAAAATCTAATATTATACCTAATGATGGCAATACATTTCCTTCGGCTCCATTCACGGCAACTAAACTTCGTGGATTAATTATAGTTCCTGAATTGTCTCTATTTAAACCAAAATCTGTTGGTTGTGGCGTTTTGGTTGCAAGTGCGTTTTGAATATCTAAAAACACATTAAATGCAAATTTTTTGAAATTCCATTTTTTATCAATTCGTAAATCTAGTTGGCTAAAAGCATCTAATTTATTTTCTCCAAGATTATTAAAATCCAAAACAACTTGAGGATAATTTGCTAATGTTTGCGCTTGATCTACTTTTGCAAATGGTGTTTTACCGGCATATCGATAACGCAAACCTGCTTCCCAATTTCGTTTAAATTTATATCCAGCTGTTGCAGAAATTAAATTTCTACTGTCCCAAACTGACGGTCTGTAAATATTATCTAATCCTGTAAATTCACTTTTAAATAAAGTATAGGCTAATATTCCAAAGAAATTTTTAGTTAATTTTTGTTGGTATAAAAATTCAACTCCATAGGTTCTTCCTTGTCCATTTGTGATTACATCTTCATTACCCAAAACTTCAAAACCGCCACCTTTGTTTGCCAAAGAAACTCCATCGGCAATAGAAACAGCATAATTATCATAATCTTTATAGAAACCTTCGACTGTTATTTGTGTAGTTGGATTAAGAATTTTGCTTAACCCTAACACATAGTGAATGTTGCTAGTATATTTGGCATCTTTATTGGCAAAATTTCCAGCATTATCTTTGAATCCTAAAACAGTGTAAGGTGCTATTTTAAAATATTTACCAACTGTTGCATTTAGTTTCCAATCTTTTTCTTCGGTTAATGCATAAGAAAGTGCCAATCGTGGTGAAAATGTTTCTAATAATTGGTTTTTTTGCGTAGTAAATGTATTGGCATCGGCTCTAAAACCAAACGAAACATCTAACTTGTCGTTAAAAATTGTGGTAGAAGTTTGAGCAAAAAATCCAGATTGCATAAAATTAATTTCAGTACTATAATTAGCGTTGTTAATAATATCTTGAGTATCATTTGTATAAATTGAATTTTGCACATTGAACCCAGCTACAAACTTCCAATTTCCATAATTTTGTGTGATTTCATTTCTAAATTTCACTTCGGTTTCTCTTGAATTGTTTGCAAAGAATAGTCCTTGCAAGTTTTCATTATCGGTATATCTTTTAAAATTATTATTCAAAATATTGGTACTGATAGAATTAATCATAAAACCTGAATCATCTTTAAATCTTTTTCTCCAACTCAAACCACTGGTTGTACTCCATTGTTTGATGATGGGGACTTGCTCTAAAGTTATTTGTTGTTGAATATCGAAATCGTCTGGTTTTTTTACCGAAAAATTATCGATTGCTCCAATTCCAAGAAAGTTAATATCGTTGTATTCATCAAGTTTAGAATTGATTTTATATTGATAATCCCAATAATCTGGACGAATTGGCAAACCAATTGCTTGGAATAAAAACTGCAAATAACTACGACGAACTGATAATAAATAAGTTGTGTTTGCAGTTTCTGCATCTTTTTTGAATAATGGACCTTCAACAGTCATTGCGGCTTCACTGGCACTTACTCGAAGATTTCCTTGAAATTTTTTGTTATTTCCGTTTCTTTGTTTGAATTGTAAAACACCCGATAGCGGATTGTTGTATTTGCTCTCAAAAGCCGAACTCGACAAGGTTACACCATCAATGAAAGAAACATTTAATAGTCCAACTGGTCCACCAGCACTACCTTGAGTGCTAAAATGGTTGATGTTAGGAATTTCGATTGCATCCAAATAATAAACGTTTTCGTTTGGTGCGCCACCACGAATAATAATATCGTTTCTAAAACCTCCAACCGAACCAGAAACACCTGGCAATGTTTGTACTACTTTGGCAATATCATTATTTCCTCCAGGATAGGTTGCGATTTCTACAGGCGACAAACTTTGAATAGAAAGTGGCGATTCTTTTTTACGTTTAAACGGATTAGAAACTATTTTTACTTCTTCCAATTTATTAGAAACGGCTTTTAAATTAAAAATTAAATCATTATTTCCTGCTGATTTAATGATGATGTTAAATTTTGAATCTTCTTCAAAACCTGATGCTGTTGCAACAAAATTGTAGGTTTTGGGTTCGATATTCTCAAATTTAAAGTTTCCGTTTTCATCGGATATTGTATCAATAGATAATTCTATAATAGATACTTTAGCTCCTGAAATGGGTTTTTCATTGTCGTCAAGAACTTTACCAAGAATTTCTGTATTGTTTTGTGCTTGTAATAATGATGTAAAAAGTAATAGTGCTGATAGTAATAGTTTCATAAAGATTGCGGTTGGTTAGTTTGGTATTATAAAAGGTTTTGCTTATTATTTTCCCTTAATTATTATTTTCTAATGCTTTTTTAAATTCTGATTTAATTTTAGAGGTTACAAAGCCTGATGTTTTGTATAAAATTTCACCATTTTTATCAAGTAAAAAAACATAAGTTGTAGATTTATCATTCACATCAAATTGATCAATGTAAGATTGATGTAAATTGCCGTAGTATGTAGCTGTTTTTGAATGTAATTCTTTTGGAACTGCTCTTTTCATAGCATTGTCAATGCTTTTTCCAAAAACAGCATAAAAAGAATTTCCGATCGGAATTTCGTAATAATTTAATTCGGGGTAATCTTTTAGGATAAAATCTGTCCAAGTATTTATTGGTTCTTGAGCTCGTTGGGAAAAACCAGTGGCTAAAACTGTAAATTTGCCATTTGTATCTTGAGGAAAAATTATTTTCTTGTCTTCAAGCGTTTGTGCTTCAAGAAATGGGAATTGGTCTCCGACTTGTAATTTTGTAGTTTGACTTTGGCAACCTGTAAAAGTAGAAATCATAAAAAATATTAAAAATAGATTCGAAATACTCATTATTTATATATTTTTGTATTTTATAAAACAAAAGTAGTTTTAAAAAGCATTATATAATTCTTTTTTAACATTTAATTATATTATAACATTCAATAAATGGATTTTAAAATAGCAATAAAAATTTTACAGGATTTAGATCAGTTTGCAGCGTTGCAAAACAATTCTGTTTTTACTGAATTGGATTTTGCAAATTGGCTTATTGATAAAAATGCCAGTCGAGAAGCTATTGAAAATCCAATGTTAAACGGATTGATTGGTATGAATTTAGGATTTGTACATAACTATATGATGTATTATAGTAGAAAAATGTTTAAAAATTCAGGTATTTATTCTATTTATGATTGGGGAATTTTAATGAGTTTGTTACCTGATAAAAAATTAAAAAAAATTGATGTTTTAAAGCAAAACATTTTAGAAAAATCATCTGGAAACGAAATTTTAAAACGACTTTTAAAACAAGGTTTTTTGGTTGAAATAGAAAATGAATTTGATAAGCGATCAAAATTAGTTTCGATTTCTGAAACTGGTTTTATTGAAATAAATAAAATAGCACCTGATATGAGTATTTTATCATCAACTGTTGTTGGGAATTTGGATTCGAATGAAAAAAAATTTTTATTGTCAATTTTAGATAAATTACACTTGCATCATAATCCTGTTTTTTTAGGTAATGATTTGGATTAAGAAATTATCAGTTTTGGTTTTGAATTAATTTATTTTCTTTGATATTAAACTTATCCCTCAATATCTTCATATCCTAACCCACTTTTTTATCCAAAACCTTTGCATAATGTTGGGTAGTTTGTATGTTTTTATGTCCAAGCATTTTACTAACGGTTTCGATTGGCACAACTTTTGTAAGGGTTATAGTTGTTGCAAAAGTATATCGGGTTATATAAATCTGCTACTTTTTTGCTAGTGTCGAATAATTTTTTCGATTAAATTACAATTATAAACCCAAAGTAAAATCGATTTTTTGTTACACTAAAAAATGCATGAATAAAATATTCCATAATTTTTTAAAATAAAAAAACTCCAACATTTCTGTTGAAGTTTTATGTGGGCGATGAGGGGTTCGAACCCCCGACCCTCTCGGTGTAAACGAGATGCTCTGAACCAGCTGAGCTAATCGCCCTAACATTGCTTTAAGAAATTACTAACTTATTGCGAGTGCAAATATACAACACTTTTTTACATCTGCAAATAATTTTCAAAAAATATTTATAAAATTTCTGAAACTACAAATGTGCTTCCGCCAATATAAATCATATCATCAAACTTTGCAGATTTTATAGCATTTGCGTAAGCGTCTGAAACAGATTTATATACTGATCCGAAAAGCTGAAATTCTCTGCATTTTTCTTGTAAAATTTTTACATCTAATCCTCGCGGAATATTAGGTTTACAGAAATAATATTTGGCATTTTTTGGAAATAAACCCAAAATTGAATCCAAATCTTTGTCATTTACGACACCGAAAACAAAATGAAGTTGATTGAATTTTTGTTTTTGAATTTGTTTTAGCACAATTTCTAAACCGTGTTTATTGTGCGCCGTGTCGCAAATTGTCAATGGTTTTTGTTGTAATTGTTGCCAACGCCCTTGCAAACCAGTATTTTTTATAACATTTAATAATCCGTTTTTAATGTTTGTTTCATTAATAGCAAATTCATTTTGGGGTTGTAAAACTCTAATGGTTTGCATTACGGTTTTGACATTCGATATTTGATAATCTCCCAATAATTCAGATTGATAAACTTCATTTATTAAATCGGCTGCAAAATAAATTTCTGAATTACTTTCATTTGCTTTAGCGATGAATATAGGTTTGGTTTCTTCAAGATATTCTCCAATTATTACTGGAATATTGGGTTTTATAATTCCCGCTTTTTCATTTGCTATAAGCGATAAAGTATTGCCCAAAAATTGTGTATGGTCTAAACCAATATTTGTAATTACAGAAATTAATGGTGTAATAATGTTGGTCGAATCAAGTCTTCCGCCCATTCCAACTTCGATAATTGCGATATCGACATTCGATTTTTTGAAATAATCAAATGCCAAACCAACAGTCATTTCAAAAAAACTCAATTCGTTTTCTTCGAAGAAATTTTTATGTTTTTCTATAAAATTGACAACAAAATCCTCAGAAATTTCGCTGTTATTAATTTTTATTCGTTCGCGATAATCTTTTAAATGTGGCGATGTGTACAAACCAACATTATAGCCAGCTTCTTGTAAAATCGATGCTAATAGGTGAGAAGTTGAGCCTTTGCCGTTGGTGCCAGCAACGTGAATGCATTTTAGTTTTCGTTCAGGATTTTCTAAATAATTTGATAATAAAATGGTGTTGGTTAAATCTTCTTTATAAGCCGATTTTCCAATAGATTGGTACATTGGCAATTGATTGAACATCCAATTTACGGTTTCTTGATAGTTCATTTTGAATAATAATTTGATTGAAATGAAATAATTTTCGCTTTTTTTAGTTTAATATTGTAAAGCAAATATTTTAATCGCAAATTTGAAATATTTTTATCAAATAATACTTAAAAATCATCATTAATATATGTTTAATTTCATTCAACTTCAAGCTGATACTTTGGTAAATGCTGCAGCAAATGGTTTGCAAATAGAAAAAATCGCTCCAAATACAGAAATATCAGTGTTAGGATTCATTTTAAAAGGTGGATTTTTCTTGATTCCAATAGCCATTTTATTGTTTTATACTTTTTATTTAATAATTGAACGTTATTTGTACATACATAAATCATCAAGAATAGATAAAAATTTAATGCGTGACATTCGTGATAATCTAAATTTTGGAAATTTAGACCAAGCCAGATCGAATGCAGAAAGAGCCAATTCGGCTTCTGGAAACGTGCTTCGAGAAGGAATTTTGACAATCGGAAGACCAATTTCTGAAATTGAATCGAATATGGAACGTGCAGCCAATATCGAAATTGGACAAATGGAACACAAACTTGGCGTTCTTGGATTAATTGCCGGAATTGCTCCAACACTTGGTTTTATTGGAACGATTTCTGGAGTTATTAAGATTTTTTACAGCATTTCGGTAACAGAAAATATCAGTATCGGAAATATTTCTGGCGGTTTGTACGAAAAAATGATTAGTTCTGGTTCAGGGTTGGTTGTCGGAATTATCGCATACAGCGCTTACCATTTATTCAACGGAAAAATTGATACTTTTTCGCTAACAATCCAAAAACAAGTATTAGAATTTGTAAACATAATTCAACGACCAAATGATAAAACGAAATAAAAGATTCCACGCCGAAGTTGCTACAAGTTCGCTTAGCGACATTATGTTTTTCTTGCTTTTGTTTTTTTTGATTATATCAACATTAGCCAATCCAAACGTAATAAAAATGACTTTGCCAAAGTCCAAAACCAACGATAAAACCAATAAACAATTCATAAGTTTATCGGTTACTGAAGATAAAAAATTCTATTTGGACAAACAACCAGTTTCGTTCGAAGAACTCGAAACGCAATTAATGTCTAAAATTGGTACAACTAAAGACCAAACCGTGATTGTTAGAATTCCGTTTAATTTACAAGTTCAAGATTTGGTTGATATTTTGCAAATAGGAGTGAAGAACAATTTGAAATTTGTAATTGCAACAAGTCCTAAATAAATTAAAATGGCTTTAGAATTCGAAAATGAAATAGAAATTATCGAGGTAATGGAAGGATATTTATTTAATTCTCGTCCACCAGAACACATAAGAGATCAAGTCGATATTAATTATAAAATAGTAAACCAAAGTATAATTGTTTTTGAAATTCGTCCAAAATGGAATGATAAATCTGAAAATATAGAAGTTAATATTGCCAAAGCTACATTTGTAAAAACAGAAAATATCTGGAAAATTTTTTGGTTTATGTCAGATGGCAAATGGCACAGTTACAAACCAAAGTCATCTGTGAAATTTCTTAAAGAATTTGTAAAAATTATTGAAGCTGATGAGCATAATTGTTTTTGGGGATAATAGTTAGCAAAGTTTTTCTAGCATTTTATAAAATGGATTTTAGATTATTTAGTTTATGAATTAAAATAATATTCACTAAAAGAATACTAATATTAGTGAATATAATCACTGAATTAATACTGATATTGGTGTATATAATCACTAAATATATATTAATATTGGTGAATTGACATTTTTTTATATAACTTTGTTGAAACTTAAAGCAATGATTTCAAGAGGATTATTACAAAATGTAAAAGCAAGATTAAACAAAGGCAAAGTTATTGTCTTGTTTGGTCCACGCCAAGTTGGTAAAACTACGATGGTAAATGAATTGATAAAAAACGAATTCTTTTTGTTTTTAGATGGCTATGATTCCTCAGTTTGTGATGTATTATCGACAGCAAATACAGAAACTTTAAAAAATATTATTGGCAATTACAAATATATTTTTATCGACGAAGTGCAACGCATTCCGAATATTAGTGTAAAGTTGAAAATTATTGTCGATTAAATTAAAAATGTTCAAGCAATTGTTAGTGGTTCATCGGCATTAGACATTAGCGATTTAACGCAAGAACCATTTACTGGTTGTAAGTTTGAATTCCAAATGTTTCCGATTTCTTGGAGCGAATTCGAAACGAATGTAGGTTATATGAAAGCATAACAGCTACTTGAATTGCGAATGTTGTATAGTATGTATCCAGATGTAATTAACAATTTAGGCAACGAATATGAAATCTTGAAAAATCTTGTTTCGAGTTATTTATACAAAGAAATTTTAGCTTTAACAGGAATCAGAAAATCTGATGTTTTAGAAAAAATTCTACAAGCATTGGCTCTTCAAATTGGTAGTGAAGTCAGTTACAACGAAATTGCTCAACTAGTTGGTATTGACAAAAACACAGTCAATAATTATATAAATTTACTTGAAAAAAGTTATGTAATTTTTAGATTAAACAGTTTTTCTAGAAATGCCAGAAACGAAATAAAAGCCAATAGAAAAATTTATTTTTATGACAATGGCGTTCGCAATATGTTGATTGGAAATTTCAATAATTTAGCATTGCGTCAAGACAAAGGTGCTTTATGGGAAAATTTCATGGTTGCAGAAAGAATGAAATTATTGAGTTACGAAAACAGCAACAAGCGACCTTATTTTTGGCGCACCACACAACAACAAGAAATTGATTATATCGAAGTCGATGCCGATAAAGTCAACGCATTCGAAATAAAATGGAAAGTCAAAAAAGCAAAATTACCCAAAAGCTTTTCTGATTATTATTCAGGAAGTTTCTCGGTTATTACGGCAGAAAATTTCAGAGATTTTTTGAAGTTTTAGTTTTGTGATGTTTCCTTTAAAACTTGATTTCTAGCAAATTGAAAATTAAATTTAATTTTTTTATTCAACATTAACCCGAATTCCTTTTGTGTGACTCGCAAATTCTGGTGCATACATACTTTGGATTGTAGCTATGCAAATTTGAACCGTTTATTGAAAACTTCATTTCTATGAAATTCTAAATATTCAAGACGTTTTTCATTTAAGAAAACATTTTCAAGTTTATAAATTGAAATAAATTGTATAACATCTTTTGAAACTTTATCTGAAAATATTATAGTTCCTTCGTTATCAAATGTTATATAGCCCAAATCAAAAAGAGCATCTATGTTTCTACTTAATAAAAAACCATTATTTGGGTCGTAAGATTCAAATTCGTTTGACATAAAAAATGGTTTAATGTGACTTGCTATTAAAACGGGATATGCAAGTTGTTCAACCATACATTTTTCAGATTCAAAGAGTGCAAAACTTTCTTCTTTAAGTTGGTTTTTATAAATTAAATGTAAATATGGGTTTCTTTTTCGAGTTATTATTTCAAGATTTTCTCCAAAAATTTGTTTTGCATCTTCAGTAAAGTATAATTCATTCTTAATAAATACAATATCGTCTAACTTTCGCAATAAATTTGTTAAATATCCAATTTGATTGTATTTTCGTTCTATGAAATTGTTCTGATTTGCCGAGATAACATAAAGATTTAACTCTTCTTTTGTTAAATATCCTTTTTCTACATTTTCAATATCAACTAACATAAGAGCAATTATTTCTTCACTAGTTAATTTGCCGTTTTCTACTAAAGTGTCAATAAGAAAATTTAATTGATGCAAATTTGAATTGTCATTTACAGAACGATTAAAACTTGAACTTTTGTAAACAATTTTTGAAAGCAAAGTTTGTCTTTTTCTATTTGTTTTAGCATTTAAATATTCGTTAGAATCAGAATTATATGAAATTAAAAATGAATTAATAAATCCCAGTTTGACTAATTGATTGATGGCTTTTCGAACAGAAATCAATTCAATTCCTAATTTTGCTTGAATTTTCTCTTGTAAACGAGAATATTTTTCTGGACTATAATCTTCTTCCTTAAATTCATCAATGAATGTAACGCTTATTTTCAAAGTTTCTAAAAACCCTTCTCCATTATAATCTGTAAAAGCATTTGTTAAACTCCAATAATCCTCATAATTCTGCTGTTTCATAAATTTCGTTAGGTTTTAAGACAAATTTTGGATTTTCGGCGATAAACAAATATTCTGTATTTGTTTTTTTATTATCTTTTCCAGTAATTTTATAAACGTGTTCTTTCTCTATAACTTTAACATTATCAGAATATTTATTAAGTAATTCGATAATTTGTTCTTTTGTTGGATAGGATGAATTATTATAACTCAAAATCCAATATTTATAATTTTGTAGTTTTGAAAATAGTTTATCAAACAATTCAACGGCAACTTTTTTATCAATAAAATTATTTTCAAATGGTTGTTTTTTTTCTGAATTTATATACTCGTCCATCATTCCATAAAAACCAAAATAATTATTCATAGTTCCAGTATATGGTGGATCGAGATAGATTATATCGGCTTCAATTTTTTCTAATAAATTAAAAACATCATCATTATAAGAAATATTATCTTGTTTGTTATCAAAAACTGCTCGATTGTACTCGTCCCAGTTTTCTAAAAAATGGGTTTTGAATGATTGATTATGATAGGCTCTTTTTCGCTTATATTTTTCATAACTGTATTTTTCGTCACGCAATTGCATTATTTTTTCCCAATTAATAGTAAAACGTGAATAGGGCATTTTTCGAATCATTGCTCTTCTAATTAAAGAAAAAGCAATTGCCTTTTTATAATCAGATGATAACTTTTCGATATTTTCTCTATACAAATCCAATTCCATACATTCTTCAGGATAAAAAAGAACATTAGAATAATTTTCAAACATAAAACCTTTTTTGGGTTCTCCAGAAAAAATAATTTGGGTGTCGTCAAAAGATAATCTTTCAGAATTATTTTCAATTAATGCCCTAGATAATTGATAATTAATTTCTAAAACATCATTTGAAAATACTTTTAAACCTTTTAATTTTGATTGATAACTTACCGAACTACCACCAGAAAAAGCATCAAAAATAGATTCTGCATCTTTAGGAAAATAATCAGAAATCCAATTTGCAATTTTTTCTTTATTGCCAATAAAATTAACTTTAGGAAATTTGTGCATCATTTTCTATCATTTTTAAGATTGATTTTGCAATTGCTTTTGCCAAAAGAGGTGGAACAGAATTCCCAACTTGCTGCTGTTGAGAAATTGAAGTTCCTTTAAAAATAAAATCATCTGGATAGGATTGTAGTTTTGCTAATTCTCTAACAGTCAATGCTCTGTTTTGATTGTAATGAAAAATTTTACGCATATCTCCAGTTACACAAACCGATGGTAAATTACTATTATATCGAATATACTTTCTTACATCGCCACTTTTTGGTCGAAAAGTTTCTGGTATTTCATCTCTATTTCCTCCATCAGAAACAAAACTCATTTTATGTAACATTTGCTCTGAATGCTTCATAGCAAAATGATTTGGAATATTTGATTTCTCTCCAGAATTTAATTTGGGTAAATAATCTAATTCATCTTTTACGGTTTTAAGTTTTAAAGTATTTTTTTCTGGAAAAATTATTTGTTTTGTCTTTTTATTCCCAATAAAAATAACTCTTTTTCTAACTTGAGCAACTCCATAATCCGCAGAATTTAATATTTTACATTCTACGTAATAACCCATTTTTTCAAACACGGCAATTATTTCTTTTCGTGTTTCCCCGTTATTGTGAGTATAAAGTCTTGCTACATTTTCCATTACAAAATATTTAGGTTTAGCAATAGAAACAACTCTTGCAAACTCTCTAAAAAGTTGATTTCTAGAATCTTCAATAAATCTTCTACCTATATTTCCCGCGATACTAAAACCTTGACACGGTGGACCGCCAATAACGACATCAATTTCGTTATTGTTAGTAAAATTTATTATTTCTTCATCTTTCAATTTTGAAATATCTTTCTGAATTAAGTTGTGATTTGGGAAATTTTCAACATATGTTTCACAAAAACTTGGTTCTATATCGATTGAAAATAAGTTGTTGAAATTCATTTCATCAAATCCTAAAGAGAAACCACCAGATCCACTAAATAAATCTATATAATTTGGTTTTTTTATCATAATTCAAGATTTGTTTGTTGAACGTTTACAGATCTTAAATATTTAATTCTTTCTTCGGCTACGATAAGAACTTTTTCTGAACATTCATATTCATAAAGTTTTATGGCAATTTGCTCACCAAAATACTTAGTTTTTATAAAATCAAAATCAATTTCAAAAGTTTTAGATAATAATTTCAATCTTTTTTCGTCAAAATCTCTTTTGCTATTTTCTATTTTGCTCAAATTTGCAGAATCTAAATCTAATTTTGCTGCTAACTGTGTTAATGTCAAATTATTTGAGGTTCTTAAATCTTTTATGTAACTTCCAAATGTTTCCTTCATTAGACTTGTATTTTTAGACTTGTCATTATTTGACAACAAATTTGATGTTTTTTTCTTTATAAAACAAACAAAATTAAAAGCATTTTCTTATTTTTGAAAAATGAAATATTTTTTGTTTTTATTAATTCCAATAATGATGCAAGCCCAAACCAATCTCGAAAAAGCCGAAGCTTATTTCAAATCTGGAAAATTTGTGCAAGCTTTGCCATTATTTATAGATTTGTTATCAGAAAACCCTAATAATGTTCAAACTTTAGAATATTTGGGAGACATTCACGGAAGTCTTAAAAACTGGGACAAAGCCATTTCATACTATAAAAAGCTTAAAACCCTAAAACCAACCGAAGCCAATTATCATTTTAAATATGGTGGCGTTTTAGGAATGAAAGCCAAAGATGCCAATAAATTTGCTGCACTTGGAATGCTTCCTGAAGTCAGAAAATCATTCGAAAAAGCAATAGAACTCAATCCAAAACACATTCAAGCACGTTGGGCTTTGGTCGAATTGTACATTCAATTGCCAGGAATTGCTGGTGGAAGCGAACGAAAAGCCAGAAAATATTCCGACGAATTATTAGCAATTTCTCCAGTTGATGGTTATTTATCGAAAGGCAGAATAGAAGTATATTTCGACAATTATGACAAAGCCGAAATTCAATTATTAAAAGCATACGAAATTGGAAATTCGAAAACAACCTATTTGAAATTATATGATTTATATCAAAATAAAATTAAAGATTATAAAAAAGCATTAAACCTAAAAAAAGAATTTGAAAAATAATAAAGTTGTAAGTTGTAGGTTGTACGTTTTACGTCCTACAACTTACAACCTACAACCTACAACTTACAACCAAAATGAGAACACATTTTATCGCAATCGGCGGAAGCGCAATGCACAATCTCGCACTTGCATTACACAATAAAGGTTACAAAGTCACAGGTAGCGATGACGCAATATTCGAACCATCGAAATCTCGATTGGACAAAAAAGGAATTTTGCCAGCCGAATTGGGTTGGTTTCCTGAAAAAATCACTCAAGATATTGAAGCAGTAATTCTAGGAATGCACGCCAAAGCCGATAACCCAGAATTATTGAAAGCGCAAGAATTAGGATTGAAAATTTATTCTTATCCTGAGTTTTTATACGAACAATCCAAACATAAAACCCGAGTTGTTATTGGTGGTTCGCACGGAAAAACAACAATAACTTCTATGATTTTGCACGTTATGCATTATCACAATATTGCGGTTGATTATATGGTAGGAGCACAGCTCGAAGGTTTTGAAACGATGGTGCATTTGACCGAAGAAAACGATTTTATGGTACTCGAAGGTGACGAATATTTGAGTTCGCCAATCGATCGCAGACCCAAATTCCATTTGTATCAACCTAATATTGCCTTGATTTCTGGAATTGCTTGGGACCATATTAATGTTTTTCCGACCTATGAAAATTATGTCGAACAATTCGAAATTTTCATAAAAATGATTACCAATGGTGGAATTTTAATTTATAATGAAAACGATTCAGAAGTAAAAAGAGTTTCAGAAAACGCAGAAAATCCGATTAGAAAATTGCCTTATTCGACACCGAATTACAAGGTCGAAAACGGAATAACTTTACTTGAAACGCCTGAAGGCGATATGCCAATTGAAGTTTTTGGTGCACACAATCTCAACAATTTGGCTGGAGCAAAATGGATTTGCCAAAATATGGGCGTTGACCAAGATGCTTTTTATGAAGCAATTGCAAGTTTCAAAGGCGCAAGTAAACGACTCGAAAAAATTGCCGAAAACAAAAATAAAGTTGCCTACAAAGATTTTGCGCATTCGCCAAGCAAAGTTGCCGCAACAACCAAAGCTGTCAAAGAACAATTTCCCGAAAGAACGTTGATAGCTTGTTTAGAATTGCACACTTACAGCAGTTTAAATGCAGAATTCTTGAAAGAATATGAAGGCGCACTAGAATTTGCAGACAAAGCAGTGGTTTTTTATTCGCCCGATGCAGTAAAAATCAAGCAGCTCGAAGAAGTTACTTATGAACAAATTGCAAAAGCATTCAATCGTGAAGATTTGATAATTTATACCAATCCAAAAGATTTTAAAGATTATTTGTTTAATTTGAATCTAGAAAATTCTGCGCTATTGCTTATGAGTTCGGGCAATTATGGCGGATTAAATTTTGATGATGTTAAAGAACTAGTTGGCAGTTAGAACTTTTGCGTGGTCATTTGTGAATCTAAAATCTAAAATCAGAAATCTAAAATGGATCTTCTAAATCTTAATACTTTTGCTAAAAATATTGCTGCGAATAAGTTAAAGCAAAGCGCAAAAATAATCATTCGTGATATATACGAAGAACCTAAAAATAGATTTATCGCTTACGCGGATGATAAAGAAATAAGTTATGATGTTGGTATAGAAATTGACGAAAATGATGAAGTTTTAGATAGCGATTGCGATTGCGAAATTAAAGGTTTGTGTGTACATCGAATTGCTTTTATGATTTATTTATCCGAGAGAAAAACCAAACCAAAACAAGTTCGTGCCAAAAAACAATCGCCAACCGATGTTTTAATTCAGAATTTAGATGCTAATGTTCTAAAAAACTGGCTAAGCGAATTACTAAAGAAAAATAAAGATTTAGAGTTTTTATTCACAACCGAATTTTCGCTAAATACCGAAGAATATACCAAAGCAAAAGTAAAATTATTGATTGATAGTTCAATAAAATCGGTAATAAAAACTCGTAAAAATGTCGAAACCAATGAGCTAAAGAAAATTATCGATTTACTCGAAATCACATTAAAACCAGTTATAGAATTTTGTATTGATGATTTATCAAATCCTGATAAATTAGAAATTGTATTGTTTATTTTTGGTGAATTGGTCGCATTCGACGAGAAAATTTATTCTTCAAGCGTAAAAGTTATTCGATTTAAAGAAAAAATATCCAAACAAGTTATTGATTCTTTTTCTAATAAAAAAGATGATGTAATTTGGCAAAAAATTACCGATTTGCATTTTGATTTTATCTTGAATGATAAATTAAATACTATTGAAGTAACTCCATTTAATCACATAAAACTTTTATATAAATCTTGTCAAGATAATCAATTTAGAAAAAAATATTTTGCTGAAAAAGCTGAGAACTTTTCGATTAAGCTCGATGGAAAAAAATTGACTTTTGGAATAAATGTTAGTGTTTTTATTCTAGAAGTTTTATTTGATAATGATTTATTCGAAAAAAATTATGCGATATTTAAGACTTATCGCTATGAAAACGAGTATAATTTGTCATTGATTGACAAACTTATTGCAATAAATAAAATCGCAGAAGCCGAAGAAATGGCATTGGCGCAAATTGCCAGCAATTATTATGTAGATTATAATTTTCCGTATTGGTCAAGATTAAAACAAATTTATAAATCTCAAAACAACTTTATCAAATTAGCCAATATTTTAATCGATACAGTTGCAATCGATATGAATTTTGATGATTTTTTGATTATAAAACAACATTTGCCTGAAACAGATTTTAAGAAATTTAAATCGAATTTAATGGGTCGTACCAAAAATAAGTTCAGTTCTTACAGCAATGCACCACAATTTTATTTCAAAATGTTGAATGAAGATAGAAATTACAAAAAAATGATTGATTCAATATCAGAATATACCGATTATGATGTGGTTTTCGAACATAGAATAGTACTTTTTGAATCAGATAAAATTCCATTTTTGCAAAAAATTCTCGAAATAGAATCTGGAAGTTATTATTATCGAAATAAAGAATACAATCTTGAATATCGAGATAAATTGGCCAATTGGGTTTTAGATACTTATGATGAAACGGTTATCAAAAACATTAAAAAAATTCAAAAACACGTTATAAGTTCTAAATTTGCAGATTTATTAATTCTTAAATTTGACCAAAGAATTTAATTTTACTAATAATAAATGGAAGATAATTTATCGATAAAAAACTGGGCAGAAGACGACAAACCTCGCGAAAAACTGATGCTAAAAGGCAAATCGGTTCTCAGCGATGCCGAACTTTTGGCAATTTTGATAGGTTCAGGAAGTCGCAATGAAACCGCAGTTGGATTGTGCCAAAGAATCTTGAAATCGGTCGATAATAACTTGAATGCTTTAGGAAAATTATCAATATTACAACTTTCGAACTTTAAAGGAATTGGCGAAGCAAAAGCAATTTCGATAATTGCAGCAATGGAAATCGGAAGACGACGTAGGGCAGAAGACGCAGTAGAATTAGTCAAAATTAGTTCCAGCAAAATGGTTTTTGATATTATGCAACCTATAATTGGCGAATTGCCACACGAAGAATTTTGGATTATCTATCTCAATAATTCAAATAAAGTGATTACAAAAACACAAATATCCAAAGGTGGAATCACTGGTACAGTTGCCGATAAAAGAATTATTTTTAAAATTGCATTCGAAAACAATGCCGTTGCAATGATTTTGACACACAATCATCCGTCAGGAAAATTAAAACCTAGCGATGCCGACATTGAAATCACAAAAGAATTAAAATTGGCTGGAAAACAATTAGATGTTCGGGTTTTGGACCATATAATAGTCACCGAAAATGGTTATTTTAGTTTTGCCGATGATGGCATTTTTTAGAAGATATTTTCAATTATTAAATTAAATCAATGTCAGTGTACAACTTCAATGTTTAGGTTTAAGACTAAGTAATTGTTGTCCAAAATGCATATTTTTATTTAGAGATGAAAATAAGTTAAAAAAAACGAATTATTAAGACAAATGTCTTATATTTGCAGACAAATGTCTATTTATGGAAGCGATAAAAATAAATCAAAATGTTTTATTAGACAAAGCTGTTAAGGTTTATGTCAATAAAATCGAAAAAGAAAGCGGTTATAAATTAATCAATAAGAACATAACTTATAATGATTTTTTTAAAAATAGAATGCTTTTAGTTCATTCAATTCGCGAAGGTGTTTCTTTCGAATTTTTTAATTTAATTAAAGAAATAACACCATTCAATGACGACGATTGGGCTTCTTTTCTTGGCATATCTACTAAATCATTACAACGAAATAAAGCAAAAGATAGTTTTGTTTTTAAATCGATTCAATCAGAAAAAATATTTGAATTGGCCGAAGTTACAAACCTTGGCAATCAAGTTTTTGATAACGAAACTTTTTTTTATTCTTGGTTGAACACACCTTCATTTGCATTAGGAAATTTAAAACCAATAGAACTACTCAAGGATTCTTATGGAAAAGAAATGGTCTTAGCCGAATTATATAAAATCGATCAAGGTATTTTTATATAATCATAATGGAAGTTTTTAGATTAGCTAGAAAAAAATATCCAATAGATTTGAACGGAAAAGGCGCAGCAATGTTTGGTGCCAGATGGAATTTCAAAGGAACCGAAATTGTTTATACTGCCCAAAACAGAGCATTAGCAATGGCCGAAGTTTTGGTGCATCTTTCATTAGCATCATTGCCAAAAGATTTTGTAATGATTACTATTGACATACCTGATGCTGTTTCAATTGAGTTTCTTGATAAAAAAAAATTACAAAAAGACTGGAATGTTTTTCCAAATAGTTTTTCAACTCAGGTTTTAGGCGAAGATTTTATAAAGAGAAATGAATTTTGCGTTATGAAAGTTCCGTCGGCTGTAGTTAAAGGCGATTTTAATATTTTGATAAATCCATATCATCAAGATTTTAAATTAATAAAAATAATTGATCAAACCGATTTTCCGTTTGATAAAAGAATATTTAAAGATTAATCAATATGTTTCAAAATAAAATAAAGCACATTTTTTTCGATTTAGACCATACTCTTTGGGATTTTGACAAAAATTCTGAAATGGCTTTTCAGCAGATTTTCAAAAAAGATTTTCCTGTAATCGATAATCAAGATTTTATAAAAGTTTATGTTCCAATAAACCAAGCGGTTTGGAAATTGTATCAAAAAGACGAAATTACTAGCGAACAATTGCGATATTTGCGATTAAAACAATCATTTGATGCATTAAATATCCACCAAGTTTCAGATTTACAAATTGATGAAATTGCCAATGAATATATTAGGTTATTGCCTGAAAATAATCATTTGTTTGAAGGAACAATTGAGATTTTGGATTATCTAAAATCTAAATATTCGTTGCATATTATTACAAATGGATTTGCCGAAGTTCAGGACAAAAAAATTCGAAATTCAGGAATTAGTAAATATTTTGAAACGATAACCAATTCCGAAAATGCTGGTGCCAAAAAACCAAATCCAATTATTTATAATTATGCTTTGGCTGTTGCAAATGCAAAAAAGGAAACCTCGATAATGATTGGCGATTGCATTGAAGCTGATGTAAATGGCGCAATTAGTTTCGGAATCGATGCTATTTATTTTAATTTTCATAAAGTTGAGGTTGAGCAACATATCAATCAAATAAATCATTTATTAGAATTAAAAAATCATTTTTAAAATTATTATTCAATGAAAAAATACATAATTATTACAATTTTTCTTTTTACAGGATTTTCATTTTCACAAAAATTTAATGCATATAAATATGCAATTATTCCTGAAAAATTAAGTTTTTTGAAAGAGAAAAACCAATATAATTTAAATGAGCTTTTAAAATTTGGAATGCAAAAATATGGTTTCGAAACTTTTTTCGAATCTGATATTTTGCCAGAAAATATTTCAAATGACAATAAGGTTTATGTTGAAGTATTAGAAAACAATTCAATGTTTTCGACTAATGTAAAAATTATTTTGAAAGATTTTAAAAACAATGTTTTATTTACTTCAAACGAAGGAAAAAGTCGTGAAAAAAATCTTGAAGTTGCCTATAATTTTGCTTTGCGAGAAGCAATTAGCGATTTATCCAAATTAAAACATGTTTATTCAAAAAACATTCAAGAAACCAATTTGACCGAAGCAACAATGATTTATCAAGCAAAACCAATTGCAAACGGTTATGAACTTTTAGAAAATAATGTTGTCATTTATAAAATGCTAAAAACATCAAACAAAGACTTTTACAATGCCAATAAAAGTGGTTTACAAGGAACAATTTTTTTGAAAGACAACCAATATTATTTTGAATATTACTCAAATGATGTTTTGGTTACCGAAAAATTATCAATTAAATTCTAATGAAAAAAATAATATTTTTACTTGTGTTTTTTATTTCGAATTTGACTTTTTCACAAATTTTGAATCAATACAAATATGTAATTGTTCCAGAAAAATTTTCTTTTCAAGGCAAGAAAAACGATTATAATTTAAATGAATTGACCAAAGCAGCCATGCGAAAATATGGTTTCGAACCGTATTACGAAACCGAAATTTTGCCTAAAGACATTACAAATGATAACAAAGTTTATGTAGATATTTTGGAAAACAGCTCAATGATTTATACAAAATTAATTGTTGTTTTGCGAGATTATACCAATAAAAATTTATTTAAATCTGCCGAAGGAAAAAGTAAAGAAAAAGAATTTTCCGAAGCCTATGAAGAATGTTTTCGACAAGCTGTTAAATCATTAGATATTTTAAAACATCAATATTCTAAGCCAAACGTAAAGGAAATTGAACCAAAATCAATTGTTGATAAAACTGCTTACGAAATTTCAATTCCATATAGAGCAAATAAAACAAGCAATGGTTTTAAATTATTTGATGGCAATTTAATTTTAAAATATTTATTATTAGAAACCTCAAATCCAAACATTTTTATTGTTAATTCATCTGACGGAAAAAATCTTTTTGGCGTTTTAATTCATCAGCAAAATGATTCTTATTCATTAGAATATTACGTCGACGGAAATCTTGTTAAAGAAGCAATTAATATTCTTTTTTAAGAAGATTTCAATAATTATATTTATTTTTCCAGCGATTTTTCAAAAATTCTCTGGTTGCATTTTCTCTAGAATTATTTCTTGGTTTATAAAAAACAGTTTCCGAAATTTCATTTGGCAAAAACTCTTGAATTGCAAAATTATTGTCAAAATCATGAGCATATTTGTACTCGTCGCCATAACCCAATTCCTTCATTAATTTCGTCGGAGCATTTCGCAAATGAATTGGCACAGACAAATCTCCGGTTTGTTTCACCATTTTTTGCGCATCGTTAATTGCCAAATAACTTGAATTACTTTTTGGCGAAGTTGCCAAATAAATTGCGCATTGACTCAAAATAATACGGCTTTCAGGATAACCAATTGTTGCCACAGCTTGGAAACAATTATTTGCCATAATAAAAGCCGTAGGGTTGGAGTTGCCAATGTCTTCGCTGCTCAAAATCAGCAATCTACGAGCAATAAACTTCACATCTTCGCCACCTTCAATCATTCTAGCTAGCCAATAAACTGCTCCATTTGGGTCGCTGCCACGAATAGATTTTATAAAAGCCGAAACAATATCATAATGTTGTTCGCCAGTTTTATCGTATAAAACCGTGTTTTTTTGAACCAAATTCATCACGATTTCGTTTGTAATTACAATTTTATCATCTGCGGAAGCATTAACTACCAATTCGAAAATATTTAATAATTTTCTACCATCGCCACCCGAAAGTCGCAATAAAGCTTCGGTTTCTATGAGTTTTATAGACTTAGATTGCAAATAATCATCAGTTTTAATGGCACGATTAAGCAATTCTAACAAATCATCTTTCGAAAAAGCATTTAAAACATAAACCTGACAACGTGACAAAAGCGCAGGAATAACTTCGAAACTTGGGTTTTCGGTCGTGGCGCCAATTAGCGTAATCCAACCTTTTTCGACAGCAGCCAAGAGTGAATCTTGTTGCGATTTACTAAATCGGTGAATCTCATCAATAAACAAAATAGGGTTTTTAGCGGTAAACATTCCGCCACTTTGCTTGGCTTTATCAATCACGTCACGAATGTCTTTTACGCCCGAATTGATGGCGCTCAAAATAAAAAATGGTCGGTTGCTTTCTTGAGCAATTATCTGCGCAAGTGTTGTTTTTCCTGTTCCTGGTGGTCCCCAAAAAATCAAACTCGGAATAATTCCTTTAGCAATTTGCTGTGTCAATGAGCCTTTTTCGCCAACCAAATGCAATTGCGAAATATAATCTTCGAGTTTTTGAGGGCGAATTCTTTCTGCGAGTGGAATATCCATTTTAATTAGATAATTAGTCAATTTGATAATCAGATAATTTTCAAAATTAAGAATTAATAACTTCATTATCTAATTTTATCATTGTTGCATTAAGAAGCTATTTCCAGCTATCATTCCAAATTTTTAGTTTTGAAATGGTTTTTTCTAAGCCAAAAAACGAACTTCCGTTGGTCGTTGTTTTTTGCCAAGAAAAAAATCCATTTCAAAACCAAAAGATTTTCCCTTCTATCTGGGCTAGGGCAATAGTTTTCAATTCAAGTTTTTAAAATCTGACAAAATTTCATTATTCCAATAAACGGTTAAGTTTTTGATTTATAAGATTTATAATATTTGACAACTTTTAAAAAGTTGTCAAATCTATAGGTTGTCAAATCAGAATACTGAACACTAAAAACTGAACACTGAACACTAATTTCAAATTCTCGCCATCCGTAATCGGAATTCCACTTTATTTTGTGGTTTTTCTTTGGATTGTCTATTGGGTAAATATTCGTTTTCATATTGATTTTTCAGAATATGGCGTTTATCCAAGAAGTATTTCTGGTTTAAAAGGAATATTTTTTAGTCCATTCATTCACGGAAGTTTAGAACATTTGTACAACAATTCTATTCCACTATTGTGTTTATTGGCAGCTTTACGATTTTTTTATAGACAACAAACCTATCAAATCATTGGTTTTGGAATTTTATTTTCAGGTTTTTTAACTTGGTTAATTGGTCGAGAAAATTACCATATCGGCGCAAGCGGTTTAATTTATGTTTTGGTAAGTTTTATATTCTTTAAAGGTTTGCAAACCAAATATTATCGATTGGTTGCATTGTCATTTACAACTGTTATTTTGTACGGCGGATTGGTTTGGTACATTTTTCCGACAATTGACAACACAATTTCGTGGGAAGGACATTTGTCAGGTTTTATCACGGGATTTGCATTTATGCTAATTTACAAAACACCAGAATATCAAAAACCAATTTTTTACGATTGGGAACATCCAGATTTTGACAAATCGCAAGATCCGTTTATGAAACATTTCGACGACAATGGCAATTTTGTTCCAACTCCAAAAGTCGAAGAAAGTTGGGAATATTTTACCTCGAACATTTCAGTTATTTATCATTACAAAGAATCTAATTTATAATTTCTAAATTAATATTTGTAAATTTGTATTAAAATGTAAAATTAATGGGATCTATAATAAATAATATCAATCAATTAGATTTGAATGGAAATTATACCTATGCTGATTATTTGCTTTGGCATTTTAAAGAAAGAGTAGAAATAATCAAAGGTAAAATTTTCAAGATGAGTCCAGCACCAAGTCGATTCCATCAAGATTGTTCTTGGTTGCTTACTCGAGAAATAGATAAAACTTTTGCTAAAACTAAGTGTAATATGTATGCTGCACCTTTTGATGTTCGATTGATAAATTTTAAAGATAGTACCGATGATAATAAAATAACTTCTGTTGTTCAGCCTGATTTGTGTGTGGTTTGCGATATCAATAAATTAGATGATAAAGGTTGTATTGGTGCTCCTGATTTAATTGTCGAAATTCTTTCTCCTGGAAATTCTAAAAGAGAAATGACCATAAAATTTGATTTGTATCAAGAAAATGGAGTTTTAGAGTATTGGATTGTAAATCAATCTTATAAAACTATCTTGATTTATGTTTTACAAAACGGAAAATACATTGGACTTAAACCATTCACAGAAGATTGTAAAGTAGAAAGCCCAACATTTCCAAAATTGAAATTTGCTGTAAAAAATATTTTTAAGTAATTTTTTTATTTATATTTTAATACTCCTTTGTCTAACAGCTTCATATAAAAAAGCACCGCAAGCCACAGAAACATTCAACGAACCAATTGTTCCAAACATAGGTAATTTGGCTTTTTCGTCAACAATTTTTAGAACTGACGGATTTATTCCACGTTCTTCCGATCCCATAATTATTGCTATTCCTTCTTTTAAATCAATGTCGTAAATAGTAGATTCGGTTTTTTCAGTGGCCGCAACAGTTTTAATTCCAGAACCTTGCAAGTAGAAAATAGCATCTTTTATATGTTCGACTTTACAAATAGGTATATTAAAAACCGCACCAGCCGATGTTTTTACAGTATCGCCATTAACAGGCGCCGAACCTGCTTTTTGCACAATAATTCCATTTACGCCAGTACATTCTGCAGTTCGAATAATTGCACCAAAGTTTCTAGCATCAGAAATTTGATCAAGAATTAAGAACAATGGTTTTTTCCCAGATTCAATCGTACTTTCTACTAAATGTTCTAAATCCATAAAACCAATTGGCGAAATACTTGCTACTGCACCTTGATGGTTATTTGGAGTCAAACGGTTTAATTTTTCGACAGGAACATAGCTAAAATTTATGTTGCCACGTTTCATCACTTTCATTAAGTCTTTCATTAATTCGCCAGAAATTTCTTTTTGAATGAATACTTTATCGACTTCTTTACCTGCTTGAATTGCTTCAACAATTGCACGAATTCCAAAAATTAAATGTTCTTTTTCCATTTTGCAAATATAAGGTTTTTTTGTTTGGTTTTTATGTATAAAAAAACCACCAAGTTTTTTAGGTTTTGGTGGTTTAATAATAAATATTTTAATAACATTTACTATAAGTTGTTAATTAGTTTAGTTTCTATCACGAATTGAGTGGGTAAATTTTTTTTACCACAAATTACACAAATTTGCACAAATTATTATTTGTAAAAATTTAATCACACAAATTCTAAGAATTGATAGTTAAATTTGTGAATGTAGTATACTATTTTTATTTGTGAAATTTGTGTAATTCGTGGTTGCCTTTTTCATTGATAAGTAATAAACGCATTCAATTCGTGGTAGAACCTTAATTCATTTAAATTATAACAGTTATTTTTTGTTTTTTATATCTAAAACAAATTGAATAGAAACTTGAAAAATTTCTGCAATTTCATCAATTGATAACTTATTTTGATTTATTGCTTTTGTGATTCCTTTTGTTTTTTCATTAAGTGAACCAATTTCCATTCCTTTTTCTATTCCTTTTTCGATTGCTCTTCTTTCAGCAAGTTCGAGAATGCCTCTATTATCTTGTTCTCTCATGAAAACATAATCATAGGTTTCTAGTTCTTGTTTAGTCCAATTGTGTTTATCGGCTTCTTCATAGGCAATCTTGAGACCTGAATCGGAAATGTTACTTGGAATAACATCTAAATTTTCTGAGTTTTTTATAAAATATACCCATTGGTCAATTATAGAATCGAGTTCACTCTCTTTTTTATTAAATTTTGGTAATTCTATGAAATTGAATTCTATATCTTTTATAATGTTTTCTCCAGTTTGAATATCTACAACTTTGTGTCTGCTTATATAATTCTTATTTTTTGAAATTTTAAAATCCAGAATTCCTATAAAAAATGTTGGTTTTAGTTTTTTATATTCATCTCCTCTTTCAATTTGAGACTCATAACTTTTGGATGCATAATACAAAACTCTTTTATCAAATCCATCTGCTTCTGCGACTTGCATTTCAATAATAAATTGATTCCCATTTTGATCTTTTGCTTTT
This sequence comes from Bacteroidota bacterium, assembly GCA_043778105.1. Classification (GTDB taxonomy): domain Bacteria; phylum Bacteroidota; class Bacteroidia; order Flavobacteriales; family Flavobacteriaceae; genus Flavobacterium. The sequence goes on from JAYWGV010000030.1 coordinate 27,052, forward strand.
AAATCTACAATTGTAACTTTTCCACCCTTAATTGTTGGCAATTGATATGGATTTAAAATATCTACACTAATTATTGTATTTTTATCTTTAAACAATAAAATTGCATTCAAAAAAGAAATTAGTACTTCTTTTTTGTTCTCGTTTCCGAAAATTTTTCTGAAAGCCAGGTCGTTGGTAACATCTACAAATTTCATTTTTATTTTTTTGTAAAATTACGATTTATTTTTAAATAAAAAATCACCAAGTTTTTAGGTTTGGTGGTTATACGAAATTTTAAAATCTATTAATTCTATTTTCGAATAATTTCAAATATTTATTTTTCATATCATCTGATAGAAATGAAATTTCAATTAAATCTTTCCATTTTGTAATATTTTTGTTCATTTCCACAATAATCGAATCAATACTTTTATTGTTAAGTTCTAATCTCTCTTTTGCGAAATAGTCTATTAAATCAGAACTTTTAAAATTGCTTTTTTTTCCTATCAAAGAAAGTGCCATTTCTTCTTGAGGATTTTTAATAACTATTGATGAGTTTAAAAAATCATAAGCTGGTGCTAAAGTAGTTTTTCCATTTCGGGTTATTAAGGAAAAATTCTTTAAATGCATATCTTCATTACCAGTTATAAAGCAAAAAAGTATTCTTTTAAAATAGTCAATTTTTTCAATTGATGGAAATGTGCAATTATCATTTATGACTTGTATTGTTTTTTCTATACTGTAGTTATATTTTGTATCTCTTGAATTGCCTGTAAGTTGCGAGAAATCTTCAGTTTGATATTTACTATCTTTTCCATATCTATCAAATCTTTTTATGAAATATGATAATGAATTGTCTTTAGAATAGATTAATCCGTGAATTGGAACTTCGATATTAAAAATTTTTGCCATTTTCATAGTCAAGTCTTCATTTTCTGGAAGTTCAAGGAATAAATCATTTTGGGGTTTAATGATATATTTTCCAAATTGATCTACAATTTCGAATTCTTGATTTTTTATTGATAGTATAGCACTCAATTTTGGTTGTACACCTTGAATCGACAATTTACTTGTGCGATTTAACGCTTCTTGTCGCTGTTCAGACGCGCTGTATGGCAAAGGATTTAGCGAAAGTAAATTTTTAGATAAATATTTTAGCCCTTGTTGGCTGTACAAGCCTTTGTCAATTGGTAAATATGAGATTGGGCATTTATTCATCTTGCATTAATTTGACAGTTACTGCTCCAATCATGTCATTTCCTACTGAAATTAGTTGAGAAAAGTAGTCATTTTTATCAAGTTTGTTTATTTTTAGTAATCCTTCTAGCATTATTCCTTCGGGAAGTAAACCTTCGAAAAAAGGAGGGAAGTTATTAAAAAAATAGTTTTTTTGATTTACAGGCATCGTTAACGATACTGGTTCTGCATTATATTCATTTTCATAACTAAATGAGTAGGTTTTATTATCTTCCTCAATTAAGTATCCAGCTTTTATATTGTGAACAAAAGTAATAGCTTTTCTCATAATTTTTTAATTGGACTTTCAAATTTAATTTTAATGTTTAGAATATAAAGTACTGCCTTTATATTTTTCCAGCTTACAGTCTCTTTATTTTTTTCGATATCAAAAACGGTGGTTTTGCCCATTTCTGCAAGGTTTGCAAGTTCTATTTGAGTTAGATTGGCAAGTTTACGATGTTTTTTAATAAAAAGACCTAAATCAAAATCATTCATAATTTACTGTTTAATTGGTAAATATAATGTTTTTTAATCAATTTTTGAAAGTTTAGTAAATTATTTTTATATTTTACTGTTTTAACGGTATTTTAATTTAATAAAAAACCACCAAGTTTTTAAGGTTGGTGGTTTTGCTAACAATTATATTTCTCAATGAATTCTTTATTAACTTCTTTGCCAAGCTAAATAGCTTCGACAATTCCTTGAATGCGGATGATTAAATATTCTTTTCTATTTTATAAATTTAATTAATTTTGTTGGTTTTTGGCTATAAAGAAAACCATTATTTTTTTGGTTTTTTATTAATTCTAAAATTTAGTCAATAATTTATCAACTCTTATCAATGTTTAAATCTTAACTGAGAATATTATCAACAATTTTTTAGTTTATTTAAAGCTTCAAAAGTATTTTATTACTGAGTAAATGGTTTTTTAACTTTACACTAATTTACTTGTTAATTAAAAGTTAAAAAAAACATAATTTTTTAATTTTGTTAAGTTAATGCAAAAGAACTCCCTAAATTTGTTTCATTAACTTAAAAAACAAATTAATGAAAAATCTATTTAAAATTAAAACAACAATAATTCTATTTTTTGGATTAGCTTTAATGACTTCTTGCACCGACACCAAGGATTCATCATTTACAACAGGTTCGTCCGATAATACCATAACTGGTAGAGCAATCGTGACGCCAGAGTTGTCAATTTTAGTTTCTGCTCTGAAAAAGTGTAATTTAGCCAGTACTTTACAAGGAACAGGACCATTTACAGTTTTTGCTCCAACAAATGATGCATTTAACGTTTTTTTACAGTCTAAAGGTTATGCAAATATAGATGCAGTACCAACACCTATGTTAACACAAATCCTATTGAATCATGTTTTAAATGGTGCGAAAAATGCTTCAAAATTGGTAACTAAAACATATGTAAAAACCTTAGCCATTGGTAGTACTTCAGCTACAAATAAATTAGACATGTTTATTTTAAAAATTGGTGCTGACGACACTATACAATTAAATGGTGTTGCGAACGTACTACAATCTGATATAAATGCATCAAACGGAATTATTCATATTGTAGGCGCGGTGGTTGCTTTACCGACTCTTGCAACACATGCTGTTGCAAATCCATTATTTAACAAACTTGAATCTATTGTCACTAGTCCAGCACAGTCAGCTGTTTTAGCTGTTTTAACAGGCAATACAGCATATACAATTTTTGCACCAACTGATGCAGCATTTATAGCATTTAACACAGAGCTTACTACTACTACAAATCCAGCAGGACTTGATGGGGTTTCTGCAGCAAATGTTACTAAGGTTTTGCAATATCATGTAATTACGGGTAATAAATTGGCTATCGATTTAGTTGCAGGTACAGTGACTACAGCTTTAACACAAACATTTTCGCTGGCTCTCGGACCAGATGCGACAATTACAGATGTCAACGGTCGAATAAGTAATTTGACTCCAGCAAATGTTCAGTGTTCAAATGGGGTACTTCATATATTGGATAAAGTCTTGTTGCCAACTTTGTAAAATAACTGAAAGGTTATTGTAAAAACCCGAAATCTCCATCTAGATTTCGGGTTTTTTAGTATATATATATCATATTGATATTATCAAAAAATTAGTATTTTGAAAATCCTTATTATTATTATTCTAATTATCAATTATAATTATTTTGTTAAAAAATTATTATAAAGTTTTCAATAATTTTATATATTTAATTTTATTAAAACTTTAGTACATTTGGGTAGTATAATTGGCAAATATAAAAAAAAACTAGCTCATTCGTTTCTATTTAAAAAAAATTGATAATCGTTATTTTGCTACGTAAATTTATTACAATATTATAAATTTTTGGTGCAATCTAGTATACAATGCTGAAAAATTTTTAACTTATAAATAGAAAGATTTCGATAAATAATCAAATTATGAAATATAAGTTATTCAAAATCAAAATTTTTAGGACATGTTAATAATCGATTTTTGATACTAATTTTAATTTTTCATTTTTATAAAATAGTATTTTTTATTATAAAGCTAATTCTATTTTACTGTTATTGCAATACATGAAATCACATTTTTTCAAATTTTCCCAACAATATCTTCACTAGAACAAATTTTTTGTTATTATAACTTTTAGAATAATTCCAGATATAAATTTGTAAACAAAAAAACCACCAACTAAAAGCTGGTGGTTAAAAATTTTAATGCAATTTAATTAATTTCCTAAAACAGGATTTCCTAACATCCAAAAAGGATGAGATGGATGTGAAGTTGCAAATATTTCTACTGGAGTTATATTTGGTACATTATTGGAATTTGCAGTATATTCTTGTGATGGATATATTAATCTTTTCGGTTTGCGTGGTTGCGATGCTCCGATTGCTAGTGGAGTTAATGGATACCCTGTTCGATTATAATCTATAAATGATTCTATACCATTTATAGACATTAAGCCTACCCACTTTTGATACATTATTGCATGGTACTTCTCATCGTAATTACCAACTGCATATCCAAAATTTGGTTTTAAATTGATGTCATCAATGTAGGTTCCAGCACTAGCACCTAAGTATGCCATTGATGCGTTTATACCAGCATCAAAATGTAATTGAGCGTCTGTAAAACCAACATATCCAATATGAGCTGCCTCAGCAAGGAGAAATTCAATTTCAGATGTTGTCATTAAGTATCCGTCTACTTTTCCACTATAGTCAAGTACATCTTGACCACCTACAATATCTGGATTTTGGTTATACGGATTGAACACTCCAATTCCTTGCCTTGCTGCTATACCTTTTACTTGTCCTAATGAGGTATCAAACATATCTACAGCAGTTTGACCTTGTGTAACTGCTCTTACATATCCTTGTCCAGCACCACGTCTAAACAATCTTCCTCTTCTTGGATCGTCTAAATTTGGATAATCAATTGCCGATGAACTTATTATTTGCGTACTGTTATTAGTACTAGGATATCTAGAATATTTATTCAATGCTTTATAGAAATGTCCTGAAGGAGCGATGAATGCCCAATTTTGTACTGTATTGCCAGCATTATCTCCTGCATAGGTGCTAAAAAAAGGATTTAACTGAGTTGTAGTTCCATACTCATATCCAGGGTTTATTGATACAAATGTTAAAATAAAATTCTGGGGTAATGCCGCAATTCTGGCATCTCTGTATGTTGCAACGGCTCCTGTACTTTTGGACATTCGAACTAGATATTTAAGTTCAACAGTGTTTGCAAACTTTTCCCAAGTTGACATATTCCCTTTAAACATTACATCAAATGATGCAATATCAGTTGCGTCTCCGTTTTGTGCAGCAATTAATGTACGTGCTTCATCTAATTCCTTTAGAAGTTGACGATAAATAAATTGATCGTCATTATATTTAGGGGTTGGATTAGCTAACTTTTTAAATGTTTCTGTATAGGGCGCATCTCCATATAAATCGACTATAAACTGCATATAATATGCTTTCAAGACTTTTGCAGCAATAACGAAGTTATCATTTTTATGGTCTGCATTGGGCAAATCAATAATTGTTTGAAGGTTTGAAACATTTAAATAAATGTTATTAAAAATCGCTTGATAAAAAGTGTTATCAATAATTAATTGCGTTTCTCTTGTGTATCCTCCGGTAAAACTTTGAACATTCGGCGCCCAAGAATTCATAAACACATTTCCAAGTGTATTCATTATGGTTGCTTGTGTTGCATAGGCACCAACTTGAGCAGCTGGTAACAATTTATTCGGACCAATTTGGTTTGCAAATAATCTGTTCGGGTCTGTGTTTACATCAACATAATCATCACATGAGATTAATATTGATATAAAAGTTACTAAAATAAATATTATTTTTTTCATTTTTAAAATGTTATGTTTAAACTAAAACCTAAAGTTCTTAATGATGGATACTGTCCTACTTCTGAAAAACCAACGCCGTTTGAGTTAGCATTAACACTACTTGCGTTTGATGCTTCTGGGTCTGTATATCCTAGATTTTTCTTACCATAAATACCGTTTTTGTAAAATGTACCAGCAGCTCCTCGGGTGAAGAAAAAATTAAATGGGTTTCGTGCGTTTATTGAAAATTTGACCGCTTCCACCCCGCTATTTTGAATTAATTTTGTAGGCAGAGCGTAACTTAACGAAATTTCTCGTACTCTTAATGCCGTTGCATCAATTATATTTGTTTCTCCTGTTTGACGCATTACATTATTAAAAAAGTCATTCACTTGACCATTTAATCCATGAATACTGCTCTGACTCCCTGCTGGAACAGTGTTTGGAACATATTGTCCGCCAACTAGTTGAACTGATCCTGGCACAACATATCCTGCAAATCTATCTTGTTCAGCAGATTCTATTGCACCACCAGTAAATTGCAAATTTCTGTAAGTTTCCGAATAAATTGAATGACCTGTTCTAAAATCTGCAACACCAATCAATGAAAATCCTTTATAAGTAAAGGTATTTGATAATCCAACAATGAAGTCAGGGTTTCCTTTTCCAAGTTTAACGAAGTTAGAAGTTTTAGTAGGATTTCCATCTGCATTTACTATAATATTTCCAGCATCATTTCTAACGAAAGATGTACCTTTAATTAATGGAAATTCTTCACCCACTTCTGCAAAAATTCCTGCACCATCTCTTGCTAACTGCTGCAATGCAATTTGATTTATTCCAGGCGCCAATTCTTTTACGATTGATTTATAAGTAGAATAGTTAACTCTCATATTCCATTCTAAACCGTTCTGTATTTTGATTGGTGTAATCCCTAAATCAATTTCGTATCCTTTATTCTCAATTAATCCTGTATTATCTAGTAGCGAATTTAAACCTGCAGAAGCAGGTGTGATAGCAGCCGTAATCATATCTCTTGTATTGGTTACATAAGCAGATAAATCTACTGTTAATCTGTCTTTGAAAAAACCTAAATTTAAACCTATTTCATTAGTATTAACTGTTTCCGGTCTTATATTAGGGTTTGCAGTATCTACATTTAAATTATAGCCTACTAAATTTCCGAATGGAAAACCTGGTGCTACTACTCCAGTATCATTGGTTCTATATGCTTCAACTGGCGTAGAATTTCCAACCTTAGTTGCAGAAGCAGTTAGCTTTGCATAATTTAAAATTCCAGATCCTAGACTTGGAAATGCTTTTGTTAATATAAAGGCTGCCCCAATTGTATTGAACGGAAATCCTTTTGTAACTGTAGAAGTACGATCTGTGCGCAAACCACCATTTAAGAATAGATAATCTTTATATCCCAAATCTATATTAACTAAAGTTCCGTATTGTCTTCTATTAACTTCTCGATTATCCAAAATACCTGGTGTTGAAGGAGAAAGAACATTTGTAATATGATAAAAACCTGGTACATCTAATTTATTTCCACCTTGAGTTGTTATTCTAAATTTTGAATCTTGTATAACAAACCCAGCATTTGCTTTGAAATTTATGTCTTTTGTAAAATTATAATTGAAACTTGCGATAATATCGCTGTATAAATTTCTTCTAAAAGATTGATTAATAAAGTAGCTTGATGCACCATTTCCACCGCCAGAATATACTCCGTAAGTTGGATCTAATCCATTGTCATTATCAACATACGGTGCATTCGTTAAGTCATATTGATAATCTGCTAATTTATAGCCATCATCATGTGTTGTTCCAATGCCATAATTGGCTCTTAAATTACCTGTGTAGTTTAAAGTGATATTTTTATTTATTTCATAATTCATTATTAAATTTGTTACAAATAAATCTGTTGAGTCATCATTTCTAACTTGGTTAATTAACGTAAATGGATTTCTTGCAAAAGCTGTCCAATGTCCAGAGTGCCCTGAATTTCGGAATCTATTTATGTTTATGTTAGTTGGAGTTTGAATAAGTTCTCCAAGCAAATCTTTATCAGTTTGAGAGGTAATTGAATTTATATAATTTACAGCTGCATCGATGTTAAACTTGCCCAGCTTTTTTCCAGCTTTAAATGTAAAGCTATTTCGTTTTAATTGGTCTCCCTCAACTACAAAATCGGTTGTTTGTCTATTTAAGCTTAACAAAGCATAACCATCTTCATTCCCTGAATTTATTGTTAAATTGTTTTGTAGAATCATACCTTGCTTATAAAAATCTCTAAAATTATTACTACCTCTAGATTTATAAACGTCTGTTAAAAAGCTTCCATCAGCTTGCGGTAAACCAACTGGTACTATTGTTCCAGCAAATGCACCAGTATCAAAGGGTTCGCCCCAAGAGCCGTTTTCAAAATATGAAAAATGTTCTGAGCCATTTCTAGGATCATTAATATTTGGAAAATCGGTATCATAGCCATACCATCCTTGACCATATTTGGTTTGAACTTGTGGACTGAATGCAATACTTTGAATATCAACAGATGTATTAAAATTTACTGTTAATTTACCTTTATTTCCTTTTTTTGTTGTAACAATTATAACACCGTTAGAACCTTGTTCTCCATATAATGCACCACCTTGTTGACCTTTTAAGACTGCTAGAGATTCTACTAAATCGGTTGGCAATTGTGTTAATACATCAAGTGTTGATATTGCTCCATCAATAACAACCAACGCCTCATTATTTCCTGATACAGATCTTGGACCTCTTAAAACTACTCTTGAAGTGCCATTCACTCCGCCAGCGGTATTGTTAATTTGTAACCCTGAAACTTTACCAGTTAATGATTGAACAATGTTTGGACTTGAAGCTTGACCAAGCTCTTTTGCTCCAACTACTTGAGTTGATGATATAATTGCATCTTTTCTTTTCTTGATATTAAACGAAGTCACAACAACCCCTTCTAACTCAGTAGATCTTTCAGAAAGTCTAGCATTCATCTTCACTCCAGAAACTTTTAGCTCTAAAGAGTTCATTCCTTGGTAGCTGTAAACTAAAACATCGGTTGATCTTGCTTTAATTTTGTAAGTTCCATCGAAATCGGTTGATGTTCCGGTGGACGAACCTTTAACTTTGACATTTGCTCCTGGAACCGGCAACCCGTTCGAGTCTGACACTACACCCGAAATGTTCATGTCCTGAGCAAAAGTAAATTGCGTTACTAACACTAATAAAAGCGTTAACAAACCATTAATTCTTTTTTTCATATTTTTAAATTGTTTGAATAGTTAATACAAAAGTCTTAATAATTACTTAACATACCAAATTAATTCGCAACAAATTTAAGTTTTTAACAAATATAATTTAAAAATTACTTTTTAAACTGATATGAATAACTGAATTTGAGGTTGTTATTGCCTGTTCGTTCGTACTTCCGTTTGCATAAATTAAATTAAAAATGCCATTTTTGGTAACTAAACCAAATCCCAAGCCAAGACCTAGCAATTTATTTTTAGATAAATTTGTTTGATCCTCATAATATCCATAGTCCAAAATTGAATGCAAATACAACGATTGCGATAAATAATATTGATATTCAGTAATTAATGCAACGATTAAATTGGCTTGCAAACTGTTTTCACTAAAACCACGAATCGAATTAATGCCGCCAAATCGATACAATTCATTAGTTTTATATGAATCGCTTTTCAAAAAATAATTTTCAGATTTAATTTTTAATATGTTGTTTCTATTTATATTTAGATAATATTCAAAATTTAAATTTGCAAAAACTTGTTCGATATCATCAATTTTAGAGATTCGGTTGCCTGTGCCAAATTTTATTTGAAACCTATTTATATTATTGAAAATATCATTTCGGTACTTGTTATTTAAAAAATTATCAATTTCGAATGCAATTGTTTTAAAATTATTTTTAAAATCGGTTAAATTATTCGAATTTGTGTTTTTTATATCATTCGATTCACTTTCTTGATAACCCAAATAGGTTTTCGAATTAAATCCAAGATAATATCCAAGGTTTATTTCTGATTTCGAATTCTGAAAAATACTATCTTGTGTAAAAATATTTAAACTGGCTTTTACTGCAATTGGAGTTTTAAAAATGAATGGCAATTCTAGCGACGCATTAAAAGTCTTTTGTTCTTTGCCATCATTTCTCCAAAAAACAGCAATTTTTTCGCCAATATTCAAAATATTATTCAAATTCAAATCTACAAATCCGTTAATTTTGGTTTTTTGGTTTTCATCATTCGAAAAACCCAATAAACCATCAAATTTATTTGATTTTGCTTTTTCTAAAAAAACATAAACATTAGTCGAATCTTTCTTAAACAAAATCTCAGGAAATTTTGTTTGCTTTACAAATGCAATTTTATTAATATCGGCATTAATTTTCGATAGGTTTTCTTGATTAAAAGTCGCATTTCTATATTTTCTTTCAAGATTATGCTTATAACCTTTTGGAAACTTTTCGTAGCCTTTAAAAACAAAATGATTGAATTTTCTTTTTTTATCAATTTCCAAATAAAGTTCTGCTCTCAAATAATTTTTATTTATAGAAACATCAATTAATTTTAATTTAGAAAGCGCAAAACCCTTTTGTTCTAATTTCTGAATCGATTTGGTTAAATAATTTTCAATTTCCGAATAATGCATGACTAAAGTATCTGTTTTTGACTCAAAAATCTGTAAATTTTTTAAGTCAGAATTTTTACCTATATATACGTGTATAAATTTTATTTTCTTGCCAAGATCAAAATCAAATTCAAAAGTAGAATCGTTCGACTTTTTAGTTTCTAAAATAGATACATTTACATAGCCAATTTTATTCAATTTTTCAGAAAATAAATTAGCCTCATCATAAATAGACTTTATAGTCAAGTGTTTTTTATTATACGAAACCGAATCAATTATTTTGGATTCTGTTTCATTTTTACCAGAAATTTTCAAATAGTAATTTTGCCCAGAAATATTCAAGGTAAAAATTAAAAGAATACATAAATAAAACTGGTTCAAATTATTTTTTTATCAAAAGTAAATCAAATTATTAGTTTTTTGGGCGTGACCCCGAAGAAAAATCGGGGTCGCGTCTTCCGTTCCCGCTTTTTTTAATTTTCAATTACCACGGGTTTAAACCCGTGGCAATTGAAAATTAAAAAAGAGCTTCACTGCAACCGCTCACGCAAAAGTCTTTCTTTGAATTCAAATTTTTCAGTTAGCACAAGTTGCGTTAGGGACAGTAGCGGAAATCTTTTTTCTCAATTGCCTCGGGTTTAAACCCGAGGCAATTGAGAAAAAAATTGGGAGCGAATTGCCCGACCGACTTTTTTTAAGTCGGAAACGCCCAAATTACTCAAAAATGAAAACGCAATTATATTAAAAATCATATAGATATGAAAAATATTTTCAAAACAATTCAAAATTAATCGATTAACATTTTTTTTCTAAAAAATTATTACTACATTTGCAACCCCTAAAAATAGGGAAAATTTTATAAACAAGTAATTTTTAGTATTAATTATGCCAACGATTCAACAATTAGTAAGAACAGGAAGAACTCAAATAACTAAGAAGAGTAAATCGGTTGCTTTAGATTCTTGTCCTCAACGTCGAGGTGTTTGTACGCGTGTTTACACTACTACTCCAAAAAAACCAAACTCTGCAATGCGTAAAGTAGCGCGTGTACGTTTGACTAACGGAAATGAAGTAAATGCTTACATTCCAGGCGAAGGACACAATCTACAAGAGCACTCGATAGTATTAGTTAGGGGTGGAAGGGTTAAAGATTTGCCAGGAGTTAGATATCACATTGTGCGTGGTGCACTTGATACATCAGGTGTAGCAGGAAGAACACAAAGAAGATCTAAGTACGGAGCGAAAAGACCAAAGGAAGTAAAAAAGTAAAGACGTAGCACTGCTACGTCTCCACGTGCAGTCTATAAAAAAACAAAAAAATGAGAAAAAGAGCGGCAAAGAAAAGACCACTTTTACCAGATCCAAGGTTCAATGACCAACTGGTAACACGTTTTGTGAACAACTTAATGTGGGACGGAAAAAAATCAACAGCATTCAAAGTTTTTTATGATGCAATGGATATCGTAGAAAGCAAAAAGCAAACAGAAGAAAAATCATCAGTAGAAATCTGGAAAGATGCACTTACAAACGTTATGCCTCACGTAGAAGTACGTAGCCGTAGAGTAGGTGGAGCAACATTCCAAATTCCTATGCAAATTCGTCCAGATAGAAAAATTTCTATGGCGATGAAATGGATGATTCTTTATGCAAGAAGAAGAAACGAAAAATCTATGGCTCAAAAGTTAGCATCAGAAGTTTTAGCTGCGGCTAAAGAAGAAGGTGCTGCTGTAAAAAAGAGAATGGATACGCACAAAATGGCAGAAGCTAACAAAGCATTCTCTCACTTTAGATTTTAATTCTGTAAGAAATGGCTAGAGAACTTAAATATACAAGAAACATAGGAATTGCTGCTCACATTGATGCTGGTAAAACAACAACAACTGAGCGTATATTATTCTATACTGGAAAATCACACAAAATTGGTGAAGTACACGATGGTGCTGCAACAATGGACTGGATGGCACAAGAGCAAGAAAGAGGTATCACAATTACATCTGCTGCTACAACTTGTGAATGGAATTTTCCAACTACACAAGGTAAAACTTTACCTGAAACTTTACCATATCACTTTAACATTATTGATACTCCTGGACACGTTGACTTTACTGTAGAAGTAAACCGTTCTTTGCGTGTACTTGATGGTTTAGTTTTCTTATTTTCTGCTGTTGATGGTGTTGAGCCACAATCAGAAACTAACTGGAGATTGGCCGATCAATATAAAGTGCCACGTATTGGTTTTGTTAATAAAATGGACAGACAAGGATCTAACTTTTTGATGGTTTGTCAACAAGTTCGTGACATGTTAAAATCTAACGCAGTTGCAATTACTTTGCCAATCGGTGAAGAAAATGATTTTAAAGGCGTTGTCGATTTAGTAAAAAACCAAGCAATCGTTTGGGATGATGAAGGAATGGGAGCGACCTATGAAGTTGTAGATATTCCTGCAGACATGCTTGACGAAGTCAAAGAATACAGAGACATTCTTATTGAAGCAGTTGCTGATTACGATGAAAACTTGCTTGACAAGTACATGGAAAATCCTGATTCTATTACAGAAGAGGAAATCAATACAGCTTTAAGAGCAGCCGTAATGGATATGGCAATTATTCCGATGATTGCAGGTTCTTCTTTCAAAAATAAAGGAGTTCAATTTATGCTTGATGCAGTTTGTAAATACTTGCCGTCTCCAATGGATAAAGCTGGTATCGAAGGAATTCACCCTGATGATGCAGAACTTTTAGAAGAAGATCAAGTTAAAATTTTACGTAAACCAGACGTTAAAGAGCCTTTCGCGGCTTTAGCATTTAAGATTGCAACTGACCCATTCGTAGGTCGTTTGGCTTTTTTCCGTGCTTATTCAGGAAGACTTGATGCTGGTTCGTATGTATTGAACACACGCTCTGGAAACAAAGAAAGAATTTCTCGTATATATCAAATGCATGCTAACAAGCAAAATCCAATCGATTACATCGAAGCAGGAGATATTGGAGCAGCAGTTGGATTTAAAGATATCAAAACCGGAGATACATTGTGTGATGAAAAACACCCAATTATTTTGGAGTCAATGAAATTTCCTGC
>JAYWGV010000031.1:0-2229 GCA_043778105.1 Bacteroidota bacterium
AAGTTCGGTCTTTAATTTATACATTTGGCTAACCAAATCCCCAACTGACGCCAAGCCACGAGACGTTAGCCGTCAGTTTGGAGCGACAGAAAATCTAAAGAAAGTCGAAACTAGAAATCAATTGAAACAAGAAAATTTAAAAAGAAATTAAATGGAGAAGCATTCAGAAAAAAGAGAGGAATTAATATCAAAATTTCAAAGAAATTTAGGACTTATCGTTGACTTTGTTTTATCATATAAATGTCATTGTGACAATTCAGATACTTGGGAAGAAAGAGCATTTAACGATTCAAATATTACTCATCGACAATATTATGAAACTATAAAAAAGTTTTCAGAAGAAGATTATTCTGAAGAAAAATGCGTATCAATTAAAACTGCTTTTATTCACGATAATGCAATTGAAGATTATATTAAAAGTTTAGATTCTCAATATACAAATTTGAAACTTCTTTATGATGAGATACAAACGAAAGAAAATAACTAAATACAAATAAAAATGAAATTAATTTATGCCATTATAATTGTTATTATGTTTGCAAATTGTAAACAAAAAGAACAAAATAACGAAATTCCTCAAGGAGATATTCTAGAAATTAAAAAAGAAGAAAACATTTTAAAAAAATTTACTTATGAAGATGTTGCAAGATATACAATGGCTTCTGTAATGGGACAAAAAACAAAAATAATCAAAGCAACGAAAAATAAAGAATTGTATTTAGTTTCTTATGTTAGAAAGTCCGATAAACAAAAGTTTAATTATAAAGTTAAATTTGAAGGAAATAAAATCCTTTGGGCAAATATTGATGGAAGATGGAGAAATTCTGAATTTGATGAAAAGTTAAGTTTTGAGGAAAAAGATGATTTTGTCAAAATAATTCAAACTTATAGTGATGGTTCAGAGGATATTCAAAGATATAAAGTAGGAGAATAAAAATAAAAAAAATAAATTATGGAAATTATAGGCCTTTTATTAATATTAGCATTATATTTTTTACCAAGTATTATTGGTTATAGTCATAGAAATTTTGGTTCAATTTTTTTACTAAATTTACTTTTAGGTTGGACTGCAATTGGTTGGATTATTGCAATAATTTGGTCAGTCTCAGATGACAAAAGAGAAAATAAAAATACAAAAATAAAAAATAATTCAATTTCGTATGAATTACTTAATCTTAAACAATTATACGAAGATGGAACATTAACTAAAGAAGAATTTGAAACTGAAAAAAAATATTTATTACGCAAATAAAAAACCGAACGGCTAACAGCGGTTTGGCGCAATTGGGGTTTTAGGCAAACTTTAAAGTTGGTTTTGTACTTGTAAGTTCGGTCTTTAATTTATACATTTGGCTAACCAAATCCCCAACTGACGCCAAGCCACGAGACGTTAACTGTTATTTTAAAAAAACGGAAGTAAATAAGAACCAAGATAAAAAAAATGAGCCAATCGACAACAATTTATAACATTTCCAAAGAACTGTTTGCAGAATTAAAAAATACAGAAAACAGAAATGAAATTAAAATTTTTAATAGAACAGAAAATAGTTATTGTTTTCAAAACTCATTTGCAGCAATTGAATTCGTACTATTAAAGAATAAATCTGAAAAAAACCAAAAAATACTAAATGAAATATTTAATCCAACTGAATATTTAGGTAATTTTGATTTTGATAAGGTAAATTTTGAAAATATGGATTATGTTGAAGAAATGTTTGAGTTCATGGAAAGTGGAAATTATTATCAATATATAAATTATAAAATTGTAAAAGAAATAAGTGAAAAAATATCCGAAATTATGGAATCTGAAATAAATGAGAATTACAGCGCAACCGAACTAAATGAAAATGATATTTATCCTAGTAATTGGTGTGATGAAAATATCGAAGGTGAATCAAATAATGTTAATCATTTAATCGAAGATTTTATTGAATTGAAAAAAATAATAATTCAAGCAAATAAAGAAGAAAATTATTTGTTAATTTGTTCAGGTTAATGTAGAAAGAAAAAAAACAACAGTTAACAGCGGTTTGGCGCAATTGGGGTTTTAGGCTAACTTTAAAGTTGGTTTTGTACTTGGAAGTTGGTTTTTTAATCGATACATTTGGCCAACCAAATCCCCAACTGACGTCAAGCCACGAGACGTTAGTGGCAAGTTCCGCTCAAAATTCCCACGAGGGAATTTACGCTGAAAACAAGTTGGACAATTTGTTGGTAAATTCTGGAATT
>JAYWGV010000032.1:0-7970 GCA_043778105.1 Bacteroidota bacterium
GACATTAGACTTAAAGACATTAGACTTAAAGACATTAGACTTAAAGACATTAGACTTAAAGACATTAGACTTAAAGACATTAGACTTAAAGACACTAGACTTAAAGACATTAGACTTAAAGACATTAGACTTGAAGACATTAGACTTATAGACATTAGACTTGAAGACATTAGACTTGAAGACATTAGACTTAAAGACAAAAGACATAAAGACAAAAGACTTTTTAAGATTCAAAACTGACTACTAAAAACTGAACACTGACCACTGACCACTGACCACTGATCACTGACCACTGACCACTGACCATTGATCACTGATCACAGACCACTAAAAACTGCAATTAAAGACCATCCAATTCCTCCAAATCCTTTAAATCTTCTTTTTGAGATTCAACTTTTTGAATTTCGTCTTGTTTGTCTATTATTACTTCGTCTTTTATTAAAAAAACTTTAGCAAGTCCAACTAATAATAAGATTGTTGCAAATATCAAAATAAATTTCGTAAATCCTTTTTGACCAATTTCTGATTTTTTTAACGCCAAAAATCCAAAAATTAATGATAATCCAATCGGAATTAATCCGAGTTTTTCGGTTGGCAAAACTGTAAAAATAACGCCTAAAACAGCAAATATAAATGCTAATACAATAAATAATTTTCTCATAATTTCTATAAAACTTTAAATTCCTGTTGCCGTCGTTAAGGTCAATTGTCCAACGCCAACCTTAATGCTAAACTTTATTAACGCTGGAACTTTATTGGCATCTGCAGTAAGCCAAATTAGGTTTAACCCTTTGATAGCTTTAGTATTGGCAGTAATTGCTAATTTATAACAGTTTTTTTTGCCCAAATTTCCAGCATTGTATGATTCTATTGCAAGATATTTGACAGTTACTGGCACTTCTTTTTCGTCAAAAACCACTTTAAAAGTTTTAGATTGACCAATTTTCATAGATGCAAAATCTAGAGTTCGAAGTTTATAAATAACCGAAACAATATCTTGAGTTGTTGCTCCAACCGTAAAATTTTTGGTAATTTCTGGTTTGTTTTTTCGTTTAGAAGTACTCGTCACATTCGACCCTTTAAAAACATATTTTTCGGTTTTGCTAAATCCGCCTTCGTTCGTGCTTCGTTTAAAAAGGCTTGGCATTAACGTTGTTGGGTTTACATAACTCTCGAAAACATCACGAATTTTAAAAAAAGAATCCCATTTGCTGTAAGTTGCAGCTTCGCAAGACAAGTGCAAATAACTGCTTTTGGCAGTCGCAATTGTTGACGTTTGCATGGTCACCTGTGCCAGTGGCGTCATTATTCCAGACATGTTATAGGCACCAGCATAAACTAACTTTTCGCCCGATTTTATTTGAGAAAACCCAAATATCGAAATTATTATCAAAATAATTGTAAAGCATTTTTTATTCATTATATATAGGTATAAAATTTTAAAGTTGCAAATCTAGTATTTTTATTCTAAGCCAATCCTGCTGTCATTCCAAAAAAATTGCTTTAAAACTTTTTTTTCTAAGATTTTGCACGAACTTCCGTTGGTCGTTGTGCAAAATCAAGAAAAAATTAAGTTTTAAAACAATTTGTTTTTCCCTTCCATCAGGGCTAAAAAAATCGATAGAATTATCAACATTCTCATAAATAACAGATATTTTTGCATTTTATTATCCAACATCAAAAAAAATGAATAAAAAAATTTTATTAACAGCGACAATATCCGGAATCCTAGCCATAATTCTTGGAGCATTTGGCGCACATGCTTTGAAAAAATTACTGTCAATTTACCAATTATCAAGTTTTGAAACTGGCGTAAAATATTTAATGTATCATTCGTTATTTTTATTGTTTTTGGGCAGCAACAATTCTATTTTAGAAACATCTAAAAAAGCAATTTTTTACCTCACTTTTTTTGGAACTACAACGTTTTCGGGATCGATTTTCTTGCTTTCGACAATGCCAATATCCAATATTAACTTTAAACCAATAGGATTTTTAACTCCAATTGGCGGCATTTTACTCATAACTGCTTGGTTTTTAATGTTTTTAAAAATTTATAAATCCAAATATTAAATTTTAAAATTTTAGTAAAGGTTTTAAATTAAATTTATAATTTTACAGTCTAATAATTATCATTGATACAACTATGGAGAATTACGTTCAAAATACGAAATCGATTTCGTTAGAAAAATATGGAATTAATAATGCGCATGATGTTGTTTATAACCCTTCTTTCGATTTATTGTACGATGATGAGCTGAATCCAAACCTTGAAGGATTCGAAAAAGGTCAACTTTCTGAACTCGGAGCAGTAAACGTAATGACAGGAATTTTCACAGGTCGTTCGCCAAAAGATAAATATATTGTCGAAGACGCAATTACTCGTGACACAATTTGGTGGACAAGCGACAAAGCTGTAAATGACAATAAACCCATTACACAAGACACTTGGAATGCTTTAAAACAAAATACTTTATCGCAACTTTCTGGTAAAAAACTATATGTTGTCGATACTTTTTGTGGCGCCAACGAAAACACAAGATTAAAAGTTAGGTTTATTGTCGAAGTGGCTTGGCAAGCACATTTTGTTAAAAACATGTTCATTCGACCTACTGATAAAGAATTAGAAAATTTCGGCGAACCCGATTTTGTGGTTATGAATGCTTCTAAAAAAGGTTTTGAAGACTATAAACATCATGGTTTGAATTCTGAAGTTTATGTAGCATTTAATTTAACCGAAAAAATTCAATTAATTGGTGGCACTTGGTATGGTGGCGAGATGAAAAAAGGTTTATTCTCAATGATGAACTATTATTTGCCATTGCAAGGAATTGCTTCAATGCATTGTTCGGCTAACAAAGGAAATGATGGCGATGTTGCTGTGTTTTTTGGACTTTCAGGAACAGGCAAAACAACATTATCGACCGATCCAAAACGAGAATTAATTGGCGATGACGAACATGGTTGGGACAACGATGGCGTTTTTAATTTCGAAGGCGGTTGCTATGCAAAAACAATCGATTTAAGTGCTGCTAATGAACCAGACATTTTTGGAGCAATCAAGAAAAATGCACTTTTGGAAAATGTAACGCTAGACGCTAATGGAAAAATCGATTTTACAGATGGTTCTGTAACACAAAACACTCGAGTTTCTTATCCAATTGAGCACATTCATAATATTGTAAAACCAGTTTCTAAAGCTGGTCACGCAACCAAAGTTATTTTCTTAACCGCCGATGCATTTGGCGTTATGCCACCAGTTTCTAAATTGACACCAGAACAAACCAAATATTATTTTTTATCAGGTTTTACGGCCAAATTAGCAGGAACCGAACGTGGCGTTACCGAACCAACACCAACATTTTCGGCTTGTTTTGGCAAAGCATTTTTGTCATTGCATCCAACAAAATATGGCGAAGAGTTGGTCAAAAAAATGGAACAGCACAACGCCATAGCTTACATGATAAACACAGGTTGGAATGGCACCGGAAAAAGAATTTCATTAAAAAATACTCGTGCAATTATTGACAGTATTCTTGACGGATCAATAGAAAATTCTGAAACAATTGTTGTGCCAACATTCAATTTTGAAATTCCAATATCTTTAAATGGTGTAGATTCTGAGATTTTGGATCCAAGAAAAACCTATGATAATGATGAAATTTGGAACACAAAGGCATTAGAACTTGGAGCGTTATTTGTAAAAAACTTTGTTCAATATACGCACAACCAAGAAGGCGCAGCACTTGTTAATGCTGGGCCAAAGGTGTAAATAATGGTTGTGTTATAGAATATTGTGGATTTAATTAAAATATTAGTATATTTAGTCATTTCGACGAAGGAAAAATCACATTAGTTGCTCACTTTATGAGATTTGCTTCGCCAGTCGCACTTTCAGGCTCTAGTCTCCTTCGTCGAAATGACAAAAGTATTAGTTTCCTCTATTACAGTGCTATTTTTTTTAAAATCTACAATATTCTGTAACACAACCTAAATAATTAAAATATTATTGAAAAAAAGCCAATCTAAAAAGATTGGCTTTTTTATATGCCAAAATTTTAACATTAAATTTTCGTAGATTTTAATATTTTATAATTTCAAAAAATATATTTTTGCTAATACAAATGAAACTTCCCCAAAAGATTCATAAATTACTTTTTTATGAAAAATATCTTAAAACCTGCTCTACTACTTGTTTTTTTTATTTGTACAAATACATTTTCTCAAAACAACAACCAAGATCGCGAAAAAAGAGTACTTGAATTGGTTCTAAAAACCTTGCAAGAATCGCACTATAAAAATGTTATAATTGACGATGAATTCTCGAAAAAAATCTTTAGTAATTATCTTGATGCTGTTGATCCTCAAAAAGTTTATTTTTTAGAATCGGATTTTTTAGAGTTTAAAAAAATAGAAACCAAACTCGATGACCAAATTAAAAATAATGATCTAAGTTTTTTTTACTTGACATATGAAAGGGTTATAAAACGAATGATTGAAGCAAAAGCTATTTATACCGATTTAAGTAAAAGCATTTTTAAAATTGATTTAAAAGAAAATATAAACATTGACCAAAAAACATATAAATTTTGTAAAAACGAAACCGAATTAAAAAATCGTTTTCGTAATATTTATAAATATGAAATTGTAAATAAAATTTATCAAAAAGAAAAAGCAGGAACTTTAAAAACAATTCCCGAACTTGAAAAAGAAAGTAGAGAAGAGATTCTTAATTTTACAAATAGTACAAACACCAATTATAAAAATTTTAAAAGAATAGATTGTTTTGAGTTTTACATTAGTGCAATTGTCAAATCACTCGATGAAAATTCTTCTTATTTAAGTGTTTATAATAAAGACAAATTCGATGTAAATTTAGGTGGTCGATTGGTTGGTGTTGGCAACAATATTGAATTGCAATCTGGTTTTGTAACCATCAAGAAAATAGCCTACAACAGTCCGAGTTATAAATCTAAACAAATAGAAGTTGGAGATATCGTTTTAAAAATTGGACAAGAAAACGATGAGCCAGTAGATATTGTTGGATTTGACATTGCTCAAGCAACAAAACTTATGAGAGGAAAAATAGGCACATCAGTAAAATTAACCTTAAAAAAACCTGATGGAACAATCCTTGAAGTAAAATTGAAACGAGATATTATTGATATTAATGATACTGACTCGAAATCGTCGATTGTTGAAAAAAACGTTAAAAAATATGGGGTTATCAATATTCCGGTTTTTTATAATGATTTAGAAAAAGATACCTCAAGAGATGCAGCCAAAGATGTTGCCACAGAAATTATAAGTCTTAAAAAAGAAGGTGTAGATGGACTTTTATTAGATTTGAGAAACAACAATAGTGATTCTCTTGAAACTGCTTTCACAATATGTGGCTATTTTTTAGGCAACAACCCAATTACTCAAATTCGTAATAAAGACAATTCGGTTGGATTGCTAAAAAGCGAAGATGCTAAATTAATTTGGGAAGGTCCACTTGTATTATTATTGAATGAAAATTCATCTAGAACAACCGAGGTTTTTGCAGCCGCAATTCAGGATTATAAACGAGGTGTAATTGTTGGAAATGTAAATAGCAAAGGCGAAGGAACTTTACTAAAATCAATCGATTTAAGCCCGCAAATTAATAAAGAAAACAAAGAGCATCTCGGAATTACAAAAATTGCTACTCAAAAATTTTATAGATTGAACGGCAATTCATTTGACCAAAATGGAGTAAATAGCGACGTTGTTTTAACAAACCTAAATAATTCAAGTATTAATAAATATGTTTCCGATAAAATAAATCAAATAATTTGGAGCCAATTTAATTTTATAAAAAACTTTGACGAGGTATTAATTAATTCGAAAAGCAGAATTTCTAACAACAAAACATTCAAATTAATTAATGAATTTTATGCTTTAAAAAATAATTTTTTACAACAAAAAATATATAGTTTAAATTATAAAACATTTAAATCACAAGAAAATCAGAATTTAGAGAAGACTAAAAAGTTCGAAATATTGAAAGATTACAACAATAAATTATCTTTTAGATTGTCTGTCGATGAACTTAACAAACTTAAAAAAAACGAGGTGCTTTTAGAAAAAAGAAATCAATGGTTAGAAAACCTTACCAAAGATATGTATGTAGAAGAAGCAATAAATGTTTTGTCGGAAATTAAGGGTGAGTAAAAAAACATTGATCATCACAATTAAAATTTAAAAAATTTCGTGAACCGCAATTATAATTGTTAATTTGTGGTCATAAATTTTTTGTGCTATGTTAATTAAATTCTTAAAATATTTAACTGTTTTGTGTCTTGTTTTTGCAATTGGTTGTGCGCGTCGTGGCTCTATCGATGGCGGTTTAAAAGACACACTTGCACCAGTTTTAAAAATGAGTTTCCCTAAAAACGGAAGCGTGAATTTTTCTGGAAAAGAAATAAAACTGGTTTTTAGTGAATATGTAAAACTAAAAGATCTTGAAAAACAATTAATTGTTTCGCCACCAATGTTAAAAACGCCTCAGGTTTCGCCAACCAATGCAAGCAAAATTTTGACAATAAAACTCGAAGAAACATTATTGCCCAACACGACTTATAGTTTTAATTTCGGACAAAGCATAGAAGACAACAACGAAAACAATCCGTACAAACAGTTTAAATATGTGTTTTCGACTGGAAATTTCATCGATTCATTATCTGTTGGTGGTACCATAAAAGACGCATTTGATAAAAAAGTAGATAATTTTGTATCGGTAATGTTGTATGAAGTTGACGGAAAATTTAATGATTCATTGATTTATAAACAAAATCCTAGATACATAACCAACACTTTAGACAGTCTAAAAGTTTTTAGAATCGAAAACATCAAGGCTGGAAAATATTTGCTAGTTGCGCTGAAAGATAAAAATGGCAATAATAAATTTGATTCCAGAACCGAGAAAATTGGTTTTCAAAAACAATTTATCACAATTCCGAACGACACTGCTTTTCAATTAGAATTATTCAAGGAAGCATTGCCGTTCAAAGCTTTTAAACCAAAACAAGTTTCTGGAAATCGAATCATTTTGCCTTTTGAAGGCAATGGCAAGGATTTGAAGTTGGTTTTAAAAAACGGTTCAGAAATTTTAAAAACGTTAGTAACTAAACTCGAGAAAAAAGATTCTGTTCAGGTTTGGTACAATCCAATAAAAGTTGATTCCTTAAAATTATCGGTTTCTAAAAATAAATATTCCGAAGATTTTGTCGTGAAAATTAAACCACAAAAAAAGGATACTTTAAGTTTTAATGCCATTCAAAATGGAAATTTAAGTTTTAGAGAGAAATTTGCTATTCACGCATCGAACCCAATTTCGAAAATCGATAACTCGAAAATTCAGGTGCTCAATAAAGATTCGGTTGCTATAAAGTTTTCGACAAAATACATCGAAATGAATCAAGATATCGAAATCGATTTCAAGATAGAACCATTACAAAAATATAAATTTAAGCTTTTGCCTGGTGCAATTATTGATTTTTTAGATCAGAAAAACGATACTTTAAATTATAAAATTGACACCAAAAACACAACCGATTATGGCAATTTGACAATTGTTTTAGAGAAAGCTAAACGTTATCCTTTAATAGTTGAATTGACCGATGATAAAGGGAAAGTTTATATAAGTGAATTTGTAGAAAAACAAAAAAATGTCGATTTTAATTTGATTGAACCATCAAAATATACATTAAGAATTATTTATGACGATAATAAAAATCAAGAATTTGATTCGGGTAATTTTCTAGAAAAACGACAATCCGAAGAGGTTTATTATCATCCAAAAGAAATTGATGTTCGATCGAATTGGGATGTAAATGAAAATGTTGATTTGTCTAAATGAGATTTTAGATTTTAGATTTTAGATTTTAGATTTTAGATTTTAGATTTTAGATTTTAGATTTTAGATTTTAGATTTTAGATTTTAGATT
>JAYWGV010000033.1:0-7949 GCA_043778105.1 Bacteroidota bacterium
TAGAAAAATTTCTGACCAAAAACAATCATGAAATTTCGACAGCATTCTCTGCAGAAGAAGCAAAAATTAAAGCCAAAAATGAGGGTTTTGAGTTGATAATTACCGATTTGCGTTTGCCAAATTACGACGGAATACAATTATTATCAGAATTCAAAACCGATTATCCCAAAATTCCTGTTATACTAATGACGGGTTATTCAGATGTAACTACTGCCGTAAAAGCTATTCAAAACGGGGCGTCAGATTATATTTCGAAACCATTTAATCCCGAAGAAGTTTTGTTGGTAATCCAAAAAGCACTTCAAAAGCCCAAAGTTATTGCTGTTGCAAGTGAACCAAAGAAAGTTCCAAAACCTATTGCAAACCACGATGTTGTTTTAGGAATTTCAATCGCTTCTAAAAAATTGGCAGAATATATAAATTTGGTTGCGCCAACCAATATGTCAGTTTTAATAATTGGTGAAAGTGGCACTGGTAAAGAAGTTATCGCCAAAACAATTCACGAAAAAAGCCCAAGAAAAAATAATAATTTTATTGCTGTTGATTGTGGCGCAATTCCTAAAGAGTTAGCAGCTAGTGAATTTTTCGGACATTTAAAAGGTTCGTTTACTGGAGCAATTAATGATAAAATTGGTTATTTTGAAGCTGCAAACAACGGAACAATTTTTCTTGATGAAATTGGAAATTTATCTTACGAAAATCAAATTCAATTGCTAAGAGCATTACAAGAAAGAAAAATTAAACCTGTTGGAAGCAATAAAGAAATCGAAGTCGATATACGAATTATTACAGCCACAAACGAAGATTTACGAGAAGCAGTAAAAAACGGAGATTTTCGCGAAGATTTATACCATAGAATTAACGAATTTTCTATCGATTCACCATCATTATGTGATAGAAATGAAGATTTAATGGTTTTTGCCGATTTTTTTCTAGAAAAAGCAAATCAACAATTAAACAAAGAAATTATCGGTTTTTCTGATGAGGTAATTGCGGTTTTTAACAAATATAAATGGCCAGGAAATTTGCGTGAATTACAAAATATCATCAAACGTGCAACTTTGCTTTCTCAAGGAGATTTTATTGAAAAAAATGTTCTACCAACCGAAATTTTTCAGAATAAAAATGAAAACGACTTTTCATTGTCAGAATCAGAGAAAGATGCCATTATTTCGGTTTTAAGTAAAGTAAAAAACAACAAATCAGAAGCTGCAAATCTTTTAAAAATCAGCCGAAAAACTTTATATAACAAATTGAAATTATACAATATAAACTAATATTTTGTAGCTTTTAATATACGATAATATAGTTTTAAGTTATTATCGAACATAATTAGTTACAAATCATAAATAATTAATTCTCGTTCAATTTGCCGGATTTGCTCTAATTCTATTCCTGCTTTTTCGGCATAATCAACCCAATTAAATAAAATTTCGTTGCAACGTTTAATAATTGCTTTTGGCTTTTTGACACCGACGTTTTTTGCAACAGCCAATAAATCTTCCAATAAAATAGTTTCTCGTTTTCCAGTCACACTCATTTGATGTGCTTTTAACCAAAAATTCTCTGGATTGTAAGCATAAGTAATGTCATAGGCCGGCGAAAGTTGCCATTTTCCATCTGGAAACATCAAAAAAGAAATGTTTTTAGTATGATCATCTTGGTTTCTTGACATGACGTTAAAAACCATTCTTCGATATAATTCCTCAGAATCAGAATAAGGTAATTTCATTTGTCGCATAATTTGAAACGCTTGTTCATACGAATAAGCTCGTGGTTGATTGTAATCGAAATGCGCCAAACCACACAAAGTTTGCATGTGAATTTTTTGGTTTTTTTGTCTGTCGAAACGCTTTGTCATAAAATGCGAACGACCATTTTCTTGCATTAATTTACTTTTGGACATTTCAATTCCGCAATCCAAAGCCATTAGATAATAAGCATATTCAATTTTTCCATAACCTTTCGGATCGCCCACTTGTGCATTGGTCACACCATCGAATTTTATTAACCAATAATCAAAACCTTCTAAACCATCAATTTGTCCAGAACGAACTTCGTGCGTTTTTTCGTTATAGGTAATAATTGCTTTGGGACGAGCGCCGCCAGCCGAACTGCAAACTTGTAAAACATCAGAATAACCTTTTTCTGAATCAGTATTTGTTTGAAATTTGGTGCGTTCATCAAGAACTTCTTGGGCAAATTTTACTAATTCTTCGATTTCAATTTTATTGGAATTTTCGGTCGAAACGTTGTTTACAGGTTCAAATTCTAATGCGCCCATTCCACGTTTTCCAATGTAACAAAGTCTGTCTACTGGTGTAAAATCTTCAACATTTTTACCTTGTTGCGCCAACCAAGCATCAATAATTTGGTTTCCGAATTTATCTGGCAAACAGTCCGATAATAATCCAGGCAAACCTTTGAAAGTTTTATTATTCAAGGTTGGAAACGAAAAAACCATTTTGCCATTTTCAAAATCTGATAAAGGCATTAAAATAGGAGAAATATCCAAACCTAATTTCGTGAAACTTTTATCAAATTCAAAAATTCCAAGATTGCGCATTTCATCCCAAAGAATTACACCAACATTGTTATTCCATAATTTTATATTTGCAATTGCAACCATAATTTATAGTTTTTTGGTTCGTGGCGAAGATGCTTTTTTGCGGTATTTTTCTTGAGCTTCCATAACCATAATTGGACTAACTTCAGGAAGTACATTAAATTCTGACAACAAATGAAGTTGCTCTAAAGCACGAAGCAATTGAATCATTGTCATCAAGTTTATGGCTTGACCAGATTCCATTCGACTAATTGTAACTCGATTCACGCCCGACATTGCAGAAAGCTCTTCTTGCGAAATGTTTTTATTAAGACGCATTTGTTTTAAATTTGCACAAAGCGAATCTACAATTGCGTTGTCTGACATTCCGTACCAATTTTTATTGTAACTAGTTTGATACATAATAATTATAATATTGATTTAACTTAAATAATATGTTACAAATATACTTATTTTTTGACATATAATTCATAAAAATAATTTTTTTATTTTCAAATTAATAAATTATAATTCTATATTCGTACAATTGAAATATTTTTATTCAAACATATTTAAAATCTAATATCCTAAATCTAATATTAAAAAATGCGTTGGACAATCAAACCAAAACCCGATTCTGAAAAAGTCAATCATTTGGCAAAAGCCTTGAATGTCGAAACTTTCGTGGCTTCGTTATTGATTCAACGTGGAATTGAAACCTTCGACCAAGCCAAACAATTTTTTAGACCTAATTTACACGATTTGCACAATCCATATTTGATGAAAGATATGGACAAAGCCGTCGAAAGAATTGAAAAAGCGATTGAAAACAACGAAAATATTCTGGTTTTTGGCGATTATGATGTAGATGGAACAACAGCAGTTTCGTTAGTTTCGTCGTATTTGAAAACTTATTATTTAAATGTAGCAACTTACATTCCTGATAGATATGACGAAGGTTATGGAATTTCATTTAAAGGAATCGATTTTGCAGACGACAATGGTTTTTCGCTAATAATTGCTTTGGATTGTGGTATAAAATCCATAGATCACGTCGCTTACGCAAATGAACGAAAGATAGATTTCATAATTTGCGATCACCATAGACCAGGCGACATTTTACCAAATGCAATTGCCGTTTTAAATCCAAAGCGTGACGATTGCAACTATCCTTATGACGAATTGTGTGGTTGCGGAATCGGTTTTAAACTCATTCAAGCATTGGGCGAAAATCGTGGGCAAAATATCGAAGATTTAGTCGAATATTTAGATTTGGTTGCTACGGCAATTGGCGCAGATATTGTCCCGATGACTGGCGAAAATCGAATTTTGGCTCATTTTGGATTATTGGTAATCAATGAAAATCCAAGACCAGGAATCCAAGCATTGATTGCACAGTCCAAAGTCAAAACATTTTCAATAACAGATGTTGTTTTTAAAATTGCACCAAGAATCAATGCTGCTGGACGAATTAAACACGGCAATGAAGCAGTTGCTTTGCTATCAGAATTTGATTTGGAGCAAGCCACAATATTCGCATCAGAAATTGAAAAATACAATTCAGACCGTAAAGATTTAGACAAGCAAATTACCATCGAAGCCTTGAATCAAATCGAAGATAACAAAGAACAAAACCGATTTACAAATGTAGTTTTTCAAGAAGATTGGCACAAAGGCGTTATCGGAATCGTGGCTTCAAGATTGATCGAAACCTATTATAAACCGACATTGGTTTTCACAAAAAGCGGCGATAAATTGGCAGCTTCGGCAAGATCGGTAAAAGGATTTGATGTTTATAACGCATTAGAAAGTTGTGTCGAACATTTGGAGCAATTTGGCGGTCACATGTATGCGGCAGGAATGACTTTGTTGCCAGAAAATTATCTAAATTTTAAAGAAGCTTTCGAAAAAACAGTTCAAGAAACCATTTTGCCTGAACAATTAATACCAGAAATCGCCATTGATGCCGAAATAGATTTTGATGATATTAGTCCAAAATTGACCAGAATTTTGAAACAATTTGAACCTTTTGGGCCTTTAAATATGACACCAGTATTTTATACCAAAAACATAAAAGATACAGGTTATGGCAAACCAATTGGTAAAGAAAACGAGCATTTAAAACTATTTGTTAAACAAAATAGCTCTGAAGGAATTCCTGCAATTGGTTTTAATTTGGGCGATAAATTAAATATTGTCAAAAAACCTTTCGAAGCCGTTTATACCATTTCCGAAAATGAATTTAACGGAAAAATCGATTTGCAATTAATGTTGAAAGATGTGAAATGATTTTTTCGTTATAATTCAGCAATACTGAACTCCGAAAGCGTTTTAAAAAAAACTGACACGAATTTCACGAATTTTTTTAATTTGTGTAAATTCGTGAAATTCGTGTCAAATTTTCTAATAACCGAATAGCTATTATTTTTTAATTATTTCTTTATTTCTAAACTTTCTGGATTAAAAATTTGCGGAATTTGTTTAGGATCATTTTTATAAATAGAAATTTTTCCTTTTACCACAACAACTTGATTTACTAAATCTTCAATTTTTACATCGAGTTTTTGCAACCAATCATTTGTAATTACTATAGTAAAAATGTTTTCGGGAAATTTTTTATCAATATTGATGTAGTTGATACTTTTTCCTTCGGTTGCCAATTTAAACGAAACTACTTTTCCTTCAACTATAACTACTTTGTCCAAATAATCTTTTGCATTAGCCGCAGCAATTCTTTCTTGACAAAATGCATTTGATACAACAAGAAAAAGTAATCCAAGAATAATTTTTTTCATGATTTTGATTAAAAAAGGTTGGCGAACCAACCTTTTTGTTATTAATTCATTTGTTTTATGAGGTACACATAAACTGGAAAATGGTCAGAAAAACCCACTTCGGTTGCTTGATGTCTTAATGGGTAACCTTTGTATTGTCCAGTAGTTTGAATCATGTAAGGCTTGTTGTAGATTCCAGCTTTCCAATATTTATAGGAGGAATAATCTGGCTGAATTAATTGATCAGAAACCATAATTTGGTCAAAAATATCGCCTGCATCTCTATAAAACAATGTCGAATTACCATCTTTAGCCATTTGTTCGAACGGGTTGTAGATTCCGAATTTTTTAACTTCAGATTTTTTTAATTTGGCACCAATTCCTTCTTTAACCGATTTATTATACGAACCATCGTTCAAATCGCCCATTGTAATTATTTTGGCACTTGGATTAATTTTAAAAAGTGAATCCATAATTTTTCGATTCAATTGACCAGCAGCTTCACGAAATTTAGAACTTTTCTTTTCTCCGCCCGAACGCGATGGCCAATGGTTTACAATCAAGTTTATTTCTTCGCCATCGAGCAAACCAGTTACAAGCAACTGATCACGGGTGTAAATTCGTCCGACTTTGGTTGTTTCAACAACAATATCGTCGGTTTTTTCTTCGTCTTCTTTTTTATCTTTTTTCTCGGCTTTCTCCTCGTCTTTGTATATAAGGAGTGGAACATTTTCGAAACTAGTCGGATTGAAATGTTTTTTCTGATATAAAAGTGCAACATCAATACCACGTTTATCTGGCGAATCGAAATGCACAATTCCATATCCTTTGTTTATTAATAGCGGAGTTTTCACTAAATCTTCAAGAACATGACGGTTTTCGATTTCGCAACCACCAATAAATGTTGGCGAATTAGGGTTTTCGCCAGTGCCAATTTCCGACAAAACACGCGAAAGATTTAATAATTTTTGTTGGTATTTTTCGTTAGTCCAGTTTTGTGCGCCGTTTGGCAGCCATTCTTCGTCGTTGTTTTCGTTGTTGATAGTATCGAACAAGTTTTCGAAATTATAAAATGCAACGGTGTGCACTTGATATTTTTTTTGCTGAGAAAAGCCATTAAAACCAGATATTACAATTGCAAAAGCAACTATTAGGGATTTTATTTTCATGTAAACAATGTTAAATTAATGTATAGTTAATTACAAATTTTGAGCCAAAAGTAAATAATATTATTAAATGGTTTACATTTGCACCGTTAAGAAATAAAAAACTTATCAAAATCCCTGATTTAACTAAATAATTTTTATGAAGAAATTTTACGTGGGTGCTCTATTTCTACTAAATTTAGCACTAGTATTTGCACAAACAGGCACAGGAACAAGTGCCAAGATTGTAGATTCTAAAACTTTTAAACCGTTGCAAGGAGTTATTGTAACAATAGAAAACACCAATTTGACCGAAATTACCGATGCCAACGGAAAATTTGTTTTCAAAAATGTTCCAGTTGGTAAAAATTTAATGCGACTTCGTTCTAACGGTTACAAAGATGTTTTCATGAAACTAGACATCGAAGCTGGAAAAATCCAAAGCATTGGGACGATTCAAATGAATGAAGATATAACAGCAGAACAGCAATTGAGTACAGTAAATATTTCAGATGCACAATTAAACGATGATTCAAGTGGTTCCGAAAATACCAGTAGTTTATTACAATCTTCTAGAGATGCGTTTTTGCAAACTGCCGCATTCAATTGGGGACAAGCAAGATTCAGTGTTCGAGGAATTGATAATGAATATTCTAACGTAATGATTAATGGCGTTTCTATGAATAAAACTGCAGACGGTCGCCCACAATATGGCGATTGGGGAGGGTTAAATGACGCAACAAGGAATCAAGAATTTACAAATGGTTCTGCACCGTCTGATTACGTTTTTGGAGGCATTGCAGGTACACAAGAAATTAATACAAGAGCTTCTATTTATAGAAAAGGTACAAGATTGTCTTTCTTGAATACTAACACTAATTATAATAATAGATTAATGGGAACGCATGTTTCAGGAATGCAAGCTAACGGTTGGGCTTATGTAATTTCTGCTGGACGTCGTTGGGCGGCAGAAGCTTATTTCGAAGGCACAACGTATAGTGCCAATTCTCTTTTTGCGAGCGTAGAAAAACGAATTAACGAACACCATAGTTTGAATTTTACGTCAATTTATGCACAAAATACTCGAGGAAAAAACTCTCCAAATTCAGAAGAAGTTCAAGATTTGGTTGGTGAAAAATATAATTCATATTGGGGCTACCAGAACGGTATAAAAAGAAATTCCAGAGTAAAAAATTCGGCAGAACCAATGTTTATGTTAACGGATTATTGGAAAATAAATTCAAATACAACATTAAACACAACTTTATCGTACCAAATTGGTCAAATCGGTAACAGTAGAATTGATTTTCAAAAATCTTTTAATCCAGACCCAGTATATTATCAAAATTTGCCGAGTTACGAGATTACTAAACACTCAACTGCAGGAATTTTTGAACAAGATTTAGCGAAAGCGGAAGTTTTAAGGGATGCGTTTGTAAAAAATCCGCAATTAAATTGGCAAGCATTGTATGACGCTAATCGATC
>JAYWGV010000034.1:0-7705 GCA_043778105.1 Bacteroidota bacterium
AAAATTTCTGACAATGGTTTTTAGAAAATTCTCATCAGTAAAAATTGAAATATTATTTGGATTTTCGAAAATTATTAAAATTTTATCTTCGCTTTTAAAATGATTTTTAGAATATTCAAAAATGTTATTTATATTAATTAATTGTGGTTCTGGTCTAAAATTCTCCATTTGACCTTTGGACCAAAGCAAAATATCTTCCATTGAGGTTAATAAATTTTCTGCGGATAACAATGTGGTTTCCTGGATTCGATTTTTAGTTGATTCGTTAAGCAAATCAGGACTGTTTTTTTGTATTTGTAAAAAATCAATAAGATTAGAAACTGGACGTCGCAAATCGTGATTCAAAATATTAAAAAATTGAGTTTTAGTTTTATTGGCTTGGTCAAGTTCATCTATTTTTTCGTCTAGATTTTGGTTTAAAGTTTCAAGTTTCAAGTTAATTTGTTTGCGTTTACGACTTTGATAAAACAATAATCCTCCAATAATGCCAAATAATACCAATCCAGAAATTAAATACCATTTTTGTTTTTCTTTATATTGAAGAGAAATTTTGTTAATCAGATTTTCTTTATCTCTAATTTGAAGTTGTTTTTTGTTGATTTCTAACAAACGCAAGCCAGAATTTTTTTCCAATTGCTCATTTTTTAAATCGTTTTGAGTTTTTATAAAATTTAGCTCTACTATTTTTTTTTCTTTGTCAGTTTTTACCAATTTTAACTTGTTCAAGTCCAATATTAAAAACTGTTGATTTAGTTTTTCGGCAGCCAATAACTCATTGGTTTTGTACCTTTCTTCTTTTGTATCAAACTCATATTGAACTTCCAATCGCGATATCTGTTTTTTGGTATTTTCATTATCAATGATATCTTTTATTTCAATATATTTTTTATAAAAAAAATAGGAACTATCTGCATTTCCTAATTTTTCATATATTTTACTCAAATCATCATAAGTTTGTTTCTGAACGTCTTTTGTACCAATTTCGTCAGCTAAAACATTTGATTTCTTTGAATATTTTGATGCTTCATTATAGTTTTTAATTTCATAATAATAATTGCCTAAACCTTGCAAGTTTACCGCAATTCCTTTTTTATTTTTTATTTCTTGGTTTATCGCTATTGCTTTTGTGAGGTTTATATTGGCTTGCGAATACCTTTTTTGTTTTACATCGACACTTGCAATGTTGCCATATTGCTGGGCAATTCCCGATTTATGATTTATTTCTAAATATTTGTCCAATGATTTTTCATAATATTTTAATGATTTCTCATAGTCGTTTTTTTCAAAATTAACGTTTGCAATATTTGCAAATCCACTCGCAATTCCTTCTTTATTGTCAATTTTTGTTTGCGATTTTAGACTGTTTTCAAAATATTCTAAAGCCAAATCATAGTTTTTAAGTTCACTATATATTACACCAATATTGTTGTAAATGATACCTATATATTTATCATTTTTTGACTCCAAACAAACCTTTATTGCCTTTTGATAATATTTCAAAGCTGATGCATAATTGTTTTGAATAGTATTTACTGTTCCTAAATTAGACAAGCAGGCAAGCATTCCCAAAGGATCTTTCAAGCCTTCGTAATATTTAAAACTTATATTGAATGTGTTTTCTGCCTCAGTCAAATTACCCATAGTAAGATAAGCAATGGCTTCAAAACGTTTACTTTCTGCTAGTCCTTTTTTATAATTTATTTTCGAAGAAAGATCAAAACCTTTTTTAGCATATTCTAAAACTTTCGTTGGGTTTGAACCTAAATAATATGATTTTGATAAATTGATAAACAAGTCACATTTATCAATATTCGTTTTTTGAGGATTATTTACCTCAATTAATAATGAGTCAATAATTATTTGTCCAGTTTTTTTTTGACCATATGAATAAACAGAAATTAATAAAAATAATAGTGTAATTGTTTTCATAAAATGAAATTCAAATTCTCCTTAAAGCTATTTCCCAACGGAATAGAAATATTCTTAATCAAAGTTATATTTTGAGAACCTACTTTTTGAATAAATTGTTTCTGAACAGCAAAACTTCGATGCACTCGAACAAAAGATTCAAAATGTTTTTCTTTTAATAAATTTCCAATTCCAGAAAAAACGCAATGTTTTTTTTGATTGGTAACCAATAACGTGTAATCCTTTAAAGCTTCCAGATACAAGATTTCGTGCAAATGAATTTTAGTTTGCTCCAAGCCTTCTTTAATGTAAATAAAATCTTCGCCAAAACTCATTTCATATAATGTTGCTTTTCGTTTAATTTTTATAAATTCTTCAATTCGATCTACAGTTTGTGCAAAACGATCTGATTGAAGCGGTTTTACAAGAAAGTCCAATGTTTCGAGTTCAAAACTTTCCAATGCATATTCCGGATGTGAAGTAATATAAACACAAACGGGAATATTCATTAACTTTTTTCTAAAATCCAAACCATTGGTATTTGGCATATCAATATCTAAAAACAACACATCAATTTTTTCTTTATCTATGGCTGCCATAGCACTTTCGGCAGAGCAATAATTGCCTGTAATATTCAAAACAGGAAATTGACGAGCAACAGATATTACCTTGAGTCGGGCAACTTCGTCATCATCAACAATAATGCAATTGTATTTTTCCATAAATCACTGATTATTAACTTCAAATATAAGTATTAAACTTTAAAAAACCTTGCTCGTCTATTATTTAACTCCTTCGTCTATTTTTTTTAAAGTGTGTTTTATTAATCGTGAAATTTGATTAATCAATTAAATATAAAAAATCATGAAAACATTTAAAATAGTCATTGCAATTTTAGTAACTTCAATTATTATAATATCATGCAGTAAAGATGATCCTGCGCCAACACCAGTGCAACCAGTCGTAATTGCTCCAGAACAAAACCCATTACCAGGCTATTTAATAGCTACCGGACTTAGTCAAATAACGCCAAATGTTAATAGTTCTGATTATGAAATGGGTTTTTCCTTCATACCATTAGTAAATGGAAAAATAACTGCTGTCGTAGTAAAAATTCCTGATGCTCGTCTAGCAATGAGGGTTACCTTTTGGGATAAAACTACAGCAACACCAATTAGAACACAGACATTTAATTTTCCGACGGCTGGTGTCGAATTAACTCAACCTATTTCTCCATTAGATTTAGTGAAAGACAAAGAATATATGATTTCATTTAACACCAATGATTGGTATGAACATAAAAAGCCAACTGGAAATGCTGTTTATCCCGTGACAGTTGGCGACATTAAGATTACTGGATACTCTTTTATAATTGGAACAGCGCAAGTAATGCCGACTATTTCTCCGACTACAATTTATGAAGGAGATTGTAGTTTTAAGTTTCAGAAATAATGACATAGCTACCAATATTGTGACGGATTCGTCCTTGAATTCTGAAACTACTTCAATTTTTGTGAAATGAGCAATTTTAATTAATTTACTAATGCATTAAAACCAAATAAAATGGAATTTATAAAAAAATGGGTTGGATTCTTATTTTTAGCATTAATTATTTCTTGTTCAAAAAGTGATGATGAAGCGACTCGAGAACCAACAGCAAAAGATGTTTATACTTGTGGTTATGAATTTAATGGTACAAGAAATGTTGCTAAATACTGGAAAAATAGCACAGCTATCAATTTGAGTGATGGTACAAGACAAGCTATTGCAAAATCTATTGTAGTATCTGGAGACGATGTATATGTCGCTGGCGAGGAAGCCAATGCAGGAAATACTACTTACATAGCCAAATATTGGAAAAACGGCACAGCAATTAATTTGACAGATGGTACAAAAAATGCAGCAGCAACATCTATTGCCATAGCTGGAACCGATGTATTTGTAGCTGGTGCAGAAAATAATGGAACAAATGTCGTAGCAAAATATTGGAAAAATGGCACTCCTATTAATTTGACTGATGGTACAAAAGATGCATTTGCACATGCTATCGTAGTATCTGGAACCGATGTGTATGTGGCTGGTTATGAATCTAACGGTACAAAAAATATAGCTAAATATTGGAAAAACGGAATTGGTGTCAATTTGAGTAACGGTGTAAATAATGCTTATGCAAATTATATGGTAATAATAGGAGCAGATGTATATGTTATAGGTAATGAAAATAATGTCACAAATACCACAGCCAAATATTGGAAAAATGGTGCAGGTATCAATTTAACCGATGGCACAAAACCTGCAGCTGCAAGCGCTTTAGCGGTATCCGGAACCGATGTATATATTGCGGGCTATGAATATAACGGAATAAAAAATGTGGCAAAATACTGGAAAAATGGCGAAGGAATCAACTTGACTAACGGTACAAATAACGCTTATGCAAGTTCTATTGTTTTAATTGAATCAGATATTTACACAGCAGGTTCTGAAAATAATGGATCAAAAAATGTAGCTAAATATTGGAAAAATGGAGTGGTTACCAACATTGTGACGGATGCGTCTTTAAGCTCAGTAGCTAATTCAATTTTTGTGAAATAAATATTTTAAGTGATTTTCTAACATATTAAAAACCAAATAAAATGGAATTTATAAAAAAAATGATTGGGTTGTTATTTTTAGCATTAATTTTTTCTTGCTCAAAAAGTGATATATCGAAAATACCTGAACCACCAATAAATGTTGAGAAAGACATTTACACTTCTGGTTATGAATCTAATGGCACAAGAGATGTCGCCAAATATTGGAAAAACAGCACAGCAATTTCTTTAACCAATGGCACAAACAATGCTCAGGCAAAAGCTGTATTTGTGTCAGGAAGCGATGTGTATGTTGCAGGTTATGAGCAAACTGGCAGCTACCATGTAGCTAAAGTTTGGAAAAATGAAATCTCTACTTCTTTAAGCGATGGAACAAAAACTGCCGAAGCACATTCTGTTTTTGTTTTAGGAAGTGATGTTTATGTTGCAGGTTTTGAATATAACGGTACAAAATATGAAGCCAAAGTATGGAAAAATGGTGCTGCAACATCGTTGAGCGATACTACAAAAGATGGTTATGCCTTTTCAGTATTTGTTTCTGGAGCCGATGTTTACGTTGCAGGTACAGAATACAACGGCATAAGCGTGGCAAAAATTTGGAAAAATGGCATCGCAATTTCTTTAAGCGATGTTACCAAAAACACTTATGTATCATCTGTATTTGTATCAGGGACAGATTTTTATGTTGCAGGCTATGAGTACAATAACCCAAAAAATATTGCCAAAGTATGGAAAAATGGCACTGCAGTTTCTTTAAGCGATATCACAAAAGATGCATATGCATTTTCTGTGGTAGTGTCAGAAAATGATGTTTATGTTGCAGGTTATGAATACAATGGTGTGCATTACGTGGCCAAATATTGGAAAAATGGTGTTTCTACTCCTGTAAGCAATGGCACAAAAAACGCAAAGGCAAACACTGTATTTGTATCTGGAAAAGATGTTTATGTAGCAGGTGATGACGGTGAAGGTACAAATTTTGTAGCCAAGTATTGGAAGAACGGTGTAGCGACATCATTAACTGATGCTGTAAATTATGCTTTTGCAACGTCAATTTTTGTGAAATAAACTTAAAATAAAATAATTCTATTAATTATGAAAACAACTAAAAAAATACTTGCCTTTTTAATCTTTGCCTTTTTTGCAACAGCTTGCTCCAAGAGTGATGATAAAACAGCAGAACCTATCACAAAAGATATTTATACTTGTGGTTATGAAAGCAATGGTTCAAAAGATATAGCCAAAGTTTGGAAAAATGGTACAGCTACTTTTTTAAGCGATGTTACAAAAAATGCTAAAGCAAACGATGTGGCGGTTTCTGGAACCGATGTTTATGTTGTTGGTTACGAAAATAACGGCACAAAAAATGTAGCAAAAATTTGGAAAAACGGAGTGGCTACTTCTTTAGCCAATGGAATATATAACTCTGAAGC
Organism: Bacteroidota bacterium; assembly: GCA_043778105.1. GTDB lineage: Bacteria > Bacteroidota > Bacteroidia > Flavobacteriales > Flavobacteriaceae > Flavobacterium. The sequence continues at coordinate 5,933 of JAYWGV010000034.1, forward strand.
ATCTGCTATAGCTATTTCAGGCGCAGATGTTTATGTGGTAGGCTATGAAGGCAGTAACAGCACAAGAAGTATAGCCAAATTATGGAAAGATGGTATCTCTTACCCCTTGACCGATGGTACAAAAGATGTTTATGCAAATGGATTATATGTTTCGGGAAAAGATATATATTTTTCAGGTTATGAATATGACAGCGGAAAATATATAGCCAAGGTTTGGAAAAACGCAAATTCTACCTCTTTAACAAATGGGACTTATATCGCTATGGCAAACGCTGTAGCAGTTTCTGGAACCGATGTATATGTTGCTGGATATGAATATAATGCTACAAAAAGCGTAGCCAAACTTTGGAAAAATGGTGTAGCTACTTCTCTAACCGATGGTGGCAACTTTGCAAGCGCAAACGCTATTGTTGTTTCTGGCACCGATATTTATGTTGCAGGACTAGAATACAATGGTACAAAATATGTAGCCAAAGTTTGGAAAAATGGCACGCCAACTTCTTTAACCGATGGAACAAAAACTGCCGAAGCACATTCTGTTTTTGTTTTAGGCAACGATGTTTATGTTGCAGGTTTTGAATCTAATGGAACAAGAAATGTAGCCAAATATTGGAAAAATGGAGTGGTTACCAATATTGTTACAGATCCAGCTTTCTCGTCAAAGGCGAATTCTATTTTTGTGCAATAAAATGTAATTATTTAAAATGGATACTGTTTTACTTAAAAGCTTGAAGAAATGAATAGAAATAAATTTATTATAACACTACTAACTGCTGTAACAGCAATTCCATTATTAGGTTTTAATCAAAAAAAACTAGCAATAGAAAGAACAAATAAAGGGTTTAAAGTAAAGGCTGGCGAGGGTCGAATTCACGGACATATAAAACTAAAAGGGGTAAATGAAAATATATTAGATCTAAAAATATCTGGCAATGATACCGATGGTGGTTTTGCACTATTTGAGCAAACTTCTATATCGCCAGGACGAGGAACGCCATTGCATGTGCATCATTTTCAAGACGAAGTTTTTTATGTAGTCGAAGGAACTTATTATTTTCAGGTTGACGATGATAAATATACGTTAGAAAAAGGAGATAGTATTTTTCTGCCCATGAAAATTCCACACGCTTGGACACAAATAAGTGAAAAGGGCAAAATGACGGTCTTATTTCAGCCAGCCGGAAAAATGGAAACGTTTTTTACAACAATGGCTGCATTGAAAACAGAACCAAGAGCGAAAGAAATAGTAAAAATTTTTGCTGACAATGACATGCAAGTGGTTGGATCCACATTAAAAATTAAATAATATAAAACAAACTAAAAATGAAAAAATCAGCAGCAACTTTTATTGCAATTATCATATTATTTTCTTGTAATAATAAAAGCAAAACCTTGGAAGAGGCAAAGAACGTTCAATCTGCAATTGAACAAATAGGCAATGATATGGAAACAATGGGCAACGGAGATTTAATAAAAGCCAAAATAAACGGAAAGAATTGGCAAGGTACGTCCATGATATCAGCGCAAATTTCTGGCAGAATTTCTGGAGAATTTGAGGGTCAATATATTGGTCTTCCCTATAATGATCAATATCTGGTAGTAGGAAAGAAAATAGTAATAAGTGAGGACGAAGCTGCAGATATCTACCTAAAAGATGGCTGTTCCTATCCAATTACAAATGGTGAAATGCAATTTACTAAAGTAGGTAATGATTTTGCTGAAGGAACATTCTATTTTACAACCGTTTGCGATGTTACTAAAAAAACACTCAAT
>JAYWGV010000035.1:0-7688 GCA_043778105.1 Bacteroidota bacterium
TCAGTGTTCAGTGTTCAGTGTTCAGTGTTCAGTGTTCAGTGTTCAGTGTTCAGTGTTCAGTGTTCAGTGTTCAGTGTTCAGTGTTCAGTGTTCATAAAAAAATCCAATTTCTTTCGAAATTGGATTTTTTTGTGTTAAATTATCTAATTGACAAATTATCTAATTATCAAATTAATTACTTATTATAAACATCTTCTTTTTTGAAATGTACAGTCAACATATAATAAACAACTGCACGATGTTTCGATCGGTTAGATTTACCATAAGTTTCAAGTACAGCATCAATAGCTTTGTCTAAATCTGCGCTATCAGCCAAACCTAATTTTTTAATTAAAAAATTATTTTTAACAGTATCAAGCTCAGATTGTTGGCTTCCAGCAATTGTCGAAGCATCTTTGTTGTAAATTGATGGTCCACAACCAATGGTTACTTTTGTAAGTAATTCCATATCGGCAGTCATTCCACATTTGTCTTTTAAATCAGCAGCATAAACTGCAATAAGTTCGTCTCTTTGGCTCATTTTGGTTAATTTTTAAATTATTAATAATACTCAAATTTAATGATTTTATTTAATAATAACTTTAATTTTGTAATAATTTTTAATACAAATCAGATTAAGTAATTGAAATAATCGAGCAAATACTCATTATTGATTTTTGTTGGAGTAAAAACTTCTAAAATTGCGGGTTTATCTATCGAATAAAAATATTCTAATTGTAATTTCAAAGTTTCAACCGAACTTGCAATTTGATAATCAAAATCATACATTTTTGCTAAATGTTCTGCTGTCAAACAATGCGATGTTTCGAAAAAAGTATTAAAAACTGGCGTTTCATCATGACCTGGTAAAATTCTAAAAATGCCACCGCCGCCATTATTAATCAAAATAATTTTAAAATTATTTGGAATGTAATTGTTCCAAAGTGCATTGCTATCATAAAAAAAACTTACATCGCCAGTTATAAACACGGTTTGTTTTTTATTTGCGACAGCTGCACCAATTGCTGTCGAAGTGCAACCATCAATGCCACTTGTGCCTCGATTACAAAAAATCTCTATCGATTTATCAAAATCAAATAATTGAGCATACCTAATTGTTGAACTATTGCCTAATTGCAAAATTGAGTTTTTTGGCAAACTTGGAATAATTACTTCAAATGCTTTGAAATCAGTAAATGGAATAGTTGCTAAATAATCTAAATGTTTATTAGCGCGAAGTGTTTTTATTTCCTGAGATAATTGCTTATAATTACTTTCTGTTTTATTGGTCAAAGGTAAAAATGTTCTAAAAAAATCGTTTGGGCAACATTCAAAATGATACGTCAAACAGCCAAAAACATTATAAGCACGCAGTTCGTCAATGTGCCAATGGTGTTTTGGTTTGTGTTTTCGAAGCATTGCTTTTATTCGCTTAGAAACTATCATTCCTCCAAAAGTTACTAAAATTTCTGGTTGAAAATCAATATAATCTTGATCAGAAAAAGGCGAAATTATAGCATCTATATTATTTATAAAACTATCGTGGTGCCAATTCGAAATGGTTTCGGTCATTACAACAACCGAATTATCAGATCCTAAGTTATTTGTAATTTCATCATCAACAAAATATGGGAAACATTCGCCAACCAAAATCATTTTCTTTTTAGAATCATTCCAAATATGAGCAAATTGTTCTAAATTTTCTACTTTTTTAGATTCTATTTTTTTTGGTATATATATAGGAGTAACTTCTAAAATATTTGTGGTTTCATATAAAGGTTCTTCGAACGGAACATTAATGTGAACTGGTCCTTTTTTAGAAATTGAAACATCGATTGCTTCTTGAATTTTAAAATCATTTTCTAAAGATTCGTCTTCAATAAGATTTGCATTATACAAACTATGATTTTCGAAAACATTTTGTTGACGAATGGTTTGTCCATCGCCGATATCGATTTTACTTTGCGGACGATCTGCTGAAACAACAATCATCGGAATTTGATTATAAAAAGCTTCGGCAAATGCTGGATAATAATTCAATAAAGCTGAACCCGAAGTGCAAACAACCGCAACTGGTTCTTGAAGTTGCTGCGCAATTCCGATTGCGAAAAAAGCAGCACAACGCTCATCGGCAATGCTGTAACAATTAAATTCTGGATTGTTTACGAAACCAATAGTTAGCGGCGCATTTCTAGAACCAGGCGAAATTACAATATTTTTAATTCCTTTAACTCTAAAAATTTCAAGAATACTTTGAGCCAAAGCTATTTTTGGGTAAATCATTTATTTAGGTTTCAGATATTAGATTTCAGATATTAGATTTCAGATATTGTAAAATAAAATACTTATTAAAAATATTAAATTTCATTTCACAAAGTCGCAATATTAATTTATTTTTCTGAAAGTAAATGAATAACAAAATTACTAAATAATTGTCAAGTTTTTCTTATTTTTGATGCAAATAATGAGTGCAAATGGAAATTAAAATCAGAAAATATAAATCAGAAGATGCTGCAGCAATTTTAGAAATTATTAATTATAATATTTTAAATTCGACTTCGTTATATGATTATGATATTAGAACATTAGAACAACAAAAATCTATTTTAGAGGAAAAACTAAAAAAAGGTTTTCCTGTAATTGTTGCAACAATAAATGAAAAATGCGTTGGTTTTGGATTGTATTCTGAATTTCGTTTTCGACAAGCTTATCAATTTACGGTTGAACATTCGGTTTATGTTTCGAATGATTTCAACGGAAAAGGAATTGGTAAATTATTGCTTCAAGAATTAATTTCGGTAGCCAAAATACAAGGTTTGCACACAATGATTGGCGTTATTGATTCAGAAAATGAAAGTAGTATTAATTTCCATAAAAAGTTTGGATTTGAGGTTGTTGGAACTATAAAAGATTCTGGATTTAAATTCAATCGTTGGTTGCATTCGGTTTTTATGCAATTGATTTTGGAGTAAAAAAAAATCTCATTTTAAAACTTTTAAAATGAGATTTTAGTTCTAACGATGTAGGACATAATTATCCTTTAGTAAAAACTATTATAGCAGTAAGACTACCTTCAGTATAAGATAATTTTAGTTCCGAGTCAGTAAGATTTAAAATTTTGTATGTTTCATTTCCATCACCACGTTTTCTCGTGAATTCCGCTCCATTTCTTGTATATGTAAATAATTTCGTTTCTTCTTTGCAGCTATTTTCAAATTTATTAAAAGTAAAATCAGTTCCATTTCCGCCATTCAAAACTGTGTAATCTTTTGTGCATTCGGCAGTATGAGGGTAATTAACTAAAACTTCTTTACTGTCAACAATACTACCAGTTTGTGCAAAAATCCACTTTCCTTCAATGCTTTTTTCAGCATCTTCATCTTTGCTACAAGAAATTGTTGTTAATGCAATAGCCAAAAAAAATGACATAAATAATAGGGTAAACTTTTTCATGATTTTTGTTTTAAAATTAGTTGGCAAATCTAAAATAATTTTTCAATTAAAAAAGAAAAATTTGTAATTAATTTCTTAATTTAATAAACAAAAAAAATGAATCATTAAACTATTTCGAAATCCAACCAACAATCGATTCATCGGTTGGTAAAACTTGTGGAGCAATTACTTTTTCGAGTTCACCGTTTGTTCCGATAAGATATTTCTGGAAATTCCATTCGACTTCAGAATCTTGCAAACCGTTTTTCGATTTTTGGGTCAAAAACTGATAAACTTCATTCATATCTGAACCTTTTACCGAAATTTTGCTCATCATTGGGAAAGTTACGCCATAATTCATTTGGCAGAAAGTTTCGATTTCTTTGTCTGTTCCTGGTTCTTGCTTGCCGAAATTATTTGCTGGAAAACCAATTATTACAAAATCTTTCGATTTATATTTTTCGTAAATTGCTTCTAAATCTTTGTATTGTTTGGTCAATCCACATTTTGAGGCAGTATTTACAATCAATATTTTTTTACCTTTTAAGGTTGCAAAATCAAATTCTTTGCCCGATAAATCTTTTACTTTAAATTGATAAATGTTTTCTTTTTCCATTTTTTTTGAATTTGATTTTGTTAAATCGACTGTGTTTGTTGTTGATACTGAAATTTCTTGGGCTTGATTTTTACAACTAAAAAAAGCTGTAACACAAATGGTTATGATTGTTTTTTTCATATTTTTAATTATTTAGATTGAATTTGAAATTGATTTTTGAAATTGAAATTGACATTTGAAATTAACTATTTTTTAAAATAAATGCGATAATTAAACCAAGAAATCAATCCTAGAAAAGAAATCACAGCAGCTGATTGCCAAATCCAAGCCAATGAGCTTGCCTCGCCACTTGCATAAGAATGCAATCCTGTTAAATGAAAATTGACTCCATAATAGGTGAATAATATCGAAATAAAAGCCAACATACTCATTACTGCAAATAGCCAACGGCTTCGCAATGCTGGTACAAATCGGGCGTGAATTACAAATGCATAAACCATAATGCTGATTAATGCCCAAGTTTCTTTTGGATCCCAACCCCAATAACGTCCCCAACTTTCGTTCGCCCATTGTCCACCAAGAAAATTGCCAATCGTTAACATTACCAATCCAATTGTCAATGCCATTTCGTTAATGTAGGTTATTTCTTGAATGTTCAAATCCATTTTGGTTTTGTTTTTTTCGTTGGTCAAAATTATTAAAATCAAGGTTACAAAACCTAAAATCATTCCTAATGCCAATGGTCCATAACTGCCAACAATTACTGCAACGTGAATCATTAACCAATACGAATTTAAGACTGGTTGCAAGTTTGCAATTTCTGGATCGACCCAGTTTTGATAAGCTGCGAACAATATCATTGCACTTACAAATGAAGCAGCTGCAACCGTCAATTTTGATTTACGATCAAATGCTAAACCAAAAAACATTGTTGACCAAGCCACAAAAACTATTGCTTCATAGGCGTTGCTCCAAGGCGAATGTCCAGAAATGTACCAACGAGCTGCAAGTGTAATTGTGTGTAATGCAAATAAAACCGAAATGATTACATGCATACCATTTATTGCAAAATTTATAATTTTATTTTCCTTGAATATTTTAAAAACAACAAAAAATATCATTAAAATTCCTGCTATTAAATACCATAAAAGCAACTTTTGCAATAAATCATATTTATTGTATAAAATTTCTAGATTAATTTTATTTTGACTTGGCATTACTTCCGAGCCATATTTATTTTGATATTTTGTTATTCCACTTAAATAAAAATCGGGTTCTTTATAGGTTTTCACTTTTATTACATTCTCAAGCGAATTCAAATAAATTGGCAAAATTTGTTTTGCAAAAACCGAATCCATTCCTTTTAAATTGGCTTGTCCAAGTTCAGGATACGAAACCCATTTATTGTTTTTATCATTCGGAATCGGGAAAATTTTCAAAATTCCGCCGCCCAATGCGCTTTCTAATAAAACCACTTTTTTATCGGTTTCGATAAAATCTTTTTCGAATTTGGTAGGATTTCCTGATTTAAATGCTTTATCTAAATATTTAGTTAATTTATAGCTTCCATCTTTATTGAAAAAATTGATGAACTTTGCAAATTTTGTTCTTGCTGGAATACCAATAATTTCACGAATGCTGTCATTACTAATGTCAATATAAACTATTGGCATTTCATACCAAGCCTCCGGAAATTGTGTTATTGACAAGAAAACTTGATCGGCATTCATTTTCTTGTAAGTGTTTGAATGACTGACTTTTCGCAACAATTCTGACGAAAAAGTATTGATAGGTTTCATTCGTCCGCCAGCATCTTGAATGATTATTTTTCCGAATTTTGCTGCGTGAATTTCGCTAACTGTGAATTTGCTAATTAATGAATCGAGTTCTTTTTGGGTTGGTTCGCGGCGTTCGTGTTGTTCCTCTTTTAATTGCGAAAAACCATTTAATGAAAATAACAAAATCAAAATTGCTAATAATTTTTCTTTCTTGGTCTTCACATTTTCTAATTTTCTTTTTAAATCATCAAAACGAGTATTTTTGGTAAATAAAATTGCCATCATTGCAAAAAACAACATAAAATAACCAGCATAAGTAATTGCTGTTCCCCAAAAATCATGGTTTACAGATAGAATTGTTCCTTTTTCGTCTTCGTCAAAAGATGATTGAAAAAATCGATAACCTTTGTGATCCAAAATATTATTCATAAAAATTCTTGCATTATAACTTTCGGGTTTGTCGATAACCGTAACTTGACTTTCGAACGAAGCATAACTTTTTTCGGTTCCTGGATATTTTTTAGCAATAAAATCGTTTACTTTTATTTCAAATGGTAATTTATAAACCTTGCTTCCATAAGATAAATTAAATTCTAAAGCTCCGATTTTAATCGATTTTGGTTCGCCTTCTTTACCTTTTGAACCAACAAGTGTAACTTCTTTTTCTTGATTTTGCGATTTTACTATCAAGACAACAGCATCTTGTTCGTTTTTAGCTTTATAATCATTTGATGATTGATATGCAATTACTCCTTTTTTTGCAGGATCTGGAAAAACAAATTGTGCGTTTCCTACATTATATAATGACCGCATCATTAATATTTGGGTTGCATCTTTTATGACTTTGCCTTGCAATTTATCAGCCATTCGCATAAATTGTCCTTCAAATGGCATATTTACAGAATATTCTGAACCTAAAGTATTGATGTTTATAGCGCCTTGAGTAACTTTATTTAAAGAAAATAACAAATTGTGAATATTTTGAACTTCGCCTGACTTAAGAAAATGTTCGTGTCGAGTTCCACCAGATGATTCAACTAATTTCAAATAAATTTCTCCGTTTTTATCTTCTTTTATGAATTCTTTTGCGCCCATGATGAATTCTTTTTTCTCAATTTCGAATGGAATTACATCAAATTTATTAGAATAAGAAAAAGAATTTTGAATGCGTTGAGAAAACAAAACTGGTTTTTCGAATTTGAGTTGCTGCATTTTACCGTTGTGTTCTCCAAAAACTGTGAAATTGATAAACGTTTTATCAGAAAAAAAACGACTTTCGGTTGCGTTTTCACGAATTGGCATCATTCCTTCGAATGAAATATAACGGGTTATTGCTGCACCAATTAATATAAAAATAAAAGATAAATGTAATAAAAGTGTCGCCCATTTTTCTCGTTTCAATAACTGATATCGTTGAATATTTCCAAAGAAATTAACCAAGAAAAATAAATGAATCGCTTCGAACCACCAAGCATTATAAATCCAAATTTTGGCTGTATCGGTGTTGTATTTACTTTCTATAAATGTTCCTGCAGCCATCGCAATTGCATAACCAATAAATAAAACAGCCATTGTTCTGGTTGAAAATAGGACTGCAAAGATTTTTTTATACATTATATATACACCTTTTTTAAAGTGATACAAAAGTAACTAAAATTGTTTATTTAAAATCTTGTTTGATTAGGTTTTATGTGTTTTTTAAGAGATGTTTTATTCTTTAAAAAACTAAATTAAATAAAAAAAATTTTAACGAAATTGAGTAAAATTTATTGTTAAGATGCAGATTATCGATTTTCAATCAACTTCATCGATTTTCTTAATAATTTAAAACATTTTAATAAAAAACATTTAAGTACATGACAAAAAATTAAATAAGCAGTTTTCAAAAGGATTTTTTTTTGTGAAAAGAAATTTCGACAAGTTATCTAAACCATATTTAAAAA
>JAYWGV010000036.1:0-37308 GCA_043778105.1 Bacteroidota bacterium
TTTCTGCTGCGTGCAATAACGGCTCCCATTTGATAGCGTTTTGAACGTCTGTTTGTAACTCTGCATTATTTTTCATTATAAATTATTTATCAAGCAACATTATTGTTACTTAATTATAAAGATACATTTTACTGAAAATAAACATGTTGTAGTATTAAATTATAAAGTTGTAAAATTATGTTCTTGCTTTTATTTTGTAAAATAATATTAACTTTTATAAAAATACTCCAAAAATTATAAATTTTAAATTAGTAAAAAAATTATTATAAGAATTATAAAAATTATTACACTTTACATATATTCTATATATTTATTTAAATTCTCCTATAAACCTCATCAAAAGGAACTCGCATTCTTTCGCCCCAAACTCCTTGTTCTTCTCTTATTCCGCACGAAATAACCATTGTAATTTCGGCACCATAAGGCAATTTTAAAATGCTTTTCACTTTTATACTATCAAAACCTTCCATTGGGCAAGTATCATATTTTTCATTTGCCATTGCAAGCATAAATGTTTGAGCCGCCAAAGCACAGGATTTATGTACTACAACTCTCATATCGTTTTCTGAAACTTGATAAACAATTGGTCTGAAAATCCCAACAATGTTGACTACTAATTTTCTAACAAATCCTATAATTCCAAAAAAGCAAATATATAAAGTAGGCATTATTTTTCCATAATACATTTTCCAACTTTTTAATCTTTTTTCTTGTTTTGCAATTGGACTATTTTTCAATACATTTTCAGTTTCTAACGCAATCATTTCTTTTGCTCGTTTGCGATATAAATCTTGTCTTGTTACAAAAACCACCATTTGTTGGGCAGTTGTTGCCGATTCTTGATTTAAACAGGCAACAGACATTTTTTTTAGAATTTCAGAATTAGAAATATGATAAAATTCCCACAACTGCATGTTGGAACTATTTGGTGCTAAAGTGGCTAACTCAATACATTGCTTTACTTTTTCGGCATCAATAGAATCCGTTTTGTAATGTCTTACTGAGCGCCTGTAATTTATAATTTCTTTTAAATTCATTTTCGGTTTTAGATTTATTTCATTTGTATAAAAAAATATTATCATTCTTAACTCTGGTCATATCCCAATTTTTCGACTGCGGTTAACCATTTTTTTCGTTTAGCTTCATCCGACGATTTAATGGGCGAAAATGTGGTTATTTTTACTGGATTTATACCGCAAAATTTCAATACTCCAATTTTCATAGCGTTGTGTCCAGCATTTCTATTAATTAACCAATAATACCATTTTGGCGTATCCATTGTTACAATAAGTCTTGCAGTTTTTCCTTTTAATAACTTGTCCCAAAATGGACCTTTTTCATGATATTTAAAAGCAAATCATGGAACAAAAACTCGGTCAATAAATCCCTTTAATAGCGCAGGAAAAGTTGCCCACCAATTCGGATAGACAAATACCAAATGGTTTGCCCACAAAATATCTTGTTGCATTTTATACAAATCTGGTTCCAGCGGACTAATTTTTCGGTAACCAAAAGTCAAAATTGGATTGAATTTCAAATCTATCAAATGCACTAATTTCACATCGGCTTCAGCCTTATAAGCACCCATTTTGTAACTTTCTGCTAAGGCGAAACAGAAACTTTCTTTGTCTGGATGCGCATTTATAATAAGTATATTTTTCATAATCTTTCGAAATAATTTTTTCTATTTATCAAAGCACTACATCTCGAACTACGTTTATTACTGGTTGATGATCTACTTTAAAATTCAACGAATTGGAAACAAAACAAAATTCGTTGGCTTTCTTGTGCAATTTGGTTGCTTGCTCAATCATTGCTTTTTCGGTTACTGTAACAATTGGATTCAAAGTTATAGAAGTAAATTTTCCGTTGCCGTTTTCGGTTTCTTGTAAAATTGCCGTAGCATAATCCATATAATCTACGACAACAATTTTGGCTTCGGAACACAAGTGCAAGTACCAAAGCATGTGGCAAGACGAAACTGCTGCCAAAAGCAATTCTTCGGGATTGTGTTTGGTTCTATCACCACGAAATTCAGGATCAGACGAGCCGTGAATAACAGCTTTGTTTTCTATTTGAATAGCATAACTTCGTTCAAATTCTTTGTAATTAGATGTGCCAGAACCTTGATTTCCTGTCCATTTTACGGCAAGTTTGTAATTGTGCTGTGTGTTCATAATTTAGTTATTAGATTTTTTATAACATGTAATATTTTGATTTCTTTTTAGGCCTATTGATTGTAATAACAAAGTAGTAAACCATAATGCTAATTAGTGATGAAAAGAAACACCAAACCGACAAAATATAGTTTTCGTAAAAATAATTGGTAAATAAATAAGATATTAGAATTGTAAATCCCAAAATCCACATTCGTTTTTTATTTGAAAAAAATGGTGAAATAATTGTTGCCAAAGCATAAAAAAATATCCAAAAATTTGAAACTAAATTAGAATATCCCAGTATGTAATTAATGTGTTGTTGTTCTATTCTTGCATTTACATCATACGTCGAAAGACAATATGCCAAATAAAAACTGGTTGCTATTCCGACTAAAACCAAAAATTTTTGAATAACATTTCTTGAAGCACTTTTTTGAAGCATAATAATTGCAATTGGCACCCACAAAGGCCATAGAATATGAGCAAAAAATAAATAAATATAAGTCGCAATCTTCTGTAATACATAATAATTACCTTGCGGAATTGTAAGCCATAATATTCCTTCGGCAAATTGTTGAACACCAAAAATAAACGGAATACTTGCAAAAAGCAATTGCGACTTTTGATTGGTTTTTATAATCGAAACAACGCCAATTGCAGTAAGTACAATAGCTGCCGAAAAACTTGCAGTTGCAGAAAAACACATGTTTTTTAAATTTAATTACTATTTTTTTAAACCATCGGCTTCGCTCAAAGCAATTGCAATTGCTTGTTTTGGATTGGTAACAATAACATCACTTTTACCCGAATGCAAATTGCCTTCTTTAAATTCGTGCATCACTTGGACAACTTTTTTTTCGTGAGGCGATAATTTTTTATTTACCAATGATATTTTTGTAGATTTCATCTTTGTTTAAAATTTAATATAATTTATAAATTTAGTTTGATAAAATTTAATTTCTATTGTATAATAATATAAAAACTTATCAAAATTATATATATAAATAATTTATTACTGGTTAAATTATGAATTTTTAAAAATACTTTAATATAAAAGTTATAAAAATTTTTTTAACCGTTTATATATCATTACATTTGATTTTATTTTGAATCTAATAAAATATAATTTTTCTCAAAATTATTAAATCAGTTAAAATGAATGATAAGAACATTACAATAACTGGCAAAATCGAAAATAAAAACTCCTCTATAAAAATTAAAGATTCTGCAATTACTGACAAAAAAGTAATTATCGACAAACACTCATTTACGGTTGTTGCCATTGGCGCATCGGCTGGCGGTCTAGAAGCAGTTACACAATTATTGCAAAATTTGTCGCCAGTAACTGGCATGGCCTATATATATGTGCAACATCTTAGTCCAGATCATAAATCAATGCTCAAATCAATCTTGTCGAAAATCACGACAATGCCTGTGCAAGAAATTGACGATATGGAGAAAATTGAACCCAATAATGTCTATGTAATTCCACATGATAAAGAAATTGAAGTGGTTGATGGTCATATAAAATTATTGCCACGACCAGCTACCAGAACTTCTAATTTATCAATTGATGTTTTATTTTCTTCGTTGGCCGAAACCCATAAAGAAAACGTTATTGGCATTGTACTTTCTGGAAGTGCCAATGATGGAACTCGAGGATTAAAAGAAATAAAACAAGCTGGTGGCATTACTTTTGCACAAGATGATTCGGCTAAATTTGCCAGTATGCCGCATTCTGCAATTGCCGAAGGTGTTGTAGATTTTGTATTATCTCCAGCAGAAATTGCACACGAATTATTATGGATTAGTAAAAGTCCATTTTTAAAACCGACCAAAATCTCAGTTGCGCCCGAAGATGAAATTGAAAATAATAATCCAGATTTGCGAACCATTATTGATTTATTATTTAAAATAAAAAACGTAGATTTTAGTCATTATAAAATGAATACCATTAAACGCAGAATTTTGCGTAGAATGCTAATTTATAAAATAAAAACCATTACCGAATATTCAGAAACTTTAATAGAAAAAAGCGAAGAGCTAGAAACGCTTTTTCAAGATTTACTAATTAATGTTACCGAATTTTTTAGAGATGCTGATGCGTTTTTAATATTAAAAAAATCAGTTTTAACAAATTTATTAAAATCGAAATCTCAAGGAGATACTTTGCGAATATGGGTCGCTGCTTGTGCAACGGGCGAAGAAGTTTATTCTATTGCTATGACATTAGTAGAAATTCAGCAAGCCAACGAAACTAATATTCCTATTCAAATATTCGCCTCAGATTTAAGTCCAGAAGCAATTACTGTTGCAAGAAATGGAGAATATACCGCAACTCATTTAAAAAATGTTTCTGCCAAAAGGTTGCAACAATTTTTTATAAAATCTAAAGATAAATACCGAATTTCGAAACAATTGCGCGACATGTGCGTTTTTGCGCAACACAACATTTTGAATGATCCACCATTTTCACGAATGGATTTTATTTCTTGTCGCAACTTTTTAATTTATTTAGATACCAATGCTCAAAAAAAGGCAATAGCTACTTTTCATTATTCGTTAAACGAAAACGGCTTTTTATTGCTGGGAAAATCCGAAACTATTGGTGCTTCGACACAATTATTCACTATTGTAAATAAGAAATGTAAAATTTATGTGCGCAAAAAAAATTCTGGCACTTTAAGAATTCCCGATGCATCACCTCGTTTTATGCAATCGAATGCAACCGAAGCAAACTTAACTTCAACAATGCCAAAAAAATCGAAACCAACTGCAACCCGAAATTTCGGCGATGCTTTTGATGCTATTTTGTTAGAAAAATATGTTCCCGCAAGCGTTGTTATTAATCATGATTTAGAAATTTTGCAGTTTCGAGGTCAAACGTCGCAATTTTTAGAAAATTGTACTGGAAAAGCAAGTTTCAATATTTTGAAAATGGCACATATAGAAATTACTTTCGAATTGCGAAATGCCATTCATCATGCCATTAAAACAAAACAAACAGTCAAAAAAACGGGTATCGAAATGAACCGTGAAGTTGGCGGCAATGCAATTAGAGTCATAAATATTGAAGTTGTACCATTAAAAGTCGATGGCGATGAGCCACTTTTGATTGTTATATTTACTGGAATTCCCGAAGAATTAATTGAAATTCCAGAACACAATCCGAAAAATAATTCAGTTGCCAAAGACCGACGCATAAAAAAATTAGAAGAAGAAATTGCTGCTGCAAGAGTAGATATGAACTCGATTTCGCGTGACCAAGAAGCCGTGAACGAAGAGTTGCAAAGTGCCAATGAAGAGGTAATTTCTAGCAACGAAGAATTGCAAAGCTTAAACGAGGAATTAGAAACATCGAAAGAAGAAATTGAATCTACCAATGAAGAACTCATAACGAGCAACCAGGAATTGCACGCAAGAATTCAGCAAGTAGAAGAATTGTATAATTATTACGAAACTATTATTGCAACTGTGCACGAACCTGTTTTGGTTTTAGATAAAAATATCAGGATAAAAAGTGCCAACAAATCCTTTTGTAAAATGTTTCATGTTCTTGAAGACGAAATTATTGGTCTGTCGTTTTATAAATTGAGTAATGGCCAGTGGAATATTCCAATTTTAAGAACACAATTAGAAGATATTATTCCGAAAAACAATCGTTTTCATGATTTTGAAGTCGAACAAGTTTTTTCGGTAATTGGTCAAAAGACCATGTTGCTAAATGCACATAGAATTTTTCAGCAAAGTCAAAACGAAGAATTAATTGTGTTGACAATCGCCGATATTACCGAAGTAAAACAATTAGCAGTTGCGCTCGAAGTCAAAAATAATGCAGCATTAGAATTGAAACTTTTTAACGATCATAAGTTTTTAAAAACAATCGAAGACAGCAACAAACGGTATAATATGTTGCTTATGAAATCGCCATTTGCCTTCGGGATTATGAAAGGCAAAGACATGATTATAACCCTAGCCAATGACAGCATTAAAGCAATTTGGGGCAAAGGCAATGATGTTGAAGGAAAAAAAATGTTTGAACTTTTACCCGAATTAATAGACAGCCCATTTCCTGAATTATTAAAAAATGTTTACACAACTGGCATTCCATTTGTAGGCAATGAATTTCCAGTAAATATGGTTAGAAATGGAAAATTAGAAAATCTATACTTCAATTTTGTATACCAACCCTATTATGAAGCAGATGAGACAATTGTTGGTGTTACAGTAATTGCAACCGACGTTTCTGCACAAGTAAAAGTTAAAAATGATTTGATTATTGCCATAGACGATGCAATTGCTAAAACTAAAATTGCCGAAAATGCAGTAGAAGCAAAACAGCAATTTTTAAGCAATATGAGTCACGAAATTCGCACACCAATGAACGCGATTGTCGGCTTTACAAATGTGATTTTAAAAACCGATTTAAACGATTCGCAAAAACAATATCTCAATGCGATAAAGGTTTCTGGCGATGCACTTGTTGTTTTAATAAATGATATTTTGGATTTAGCAAAAGTCGATTCTGGAAAAATGACTTTTGAGCATATTGCTTTTGATTTAAGAGAATCGATAAATGGAATTGTGCAACTATTCGAAATAAAATTAAACGAAAAAAATCTAAATTTCAATTTATATATTGATGATGCAATTCCAAATAAAATTTGTGGCGACCCAATGCGTTTGCGACAAATTATTTTAAATTTAATAAGTAATGCTGTAAAATTTACCGATAAAGGAAAAATAGCGTTAGAATTAAATTTACTAGCTTTAACAAATGAATTTGCAACAATAGAATTTAAAATAATTGATACTGGAATAGGAATTCCAGACGATAAAATAGAATCTATATTTAATAATTTCGAACAAGCCCATGCCGAAACAAGTTCGAATTATGGTGGAACAGGTTTAGGATTGGCTATTGTAAAAAAGTTAGTAGAAAATCAAGGCGGAACAATTCAGGCAAAAAGTACAATTGATAAAGGTTCTACATTTACATTCATAATGGAATTTGATACTAAAGAACTCATTGAAAATAGATCGGAAAATTCGAAAAATGAAGATATCGTTTGTCAGCAAGAAATTGATTATTCAAATATTAAAATATTGGTTGCCGAAGATGTAATCTTAAATCAATTATTAATAAAAATAATTTTAAGCGGATTAAAATTTGAAGTTGATATTGCCGAAAACGGTAAAATTGCTATCGAAAAAGTTAAAAATAATCATTATGATTTGATTTTGATGGATTTACACATGCCTGAAATGAATGGTTTCGAAACAACTATTTATTTGCGAGAAGAAATGAAATCAAATATTCCAATTATTGCTTTAACAGCTGATGTTACCAAGGTTGATATTAACAAATGTTTGACTGTTGGAATGAACGATTACATTTCGAAACCAATTGATGAAGTTTTGCTGCATAAAAAAATTATTAAAGTTCTAAATAATAGATAATTCTAATTGTATTTTGGTTTAAATTATAAAAAAATACGGATTAATTATTATTTACAGCTTTTGTCATTTCGACGAAGGAACTAGAGCTTGAAAGTGCGACTGGCGAAGCAAATCTAATAACGTGAGCAACTAATGTAATTTCTCTTTCGTCGAAATGACAAAATATACGAATATTTTAATTAAATTCACGATATTCTATAACACAACCAAGTTGAATAATACAACGCAGATGACATATATTTATCCGATTTATATAGATTATTAAATAAATTTCATTTCTGTAAATTTAAATCTGTTTCATCTGTGTTCATTTTATATTGGTTATGTAAAGTAAAATGTTATATGATTTTATTTCGCTGGTTTTTTATCACGAACACAATTGGGAACTTGTTTCCCGTTTTTTTCTTTCATACCAACTTGCTTATAACCTTTCCAACAAGGATCATCGGTTTTTTTATCGGTAGATATTTTTGGTTTTTTTCTAGTTGCCATAAATATTGATTTTTTAGATTAAAATAGTATAAAATAAAAAAAGGATAATTTTTATTTACAAAAATTATCCTTTAATAAAAAAATGAAAAAATTAATTAGTTTCATTTCTTAAATCTAGCAAATTATTTTTTACTAGAACTGGATTTGGAATCTTTTTCAGATGATTTAGAATCTGTTTTTTTTGAATCCATTTTTTTGTCATCTGCTTTAGATGAAGAATTGGCACTTGATTTAGTGTCTTTTGTGTTTTGAGATGTGCTCATGATAAAAATATTTAATTGATTATAATTATGTAAATTTATTGAATGAAAAGTCAATTAGTTTTACACAATAATTTTTATTAGTTATAGAATTGCAAGAAAGTTTATCAATTTTTTACATACATATTATTGAACTTATAAAAATTTTAAATAAAAAATTACTATTTTTGATGCTTAACAAACAATTAATCAGCTAAACTATTTAGACATTAAATATTGATTATTAATATTTTAATTAGATTTTTAAAGAAGTTATATAAATTAGTTTTTGCATTTCCCCTACAAATTCTTTCAAAAAATTTAAAGGTTTTTTAAATATGAAAACAATTTCTACTCAAAAAAATGCTGAATCAAGAATTAAAGACACTGAAATTCTACATGAAATTTCTAACAATAATTTAAATCAATTGCAAAACATTTTTCAAAATGCACCTGCTGCAATTGCAATTTTTAATGGACCTCAACACAAGTTTGTTATGGCAAATCATGCCTATCAAAAACAAAAAAATCGTACCGAAAAAGAATTATTAGGCAAAACATATCAAGAAGTTTTTCCAGAATTAGACGGTACAGGCATTTATGAAATATTTGCAAATGTTTATTCTACAGGAAAAACATTTGCGGCCAGCGAGTATGAAGCGATGATAGATTTGGAAAATAATGGAAATCAGACTAAACGTTATTTCAATTTTTCGTTAGAACCTTTAAAAACCGAAAAAGAAGAAATTTATGGTTTATTAGTAATGGCTTTGGATATAACTGAACAAGTTTTAGCCAGAAAAAAAATTGAGGAAAATGAACATCGATTCCAAAAATTGGTAAATCAAGCACCTGTCGCAATGAGCATTTTGCGTGGTAATAATTTTTTATTTGAAATGGCCAATGAAAAACATTTACAGCTCCTTGGTAAAACTAAAGAACAGATAATGAATTTTCCTGCATTTGAAGCTATTCCAGAATCGATTGAGCAAGGTTATGAATCTATATTTGAAAATGTTTATAAAACAGGAATTCCTTTTGTTGCTGACGAATTACCACTAACAATCATTCGAAATGATAAAAAAGAAACTATTTATTTAAATTTTATAAACGAACCTTTATATAATATTGATAACGTAGTTGATGGAATATTTTCAATAGCTATTGATGTAACGGAACAAGTTAAAGCAAGAAAAAAAATTGAAGAAAGCGAACAACGATTTCAGGCGGCTGTAGCTGCAGTGCAAGGTGTTGTCTGGACCAATAATGCTAAAGGTGAAATGGAAGGAGAGCAATTAGGTTGGGGCGAACTCTCTGGACAAAATTATGAAGAGTATCAAGGATATGGTTGGGCAAATGCTATTCATCCAGATGATGTGCAAGATAGTTTAGCCGCGTGGAACGAAGCAGTTTCGAAATGTAAACATTTTGTATTTGAACACCGAGTAAAAATGAAAAATGAAAAATGGGGACATTTTTCAGTAAAGGCAATTCCTTTATTAAACGAAGATGGAACAATTAGAGAATGGGTTGGAGTGCATACCGACATAACAGAACAAAAAAATGCATCACAAAAAATTGAAGAAACCGAACATAAATATCATAATTTAATTTATACTTCGCCTTATATGATTGCTATTTTTAAAGGCAAAAACCTAATAATAGAAATAGCCAACGATGCTATTTTAGAAACTTGGGGCAAGGGAAAAAATGTAATTGGCAAGTCGTTTTATGAGGTTTTGCCCGAAGCAGTTGAGCAAGGTTTCGATAAATTAATATTGAATGTATTCGAAACTGGCGAACCATATCATGCTTATGAAACACCAATAACACTTTGGCGAAATAATAAGTGGGAATTAATGCACTACAATTTTATATACCAAGCACAACGAAATGTACAAGGCGAAATAGAAGGCGTGGCTATTTTAGCCAATGAAGTTTCGCCACAAGTTCAAGATAAAATGAAAATTATAGAAAGCGAAGAGCGTTTTCGCTTATTGGCCGACAATTTGCCACTAAATATATTTGTTGCCGATGCTAGCCTAGAAGATAATATAACGTATGTAAATAAATATTGGTTGGATTTTACACAGCAAACATTTGATGTTGCAACCAACAATGGATGGTTTTGGACAATTCACCCAGATGATAAACATTTGGTAATGAGTGTATATGAACCCGCATTTAAAAATCGACAACCTTATACTATTCCTAATTTTCGTCTTAAACGACATGATGGAGCATACCGATGGTTTACATTTATTGCAAACCCACGTTATTTACCCAACGGAGAATATGAAGGATATATGGGCGTTGGATTTGATATTACAGATCAAAAACTTTTCGAACAAGAATTAATAGATGAAAAAATTAAGGCAGAAAATGCTGCAAAATCCAAACAACAATTTTTGTCTAACATGAGTCACGAAATTCGAACACCATTGAATTCTATTTTAGGATTTACCAATGTTTTATTGAAAACCGACTTAGCCAAACAACAAAATGAATATGTTCAAGCTATAAAAACAAGTGGCAAATCATTAAATTTACTTATTAATGATATTCTTGATTTGGCAAAAGTCGATTCTGGAAAAATGACATTCGAAAAAGAACCATTTGATTTACGAAAGACAATATCATCAATATTACATTCTTTTGACTTGAAAATAAAAGAAAAAAATCTTGAACTTATTAAAGAATTTGACAACAAAATTCCAAAAATGATATTGGGCGATTCATTGAGGTTGAATCAGATATTTCTAAATCTTTTAAGCAATGCTGTGAAATTTACACATAAAGGTAAAATTAGTATTAATGTAAATTTAAAGCAAGATAATGAAGATAAAATATTAATTGAATTTGCAGTTTCCGATTCCGGAATAGGTATCGATGATAATAAAATTAATACTATTTTTCAGCCATTTGAGCAAGCAGAAACAAGTACTTCTAACTCTTACGGTGGCACAGGTTTGGGTCTTGCAATTGTTAAACAATTAATAGAATTTCAAGGCGGATATATCAACCTAACCAGTAAAATTGATGAAGGTTCAACATTCACTTTTACTTTACCTTTCGGAAAAACTAAAGCTAATTATGAACATAATGTTGAAGAACAATCTCAATATTCAGAAGTGAAAAAATTGCGAATATTGGTTGCCGAAGATGTATTGCTGAATCAATTATTAATAAAAATTATTCTAGATGATTTTGGGTTTGAACATGATGTAGTAAACAATGGCAAAATAGCCACAGAAAAAATGCAAACCAATACTTATGATATTATTTTAATGGATATGCAAATGCCCGAAATGAATGGTATTGAAGCAACAGAATACATTCGTAAAACATTAAAATCTACAATTCCGATAATTGCCTTAACGGCAGATGTAACTACGGTAGATTTAAATAAATGCAAAGAATTTGGCATGGACGATTATATTTCTAAACCCATTGATGAGAAGCTACTTTATAAAAAAATTGTTGAAATGGTAAATAATAAATTATAAAAAAAATGCCACATAATAAAACGTGACATTTTAAATAATTTACCAATTAAAATTATGAAGTTTGCATTTCGGCAGCATCAATATTAATTGCTTCTACAGCAACTTCGGTCAATTTTATATCGGCTGCTTTTTCTTCTTCCAGCGTTTCTTCTAATAAAGAAACGGCTTCGGTCAAACCTAAAGTTTCGGCAAATTGACGCAATGTTCCATAGGTTGCAATTTCATAATGTTCTACTTTTTGCGCTGCAGCAATAATTCCAGCATCACGCATTGAACCTTCTTCGCATTCATCCATAATTTCGGTTGCTTCTTTAATCAAGCCAACCATAGCTTCGCATTTTACAGCTTCGGCTTTTTTATCGATTGACTCAAAAACCGATTCTAGACGCAAAACTTGATTTTCGGTTTCTGCCAAATGATTAGTCAATGCATCTATTAAATCTTCTGAAGTTGCATTGTCGATCATTGTCGGAATTGCTTTTAATAAAGCTTTTTCTGCAAAATAAATGTCTTTTAAACCATCTTCAAACAATTCCATGAGTTGAGATGATTTCATTGTACTTTTTTTATTGGTACTTTTAGTTTTTTGAGCCATAGATTGGCTTGACGAATTTTGTTTTTTAGTTTCCATATTATTATTGTTATTATTTAATGCTTTTTAATATTGCTGATTTATTTTTTTGACTGTGCGTATTCATTCCATAAGTAAAATTGGCTGCAAGAATAATATCATTGCAATCAAAATGTTTTACAACACCATCATCTATTAATGCTACAACCCAGCAAGTGTTTTGATGCATTCCATAATCAATTATAAAAATTGCTTGTCCTTTTCCTAATGGAGTTTCGACTAAAATTGTCGGATTTAATTGATGAATCATAAAAAAAATTTATAATTATATTTAATAAAAAAGAGTCAGAAAAGTGATTATTTTTTCTAACTCTTTTAAAAATTACATAAATTTCGCAATCGCTTTCGAACCAGAAGTCAAGGCTTTTCCTAAAGCTTTAATTTTGGTTGCTTCGCTACCTTGAGCCATTTCTGCGGCTTTAGTTGTTTCTTCGCCCAACGTTGCCATTAATGTAACTGCTTTATCCACTTTTTTGTCTTCTATTGCAATCTGTAATTTTTTCAAATTTCCAGCAATAGATTTCAAATCTTTGTGATCTTCAAGAACATCAATCCATTTATTGATTGTAGTTGTTAAACCTGTTCCAGATTTTTTTTCGACATGAGTAGAAATTGTTTCTACTGTTTTGTCAAGTTGCTCTGTGTAACTTTTTTCTTTCGTTTCCATTTAATTTTTTTTTAATGATTATTGAAATACAAATTACTTAAAATTTTATCTTTTTGAATTTACACTATTTTTGATTATTCTTACAAAATTCATATATTATTGAAAATAAACTATTTAAGCAAATATTAACTACTGTTATGGTAATATTAAATCTAAATTTTCATTTTTAACAAATTATTCTAATTTAAATTTTAACATATATTATTTTTGTTTATATATTTGAAATTCAAATAACAATAAGTCTAAAATAATTTCATTTCAAATTTAACAGAATTCAAACTCAACACAGTTATTACATTTGCAGATTTAGCGACAATTAGTAAGTGGCAATTTTGAAAAAAAATTATAAAGACATATCATGCTTAAAAATAATCACAATTCAATTGATATAAAAGAGATAAAAACATTAAAGAATTTACCTGTTTTTTTTGAAATATTTCTTATTTTGCAATTCATTATATTACCTTTAAATCAAGTAAAAGCTCAAACATCAGACTCAGTAAAAATAGAGAATGTCACTTTTAAAAGTGAAGGAATTATTCTCGATGGAACAGTCTATAAACCTAAAAATTCTCAAGTAGCTGTTGTAATTGTTCATGGTTCAGGTCAAGAAACTCGAATGAACGAATTTGCAAAACTTTTGGCAAAAAATGGTATTTCTGTTTTAACATACGATAAACGTGGAGTTGGAAAATCAGGTGAAATATATAAAGGACCAGAAGTAGGTACAAATAACATTGATTCAACTAATCTTAATTTATTGGCTCAAGATGCAAGCAATGCTATAAACATCCTTCATCAACAGAATAAAAATATTCCTATAGGTCTTGTAGGTTTTAGCCAAGCAGGATGGATAATACCAATTACATCAAGCAAAAATCCATTAGTAAAATTTATGGTTTTATTTAGTTGTCCTACTATTACAACTTTGGAACAACTAAGGTTTCAATTCTATACAAATGGGAATAATGATTTTTGGAAAAATAACACAGAATTAAACGCTCGTGAGCATATTAAGAATGATCCTGATCGTTATATATTTGAAGATACTGATCCGAAAGTTTCATTAAAAGCTGTATCAATTCCAGGACTTTGGCTTTTTGGCGAGAAAGATATACAGGTTCCGGTCAAATTGTGTATCGAACATCTAAATCAATTTAAAGTTCAAGGTAAACCATTCGAATATACATTATTTTCTACATTAGGACACAACACATCTTCTACTGATAATAACGCACCTGTTGACATTTCGATTCAGTGGATAAAGCAAAGATGTTTTAAAGCAAAGAAGTTGCAACATTAAAATAAAAATAGGCACTACTTTCAATAATGGTTTCACGTTTTGTGTTTAGGACTGAGAATTTGAGGCAATCTCGTACCTAAAGACGAATACAAGCCACGAGACGTTCACATAAATTCGAGAAAAATCATAAAATCATAAAATATTTTCATTTCAAAATTTTAAACGTATTTTTGTATAAAATAAAATATAAAATGAAAGCAAAATATATAAATCCATTTACAGATTTCGGATTTAAAAAAATATTCGGAGAAGAAGCAAGCAAACCAATGTTGCTTGATTTTTTGAATGCAATTTTGCCAAATCAAAATAAAATAGTTGACTTAACTTTTAAAAATACTGAACAATTAGGTCAAACAATTGCTGACATAAAAGCAATCTATGATATTTTTTGCGAAAATAGTAAAGGAGAAAAATTTATTGTTGAACTACAAAAAGCAAAACAGAATTATTTTAAAGATAGAACAATTTATTATTCTACTTTTCCGATTCAAGAACAAGCAGAAAAAGGAGAATGGAATTATAAACTTAACCCTGTATATTGCATAGGAATTTTAGATTTCACATTTGATGATTACGAAAAAGAATCTGAAAAAAATGAGGTATTTCACGAAATCAAATTAAAAAACCAAAATGGAAAAGTGTTTTACGATAAATTGACATATATTTACCTTGAAATGCCAAATTTTGTTAAAAAAGAAGAAGAATTAAATACTCGACTTGATCAATGGTTGTATTTTATAAAACATTTAGAAGATTTTCAAGTGATTCCAAATATTTTCAATGATGAAGTCTTTTCGCAAGCATTTGAAAAAGCAGAAATTGCAAAATATTCTAAATTTGAACTTGATAATTATGAAAGTAGTTTAAAATCGTACCGTGATTTAAAAGGTGTAATTGATACCGCTTTTGATGATGGCAAATTGGAAGGCAAATTGGAGGGCAAATTAGAAACTGCAAAATTACTTAAACTTCTCGGAATAGAAATTATTGTAATTTCTAAATCAACAGGATTAAGTATTCAAGAAATCGAAAAGTTGTAACAAAAATATTGACTTCTGTAAATAACGGTTTAGCGTCTCGACTTTAATTATTTTAAGGATTTGAAATAATCTCGTCCTAAAAGACGAGGCCATTTTACGAAACACTGTTTTGAATATAATATTCTAAAAAAGTCGATAAATATTCATCGGCTTCTACACCTGTTTTTTAAATTATTAATATTTTTGGTTGTGTTTCAGAAAATTGTGGATTTAATTAAAATATATGTATATTTTGTCATTTCGACGATGGAGACTAGAGCCTGAAAGTGCGACTGGCGAAGCAAATCACATTAGTTGCTCACGTTATGTGATTTCTACTTCGTCGAAATGACAAAAGTATTAGTTTTCTCTATTACAGCGCTAGTTTTTTAAAATCTACAATATTCTGAAACAGAACCATAAAAATTAAATTTCAAATTATAGTACTAAACATAGATATTATTTAGAAAATTTTGGAGATTAAATAACTGAAACTAGTCATGAATGTAGTACCAATTATTGATACAATTATTATTTTATAGATGTCCGTTTTTTAAATTTATTAAATTTTTAATATTCAGCATTTAATTTTTAACTGTATAATTGACTGGGATTTGCCACAAAGTCACCAAGACTCAAAGAAAAAAAATAATAATTTTTTATGAAATTTATTGTACATAAATATTTCTAAATTCTCTATAAAACTTAGTAGCATTGAGTCTTTGTGGCTAATAATTTAAATAAAATTTGATGTTTGAATAGTTGTTTAAATATTAATATTTGTGAAATTTACAAATAAAAAAAAGCCAAGAATTTATATAAAACTTGGCTTTTAAAAATGAAATTAGAAAATTACATTACAGCTTTATTGAATTTAGATTCTAAACCATCTAATTTTGCTTCTCCATCTTTAATGTAATTTTTTGCAAGATTACTGCCTTTGTCTAGCAGATGTTTTCCTTCTTTTTCTAAATCATCGGCCATATCTTCGGCATTACCTTTTAATCGGTTAAACCTATCTTTTGCACCATTTGACAATTTTTTGAGTGTTTCGCTACCTTTATCTGGAGCTATTAAAACACCTGCTACTAACCCAATTCCTGCTCCTATTAAAAGAGCGCTAAAAAAATCTTTTGAATTCATCATATTTATATTTAATTGTTACTATTTAATTTTTAATTTATTTAATGTACTTGATTATTTCTTTCGAAATAAACATTCGATTTAGACTGAGTTCCCATTTTGGCACCAAATCCTGCGGCAATCGCACCAATAAGAAAAGCAAAAAAAGCAATGATAAATGCTGTTGAAGCGCCATCGGCAATGTCATCGCCAGTTTCTTTGGCTTGATCAATCACTTCATCTTTATTTTCTTGAAATTTTGTAACCGCAGTTTTATAAACAGTAATTAAACTATCTGCCGTGACTTGAGCTTGAGCATCTGATTTTTTGGTTTGTGATGCAATTAAATCTGCCAAATCGCCTCGATTTATTTTTGCAGGATCACCATTGGCGTCTTTTAATAAATCAATAATTTGTTCAGAAGTACCACTTTTTTGCATTTCAGAAAAATCCATACTACTTAATTGGCTTTTTATTTCGGGTGCGGCTAATTCTAAAATTTTACCAGAACCTTGCGAAACCGTATTTAAAGTTCCGCCAACAAGTCGACCAGCACCTCCAATAATGTTGCCAATTGCAGTTGTTAAAAAATAAATCGATGCTAATGTGATAACGCACCAAGTTAAAATGCCGTGTAATGCACCGTCAAAGATTCGTCTTGTTTGTGCTAATCGTCCAGAAACCCAACCTGCTACATACAAGGAAACTAAACTGCTTAACACATACCAAATTGCAGTTGCAATCCCAATTCCATTGGCAGCATTTTTTTCATCCTCAATGTCAATTGCACTAAAACCGATGCCAATACCAAGCATATTAAGAAGAATCATAAGTACAATTCCAACCAATGCTCCAGCCCAAATTGAACTCCATGATAATTTTCTAACAGCTACTAATTTTTCATTGCCATAGTTTGTCATTTCGTCTAATCTTGTTTCCATGATTTTATATTTTTAAATTAAAATATGTTGATGATTATTTATACCAACTTTTGAAATGCAAAGTTCTAAAATTGTATTAGTTAGATTTTTATATAATTTTTGGTAATTGTTATATAATTTTATAAATAATAAAAATCAGTACCATTTTAAGTTTTAAAAAGGATATCAATATTATTTTGAGCTTTTATAAACGCATAAAAAGTCTGGTAGGTTTAAAAATTCGATTTTTTTATCAATACAATTCATATCACAAATTACAGAATGATGCCAATTGTCTAAAAAATCTCAATCTTGGATGTGGAATATTTATTTGATCATTGCGTTCAAAATTAATATTTCTAGCTGACCCGAAATGTTGTTTGTCAATACAACTTGGAAAAGAATATATATTTTGATGAAAAATTTTTTTAAATTCGTATAATGCATTTCCGCCAGTAAAAACAATATCGGCAATACTCAATAATTTTTGTTCAAAATCTTTTAATTCTTTTGTAGCAAATTTAAAAGCACTTAATTAATTTATGCAATCAAAAACAATATATTTTGGTTGTAGATGTAAAGTAAACGGAATTGCCATTGGCGTATAATACCATAGTAATTAATCGTTAATGTTATAATCGGAAATTACATTATCAATGATTTTTAGAAGTCGAATATCGGTATCAATAGTTGCATATTCGTTATTTAAAGTTAGAACAATAACATAGACATTATCATCATTTATAAAAAAGAATAATCATCAATATCAGCCGAATTAATTGCTTCTTCAATATAAAAAAAATTAAAATTCTTAGCAAAACGACTTAAAATGTGTTGAGGTCTTTGGTAAATAAAATCCCACTGTAGATGTGAAAAACATATCAAATTCATAATAAAAACAATAAAACTTATAATTTGATATCAATAATAATCTTAAATTTTATATTTAAAAACTATTGTTTTATTAGTTACAAAGTTCTAAAATTAGTCTTTTGACGTTATTATAAATTTTATAATACATTTTACATAATTCACATAAATTCTTAAGTTTTTTACTACATAGTTTTTTCGGTTGCTGTTGGAATTTCAACTTTAGCGATTGCAGTTGGGGCAATAGTTCCCGAATACATTTTGGCGTATGCAAATGTAAATTCGGCTCCATAAAAGAGAATCATTGATGAGTAGGAAACCCAAAGTAAAATTAAAATAATAGAACCCGCAGCGCCATAAACCGATGCTGGATCGGCTTTTCCGAAGTAATAAGCCAAAGCCATTTTGCCAATTGTAAACAACAATCCAGTAACGAGTGAACCTAACCAAACGTGTTTCCACTCAATTTTGGCATCGGGTAAAATTTTAAAAATCATTGCAAATAATGCCGAAATAACCAAAAGAGAAATAATAAAATTTAAAATTCCATATAATGTCATCATAACTTGCGAACTTTCAAACGAAATAAAATTGCTTACTGCGACAAGTGCTGTCGAAATTACTAATGAAATTGTCAATAAAAATGCAATTGCAAGAATTAATCCAAAAGAAAAAAGTCGCGATTTTACAATAAGCCAAACGCCATTTTGTGGTTTTACTTTTACATTCCAAATTAAGTTTAAAGTTTTTTGAAGTTCAACAAATACACCAGTTGCACCAACTAAAAGAACCGAAATCCCGATAATTGAACCCCAAGTTGTCGATTTTTCGGCTGTTGATTTTGTCAAAACATCTTGAATTTGCAATGCGGTTTCGGAACCAATAGTTTCTGATATTTGGTCGATTAAATTTTTATTAACAACATCGGTTCCAAAAAAATAACCAGCAATGGCAATAATCAAAACCAATAATCCTGGAATACTAAAAATAGCATAATACGCAATAATTGCACTTTGTCTGAAAGGATCTTTTTCCCACCATTCGCTTAAAGCATTTTTAAAAATTTGTAGTAAGTCTTTAAATTTATGTTTCATAGTTCAATTTTTTAATGTTTTAATGGTCTTTGTTTAATAATTCCACCTTTGGTTTCTTTTACTGAAGTCATTACCATAAATACATTAGGTGTAATATTTTCTATTTCACGTTTTAGTTTATTTATTTCTAATCTAGTAATTACAGTATA
The DNA here is from genome assembly GCA_043778105.1 of Bacteroidota bacterium. Classification (GTDB taxonomy): domain Bacteria; phylum Bacteroidota; class Bacteroidia; order Flavobacteriales; family Flavobacteriaceae; genus Flavobacterium. The sequence goes on from JAYWGV010000036.1 coordinate 19,632, forward strand.
AATTATATCTACGTTCTGCGTTTGTCCACTCTTACCATAACCACGTTCGCCTTTATAAACCGTTACGCCACGACCCATAATATCAATAATCATTTGCCGAATTTGTTCGCTATGAACAGAAATAATTGTTACTCCAATATACTCATCAATACCTTCTATAATAAAATCTAGCGTTTTCGACGCTGCAAAATAAGTAATCATAGAATAAAGTGCAATTTCAATAGTTAAAAAATAGGCTGCTATCGAAAATATTAAAACATTAATAACAATAATAATGTCGCCAATGGTTGTCCCAAATTTTCTACTTAAAAAAATGGCTAAAATTTCTGTTCCGTCAATAACTGCACCACCGCGAATAGCAAGTCCAATTCCTGCGCCAAGAAATAATCCTCCAAAAATTGCGACTAACAAATTGTCATTGGTAACATTCGGAAATTCGACAAATGCCAAGCATAAAGCCAAACCAGTTATGGCAAAAATAGTTTTTATTACAAATTCTTTTCCTAAAATTTTATATCCTAATATAACAAACGGAATGTTAACGACTAGAATTAATACAGCTAAAGGAATATTGGTTAATGCAGAAATTAATAAAGAAATTCCCGTTGCACCACCATCAATAAAACGGTTAGTTAATAAAAACCCTTTGAAACCAAACGATGCAGAAATTATTCCTATAACAATTAATAAAAAATCTTTAACATTCCTTATAATGTTATTGCGCAGCTTCACATAGCCTTTTACCAACTGATAATTAGAAAAAAAAATATTTAAATCGTGATTTCTTGTTTTCGATGCTAATATTTTAGAAATAATTTTAGTTAGAAATAGATTCATTTTTTACTTTTATTATTTTTTTTATTTTTTCAACAATTCCGATTTCTTTTTTCACTGATTCGATTTCACCAATTAAAAATCCATAAGGTTTCATTGGTTCAATATGATCGCAAATAATTTTGAACATTGCCAGTAGCGGAATTGCCAAAATAATTCCAGCAATTCCCCAAAGCATTTCGCCTAACACCAATGCCAAAATAGTGAATAAAGAATTTATTTTTACCTGCGAACCAACAATCAATGGTTCTAGAACCCAACCTTGAATAAATTGCACAATGCCATAAACAATTACAATTCCGAATAAAACTTGTGTGTCGGCACCATTAATCCACGCAATTAAAACCGTTAAAGTTGTTCCGGTAATATTACCTACGAATGGTACAATTTCTAAAACGCCACATAAAACGGCAAAGAAAATTGCATTTTCGACGCCCAAAATGCTAAAACCAATTCCGTACATTATCCAAAGTAAACCAATCATTTTAGACAATCCAATTAAATATTGTTGCGAAACCGAGGCTACTTTTTGGATAATTTCGCCCATTTCTGGCTGTTGAGGTTTAGCAACTAACTGAACTAAAAAGTTTTTAATATGATTGCGATAATATAACAGAAATACAAAATAAACCAACATTAAAACGAAACTCGATAAAAAACTTGTCGTTGATCCTAACATAGTTTGGAAAATATCACTGTAGGATGGTTGCTCGTTTTTCAAGATTTTAATTTGCTCTTTTATGGAAATATTAAGAGTATCAAAAATATATTTTTGAATGCGTGTGCCACTTTCTGTTGCTTTTTCTTTAAGTATTTCTGCATCAGAAACAAGTTCCGAAATTTGATAGCCTACTAAAGATATTAAAATAAAAACTAGAAATAAAAGTCCAAAAAGCGATAATAATACTGCAACGCCTTTTGGAATCTTCTTTTTTTGAATCCAATTACAAAAAGGTAAAAATAAGGTTGCCAAAACACCACCAATACACAACGGAATTAGGAATTCTTGTGCATAATACAAGCCTGAAACCACCAAAAAAATGATGATTATTTTCTTTATTACATCTGCTAATGAAGTTGTCATTGTTTTAAAGTTTTAAAATTTCTTTTATATAATTTTATCAATTCATACCAAACTACCGATATAAAACCAATGCCAATTGCAATCGATAATTGGATAGCATTTAAGTGTTCAAATGCGAAGAAATTTGTTAATGGTTTGATATATAAAATCAATCCTGTAATGGCAATTGTAATTCCGATAATAATTGGAACCAAATTATTTTTATAATATAAAGTAGTGAAAATCGAGTAATAAAAAGACCGATTGACTAAGGTAAGAAATATATTGGCCGTAACTAAAACCACAAAAACCATAGTTCGAATTATTGACTCATTAAAACCCTGATAAATAGCATATTGATAACAAAATAACGTTCCAATTGTAATGACCAAACCTTGAATAATACTAGTTGATAATTCTTTCCAATTGAAAAAAGTATCTGTGAAAGGTCTTGGTTTTTGCATCATTGTGTTTTTCTCAATAGGTTCATTTTCATATACAATAGAACACGTTGGTCCCATAACCAATTCGAGAAAAATTATGTGAATTGGCGAAAAAATATTCGGATATAACCAACCCAAAGCCAACGGAATAAAAACTGTGAGAATTATAGGAATATGAATAGAAATAATAAATTGAATCGCTTTTTTGAGATTTCCATATATTTTTCGACCCATAGAAATGGCGTAAACCATTTTTTGCAAATCGTCGTTAATGATGATTAACGAGGCGGCTTGTTTGGCAATTTCGGTTCCTTTTTTACCCATTGCAATACCAATGTGTGCAGCTTTCAATGCTGGACCATCGTTAACGCCATCGCCCGTCATGGCTACAATTTCATTATTAGATTTTAATGCGTTAATAATTTTGAGTTTGGCTTCGGGAAACATTCTGGTAAATAAATTAATCTCTAAAACTTTCTTTTTCAGTTTAGCATCAGATAATTTCATCAATTCGTCGCCCGAAATACTTTTGTCATAACCAATAAATCCTATTTGTTTTGCAATCGATGAGGTCGTTTCGGCATTGTCACCAGTAATAATTTTAACTGCAATTCCGGCTTTGTAAAAATGTTGTAAAACATTGTGAATATTTTTTTTTGGTGGATCGTAAAAAGCTAATAATCCTCTAAATTCTAGTTTGAATTCTTGTTGTGTTTTAGGATAATTTTTTCCTTCAAAAATAGCTTCTCCAACGGCCAAAATTCTATAACCTTCGTTAGATAAATTTTTTATAGCTTCAAGAATTTGTTTTTTCTCTTTTGCAGATAATTTACAAAGGGCAATAATTGCTTCGCTTCCGCCTTTGGCAGCGATAATTCGGTTTCTTAATTTATTTTCAAAAATATGTGTCATCATTGGCGGTTTGCCCGATAACGGATATTCGTGAACCATTTTAAATTTCGAACGTTCATCTTTTTTAATTTTTTTTGAATAAATTTCTTGCAACGCAATTTCCATCGGGTCAAAAGGATTGGGTTCGCTTGCCCACATTGCAGTTGATATTAATTCATTTTCTTCCTCCGACAAATCGTTTTCTAAATCGGTGATTTTTTGGGATTTTAGCGTAAAAATTTTTGCTAAACTCATTGTGTTTTCGGTAATTGTTCCTGTTTTATCAATACAAATTACAGTTGCACTTCCTAACGTTTCAACGGTTTTCATTTGCTTGACAATAATGCCTTTTTTCATCATTCGCCACGCACCAAGTGCCATAAATGTGGTAAAAGCAATCGGAATTTCCTCGGGCAAAATGCTCATTGCCAAGGTTAAGGCTTTTAATAAACTATCGAATAAATTATACGATTGAAAATAATTTATCGCCCAAACTATTAAAAAAATTATGCCACCAGCAATTGCCATTTTCTTGACAAAATTGGTAATTTGCAATTCTAAAGGCGTTTTCTCTTCTTTTATAAGCTCTAAACTTTTGCCGATTTTGCCTAATTTGGTTTCGCTTCCAATTGCAGTGATTGTTGCAATTGCCAATCCGCTTACTACATTTGTACCTTGAAAAACCAAATTGTCTTTGCTAGTTTCATCTTTGGTAACCGACATTGATTCGCCAGTTAAAATTGCTTCGTTTACCGAAAAATCGTTGGAGTGAACAATAATTCCATCGGCTGAAATTGACGTTCCTTCTTCTATCAATAAACTATCGCTAATTACTAATTCTTCGGTTTTTATTTCGATGACTTTGCCGTTGCGAATGACTTTGCAATTGGGTTTAGTAAAATCTTTTAATTTGGCTAAAGCGTTGCGACTTCTAGCATTTTGATAAGATGAAATTAATGAAACCAACACAATTGCCGAAGCTAAAAAAATTGCATCGGAAGTTTTACCACTTATGAAGTAAATAATTGAAGCCACCAATAATAATAGTATCATTGGATCTTTCAAAAATTTTAAAATGGCTTTTAAAAAATGATTTTCTTCTTTTAATATTATTGTATTTTCACCGTGTTTTTTTCGTGAAGTAATTACCTCTTCATTAGTTAAACCATTAATATTAAAAGTATTTGTTGTCATAATTTTTATTTCTTACTCAAAAACCACTTCTCCTTTTTCGTCGGTTTGCAAAGCAGCTTCTTCTATTGGTAATGTAAAATAAAACGATGATCCAACGCCTTCTATACTTTCTACCCAAATTTCGCCACCATTTTTTTCTAGAAAACCTTTTACTAGAAGTAGTCCAATTCCTGCACCTTTATCAGGATTTCTTTCTTTTACTAAAGTATTAAATTCTGGTGAAAAAAGTTTGTTTTGAATTTCTTTAGACATTCCAATTCCATTATCTTTTATTTCTACAATAACTTTATTATCATAAAATTTAGATGAAATAATAACTTTGCTGTCATTATTAGAATGTTTAATTGCATTAGAAACTATGTTTTGAAGAATAGAAATAAGCATTTTTTCATCAGCAAAAACGACTGTATTTTCTGCAATATCGTGATGAAGATTTATGGTCTTTAATCCTGCTGATTCTTTTAAAGTCTCAAAAACGCTTTCTACAAAATGTAATAAATCAATTTTGGTCGGCGAAAAAACTTGTGCTGCATATTTAATTCTTGCCCATTCAACCAAATTATCCAGCATATTTAATTCTTCTGTTGATGATTTGTAAACTAAATCTAACATTTCTTGCACAGTTTCTGAATCCATTTTTTTAAAATTAGATTTCAAATAGTCGGTTGTACCAATAATTCCTGCTAAAGGACTTCGCAAATCATGCGATAAAATTGCAAGAACACTTTCTTTATGCGTATTCAAATCTTCTAAATCCTTAATGTATTTTTTTATTGCGTCTTCAGATTTTTTTCGTTCGGTTAAATCTCTAAGAATTTTCACATATCCCAACATTTCGCCATCATTTCCTATGAGTGGAAAAACCAATCCGTAAGCATAAAAAAGTGTTTTATCTTTGCGAATGTGCCAACGATTATCTGTTGCTCGACCATCTTTTAATGAGGATTGAATTTCATTCGCAGGTATTTTATTTTTTAAGTCTTCATCTGTAAAAATAATATCGAACGATTCGCCAATGATTTCGTCGGTTTCGTAGCCAAAAATATTAGTTGCGCCCGAATTCCAACTATTAATTACAAATTCTGTATCTAATGTAAACACAGAATAATCTTGTAAACTATCCAACACAAGACTGTAAAACTCACTTGTTGGTACATATCTTTTTTTTAAAATTTTATTGTTATTATTTTCCATAGTAGTATTTTTTTTTTAACATTGAAAAATAATGTATTTTAAATAATAATTATACTAAAATATTAAAAATTTATTATAAAATTCATAGTTTCTAAAAATTAATGTTTTTTCGTTTTTTGTCCCAAAATTAATCGCAATGAAGTGTCTTTTGTAAAATAAGCCCAAGCCCAATTAATAAAAATAATGAGTTTATTTCGAACACTTACTATTAACATTAAATGCAAAAACATCCAAACTAGCCAAGCGAAATAGCCTTGAAATTTGAAAAAAGGCAAATCCACAACGGCTTTATTCCTGCCAATTGTTGCCATTGAACCCAAATCTTTATACTCGAAATTTTTAATAGCTTTATTTTGAACTATATTTTTTAAATTTTTAGCTAAATTTTTAGCTTGATTAATTGCAACATTTGCCAATTGTGGATGCCCTTTCGGATATTTATTAGTTTCCATTAATGCAATATCGCCCATGGCAAATATTTTTTCTGAACCAATTATTTGATTTAACTGATTTACTTTCAATCGATTTGAAACCCCGAAATAATTTTCTGATAATCCTAAAATTTTATTTCCAGTAACTCCAGCCGCCCAAATAACGGTTTTGGTTTTTATAACATCACCGTTTTTTAATGTTAATAATTTTCCGTCATAATGATCGACAATTGTTTCGGTTAGAATAATGACGCCCATTTCTTCTAGGTATTTTTTAGAAGCTGCTTTAGATTCGTCGCTCATTGAATTTAGCGTATTTTTGCTTCCTTCAACAAGTATTATTTTGAATTTAGAAAAATCAATACCTGGATAATCTTTTGGCAAAATATTTTTCCTGATTTCGGCAAATGCACCAGCCAATTCAACTCCAGTTGGTCCAGCGCCAACAATAACCAAGTTCAATAAACTTTCTTTTATATGCTCTTCTGCCGAAATAATATTTTCGAATGTTTGTAAAATATGATTACGAATTGTAATGGCTTCATAAGTAGTTTTGAGCGTGAAAGCATTTTTCTCGATTTCTTGATTGCCAAAAAAATTGGTTTTGCAACCAATTGCAATTACTAAATAATCATATTCAAAATGACCAATTGTGGTTGAAATTGAATTAGTAGATTCATCGATATTTAAAACTTCTGCTAACCTAATTTGCAAATTTTTCTTGCCTTTAAATACATTGCGAAGCGGAAATGAAATACTTGCAGGTTCTAATTGCGAAGTTGCCACTTGATAAAATAAAGGCTGAAACTGATGGTGATTTATTTTATCAATTAATATGATATCAAATAATTGTTCGTTTAGTTGTCGCACCAATTGAATTCCAGCGAAACCAGCACCTATGACGATTATTTTTTGTTTTTCTATTTGCATTTTAGTATGATTTATTAAAAGTTTCAAAAAATACCTAATGGGTTTTAGAAACCTGTTAGAAAAATTTTATAAGCTTATTATAATAAAAAAAAGCGAGATTTTACTCTCGCTCTCCCGCATTATCTCCCCAAATAATGACTACCTAAATAAATCTTTAATGTTGTCGCCAATTTCGTTCATATCACGATTAAAATCACTTTTAAATGTTTTCCATTCGGTTTGATTACCATCGTAATTTTTAATTCTTGACTTTAATTCTAAGTTTTTTTCTTCTAGTTTTTCGATTCTGGTTCTGTACATTCCATCGAAAGTACTTCCAGGTTTATTCATTTTTACTTTAAGTTCTGCAATTCGTTTTTGATTATCCAAAATTTTGGCTTCAGATTCGGCTTTAAATGTTAACCATTCGTTGGCGTTATCAACTTTGGTATCTTTTAAATCTTGATTGGCTTCGATAACATTTTGTTTTGCAGCTGCGTCTTTTTGTGCCGCCGATTTGCAAGAAGTAAATACTGTTCCTGCAACAATTGCGATAATTATAATTGATTTTATCATTTTTCTTTACTTTAAATTGTTTTACAAAGTTGCGATTGTTTACAAAAAAAATTATTGTAGAATTTTGATAATTTGTTATAATATTCCTAGCATTTAATGTCAATAATAATTTTAATGACAATTTCAATAGCAATTTCAAAAATCAATTTCATGTTCAAAAAATTTAATATCTAATATCATAAATTTAACATAGAAAATTACATCCTATCCATATACCAATTCAATTCTTTTTCCATTTTTTGATACTTAAAAATGGTTTCGATGGCTTTTTGTAATCGTACGAAAGCAGTTTCTGATTTTACTACATAATCGAATGCTTTGTTATGCATGCAACTAACTGCAACATCAATTTTGTCTTGACTTGATAGCATGATTACTGGAATTTCGGCGTCGAATTCTTTAATTTTATTTAACGTTGCCAAACCATTCATTGCGAATTTATCAATACCATCAAGATGAAAATCGAGTATAATGACATCGGGTTTTTTATTCAAATTTAGTATGCACAATTCGCCTGTTGCAAAAGTTTCGATATCAAAATCGGCGTGATCTAGGAATTCGATTTCTAGCGATTTCAAGAAAACAGCATCGTCATCGACCAAGAATAATTTTATTTTATTTTCGTTGGTTAGCATATTATTTTTTTAAATTTTTAAGTTCTATCTCAAGTTCTGCAATAGATTGCGTGCAGATGTTTTCGAGTTCGAGTATAAGTTTATGAATCTCTTCGGACATTTCGATTGTAAAAGCATATTCTTGTATTCGATTAGCAATTTCACGAACATTTGGATTTAATCCTATAATCGAAAAAGACGGAATCAACTTGTGTACAGCCGATTGCAACATTTTCCAGTCTTTATTAATCAAACTTTGCTTCATTGCTTTTAATAATGGCGGCGTTTGATTTAAATAGGCGTTTATCATCTGTGCCATTAGATCGGGATTGGCTTTAGTGAGTTTAGTTAAATAACTCATATCGACATATTTAATTGTGTCTTTAGCAGAATCTTGTCCTTTTATATGTTCAATAATGGCGACTGGTTTTTTAGAAAATGCAATTAACTTGCTGTATAACAAGCGTTCATCGACTGGTTTTGCAATATAATCGTTCATTCCAACGGCTTTGCATTTTTCTACATCAACTGTGGTTACATCTGCTGTTAGCGCAATAATTGGGATTGTTAATTTCATTTCTTTGCGAATGTATTCGGTGGCTTCGAATCCATTCATTTCGGGCATTTGCAAATCCATTAAAATAATTTCGTAGGTTTTGGTTTTTAGTTTTTCGATGGCTAGTTTTCCGTTGGCAGTTATATCACAATCAAATCCAAAATCGTCTAGCAAAGTTTTCATTAATAGTTGGTTGAGTTCCATGTCTTCGACAACCAAAATATTAGTATTTTTAGTAGTAGAATCGAGTTCAAGAATTTCGGGTTCGTGAACAACATCTAAAGTTGTTTGTTTAAAATCGAGTATAAAACTAAAAATCGAACCTTTATCTATTTTACTATCAATTTTAATAATTCCGCCTTGTGCTTCGACCAATTGTTTCACTATTGCCAAGCCCAAACCTGTTCCGCCATATAATCGTGATGTTGTATTAGCTGCTTGCTGAAAATTTTCGAAAATCGAATTTATTTTTGTGGCTCTTATTCCAATTCCTGTATCTTGTATTTTAAATTGAATGCTGGCTTTTTCTTCATTTTGTGACAATAATTTAATTGAAACTGTTATTGTTCCACTATTGGTAAACTTGACAGCATTGCTTACTAAATTTAATATAATTTGATGTAACCTTATTGGATCGCCAACTAAAACATCGGGAATATTAGAGTCGTAATTAATAACTAGTTTTAGATTTTTTTCTTGAATTTTGGTTTCAAACAAATGCAACATCGATGTTATTGATGAGGCTAATTTAAAAGGTGTATTCTCGAAAGTCATTTTGCCAGAATCGACTTTTGCCAAGTCCAAAATATCATTTATTAAAACAATTAAAGCATCGCCCGATATTTTTATTGCCGTAAGATATTCTTTTTGTTTGGCTGTCAATTCGGTTTTAAGAACCACTTTAGTAAACCCAATAATAGCGTTCATTGGCGTTCGAATTTCATGGCTCATGTTAGAGAGAAATTGCTGTTTGGCTTTTACAGCATCTTCGGCATTTAACCTTGAATCTTCGGCAATTGTTGTAGCCATTTCTGCGAATACTTTGGCTTCGATCAATTCTTTTTCTAATGTTTTTTGGGCAGTAATGTCTATACTAATGGCTACATATTGATATGGAATTCCGTTATCATCATTGAAAGGAACAATGGTCATACTCAACCAATAAAAACTTCCATCTTTGGCTTTATTGCGAATATCATTTTTCCAAACTTTGCCTTTAGAAATAGTTTTCCAAAGATTTTCCATAAATGCTTTAGAATGAAATTCGGAATTGACCATTTTATGATTGCCACCAACCAATTCGTCATAAGAATATTTAGAAATTTTAATATAATTGTCGTTTACGAATAAGATATTTCCATTTTTATCAGTAATATCTACAATTGTCGACGCATCTAGTGCCAATTTATAATCGGTAACTTCTTTTAAAGAATCTATTAAATTTTGCTCGGTATTTTTTTGCTCAGTAATATCTCTTGCAGTAGCATAAATTTTATTGGCAATTTTATTAAAATTGGCTTTCCAATCTAATAATAAATAATTGCCATCTTTTTTTAAATATCGGTTAATAAAACTTATTGTTCGATTGCCTTTTTTTAAATTTTCTAATTCTTTTTTGGTAGTTTCTATGTCTTCAGGATGCAAAAAATCAAAAAAACTTGTATTTAATAATTCATGTTCATTATAACCTAAAACGTTTTCGAAACTTTGATTAACGACTTCAAAAAAACCATCGGGATTGGCAATGCAAGCAAAATCAAGGTTTTCGTTAAACAAATGTTTATATTCTATAAGGTTGCGTTCTAATTTTTTTTGTTCGGTTATGTCACGACCTACCAAAACGGCTCCAATAATTTTTCCAGATTCGTTTTTATAAATCGAGCCATTAAAAAGAATTTCAAAAAATTTTCCGTCTTTCATAGTGAGCGGATAATTGGTTACAAACCCATTTTTGAATACTTTTTTAGAAACATTTTCGGCCTTTTCTTTATCGGTAAAATATAAACAAAAATCGGTGTTTAATAATTGTTCTCGTTTTTTTTCGGTAATAATGAGCATTGCCTCGTTCATGTCCATAATTTTTCCTTTGGTATTAATTGTTACCAATGGATCACGGCTGGCTTCGATCAAACTTCGAGAATACAATTGTTTTTGAGCTAGATTTTTTTGAAAATTTAATTCAATCGTTGCAATTCCTAATTCGTCGGCACGATCTTGTTTTTCGGATTGTTGATGCGCTAATTCTATATTGGCTATACCCAATTCATCAGCACGATTTTGTTTTTCATTATTTTGATAAAGTAATTCTTTATTAGCAATTTCTAATTCATCAGCACGATTTTGTTTTTCTTGATTTTGATAAAGAAGTTCTTTGTTAGCAATTATCAATTCATCGGCACGATTTTGTTTTTCTTGATTTTGATAAATTAATTCTTTATTAGCAATTATCAATTCATCGGCACGATTTTGTTTTTCTGTATTTTGAAATATCAATTCTTTATTTGCAATTTCTAACTCATCGGCACGATTTTGTTTTTCGTCTTTTTGATAAAGTAATTCTATATTGGCAATGCCCAATTCATTAGCACGGTTTTGTTTATCTGATTTTTCATTCGCTAACTCTTTATTTAGAGTTCGAATTTCCTTATTAGATTTTAGTTTTTCGGTAACATCAGTAATTGTTGTAATGTAGCATGAAATACCTTCAATTTCAATTTTTTCGACCGAAATAATTACGTTTAGTTTCTTGTTATTTAACGTACAAATATCGATTTTAATTTCTTTCATTGCGCCAGTTTCTCGTACTTTTTGAGTAATTTTTTCACGATTTTCGGCTGTAAGAATATTTAGGTCGATTGATTTTTTGCCAAGAATATTTTTGCGCTTACAAACGAATAATTTTTCGAAATAATTATTTACATATATGAAAACGCCTTGATCGATTGAAGTTATACTGATTGCAACAGGAATTAACTCGAAGAATATACCGAGTTGATTAATTGTAATTTCTGGCCTAGTATTTACACTACTTGTTATCATTTTCTAGATATCTTCAATCGGGTTGCGCCGTTTGTCTTTTAATTTGTTAAAATGTGATGGAGACAAACCTGTAACTTTTTTAAATTGGCTTGACAAGTGCGCAACGCTACTGTAACCCATTTTCCAAGCAATTTCGGTCACATTAAGTTCGCCATAAATCATGAGTTCTTTTATGCGTTCAACTTTATGCGAAATTATAAATTGCTCTATAGTTGTGCCTTGAATTTCCGAAAATAAATTGGCTAAATAAGTATAATTGTGATCTAGTTTTTCTGAAAGATAATCCGAGAAATTAATTTTGATATTGGTGTCTGAATGATGCACCATTTCTATAATAATATTTTTAATTTTTTCGATAAGAATGGCTCGTTTATCATCCATTAATTCGAAGCCTGCATTAAGCAATCCTGATTTGAGTAATTCGCGTTTATCAGAATTTATGTTTTCCATAATTTCGACAACACCAAGATCGACCATAATAAAATGCAACCCCAACTTTTTAAGTTCGTCTCGAACCGCAATTTTACAGCGATTGCTCACCATATATTTTATGTATAATTTCAAATTAATTCGTTTTTATCAATAATGTCAAAGATGTATTTTTTAAAACAATATTAGTTATAGAAAAATTTAAAAAAGTTATATAATTCATAGTTTTTTTAACAGTAAGTATATCAATAATGAGTTTAAAAATACATAAACTTTATTGGCTGTATTATAGATTATTGTCTATCTAATTATTTTTCATATATTCTGTCATTGCTTTGCCAGTCCGCACTTTGCTTTGCCAAATCGCACTTTTCAGGCTCGAGTTCGTCGAAAGAGAAATCACATCAGTTGCTCACGTTATGTGATTTATCCTTCGTCAAAATGACAAAAGTAGTAGTTTCCTCTAATAAAGTGCTAGCTAGTTTTTAAAATTTACAATATTCTGTAATAGAACCAATTTATTTTATTTTATTTTATTTTATTTTATTTAACATATTAATTTTAATGGTTGTGTCCAAGAAAATTGTGAATTTTTTTTCTTGTTGTCCAGCTAGGTACAAGTTAAAAATCAAGTAGAATCTACAATATTACTTCACACAACCATTTTAAATTAATTATATTTTTTAAAATTACAATATATATTCTTAAAAAATAAAAAAGGATAACTTATATAAATTATCCTTTTTATTTATAAAAAATCGTTTTGAGAATTAGATATTACTAGGAAAAGAAGAATCTTGAGATCTTGGAAAACCATTTTCATCTAAATTGGTATCATCTACATCATCATCGTCTTCATAATCATCTTCTAAATAAATTTCTTCTTGTTCGTTGTTATTTTCTTGTTCATCATCGGTTAAATCTGATTGATCATCATTTCTATATGAAGTTCTATCTTGCTCATTGGTAACTGTTTCAGATTGATTAGATCTTTGTTCCGAATGAGAATCATATCTATTTTCAGTCCTATCTAATGATGATTGTGGATCGAATCCAGAATTACCATCTGAGCTTCCAAAATTTTGACTTCTTTTATCAAAATTGTTTTCTTGTAAATTTTCCATTTTGAGATTATTTTTTAGATGAATTTGACTTGGAATCTTTATCAGATGATTTAGAATCCGATTTTTTAGTATCCATTTTTTTGTCTTCTGTTTTAGAAGATTTGTTCGAACTACTTGACTTAGCGCCTTTGGTGTTTTGAGTTGTGCTCATGATTAAAATTTTTAATTGTTTATAATATTGTAAAATTATAGCAATTGTATATTTTATGTTTTACAGAATTTTTAAATTAATTTTCAGAATTCCAATATTTATGAAAAATAAAAAATCGTTTAATAAATTAAATTTTTTATTAAACGATTAATTATAATTATTTCCAAAATATTTTTACCTCGCAACAATTATAAATTCGCTACGTCGATTCATTTGGTGATCTTCTTCGCTACAAGTTACACCATCAGAACATTGGTTGACCAATAAAGATTCGCCGTAACCACGTCCAGTTAATCGGTCTTGTTTTATGCCGTTTTTTATCAACCATGCAATTGATGATTTTACTCTTCTATCTGATAATTTTTCGTTGTATTCGAATGTTGCTCGGCTATCGGTGTGCGAACGAACATCTATTGCCATCGTAGAATTTTGCGTCATAACATCAAGAATTTTTTCAAGTTCAATTGCAGCATCTTTACGAATATTGGACTTGTCTAAATCGAAATAAATTTGTTTAATATTGAATGTTTTTGCCAAATCATCACCAGTTTTTATTGGTTTTACTTTTTTCTCCATTTTAATCGGCAAATCAGTAGTTCCCGATTCGGTCGGAATTACAATTTTTTGCTCATTGGTTTCGTAATCTTGTTTAATCGCTCGAACATAATACATTTCGCCGCATATTACTTTAAAATTGTATTTCCCGTTAGCATCAGATATTATTCTTGCAACTTCTTGAAATTTACTGTCTAATAAAACAACTTCGGTATTGGCTAGAATTTCACCCGAATCTTTGTCGGTTACAATTCCAATTAATTCTTGAACGCATGGTTTTGGCGGTACAATTCCAAATTTGTAAATATCGTCAAATCCCTTGCCTCCTGCCCTATTTGATGTAAAATATCCCGAATTATTTTTAGAATCTAAAACAAATCCAAAATCGTCAGCATTACTATTTATTGGCTCGGCAATGTTTTTTGGTTCAGAAAAAGTATTATTTTCGATTTTTGAAACAAAAATATCTAATCCGCCAAGACCTTGACGACCATCGGTTGCGAAATATAATTTATTTTCATCGCTAATGTATGGAAAAGTTTCGCGCCCTTCGGTATTAATAGATTTTCCTAAATTTTCGGGTTTTCCGAACGAATTGTCACTGTTTATTGCGGTTTTCCATAAATCAGATTGTCCTAAAGTGCCTGGCATATCGCTGGCGAAATACAATGTTTTCTCATCTTGGCTTAAACTTGGGTGCGCCGTGCTGTATTGATCGCTATTGAATGACAATTCGGTTGCATCACTCCATTGATTATTATTTTTTACAGATTTGTATAACTTCAATAAAATGGCTTTATTGCTGTCTTTTCCTTTTTTGCCGTTGTTATAATTATTTCTTGTAAAATACATTGTGTTGCCATCTTTCGTGAAAATTGGCGAACTTTCGTGAAATTTTGTATTAATATTATTGGTAAATTTTTCTGGATTTTCTAGTGTTCCATCTTCTTTAATTTTTGCTTGGTACAAGTTCATAAAAGATTGATCGTTCCAATCGCTTTTTCGAACCAGAAAATTTTCGGTTTCTCTAGCTGATGCAAATACTAATTTGTCCTGATAAAATGCACTGCCATAATCTAAATAAGGTGAATTTATTGTTAAAATCTCGACAGTATAATTGCCAGAATTTTTCCTGATTTCTTCTAAATAATTTTTATTCTTTTCAAATAATTTAGCACGTTCATCATTGCCAGATTTTTTAAAAAATTTATCTAACATTTCATCAGATTTTTTATAGTCGCCAACTGATTTTAAAGATTGCGAATATCTATAATAATATTCTGGTTCGACGTCTTGGGTTAATGCAAAAAGTTCGCCGTAATATTTATTGGCTTTTTCCAATTCGCCATTAAAATAATAAGAATTGGCTAATTTCTGAAACAAATCTGTCGATTTGTAACCTTTTGCAGCAATTCGCTCGTAGGTTTTTATTGCATCGACATAATTGTATTTGTCGTATTTTTTGTCTGCACTTATTTCTTTTTCTTTTTGAGCATTAGAAAATGTCGAAAAAAATACAATTATTATAATATAAAGTAAGTTTATAGTTTTCATGTGTGTATTTTTTAGAAAAATCTTGGATGAACAATTTTTTGTTTTGGCAATTCATATCGCAAGAAAATTTCGTGCGAACCAGAATTATATCTTGCTAGTCTGGTGGTTTCTAAATCGAATCCGTAGCCAATGTACCAACTGTCATTAATCTGAAAGCCAGCCAATAAACTTGCAGCAGCACTCCAACGATAGGCTGCACCAAGCACAAATTTATCGTTAAACATGAAGTTAGCCGAAACATCTATTTGCAATGGCGCACCTTGTACAATTTTGGTTAAAAGCGCTGGTTTGAACTTTATAGATTCAGAGAAATCAAAAACATGACCAGCAATAAAAAAAATATGCATTCGCTCTTGAGCTGTAACTTTAGTAGAATTTATTGTAGAATTTCTATCATAATGTCTGGTTTCTAGAAAATTAGGAACTGATAGACCAAGATAAGTTTTATCTGAATAGAAATAAACTCCAGTACCAATGTTTGGTGCAAATTTATTATTTACATTCGTTTCGAAACTTGGATCGGCAACGGCGTAACTCAATTTATTAAAATCTATATTCAAAAGATTGGCACTTGCTTTTAATCCAAAAGCCAATTTATAATTTTCTGATGCTTGAATTGTATATGAAAAATCTACCGAAATATTATTTTCGTCAGAAACTCCAATTCTATCATTTATTATTCCAAGGCCAATTCCAATATGCGAATCGATTGGTGTGTTGATATTGACAGTATTAGTAATTGGCGCACCATCAAGACCTACCCATTGTGTTCGATGCAAGGCGAAAACACTCAAAACATTGCTTGAACCAGCATAAGCAGGATTAATGTTGCTGGTATTGTACATATATTGTGTAAACTGAGCATCTTGTTGAGAAAAGCCTAATAAACTTGAAAAAATCAATCCGAAAAAAAGTATTTTTGTCTTCATAATTAATTATTTACTGAGGTATAAATATCCTGATTTGTCGATATTATTTCCATTATTTTCTTTATATTTTAAGATGTAAAAATAGGTTCCAGCTGGCAAAATTTCATCTTTTGCAATAACAGCTCTTCCATTCGAAATGCCATTAAACGCAATAGTTTTATTATCATAACTTTCGCCTTCATATACCAAAACGCCCCAACGGTTAAAAATTTCTACTTTATTTTCTGGATAACAATCAAGATTTTCAATAAAAAAAGAATCGTTATTTCCATCGTTATTTGGTGAAACTGCATTCAAAACTTTAATTACACAACCCGAAACACCAAGTACTTTGCAATCGGTTGTGATTTTCATTTTAATTTCGAATTTCTTTGGGCAAGTTAAATCATTAATTTGGTATGTCAAACTATAATTTCCAACTGTTATGCCTAGTGGCGAAAATTGATTATTTGGTTTTATTCCACCAGAATTTTCAGTATCAATCCAAACGCCTAAACCAGCAAAACCAGTTGGTAATAAGTCATCCATATTAATTAAATCTGAATCTAAGTTACACAATTCAATATTTTTAAAACTGTAATTATTCTGAATTGTTACATTTATTGTTTGAATAGTTGTTAAAGAATTCGAGCAATTATCGTTCGCAATCCAAGTTCTTGTAATTGTATATTGACCGTTTAATGGTTGCGTTGCATTTTCGGTATAAATTACATTAACACTTAATGAGCAATTATCTGCAAATATTAATTCTGGTTTTGATGGAATTGCTGCACAATTTACGTTTATAATTAATTCTAAATTTGATGTTAATTGAGGGTTTGTAACATCAATTGTGCGAATTAAATTCTGATTTACAAATATTGAATTTCCACAAATATCGGTTACTGAATATCGACGAATTATCGTTTCTGTGCAACCCAAAACAGTTGGACTTGAATCTGATACGAATGCAACAACTGGCGTCGAACAATTGTCATTTGATGTAATTAATGAAATATTTGGAATTGGAAAAGTCGCATTGCAACCAGAAACAACTAAATCTGAAAGTGAATTTGAAGTTGGATTTTGAGTGTCAATTGTGCGAATTAAATTCTGATTTACAAATATCGAATTTCCACAAATATCAGTTACTGAATATCGACGAATTATCGTTTCGGTGCAACCCAAAACCGTTGGAATTGAATCTGATAC
>JAYWGV010000037.1:0-2089 GCA_043778105.1 Bacteroidota bacterium
CATTTTTTAATCAAGTATTTTCGGTCAACGGTTTCTGTAATCGCTTTTTAATTAAGCATTTTTTAATTAAGCATTTTCGGTCAACGGTTTCAATAATCTTATTTTTAATCAGCAATTTTTAGCTCAACTTTATGATTTAACGATCTAAATTATTACTTTTTTAATTTCGATTTCTCGGTTCGGTATTTCAATTCGACGGTTTCAATAATCACTTTTTTAATCTACAATTCTTGGCAAAAGTTCTCCATTTAAAAGTTTAAATATTAAATTAGTGCCTAATATTCTTAAATAATTCGTCTTTTAAAATTACATAAATTGTTCAATTTCAACTAAATAAATATTTTTTAATCAAATTAACTGCAGTTTTGGAAATTGCTTGCATCCAACGTCTCGTGGCTTGGCGTCAGTTGGGGATTTGGTTAGCCAAATGTATCGAATAAAAAACCAACTTCCAAGTACAAAACCAACTTGAAAGTTCGCCTAAAACCCCAATTGCGCCAAACCGCTGTTGTGCGTTCGTTGTTTTACCAAACATATAATTTAGAATATATTTTCGGTCCTTCTCCAATATGCATAAAGTTTTTGTTGTCGGCTAAATAATTTTTATTAACTATAAATTTATAAATTACTTCTCCTTTTGGCAATATGATTTCTGCTGACCAAAACCCATTTTCTTTTTTCATTTTTATTGGATTTTTAGTCCATTCGGTAAAATCTCCCATAACAAAAACTTGTTCTGCTCCCTCAAAATCTGGTAATTTAAAGATAACTTTTTGATTTTCTTGTTTACCAAAAAGTGTAGCAACATAATTATTTGGGTTATCTTGAAATGCCTTTGAGAAATTGTTATTACTTTCTTCACTTTTGTTTTCTTTCATATATGCAACACCTAACCAAGAAAATAAATCTGTTTTTTTAGGATCATATTCTTTTAAACATTCTAATAATTTAATTGCTTCTTTTGTTTTTCTTTTTTCTATCCAACTAATTGCAAGATTTATTGCATCATCATTTTTGAAATTGTATACTTCAAATGAATTTTTTCTGAGTTCTTTGTACTTTAAAATCGCATTATCTATTCCATTAATTGTAAATTCTTTTTCAATAATATTTGTGACATTTTTCGGAAAATATTCTTCAATATTTTTGTAATGTTTTCCTTTTTTAAGTTCTTCTGTTAATGAAATAGTTGAAACAGTTGTAAAATCATTTTTGGAATATAAATAAATTGTATTTGTTTTTAAATTTATCGCCATTGAATAATTTGAAATCAAATTATTTGGAAGTTTTTGCGTTGTTTTTTCTAAAATGTTTGTTATTTCGTTTAGTTGAAATGTTTTTGTTGATGTTAAGTATTGTGTAGCAACATCTCTTCTGTGGCAAGGTTCTTTGTAATCATTATTTATGCAATAGTTTGTAAGAGCAAAATTATTTTCAGTCTTGCGAATTACATATCCTCCGTGAACAGTTGCGTAATTTCCTGTCGCATCTCCAATAAATAGTTGAGCACTTTTAATTTTAATTAAATTGTATTTACTTAAATAGACTAATGCTTCATCTACAGATTTGCAACTTTTTAAAATATCTGTTACGACTTGTTTTTTTCTATCAAATTTAGTTTGGTCATTTTTTATTGTATTTTCATCGATTGCAGTAAAATCTAAAAAAAGTCCATATTGATTTAATCCGCCTTGTGGATTTAAGTATGAAAAAACATTCAGCAATTTTCCAAGGGAAAGTTCTGTCCAAATTGTATATCCAAAATCTTGGCTTTTGGCTGGATAAAAATACATTCTGTACTTTATATTTTGTAACTCGTCTTCATTATTTCCAATCCAAACATTTGTTCCGTCATTTGCCATAAATATGGAACAAGCATTTATGATTAATGAATTGCTCAAAAAAATAATGGCAAAAAATAATTTTAAGTTTTTTAGTTTCATATTATTCATTTTTAGTTATTTTTCAACATCTCGCGTACAATGACGCACAACGTCTCGTGGCTTGGCGTCAGTTGGGGACTTGGTTAGCCAAATGTATCGAATAAAAAACCAACTTCCAAGTACAAAACTAACTTTAAAGTTTGCCT
>JAYWGV010000038.1:0-2078 GCA_043778105.1 Bacteroidota bacterium
TGCTAAACCACGATTTAAATAAGCGGTGAAATTTACTTTATCTATTTCGATACAATTAGTAAAATCTTTTATGGAATTTTCATTTTCTCCCAATTGGTGATAAGCAACTCCTCGGTTTATTAAAATCGGCACCATTTTTCCGTATTCATTTTCCGCTTGATTAAATTTTTCAATTGCTTTTTTTATATTATTATCAAGTTTTAAATTTATTCCTTCCTCTATTAAAGAATATTTTTTTCTGTCGAATTCACCGACTATTTTATCATTTGTGGAATATTCAGTTTTACGATTTTCGAGTTTTTTATTACACGAAACACTAAAAATTATAAGAATTAATACTACTATTTTTTTCATTTTTTATTATAGTTTCTGTTTTCGATTTTTCGGTGAATATGTCGCACAACGTCTCGTGGCTTGGCGTCAGTTGGGGATTTGGTTAACCAAATGTATCGATTTAAGACCGAACTTCCAAGTACAAAACCAACTTTAAAGTTTGCCTAAAACCCCAATTGCGCCAAACCGCTGTTGGCAGAAGTTTTTTATTTTTAATATAATTTTGCTACCCAAGTTACTTTTACACAATTATTTTCACTAAACGTTTCTAATACTCCAACTAATGTCAATAAAGGGCAAATAAATTCTTCAATTTCTGCTTCACTGTTAAATATTTTTTCTTTTAGTAACTCTTTTCTTTTGGTGGTTGTTAGAAAATATAAATTTGTTAAGTACTTTCTCAGAATAATTGGATCTTTAAGTTCTTTTTTTGAGATATTTTTCTTTTTTTTATAGTAGAAATCATCACTGTCTGTTTGGTTTAGTACTTTAAAATTTAGATAATTCAGTTTTTCCTGTGGAAAGTATTTTACTAATTTTTCTTTTTGATTTAGTTTCTCTATAAAATAATTTAGAGGATAACTTCTACAAGTTCCAACCATAATTCTATCTCCTTTAGAGTTATAACCAACAAGCAAACCATAATATTCTGAAGCGTATGAGTTAATAAATGAAAATAATATCAATCCAATAATCAAATAATTCTTCATACTTTATTTATTTATAATTCTTATCATTTTTAATTTTTTTTTTTAATCTTTAATCTTTACAATGCATTAAAACTTTACTTTTAAGTTCGTTTTTAAGTAAAATTTCTGCCAACGTCTCGTGGCTTGGCGTCAGTTGGGGATTTGGTTAGCCAAATGTATCGAATAAAAAACCAACTTCCAAATACAAAACCAACTTTAAAGTTTACCTAAAACCCCAATTGCGCCAAACCGCTGTTACCTGCTGTTTTTTTATATTGCCCAATTATTATCAATATATTTTATTTTCCATTTTCCATATATTTTTTCTAAATAAATGGAATTTCCATAGCTATTTTGATTATTTGTATGCTTATCAAATTCTATATATGCTTTGTTATAATTATTTGAAAATATTGGAATTGAAAACTGAACATATTTTTCAATTATTTTTAATTTTTTACTTAATTCTACAGTCTTAAAAGTTTTAGTAATATTTTTCGGAATTGTATAAGTCTTAAAAGTTTCGTTTTGTTGAGCAATATTTAAAGAATCGCTTTTTAGGAAAAAAGAATCATTGATTGGATTAGATCTGTAGATTTTTTCTATACAGACATTTCCGATACTTATAAACGATCTTTCTTTAAATTTTATTATTTCTACTTCATTGGTTATTGTAGTTTTTGCTAAACATTTAGTATCGATTTTAATTTTTTTTAAGTTTAAACAAATTGGAAGTTCTTCATTATTATAAATATCCTTTGTTAGTGCCATTTCTTGGTTATCAATTAAAGTTTGAATTATAGCAATAGATTCTTTTTGACGTTTTAAATCTTCAGTTTTATCATTGCAACTTAAGAATACTAAAATAAATAATAATAAAATGTTTTTCATTATTTTCGAATAATTAATTATAATTTATATTTTGTTTGATGTTTGTAAGTTTTTTTGGCAAAATAGCAGGTAACGTCTCGTGGCTTGGCGTCAGTTGGGGATTTGGTTAGCCAAATGTATAAATTAAAGACCGAACTTCCAAGTACAAAACCAACTTTAAAGTTT
>JAYWGV010000039.1:0-7518 GCA_043778105.1 Bacteroidota bacterium
CTTGATTTGATGAAAACGAAAGTTTTCAATGCACAAATGGAATTAATGCACCGAAACGAGAACTTAACGATTGAAAATTTTAAAGAAAAACTATTAGGAACCGAACAACGCCAAAGAATGCTCATCCCAATCTTCCAAGACCATAACAACAAAATAAAAGAATTGGTAGGAAAAGAATATGCACCAGGAACATTAGAGCGTTACAAAACATCTCTGAGCCATACTGTAGAATTCCTGCAATGGAAATACAAAGTTTCGGATATTGAGATAAACAAAATAGATCACGCTTTTGTAACCGATTACGAATTTTGGTTAAGAAGCGTTTGAAACTGCGCCAACAATACAGCGGTTAAATATATCAAGAACTTCAGCAAAATAATTAAGCTTTGTTTGGCCAATGACTGGCTCGACAAAAATCCTTTTGCAAACTATAAATCGAAAGTTAAAGAAGTGGAGCGCGTTTACTTATCTGAAGAAGAAATTCACAACATTATCAACAAAGATTTCAAAACTGAAAGATTATCATTAGTTCGTGATATCTTTCTTTTCAGCTGCTTTACTGGTTTGGCTTACATAGATGTCAAAAACTTAACAAAGTCGCATATAAGCATCGGAATTGACGGAGAGAAATGGATATTTACTCACAGACAAAAAACTGAAACCGCTTCTAAAATTCCAATACTTCCAGTTACTCAAATGATAATTGATAAATATGCTGACCATCCTAAAAGCAATAACGAAGATAGATTACTTCCAATTTTAACAAATCAAAAAATGAATGCCTATTTAAAAGAAATTGCAGGCGTTTGCGAGATTGAAAAAGAATTAACCTTTCACATTGCCAGACATACATTTGCAACGACTGTAACACTTACAAATGGCGTTCCTATAGAATCCGTCAGTAAAATGCTAGGTCACAAAAACTTAAGAACTACCCAACATTATGCAAAGGTTCTCGACAAAAAAGTAAGCGAGGATATGAAAATTTTGAGAGATAAGTTCATAAATTTCGATATAGAAATAAAAAACATTAAAAAAGTTTTGTAAATCAAAAATTATATCTGACATTTGCGTCAAACTTGTAAGTCAAAAATATAAAAATGTCAAAAATAGAAGAAACAGTAGAAGAACAAATTTTAATTGCTGCTTTTAATGTGTTTGTTGCCAAAGGTTTTGAAAGTACTAAAATGCAAGATATTGCAGACGATGCTGGCATAAAACGTACTGTTTTGAATTATTATTTTCGATCAAAAGATTTATTATATATTAAAATTGCAAAAACAATAGTTGGTCAAGTTTTACCAAATGTGCTTAAAATTTTAAATGGAGATTTGCCTTTCGAACAAAAAATAGAGGCGTATGTCAATAATTTTATTAATGTAGGAATCAAAAATCCATTTTTACCTCTTTTTTTATTAAAAGAATTAAATAATTTGGGGACAACTTTTATAGAAAAGATATTAGATGGAAAGCATCCCAACATTCAACCTTTTTTAGATCACGTTAATGTGGAAATTAAAAAAGGTAATATAATTGATATTGATCCATTACAAATTTTTATTCATATCGAAGCTTTGTGTGCATTTCCAATATTAGCCAAGCCAATGGTTATGCTTATTACAAATGCTGATGAAAATCAGTTTAAACAAATGATGGAAGATCGCAAAAAAGAAATTGTTCGTTTTGTACTAAAAGGTATTAAACCATAAAATTTTTTTTTGAATATAAACTGACGATATTGTCAAACTATTATGTAAGTAATAAAATTTAAAATATGAAAAAAACAATAGCTTTAATCATTACCGTTTTAGCATTTTGTAATGGTAATGCGCAACAATTAGAATTAGAAAATTGTCTTGCAGAAGTCAACAAAAATTATCCTTTGTTGCAACAGAAAAATATCGAAAAAGAAATCAATTTAATTTCTAATAAATTAAACAAAACTGCTTGGTTGCCACAAATTATTGCCAACGGCCAAGCAACCTATCAATCAGATGTTACAACAATAAACATTCCTGTTCAAGGATTTTCGGTAGAGCCATTGAGCAACGATCAATATAAAGTATTTGTAGATGTCAATCAAACGCTTTATGATGGAGGAATTTCAAAAATGAAATCTGATTTACAGAATCTTTCGTCTCAAATTAATAATTCAAAAGTAGATATTGAGATCCGAAACATAATGCAACAAACCCAAAAATATTTTTTTAATGCACTTTTAGCCCAAGAAAACATAACAATTTGGGAAACTACTCAAAATGAAATACAATCGCGTATAAAAATACAAGAATCTGGAGTAAAATATGGTACGGTTAAACAAAGTCAAGTAGATATTTTGAAAGTCGAATTATTAAAAATAGATCAAAAAATTATAGAAATTAAATCGGCAAAAAAAACTGCAATTGAAATTATTGCCTTGTTTACGGGTTTGACGATTAACGAAAATATAATTCTTAAAACTCCTAATCAATATACTACAACGGCAACTGATTTTGGAAAAAGAACCGAATTTAAAACCTACGAACTTCAAAAAGAATCTATTGAAAAAAACTATCAATTAACTGCATCAAACCTTTTGCCAAAAGCGAGTCTGTTTGGGCAAGGCGGTTATGGACGACCAGGATTAAACCAATTGAGCAACGAGTTTAAAACCTATTATATTGTTGGTGCGAAAATAAATTGGGATATTTCTAGTTTCTTTAAAAATGGAAAAAACAAAAAAATCAGCCAATTCAATAAAGAAACAATTGATGTTCAAAAAAGTGTTTTGGAAGTGAATTTGAAGTCTCAAAAAACAAGTTTTGATAATGAAATTTTTAAATTAAACCAACTCATTGAAAAAGATCAAAACATTATTGATTTAAGAATTAAAATCAGCAAAGTTGCTGCATCTGAATTGGATAATGGCATTACAACAGCAACAAATTATTTAATAGAAAAAAATGCAGAAAAACAAGCATTACAATCTCTTGTTATTCATCAAATTCAGAAAATAAACAACCAATACGACATTAAACTTTTAAAAGGAAACTAAATTTTATACTAATGAAAAAAATAACATTGACACTATTTATTGCATCAATACTTTTTGGTTGCAAAGACAAAAACGAAGCAGATGCTTACGGAAATTTTGAAACAATCGAAACAATAGTTTCATCAGAAACCAACGGAAAAATAAACGCATTTTCAATAAATGAAGGTCAGGAAATTGAAGCAAATGTTATTGTTGCAAGCATTGATACAACATTACTTCACCAACAAAAAATGACATTGTTGTCTAGTAAAAAAATAGCAATTAGCAAAAAACCAAACATAAATAGTCAAATATCAGTTTTTAGAAATCAAATTGCTACTTCACAATCACAACTCAAAACTTTGGAAAAAGAACGAAAAAGAACTTCAAATTTGCTTAAAGATGGTGCAGCAACTCCAAAACAATTAGACGATATTGATGCTCAAATTGATAACCTAAAAAATCAAATTAATGTGCAACAAAGTCAATTGAATGCTTCGAGTGCAAACCTCAACATTCAATCGAATAGTATCGGAAACGAAGCATTGAGCATTGATGAACAAATCAAACAAATTAACATTCAAATTGACCAAGCCAAGATTGTAAATCCGTTTAAAGGAACAATTACTGCCAAATATGTAGAGCCAAACGAAGTTGTGAATTATGGAAAACCTTTGTACAAAATTGCTAATTTATCGAAAATGATTTTACGTGCTTATTTTTCAGGAGAACAACTGGGCGATATTAAAATGAACCAAACAGTAACAGTAAGAATTGATGCCAAAGACGATAGTTATAAAGAATACAAAGGCGTAATCACTTGGATAAGTTCAAAATCAGAATTTACACCAAAGATTATTCAGACCAAAAAAGACCGTGTAAATTTTGTTTATGCTGTAAAAATTGAAGTAATAAATGATGGAAGTTTAAAAATGGGAATGCCAGCCGAAGTGGTTATAAATAAGAAATAATTAAATATTTAAATTCACATAATTTGGAAAATTCAACAATTAAAATTAAAAACATTTCTAAAAGTTTTGGAGAGGTTATTGCTTTAAAAAACATCAATTTAGAAATAAAAAAAGGAGAGATTTTTGGATTAATTGGACCTGATGGTGCTGGCAAAACAACTTTGTTCAAAATTTTAGTAACATTATTAAAACCTGATGCTGGAATTGCCAATCTAAACAATTTTGATGTTACTAAAAAAATTGTAGAAGTTCGAGAAATTATTGGATATATGCCTAGCAAATTTTCATTATATCAAGACTTGAGTATTAAAGAAAATCTTACTTTTTTTGCAACTGCATTTGGAACTACGCTCGAAGAAAATTATGAATTAATAAAAGACATCTATACTCAGATTGAACCATTTAAAAATCGAAAAGCAGGCGATTTGTCGGGTGGAATGAAACAAAAATTGGCGTTGTGTTGTGCATTAATTCATAAACCACAAATTTTAATTCTTGACGAACCTACCACAGGTGTTGATGCAGTTTCTAGGAAAGAATTTTGGCAAATGCTAAATACAATTAAAAATCAAGGTATTACAATTTTTGTAGCAACACCATATATGGACGAAGCGAGTTTGTGTGAGCGAATTGCATTAATTCAAAATGGTGAGATAATGAGTATAGACACTCCAAAAAATATTGCTGCATCATTTCCGCTCAATTTATATAAAATCAAAGCGTCGAACAAATACAACTTGATAAATACGTTACGAAACTGGGATAAAAGTAATTATTGTTATGCTTTTGGCGAATACATTCATTGGGCAACAGTTGATAAATCAATAAACGGAAAAGAAATTGAAAATTATTTGTCAGCCAACAACATTTCATCTGTTGAAGTAAGCAAAACCGACTCAACTGTTGAAGATACTTTTATTTATTTAATGCAAAAAACTAACTAATGGAAACAGTTGTAAATGTTGATAAACTGACCAAGAAATTTGGAGATTTTACCGCCACAAACGAAATTAGTTTTCAAGTTGCAAAAGGCGAAATATTTGGATTTTTAGGTGCAAATGGTGCAGGAAAAACTACTGCAATGAGAATGCTTTGTGGTTTGTTGAAACCAACCTCGGGAACTGCAACAGTGGCTGGATTTGATATTGCAACTCAAACCGAAGAAGTAAAAAATAGTATTGGATATATGAGCCAAAAATTTTCATTATATGATGATTTAACTATTCAAGAAAATCTAAACTTTTACGGTGGAATTTATGGTTTATCACGACAAGAGTTAAAAACAAAATCGTTAGAAATTTTACAAAAATATGATTTAGTTGAAGTTTCAAAAAAATTAGTTAAATCCATTCCTTTGGGTTGGAAACAAAAGTTATCATTTTCATTGGCACTCATTCATAATCCAAAAATAATTTTCCTTGATGAACCGACTGGCGGCGTTGACCCAATAACAAGACGTCAATTTTGGGATTTAATTTATGAAGCAGCAGCCAATGGCGTAACAATTTTTGTCACAACACATTATATGGACGAAGCCGAATATTGCGACCGAGTATCAATTATGGTCGATGGTAAAATAAATGCTTTAGGTACTCCAAGTGAATTAAAACAACAATACAATGTACCATCTATGGACGAAGTTTTTCAGATTTTGGCACGAGGAACATCAACAAAATAATTACAAATATGAAAAAATTTATTGGTTTTGTCAGAAAAGAATTTTATCATATTCTACGTGATAAACGAACGTTGTTAATCTTGTTTGGTTTGCCAATTACACTAGTATTGATTTTTGGTTATGCGCTAAACAACGATTTAAAAAATGTACCAATTGCCATTTTAGACCAATCAAAAGACAGTAATTCTATTAAATTGACCAATAAATTATTATCGTCTGGATATTTTGTATTGATTGCCAATTTGAATTCAGAAAAAGATATTGAAAATACTTTTAAAGAAGGAAAAATTAAAATGGTGATTTCTTTTCCGCCAAATTTTTCAAATGAATTGTTACATAATAAAAAAGCAAACGTGCAACTCATTGCCGATGCTACCGAAATTAATACCGCAACATCGATTACAGGATATGCTTCGGCAATTATTGGCGATTATAATGCGCAAAATTTTGCTGAAAATATCAGCCCAATAGGTTTAAATATTAGTAATCGAATGATTTTTAACCAACGATTATTATCCGTATATGTATTTATTCCAGGCGTTATTGGTTTAGTAATTTTAATAATTTCTGCATTACTTACTTCAATCACATTAACGCGCGAAAAAGAAACGGGCACAATGGAATTATTATCTATTTCGCCATTGAATCCTTTTACAATTATTATCGGGAAAGTTGTGCCTTATCTGCTTCTAACTATTTTTAATTGCTTTGTAATTATACTTTTAGGAATATTCATTTTTCATTTGCCTATGAATGGTTCTGTACTTTTATTAGCATTAGAATGTGTACTTTACATAACTACTTGTCTTTCAGTTGGTATTTTGATTTCTACAAATGTTGAGACACAACAAGCTGCAATGTTTACAAGTTTAGTTTCATTAATGATGCCATCTATGTTGTTATCAGGTTTTATTTTTCCGTTAGAAAGTTTACCAACAGCATTGCAATATTTTTCGCAAATTATACCCACTACACATTTTATTAATGCGATAAAATTGATAATGATAAAAGGAAGTGGGTTAGAAATAGTTTGGAAACAAACACTCATTTTACTTGCGATGATTGTTGTTTTGCTTGGAATAAGTATTATCAAAATCAAAAAAAAATACCAATAATATGAGAAAGATTGTAATTTTAGTAAAAAAAGAATTCATTCAGATTTTTAGAGACAAACAACTGCTACCATTAATAACAGTAATGCCAATTATTCAGGTTATACTCTTATCGTATGCGGCAAGTTATGATATTAACAATCTAAAAATAGCCTTTTGGGATATGGATAAAACATCGCAATCGTCTAAATTGGAACAAAAATATTTAGGTTCAGGTTTTTTTGAATTACAAAGTTATGTAAACAGTCAAAAAGAAGCCGATGATTTGCTTTTGCGCGACAAAGCAGATTTAATTGTAGTAATACCAGAAAATTTTGAGAAAGAATTAATAACAACAAAAAATTCGAGTATTCAGTTTCAAATCAATGCCTTGAATAATACAAAAGCAGGAATTACCAACAATTATGCTTCAAACATCACTAATGATTTCATCAATTCATTAATAGCCGAATTAAAGATTAAACCAAATGATTCTAATTTCCCAAAAATTCAACCCATCGTTAATTATTGGTATAACCCAACTTTAAATTATAAAACAATAATGGCTCCAGGAATAGTAGCAGAATTATTGACAATGATTGCTATTTTGATGTGCGCTTTGAACATAGTTAAAGAAAAAGAACTAGGCACGATAGAGCAATTAAATGCAGGGCAAACGCATTAAAATCCTAGTATTTTCAATAGAAAATTATTGTCCCAAGCTGCTTTTAATCGTTTAGTTCTAATACTCATTTTTGCTGTACC
>JAYWGV010000040.1:0-36665 GCA_043778105.1 Bacteroidota bacterium
AAGTAGCGAAAACACTAGTATATGTACTGGTTTTAGGTTGACCATAAAGTAGTTACAGGGAATAAGATTACAAAAGTAAATAAATTTTGTTAATGTTAAAAATTTATTCGCAATTTTTTTTAAGATTTTTTTAATAAAACGTTTTGTTAATATAACAATGTAAAAATATGTTATATTTTTCAAGAATTATTTAGAATTATACTAACGACGTGATTTACTCTATAAATGACAGCTCATTTTATTTAAAAAAATTGAAATAAAACAATCAATAAACTTATTTGGTTTCGATATATGCAACATCAATATTGTTTGACAGTAATTTGCGATCGCTAACAATTTTTTAATAATCCAGAAAAGGCTAATGGTCTAGAAAAACTTAATAAATTAATTGCGGTTTTGTTTGTAGTATATCTTCCAATAAAATGTGCTGATGTAATTGTATCGTTTCGCAGATAGGTTTTTGCGATTAATAAATTCAATAATCCAAATTGTTTTTATTCGAAACTTTTATCTATGCCAGTATTTTCATCAATTTCATATTGTTTTGAGTCCAATTTAGAACTCAAGGCATAATTCACAATCAATTGATTTTGAATGTAAAGATCTTGGTTTGAATTGCAAAATAAATCTAATTGGTTGTACAATCCAAAATACATAACCAATCCGCCAAAAATTATCGATATCAACAAACAGATATAAATTGCATACAACAAACTGTTGGCTTTTATCATCTAAAAATTAATTTTGTTTCTTTGAAAAAAGTCTTCGAAAGAAATTAGGTTTTCTAGTATTGTATGTGTTTTGATTATTTGAGTTTGATTTTTGAAATTTAGATTCTTTACTATCAAATTTATCGATTTTTGAAATACTTTTATTTTTTGGAATGTCTCTAAAATATACAATTGTATCTTTTTTAATAAAATCTATCCATTTTCCAAATTTCATGTTGTTTGTAAATCTTCCTTTCTCGACAAGTTCACCGTTTTCATTAAACTTAAAAAACATACCAGCACGAACGCCATTAGACCAAACTTGTATAGATTCTAAAACGCCACTAGAATACCAAGTTTTCCACAAACCTTTTTTGAGACCTTTTCTAAACATGCCTTGTTCTGCCAACTGATTGCTGTGGTACATTTTTACAAATTTGGCGTTTAAAAGTTCGCCACCAATCCCGGATTGAGCATTGTGAATTAAACCACCTTTAAACCAAAAATAGGTTTTACTTAATTTAGGAGTTATAGTTTTTGATGTTGTATAAAACTCATATCTGTAATTTTCATCAGAAATTCTTTTAACAGAATAAGGGTCAATAAATGATACAGTCAAAAATGCCAACAACAACAATAAACTTTTAGATATTAACTTTTTAGGCTTCAATTTTTCATAATATTTAGAAATCGCAAATTAATAACATATGTTTTAGTAAAAAAAATTCTTGGTTTGTAAAGTAAATTTTGAAATCAATTTTTTTAATCTTTGACCCAAAACTCCCAACTTGAATTTTAGGTTGTTAGATTTTATAAATCTTATAAATTAAATTCAAATTTACAGAATTTTGATTGGTATTAACAATTTTATTTGGGTTTTCAACAATAATACCAAATATACATATAAACTAGCCCAATAAATTTTTTCTTTTTCGCCAATCCTTCTTTAAAAAAATCTTCCGTATCAAAAGATATGCAATATTTTTTATCCTTGTCTTGACAAAAAATAATTAAATTTTTTTAGACTATTTTATATGTATATTTGGTATAATACCCCTTGCCCAAAAAGAATTTTTATCTTAACCTCAATAAAACCCCATGGCGCACATATGTCTAGAAAGTAGAGAGATCTAATTTGTGCGGGATAGCGCAGATGTCAAGATAGCGCAGATATTTCAAGAATATAAAAAGATTTAACTTGTGCCAGATAGCGCAGAAATTTTTCCATGCCCACTAGCACAGGTCAATACAAATACAAAGAAAACGAGCTTTAAAAGAGGCTTATTTTTTTTGATTTTTGAAATCAAGGTTGTTTTGTAGAATCAAGTTTATTATAAAAACACGATAAAATTTTATCAATACTGCGATTTTCATTAATTACAAAATACAGCAAATAAGGATATTTTTTAAGTTTTAACGAGGTGAAACTTTAAGATTATAAACCGTATTTTCCTTCAGTTGTTGATGGACTCATCAGCAGTTATATAATCGCTTTCATCTTCTAATAATTGTTCATCCAAGATTTTACATTTATTGCGAAATATCATAATCTTGCGCCTCTTCCTCGATAGTATCTGTAATAGGTCTTGATTTAAAAGCCAATTATAGCTCTAAAATATCAGAATTAACTTCTTGCGCTGATGATAAATGATAAGGTTGTATACATAATTAATTTTTAAAATTAAATCTATAATGCTGTTGATATTGTATATCAAAGTCTCCTTTTTGATTCTCCCTCTTATGTAACTAATCTAGTGTACAGTTGACTATTTACAAATATTTTTTTACTTTTAAGATTTATACAGTTTATGTATTCAATATAGTTCTATAAAAATCGGACTATTTTAATACTACAACGGCATTATACCAAAGAACTTTAGACTGGTTTGAATGCCTAATTGGTATTAATTAAAACTTATTTGCAAAGTTTTAAACCTTAAACAAAGTTAACACTTAAAATCTAATCTTTACATTTTTTTTAATCGAACAACTTTTCGCTTTTTGTTAAATACAACAACAATAGAATCATTATAAATTTGTTCTAAAAATACATCTTCAAGAATGGCTTTTTTTCTTGATTTATATAGATTGTCACTAATTTTTATTAAAATTAATTCTTCATTTTTATTAGAAGATTTTATGTAACCATAATATTCAATTTTCGGACATATAATTTCAGGCTTAAAAACTTCTGGTTTTTTAATAGTAATTGGTTTTTGCACAACAACTTCAGGTTTAAACAAATCTTTATCTGTTATGTTTTTATTATTTAAAAAAGGATCTCGAGCAATATTATCCAAAAGAAAATTTTCTTTTTCTATTTTGCTAAACAACATTTCTTGATCTTTTTCAGATTGCAAAATTGTTGTTTCATTCGATACAAAATATTTATAAATATGCTTATAAGCCACAGTTCCCCATAGGGTTAAAACCAAAGCGATAAGTGCAATATTTATTTTGTTTTTGAACATGAATTTAGGTAATTGTCAATTTAAAAGGTGCACTAGCAGGACTAATGTTTCCAGCATTGTCTTTGGCTTTTATACGCCAATAAAAAACTCCAGCAGCTGTAAAAGTTTTACTAAAACTTGTAGTTATTGCATCTGATGTTTGTGTTATTTCTGTGAAATTTAAATCATTAGAAAACTCAATCAAGTAAGTTATTGGAGATTTAATTATTCCTGAATCAGCATTAATTGTCCAAGCAAAATCTACTGTTGTGTTTAAAGTTTTTGAAGAGTTGATAGCTGGTAATGTATTTGTTGGTTGGTTCGGCACAGTAGTGTCAATAGAAAAAGTAAATATTGCAGATGTTGTGCTTGTATTACTAATTGAGTTCATGGCTTTTACTTTCCATTGGTATTTTCCATCAATTGGAAAATTACTTGTTGTTAATGGAGCCGATGCAGTTGTAACGGTAGTCACTGGTAATGCTGTAGCACCAGTTGTTGCATTTACTACATCTACTTCATAACTTGTTGCAGCTGTCAACGCAATCCAAGTCAATGTAAAGACTTTATTATTAGTAAAATTATCATTTATTGGAGTTGATAAAGACAATGTTTGATTGGTCAAAACGTCAGAAACAACGGTCGAAAATGTTATTGGTAAAGAATAGGGCGATAAATAGGCGTTATTTTCTGCACGAACGCACCATTGATATTGTCCTGGCAATGTAAACGAATAACTAAAACTACTTTCTTCGACTTCTTTTTCTAACAATATTGATTGGTCTTGAGAAAATATTTGTAAACGATACTTTTTAGCTCCATCGACTTTGTTCCATTGAAAATTTACTACATTTCCTTGAACTTCTTTCATTGCAGTTGGATAAATGGTTTGAATTGTATTATTGGAAATATTTTTTTCTAAAATATCTTCGCAATTGGTTAGAAAAAATGCCAATATTATTATTGAGATAATTTTAATTGTTTTCATAATTTTGAAATATAATTTTTAAATGTAAAACTGTGGGTTTGTTTTCTTTCTTGTTGGTATAAAAATTTAAACTTATTATTTTTGATAAATCGAAATTTTTCTCAAAATCGTTAACTACACCTAAAACTTGATTTACATTGCCTGTAACATCGAGTTGATTGGTCGTTATTTTGAAATTTTGGTCATTAAAACTGTGAATAGCTTGTAAATCAAAAACCGAAACTTCAGGATGATTTTGCGATACAAAACTCAAAATTCCTTGTTGAGTAATTTCTTGCGAATTGCCTTGTTTGCCAATATAACGGTTTAACAAAGATATTTCTTTTTTTAGACTGGCTCGGTTTTTCGATTTAGCATTAATATTTTCAATCTTCTCGGTCAAAGTCTTGTTTTCATCAATAACACTTATCAAGGTACTAAAAGACTTTTTATATGCTGTAAAAGCCAGCAAAATAAAAATTACTATCAATGCCTTAAACTTGACTTTATATGAATATTGATCAAACATTTTTCAATGTAATTTTAATGATGAATTGCGATTCATTATTCTTGTCTTTTCGTAAACTTATGATTTCTAACTTGTTGACCCAATTCATTTTTTTTAAATCTAATAACCAATTATCAATTGATATTTCATTAGATGTTGACCCATTTACTAATATTGTATTTGCATCAAAAACAACTTTTTTATTGATTTTAATTTCTGCTTCTAAAGGTCTAATATTTATTTGATTTAGATTTATTGCAATTGGTGTACTTTTAACTATTTCAAAGCCATAAAACGATAAGTATTTAGACGAAAGTAAACCTGATTCTTGCAAAATTGTTAATTTACTTTCTTTTTGTTTTTCTAAATCCAAAATCAATTGATATGATTTATTAAAATCTTGATTATCTGCATTCAAATCTGCATTTTTAGAACCATAATATTGTATTAAAATATAACTCAAAAACAGCATTGAAAAGAAACCAACTAACATTGAAATTCCAAATAAATTAAATGCTTTTTTGTAAATTATCTCTTCTATATTTAACGTTTCATTTTGGGTTTTTGTAACTTCAATAGGCTTGATTAAAAAATGAATTAAAGCACCATATTGTGGCAAATATTCGTTAGAAATTGGTTCATTACCAAGTGTAAAATTAGTACTTTCTTTTACTTCATTTTTCTTAAAACCAATTAATTTATTGGCTTCGAATTGTAATTCTAAATCATTGGAATTTACAACATTTTTATTGATTGAATTTTGTAATAATGCTGTCAAAAATGCACCAATATAAATATCAATTATTTGAATGTTTTTAGATTTGAATTTGGCTATACTTTCATCGACAATGTTCTTACGAATAAAACTAATAAAACTACTATTTAAACCTAAAACACTTGTGAAATAGATAGAATTATAATCAATATTTTTTTGCCATTCTAAATCGGCTTCATTTCTTAAATTTATTTCTTTATTTAAAACTCCTTTTCCGTCAATTAATAATATTACAGGCAATTTAATATCAATAATTTCTAAAAGTCTAGAAATTGTCTTAACCGAAACCATTTTATTAATTTCAATTTTATTTCCTTTTTTTGTGATTTCTAAAATATTAAAATACTCATCAACATCGGTTTTAATGATGCTAATGACATACAAATGATTGAATTTTATTATTTTAGATAAATACTTTATCATTAGTATACAACCGTTGGTTTAATAAATAAATGCAACTTCGAATTGGTTTTTCCTTTTTTGCGACTGCTAAAAAACCATTTAATTATTGGAATTCTCGACAATAATGGCGTTCCAGTTCCTGAATCTTCTTTTTTTAATTCGTCGAGACCACCAAGCAAAATCATCTCGCCATTTTTAACACGAACTAAAGATTCGAATTTTTGAGTAGCTTTTCCTGGAGGCGCATTTTCGCCTGCACGAGCCAAAAAAGAGCTTTTTTCGACACTAATTGTTAACGTTACATTCTCATCAGTAGAAACAAAAGGTTTTATTGAAACTGCTAAATTGGCATCAGTCGATTTCCAAGTACCAGAATTTAAAATGTCGTTTCCTAAATTGTTGTTATTAACCAACCTGTTGCTTTGTTCAAAATAATAACTTGTTTCTCCGATTGACAATTTTGCTTCATGCCCACTAATTGTTGCAATTTTAGGTGTAGATTCTATTTTTAAAATAGAATTGTTTTCTAAAGCTTTCAAATTTAAGTAAAAAGCTTCGGTAACTTTACCAAGTTTAAAAATCCCAAAACCATTAAAAGCATCAATCAAACTGTTTACCGATGATGAATTGACAGTTACATCGGTTGTTGGAAAAAGCGTCCCACCTGTAGTTTGTTTGTTTATTTTATCTAAACCTGCTTTCATGCCGGTTTGCACATCGTGCGATTTATTATATTGCGCAATAATAACCTCAATTTGAACCATTGGCACAACTTTATCTATTTGTTGTATATAAAGTTTTAATTCTTCAAT
Source organism: Bacteroidota bacterium (assembly GCA_043778105.1). Lineage (GTDB taxonomy): Bacteria > Bacteroidota > Bacteroidia > Flavobacteriales > Flavobacteriaceae > Flavobacterium. The sequence continues at coordinate 6,625 of JAYWGV010000040.1, forward strand.
TGCATTTTTTGAACCAGATACAATCAAACCATTTAATTCTATAAATTCTTTTATTTCTAATTTTTCTGAAAATACTTTTGGCAATGAAGTTAAAACCGATTCGATTGAACGATTTTGAAGTTGAATCATCTCGGTCGCACGCAAACCTTCGGTCGCTTGTTCGCCAATTAAATATAAATTATCTTGTTTTTTATAGGTATATTTTTTTCCTTTAAAAACATTATCCAAAAGTTCATCAAATGTAATGTTTTCGGCAGAAAGCGATGTTTTTTCGTTTTCTGGTTTATTGTATAAAAAGTAATTAATATGCAACTTTTCAGCAGCTTCGGTCAATAAATCCGATGCATCGGCAACATTGGCTTTTACTGATAATTTTCCAGTTTTATTGAGCTCTACATCATAATATCCAGGTGCGCCCAAATTGGCTTTTGGTTGTTTGGTTTTTGGATTTTTAGTACTATTATTTTGCGAATTATTATTTTCATCAATGTTTTTATTTTTTTGCAAATAATAAAAATCATTTTCGTCTTTATTGGCAATTAAATCATTCGATTTTGACATCATTTCTATGACTTGATCAAATGGACGATTTAATATGTACGACGAAATTTTTATGTTTTTAATATCAGGAGCCAAAATTAAATTTTTCCCAGATTTATCTATAATTGCTTTGACAACTGCTGTTATTGAATCGTTTTCAAGTTTTAAAGATAAAAAATCGTTTTGTTTGTTATAATTGACATCAATAATTTTTGAAATAATTTTTTCAATAATTTTTACTTCTTTTCGTTTTTTGAAACTAATTATATTTTTCAAGAAACTAACTTCTAAATCATATTTTTGAACTAAATGTACAAAAACATCTCTAACTGTTACATCGAAAAAATTGTTTACAACGGTTTGGTTTAAATCGCTATCAACATCAATATTCAACTGGTGTTCTTCGGCAATCGATGAAATAAAATCATGCAATGACAATCCAGAAACATCGATTTTCATTATTTCATTAAGTCCTTTTTTTTGAACAGATAATTCCTCGAACTTTCTATTTAATTCATTAATATCTTGTTGGGCAACAGCAATATTTGAAAATAAAAATCCAATAATAATGCAAGTAATTTTTTTTAACATTCTTTATATATTTATTAATATAGAGTAAATCTCTTCTAATGAAGTTTCGCCTTCTGCTAATATATCAAAAGCTTTATCGGATAATGATTTGTAATTTTCATCATTATATTTCAATTTTGAAATAGTATTGTTCTTGATGGCTTCGATTGTTTTATTATCAATAGACATTACCTCATAAATAGCTCTTCTGCTTTTATATCCAGTATGAAAACATTGGTTGCAACCTACAAATTTGTAATAATTTTTTATTTCGTAGGGAAATTTAAAATTAATCGGAAAATCTTTGGCAACAAAACTAACTTCTTTTTTGCAGTTATTGCACAATTTTCTGACTAATCGTTGTGCAACAGATAAATTGAGAGTTTCGGCAATTAAATAAGACGGAACGCCCATATCTATTAATCTTGAAATTGTTCCAATTGCCGAATTTGTATGAATGGTAGATAATACCAAATGACCTGTTAACGAAGCGCGAATTGCCATTAAAGCCGTTTCTGAATCGCGAATTTCACCTAGCATAATTACGTCTGGATCTTGTCTTAAAAATGATTTTAAGGCAGATGCAAATGTTAACCCAATATCTTCTTTTAATTGGACTTGATTAATTCCTTTTAAAGTATATTCAATTGGATCTTCGACCGTTAGAATATTTCGTTTACTGTCGTTTAATAATTTTAATGTGGCGTAAAGCGTTGTTGTTTTTCCAGAACCAGTTGGTCCACTAATTAATATTATTCCGTTAGGTTTTTTTACAGATTCTAAATAATCTTGCAATTCTTTTTCTTGGAAACCTAGAGTAGATAAATCTATATTCGATGCATCTTGCCCCAATAAACGCATTACTATTTTTTCTCCGAAAAGAGTTGGTAAAATTGAAACTCTAATATCAAACGATTCTGTTGTAATTCGTCCATCTTGCGGCAGCCTTTTTTCGGTAATATTAAGCTTGGCTTTAATTTTTATTTTATTTACCAATTCAAGATAATTGTCTTTCTCAACTTTATATCTTTCAATTAATTGACCGTCTATTCGAAATCTAATTCTTGAAGAGTCTTCATAAATCTCAAAATGAACATCGCTGCTTTTCAATGATTTTGCCTCAATTAATAATTCATCAAGAAAATCGCCTTTATCAATATTGAATGATTTTGTAGTAGTTTGCTGTCTTTCTTTTCGATAATAAATTGACAACCCTTTCTCAATTAAATAGGCATCTTGTGGAATAAATTCAACGTTTTTGCCTAAAAATAGTTCTAACTCATCTTTGGCATCATTGGTATTAAATAATTCTTCAACATATAATTCAATAGTGTTTTCTAATATTAACTTTGGCAAAATCCTGTAATGATTTGCAAGCTCGTTAGAAATTACATGAAGATTTTCACTTTCTATAATTATATTTTCCATGAATTATATTAATGTAATTTTTTGAAAACTTGCAATAACATCAAATAACAAAACTAAGATTAAAAGCAAAGCCGATAAACCAGCTAATGGCACATCGTTTTGATTTATAGGTTTTTTAAATATTTTTTGAATTAGAATTGCAAATACCATTGAAAATATAAAAAAGAGTATGTAGTTTTTTAATAGAAACATCGGCGTTAATGATAAATAAAAAAGAAAGTCACCAAATCCAAAATAGTTTTGAAACGGATTTACAAATTGCTTGCTTTTAATAAACATATAAAATACTAGAATAGTTATTGTTCCGATAAAAAATAGTGCATTGGTAAAAAAAAAATTAAATTCCATTTTATTCACATATGTAATGTTGAAAAAACCAAGACAGAATATGAATACTGGCAATAAAATATGAATCATTCTAAATTTTAAATCTTGAATAAAAACTAAGATTAAAACAATTATTAAAAGAGCAAAACAGGTAATTCTCAATTATTCTTTAGTTACTTCGGTTAATATTTTTTTACTATCGATTTCCCAAGTATTAAAACTTCCATCGCCGTCAAGGTCAGAAACGGCTGTAGCTCGAGCACTAAACGAGTCAGTAGATGCTTCAATAATTTCAACTTTATAGACGGCTTGTCCGCCTTCATCGACAGTTTTTTCTTGAACAAAACCTAACTCATCAAAATTATTTGAATATTTGGAACGTTTATAAAAATAACTTTTTTCAAGCCCATATACTTGGTTTAACATTGCCTGTGCTTCAATTGCTTTTGCCTGACCAATAACTGCTGTTTGATTTGGTAAAACCATCAACAACAAAATCCCGATAATACAAAGTACAATTAAAATTTCTGTCAAAGAATAAGCTTTAACACTTGCTTTTCTAATTCTAAATAAACATTTGATTGTTAATGATTTCATAAAAAAAATTTGTTGCAAAGAAATAATAATTTTTTCACATTTATGTAATTTATTATAAAAATTCTTAAAATTGTAAATATTTTTTTTCTTAGTATTAATTAATTTCATTACCTTCTTAAATTTTTAAAAAATTCTTTACGTTATAATAGAAATATTTAATATTTTAAACTTCATATTGCAATTTTATTAACTTCAAAAAAAACATTAAGATTTAATTTTAATCTCTTAACCACTTAAATTCTAGTTTTTATTGTACCTCAAATATTGTCCCTTTTGGAATGTAAAATCCTGAATAAAAGTAATAAATTAAAAAACCCTATAAATCATAGGATTTAAAGGGTTTTGTTAAGTTTTTTGAAACAATCAGCAGAGAGAAAGGGATTCGAACCCTCGATATGTTGCCATATACACGCTTTCCAAGCGTGCGCCTTCAGCCACTCGGCCACCTCTCTTTAATTGGTTTGCAAATAAAGTTATTTTATTGACAGTAATCAAATTATTTTTATGATAATTCACCACGAATTGATGTTTCAAAAATTGTCTTAAAAACATTGCTAGAGACATTTTGACCCAACATGTACATCATTTTAGTGATTGCAGCTTCTGTGGTAATATCTTTTCCAGAAATTACCCCAATTTTTTTCATTAAAGTACTGGTTTCATATTGACCCATCGAAACACTCCCGCCTGAACATTGAGTGACATTTGCAATATGTAAACCATTTTTTATAGCTTTTTTTAATAACAAAATAAACCATTCGTCGTTTGGGGCGTTTCCTGCTCCATAAGTTTCAAGAACCAAACCTTTTAAATTTGGAATATTAAAAATCGCCGACAAAACAGATTCATTAATACCAGGAAACATTTTCAAAACCACAACGTTATTGTCTAGACTGGTATGAACTTGAAGTTCTTTAAAAACTTTTTTTCTTAAAAAAGATTCTTTGTTTAATTTCAAATGAACTCCAGATTCTGCTAATGAACCGTAATTTGGCGAGGTAAATGCTTTAAAATGTTCTGCATTTATTTTGGTTGTTCGATTGCCACGATACAATTTATATTCAAAATAAAGACAAACTTCTTTAATAATTGGATTATTTTTTTCTTGTAAAGATGCAATTTGAATTGCTGTAATAAGATTTTCTTTTGCATCAGTTCTTAAATCTCCAATTGGCAATTGCGATCCTGTAAAAATGACTGGTTTAGATAAATTTTCGAGCATAAAACTCAATGCCGATGCTGAATAAGACATTGTGTCCGAGCCGTGTAGCACTACAAATCCATCAAAAACAAAATAATTTTTTTCGATGATTTTGGCAATTAAAACCCATTTTTCTGGATTCATATTCGATGAATCTATGGGTATTTCAAAAGAAATTGTTTCGATGTCGCAATCTAACAATTTCAGTTCGGGAATTTTTTGTAAAAGTTTGCTAAAATTAAAGGCTTTTAAAGCCCCAGTTGAAAAATCTTTCATCATTCCGATTGTTCCACCTGTATAGATAAGCAAAATTTTAGGTTTGTTTTGCATTTGTTTTTTTTACAAATATAAATTTTTTTTGAGGTTTTACTACAGAATTAATTTCAACTTTTTTTATTTATTGCAAAATTGTTAATAGATTTTTTTTAGAAAAAATTAAATTTTCATTAAAACTCATTAGTCAAATATGCAATAAAACCTGAAATTAATGTTGAAAACCTTTAATTATTAATATAAAAACGTGTTATAATAAATGTTCAATTTATTCAATTACCAATTTGTGCGTGAATGTAGTATCAGTATTATTCTTGATATTCATTAAGTAAATTCCTGAACTTAAAAATTTAGTGTTAATAGTGTTTTTAGATAAGTTTTGTGTTTTTTGAGTTAATAATAATTTTCCGTGAATATCGAAAATCGAAATTTCTGAAGGATAATTCGAATCTGAACTTTCGATATTAATTTCGCCTTTTGCAGGATTTGGATAAACTTTAAAATTAGATGATTCGAATACATTTGTTTCCAAAGAAGTATCAGTAATTTTAAAAATTGTTCCTGAATATAATGATGCAATGTACAATTCACCATCTTTATCTTCGCCAAAAGCAGAAAAATTATTATTTGCAAATGCTGCGGTGTAAGTCAAAGCTCCTGAGCTATTTATAATGCCAATTTTAGGATTACAAAAATCGGTAAAAAGATATTTCCCTTGTAAATTTGGATATAAACTTCCTGTATAAACATATCCGCCTGTTACCGAACATGACCCATCGCCTGCTCCACCAGTATGCGCAATTGCTGCAATTGGTGCAGTTAAATTCAATCCTGTACAACCAGCTGAAAAAGTAGAATTTCCTTCTTTACATTTCCAACCAAAATTTAGATTTGATTGCAATGGACTTGCCACTTTATTTACTTCTTCGAATTGATTTTGACCAACATCGGCAATCCATAAATCTCCATTTAATCTATTGAAAGAAAATTTCCAAGGATTTCGTAAACCAATTGCCCAAATTTCGTCGTTGCCAGCAATTCCGACATAAGGATTGGTTGCTGGGTTTTGATATGGCGCAGGATTTATGCCAACTGTTACATCAATTCGAAGCATTTTTCCTAAATTTTCGTTGATGTTTTGCGAACGATTTTCTGGATCACCACCACTGCCACCATCGCCCATTCCTATATATAAAAATCCGTCTGGCCCAAACTTAATGCAACCGCCATTGTGGTTAGCATAAGGTTGTGGAACCACCAAAACAGTTACTCCGGTTGTTCCAGAGACATTTCCGTTAGCCGAAACAGAATATCTGGCAATTACTGTGTCACCATTGGTTCTTGTATAGTTTATAAAAAAATAACCATTTGTTGCATAATCTGGACTAAAAGCCAAACCAAGTAATCCTTGCTCGTTGCCAGAACTCGTTATTATTGAAGTTACATCTAAAAATGGTATTGCGTTAGTAGTTCCATTTGGATTAAGAATTTTAATTTTTCCTGATTGCTCAACTACAAAAAGTCGTGTATCGTTAGCAGGATGAGCAATTGCAACTGGTTCAGAAAAACCTGTTGCAAAACTTTGAAGAGCAATTGTTTGAGAAAATCCAAAACTTGAAATAATCCCGAAAGCTAGAGTAAATAATTTTTTCATAAGGCTGTAAATTAAATAATTATTAAAATTTTTGGGGATATTTAATACAAAGTTATAAAAAAACTTCAAGCAAAAAAAATCTCGATAACATTAAATGCTTTCGAGATTTTTTAAATTTTTACAAATTTCCAATTATTTTATCTTTTGGATACCTGACTTTGTAACTTATTCGAATTTTTTTGGTTTCTAGCGTTTTTAAATTCAAGTTCCAAGTTAAAATTCCTGTTTCGGTATTAATTTTTGCTCCATCGCTTTCTAGTAGTTCAATTTCTATTTCTTTATCTGGCGACATTGGATATTGGTCTTTTAACAACATTTCGACAGCTTCTTTTTTATTATTACGAATGGTTATATCGAATGTAAAAATTTGCTCTTTTTTTGATGATAAAAATTTCGTTCCAGATTTATCGGCAACTTTTTCTCGTTTAATAGATATTTTCTTGTCACGACCCATACTTAAATTTAAAGTATCGGTTGTCTGGTTCGGATTTATAAAAGTTTTGCCGACATACATTCCTTCAAAAATAATATTAGCTTCGCCTTGCAGCAAATTAAATTTCGAATAATCATTAATTTGTGCTATTAAAAACGCTTCTTTTTCGACTCTTGGTGCAGCATAATATTTGTAAGTTGCTGGTAATTTTATTTCTTTTAATGCCACCGAATGCCCTTTTCCATTCGATAAAATGTCATAAGGAATATCAATATCGAACGAAATATTGAGCTGGTTTTCTTGAACATCGGCTTGAATTGTTGATTGAACCATATCGGCTTCTGGAGCAGATGCGACAGCTTTTTTTCTTATACCTTGCGCTTGAACAACAACGCCTGCTACTCGGCCTTTCAAACTATTTTGAACATCATTTTGATAACCATAAATATTCACATCTTGATAACTCAACCACCAAGCATTCAATATTGGAGCTGTATTATTTTGGTTTGGGTTGCCTGATGATAAAGTTAACTTCACTTTTTTCCAATCAATTCCAGTATTTTGAATAACTTCGGCTTTGTACATCATATTTATTGGTTCGGTAATATTCGTTGCTCGCAAGTCATAAAACGGTCGCCAAGTTGCATTATTGGTAATGTAATTAATATCAAAATCGACATTTCCAGCAATTTCGTTCATAACTTGAATGATTAATTTTCCATTAGAAGTTTTATCTTCTTTGCTGGTGTTTATTTCGAGTTTTGTTCTCAATTTTACCAAAAGTTCATTCAATTTCACGGTTTTTTCTTCCAAATCGTCATAAGTATCACTAATTTGAGTACGTTTTTGTTTATAATAATCGACCATTTTCATTAATTCCATTACATTCAAACCCGAATTTGAACCAAAAACTTGTTGGTTTTTATCTAACAATTCAATTGCTTTGGCTTCAGAATCTTTGGCATTTGTAATTTTGGTCAAATCTTTTTCTACCATTTTAATGCTGTCTCGAACTTTTTTAATTGCCGGATTTTTTTCGTCAATTTCGAATTCTGATATGTAATTATTGCTAAACTGAACCGACAAAACCGTTACAGTTGCTGGTGCGCCAATTCGAACAGTGTTTTCATTTAGATAATCGGCGACATTTTTTACGACAATTTCACTTGTTCCTTTCGGCAAATTAGTTGACATTGATTGCGACATTTCAGCGGAATTAAAATAAACAGTTGCGCCTTTTACTTTAGCCGATGTGAAAATTGGTTTTTGCGAAAACGTGCTTATCGAAACCAAAAATGCCAAGATTAAAATTGTGTTTTTCATATTTAAAAATTGAATTCATACATATAGATAACAAATATCGTAAAAAGGTTGGGTTTTTAGTGTTCGGTATTCAGTTTTTTAGTTTGCAGTTATTTAATATGTAAATTATTGATAAAAATTTATTTTTTCGAAGAGATGAACGGCAATTCATCTACTATATTTAATTTCATTAAAATCAGATAAACTTCCATTCATCTCTATTAGCGTTCAATAAGTTTTTTTTTAATTAATTTTAAAAATTATAATGAATTTCATCTCTGCAAATCTGAAAACTAAAAAACTGAATACTGAACACTAAATTTTACAAACCCGCCAATTTCCCTTCAAACTGCAAGCCACCACCAAAAATATTCACAAGTTCAGAAAGTTCATACACATTCTTGAAACCATAACCATAAAGATTTATAAAAGTAGGAATGTTCAATGCCAACGAAATTGGTTTTTTTGGCGGCAAATTTTTAGTTAACTCATCTAACGTCTTCCTCGGAATAACAACTTTCGAGATAAAACTTAAATTATCATTATCGATATTGTTGTTGCAATAAATTAAAATTCTGGTGTCTGGATCAGGAAATAATTTATCTAAACTTTCTTGATTAAAGTCAGAAAAATTCAAGTTTATTGCGCCTTTTATGTGCTTGTTATCATACATTTGTTTCGATCTTGTGTCAAGAATTACGGTTTTTTTATCCTTGGCATATTCAAGAAATGTTTTTAAATTGACCAATCTATCCTTGCGATATATGGCAACTTCTTGAGACAATTCTAAGTATACATCAAAGTCAACTTTCGATGTGTTTTGCGAACTAATTGTCATTGTTTTTAAAATTATTGCGAGCATTATTATTGATTTTTTCATAAGTTTTATTTTTTTTGCCACAAAGACACAAAGTCGCAAAGCTTTTTATTTTTTCGATTCAACTTTTGTCTTTTATCTTTATGTCTTTTGTCTATTTGTCTTTTGTCTTTAGTCTTTTTGTCTTTTGTCTTTTGTCTTTTAGTCTTTAGTCTTTTAGTCTTTAGTCTTTAGTCTTTTAGTCTTTTAGTCTATTTGTCTTTTATCTATATGTCTTAATTCTTAATACTAAAATCTTAAACTACTTCTCAATCGAATAACCTTTCGCTTTCGCAAATGTCAAAATCGAACTATTTATCGAGTTACCTAAGTCGTCAACCGATTTTGTTTTTTTGCTTTCTACATTAATAAAATCTTGGCGTTTTTTTGCCAAATCGCTAATTTCGTTTTGAATATTTTCACGTTCAATAGTTTTCTCTTCGACAATTTTGGTCAACTCTTCTTTAGATTTATTCTGATATTCAACTGGCAATTCTTCCTTTTTGGCATTTGCGACAGCGTTTTTATCTTTCTTCATTTTATCGACCAAATCCCAACTTTCGTTTTTGTAAACCGCTTTCGATTTGCTAACCGAACGTTCAGCCGAATTGGCTTTAGAAACCTTCATTGCATTATCGTCTTGCGTTTTTTGATTTTCTTTTTTCATTCGTCCTTGAACGCCATAATTAATGTAGGTTTTATTAATTCGCTCATTGCATTTAGTAATTTTATCGTCAAATGGCGTTTCTATATATTGAATTGTTAGGTTAGAATCAATATTAAAATATTTTCCGTTTCCAATATCAGCGCCATTTTTCCAATAAGTATTTATTCCTTCTTTTTGGTCGCCACAAAAAATTGTGTTGATATAAATGTTGTTTTTCTTGGCATTGGCAATTGCTTCTTTGTAACTAATTTTGCCTTGATTAAAAGCTTCGTTTCCACAGATGTAAATTAGTTTCATATTGTTATTGTCATTTCCCCAAGATAATTTTCTGGTAGCATCTTGAATAACTGCGCCACAATATTCTGATCCGCCATTGGTCGAAAGTGCAAATAATTTTTCTGAAATTAAATCTAAATCGGTCGAAAGTGGCACAATTTGCTTGATGTAATTTGACTCAGTCGATAAATTATCATTGCCATATTCATATAACGAAATTTCAATATCTGGCGTTTTTCCTTCATATTTTAATGTTGTTAATGTGTTCACGATATTCCAAAGTCGAGATTTTGCTTGTTCAATTAATCCATCCATACTGCTTGATGTATCGAGTAAAATTGCAACTTGAATTTTGGTGTTTTCTACAACAATTGGTTTTTTACTTTTAGCAAATGAAAAAGTAACAAATAATGTTAGTGCGATAATTAAATTTAATGGTTTACTCAAGTTTTGCAGTTTGCTTTCTTGGTTTTCGTGAATCGTTGATTTCATAATTTCTAATAGTTTTAAGATTACACTACAAACTTATTGCGATTTTAGTTTCGAAATTTGTACAAATGGTGAAATGGCTTTTTGACTTGGTGAAACCATTTGTGTAAACGTTTTTAATTGATTTACTTTACATTATATTAAAAAAATCTGAACCATTAAGTAATTAATTTCATTAAGAACTTTATCACTTAATGAAACTTAATTTCTTAATGGTTAAAATAAAAAATAGGTAAAAATTTAATTCTATAAAATGTATAAAAATTATATTTCGATTATATTGGTGCTATTGTGTGCAACAAATACTCTTGCACAAGACACAATTCGCAGTAAAAAGAAACTTTCTAAATCTAAAATTACAAGTGTTTCGAATGCATTGCAAAAATCATTATCAGAAAATAATGAACTCGAAATTGCCAAAAACTATGAAAAATTGGCCGACGAATTCGCATCGAAAAACGACAATTCAAAAGCCGAAGAATATTTGAAAAAAGCATTAATTAGCTACACAACATTAAATTTAATTGATGAGCAAACTAGAATTACAAGACGTTTGGCAAAATCGCAAGAATCACAACAAAAATTCGACGATGCTATAAAAAATTACGAAGTCGCAAGCGAAAATTCTAAAATTAAGTCTGAAGAAAAAATAAATATTAATGATGCCAATAGATTGCGAAACAACAACAATTTCAATTCGCAACGCGCTTCGATAAACTCGAATATTGATTTATTAAAAAAAGAAAATAAATCGTCAGAAGTTGCTGATGCCTATAAACAACAAGCAATAAACAGTCGAAATTTGAACAATCCCGAAGACGCTATCAAGAGTTACAAAAACGCAATTGAGTTTTCGAAAAACAAGCCCGCAGCTGTAATCGAGCTTAAAACCGAAATTGCTAAAACGCTTGTTGGCGATAATAAATTGAATGAAGCTTTGGCAATAAACCTGAAATTATTGAACGATGCAACCTCAAAAAACGATGTGAAAACTCAAATTTTGCAACATCAAGAATTATCAACAATTTATTTTAAGCAAAATTATGCGCAAAAAGGACTCGAAATGCTTAAACGTGCATATTCTATTGCTGTAGCAAATGGAAATACGAACGAAGCCAAGAAATGCTTGACTAAATTACTGCAATATTACAAGTCAAATGATAAAGAAAGTATTGCACTTTACAACGATTTCTTCAAGAATTTCGATGCGTTAATACAAAAAGACACAACCTTAATCGATGCCAAAACATTTCAATTAACCGAAAATAAAATCATTCAACTCGAAAAAGAAAAATCTTTGAAAGACGAACTGATTTCTAAAAAAAATCGTTTCAATTATTTTTTAATTGTTGCATTGTTTTTACTAATAATTTTCTTTGGATTGATTGCAAAAACACTATTTGCAATCAAAAAAAAGAACAAAGAAATCGCTTTGCAATCGCTTCGACGAGAAATGAATCCGCATTTTATTTTTAATAGCCTTAATAGTGTGAACCAATTTATTTCGCAAAATAAAGAACTCGAAGCCAACAAATATTTGACATCATATTCTAACTTGATGCGCAATATAATGGAAAATTCTAACAAAGATTTTGTGACATTAGCTAACGAAGTTGAGCAACTAAAAAAATATTTAGATTTAGAACATTTGAGATTTCAAGACAAATTCGATTTTGAGATTTTGGTCGATGAAAATCTCGATTCCGAAATAACATTTATTCCAAATATGATTATTCAACCGCATTTAGAAAATGCTATTTGGCATGGTTTACGATATTTAGAAAACAAAGGTTTTCTAAGTTTAAAATTCGAATTAATTAATAAAAAAATTCATATAACTATTGATGATAATGGAATTGGTTTAACCAAAAGTCAAGAATTAAAAACATTTAATCAAATGGTGCACAAATCGGTTGGATTGGACAATACGAAACAAAGAATTTCGTTATTGAATGATTTATATAAAACCGAAATTACATTCGAAATTAAAGAAAAAATATTTCCTAAAACAGGGACAATTATCGAAATTATTTTTCCGTTTTTGGATAAAATTCGATAACAACAATCACCCAATACTATAAGGTTTTAAAAACCTTATAGGATTTTTTCAATATTAAAAAATATGCAAAAAATAAAATCAATAATCATCGAAGATGAACATGCAGCTCGCGAAGTTCTCAAGAATTATTTAAGCAAATATTGCCCACAAGTCGAAGTTATTGGCGAAGCCCAAAATATTAAAGAAGCTGTGCCAATGTTGCACGATTTGAAGCCTGATTTGGTTTTTCTGGATGTTGAAATGCCTTTCGGAAACGCATTTGATGTTTTAGAAGCTTGCAAAGATTTGCATTTTGAAACTATTTTTGTAACTGCGTTTTCTGAATATTCTTTGAAAGCTTTGAACCAAAGCGCAGCTTATTATTTGCTAAAACCAATCAGCATCGAAGAATTAATTGTTGCTGTAAACAAAGTGCAAAATCAATTGTCAAATAACGAAATTTTTAATCGCAACAAGATTATTGTCGAAAATTTTCGAGAAACCAAACCCGAAAAACAACAAGTAATTTTGCCAACTCTTGAAGGCTTCGAGGTTGTTAAAATGGAAGAAATTATTCGCCTTCGAGGCAACGGAAATTTTACTGATATTTATTTGCAAAATGGTCAAAAGAAAATGGTTTGTAGATTTCTAAAACATTTTACCGACATTTTGCCATTGCCTTTTTTGCGTGTTCACAAGTCGCACATTGTGAATTTAAGTTTTGTAAAATCATACAACAAAGGCGGATTTTTAACATTGAACGACAATTCAGAAATTGAAGTTTCATCAACTTATAAAGATGATTTCTTGAAGAATTTTAGGTAATTAATTATGAGTGCGACATTAAACTTCATTTGGTTTATTTGCCACAAAGACTCAAAGCCACAAAGTTTTTTAAAATATTGAATAATAAATATACAACTTATAAATTTCATAAAATTTGTCGCATTTTTACTTCGAGCCTTTGCGACTTGGTGGCAAGTTCTACTCAAAAATATTGTGAAACTTCAAACTTAAAAGTTATTGTAATCTAAAATTCATCATCAATAACCAACGAATCAACTTTAACAGAATCTAAAACTTTCAAGTTCAATAATTTTCTTGCATTTCCAGAAATTATTAAACTATTAGATTTAGGCAAGGAATCAAATGTTATTAAGCCTTTTTTTATCATTAATCGTCTAATAAATTCTTGCTTTTTATCAGCCGATGATTTCAGGTTGCCAGATTGGTCAAAATTGTGCATGAACTTTTTTGGACTTGGAATTATTGTTGCCAAAAATAAACATTCTTTCAAAGTCAAATCGATGGGTTTTTTCTGAAAATAAAACTGCGCTGCTTCGCCAATTCCATAAATATCTGGTGCCCATTCTATAATATTAAAATAAACTTCCAACATGCGTTCTTTGGTTGTAATTCGGTTATTTTCAAGAATATAAACCAACAAAATTTCTTCTAGTTTTCTTGAAATTGTTTTTTCACGGGTCAAAAAAACATTTTTTATTAACTGCATACTTATTGTGCTTCCGCCACGAGAAAACTTATTGGTTCGCATGTTTTTTAAAATCGATTGTCTAAAAGCTTCATCGATAAAACCTTTGTGCGAAAAAAAACTTGGATCTTCGCAAGTCAAAACACATTGTTTCAAGTAGGGCGAAATTTGGTCTAAAGTTGCATAATTCGGGTTCAGTAAACTCACTTCTATGGGTCGTTGTATAACGCCCTTGTCGATTGCATTATAAGTAAAATCGGAATTTAATTTTTCTAAATTGGCTGTTCCATATTTAATAATTCGCAGGTTTTCACGATTCAAATTACTGTTGAATGTCAATTGCCAAGGTTTATTTTTATTGAATTTGAAACTGACATTATAAACAAAATTTCCTGTTGCTTGCATGCCTTCAAAATGCGGAAAAAGTCCTTTTGGCAAAGAATTAATAAAATCTTGCGCTTTCATTTTATCAATATTGGCTCGAAATTTATAAATCTCGTCGTTTTCGGTGTTGTATTCGGCATAAGGATACACACTTATATCGTTTAATTGCACAACCGAATTGCTATCTATCGCAATAAAATCAGATGAAATTAATAATTTAAAATCGAATTTAGATTTATTAAAAACCACATCTTTATTGGCAATTTTCGGATTATTAACGGTGAGATTATCCACCGAAGCCATTCCGTCGATATGTAAATCGCCACTTTCGGTTTCGATTTTATCGATTTTTAAATGTAGATTTTCAAAACTTGAAATCAATTTAAATTTTTCGTCAATAAACGGCAATTTTATTTTGGTAGAATCGGAACTAACAATCATTAAATCGGCAATTTTTTTTCTTGGATTGGCTTTGCCAGAAATGTTCCAAGTTTGCGAAAATGTATTGGTTGTTACAAAAATCGATGTTAGAAGTTCGTCGTTTTTTAACGTTAATTTCGGGGCTTTCAAGCTCACTTTTTTTCCCAAATCGTCAAGTCTGAAAGTAATATTTTCTATTAAAATATTTTCTGGAACAAGGTTTAAAACTTTATTAATTATTCTATTTGCAAATTCGGCATAATCTCTTTTTTCTGAAGTTTCGACGATTTCTTTTTTATCAGATTTTAAAAATTCAGAGAAATTTTTGCCGTTTTTATTTTTTACTAATTGAATAAAACCATTTTTGAGTTCAAGATTTTCAATTTGCAAATCGCCAGTTATAATTTTGTAGATATTGATTTTGGTTTTAATGTTTTCTACCGAAAGTAATGTATCGGCATTTTTTGGTACCAACAAAATTTTAGTCATTTCGACTTCTGATATTCCTATAAAATTTGATTTTTGAATTGTTAATTCAGAGTTGTAATTGGTTCGAAACTTGTGCTGTGCTTTGGCAATAACTTCGGATAAAATTAGATTTCGAAATAAATAAGCAGCAATTATTGCAATAAAAAACAATCCAAAAATGACTAATAAAACTCTAAATATTTTTTGTTTGATGTTTTTCATTTATTTGCAATAATTTTTTTCAAGACAAAAGTAATAATTTTTCGACTTCGATTTTTTGTTTTTGATAAACATATTGCAATTCCGAATTTTCGCCCATTCGATTATAATATTCTAATGCTTTTTTAGCAAAATTTTTAATATAAAAATTAGAAAGTTTTGGGATTTTTGTATAAATCTTGTGATATATCATTTCGTAATAGGCTTGCCATTCGCGTTCGTTTTTATCTTTGACAATAAAACCTGTTTGTTTTTGACCAACGTGAACCATTTCGTGCGCCAACAACGTCAACATCAAATCTAGCGAAAATTCGAAAGTGTTTTCTGGAATTCTAATGATTTGTTTTTCGCCAAAAACGCCTTCGGTTGTCATTAAAATAAAATCGGGTTTGGCAATTTCTCTCAATTCGAAACCTTGAAAATTCGGATGATTCAAATCGTATTCGTTCAATAAAAATTGAGCAGCTTGAGTGGTTTCGCCCAATTCGTGAAAGTTGTTTATGATTTGCAGAATGTCGTGGTACGGTTTCATTCAAAAATTTTAAGAATTTCAAATGTAACAATATTTATTTGTTTTTTCATCAAATAATATATTTGCTGATGATTTATAACTAGCGGAATTAATGATTTAAAATACGTTTTCCGCTGATTATAATTCTATTTTAAAACTAAAATTAGATCACAAATTATTTTATAACTAGCGGAATTAATGATTTAAAATACGTTTTCCGCTGATTATAATCTCATTTTATAGATGCATAAGTAAAAATAAATAAATTATAACTAGCGGAATCGATATAATTTTATACATTTACCGCTGATTATAATTTTAAAAAATGAGAGAAATTGTAGGCAGAAACAGATAAAAATCGAAAATTAATGATATTGTAAATAGCTCTAAATCGGAATTTGTAGCCGTTTTTGGAAGACGTCGTGTTGGCAAAACTTTTTTAATAAAAGAATATTTCAATAATGATTTTTCGTTGTATATCACAGGCGCAAATGACGCAACATTAGAAAACCAATTGTATAATTTTAATGTTGTTCTTCAAAAAACATTTCCAAATAAACATTTCGAAATTTCAAAAACTTGGTTCGAAGCTTTTAATCAATTAATAAAATGTTTAGAACAATCAAGAAAAGCCAAAAAAATTATATTTATTGACGAATTACCTTGGTTGGATACACCAAAATCTAATTTCTAGAGTGCATTGGATTATTTTTGGAATTATTGGGCGTCTGGTCGAAAAGATATTGTGCTAATAGTTTGCGGTTCTTCGGCGTCGTGGATGATTAAAAAAATTCTTAAAAACACTGGCGGTTTACACAATAGAGTTACAGCAATTATGAAAGTTGACCCATTTACATTATCAGAAACCGAACAGTTTTTGAAATCCAAGAAAATTGTTTTCAACAGACATCAAATAATTGAATTACAAATGATTTTGGGTGGCATTCCTTATTACTTAGAAGCATTAAAAAAAGGAAAAAGTTTGGCGCAAAATATTGATGAAATTTGTTTTGAAAAAACTGGCATTTTAAATGAAGAATTTGATAATTTATACGCATCGTTGTTCAAAAATCACGAAAACCACATTCAAGTAATCGAAGCTTTGAGTAAAAAAAATATAGGATTGAATCGTGAAACCATTCTAAAAAACACAAATATTAAAGATGGTGGCACTTTTACCAAAATTTTAGAAGAGCTAGAACAAAGCGGTTTCATTAGAAAATATGATTATTTTGGTGCAACAAAAAAAGCAGGATTGTACCAATTAATAGATTTTTATTCGCTTTTTTATTATAATTTTCAAAAAAATAATAAGCAAGAAAATTATTGGTCAGCCAATATAGATAATCCAAAACATAGAATTTGGAGTGGTTACTCGTTCGAACTTTTGTGTTTATTGAATAGCGATAACATAAAAAAGGCTCTTGGAATTAGTGGTATTTCGGCAAATATTAGTTCATGGAAAAGTAAAAATAGTGAATCATCAGCCCAAATTGATTTAATATTTGATCGTCGTGACCAAATTGTAACGGTTTGTGAAATGAAATATTCACTCAATAAATTTGTAATTGATAAAAAATATGCAGAGAATTTGCGCAATAAAATAGGTTCTTTTAGAAATGAATCTAAAACCAAGAAAGCAATTCATTTGGCAATGGTTACCACTTTTGGTACTTTAGAAAACGAAAATTATTTCGATTTGGTTCAAAATAATATTACTGTGGATTGTTTTTTTGAGTAAGAATTTATTTCAATCTCTTTTTCAAAACATCAATACTTCTTTTGTTGTGTAAAACTGCAAAAACAATTATTTGATTTAGGGTTTCGTTAATTAAGTAATAAATACAATAAGGAAATCTATTTATCAAAGCTTTTCTAAATTCTAAAAATCTTATTTGATAATTAAACGGATTTGAAAGTACATAATCAATTTCTTTATTGGCTTCAAATTTAAATTCATCGCCAAGAAAATCTTTTTGAACGTTATACCATTTTTTAGTTTCTTTTAAATCTTTTAATGCTTTCGGAAGTAGTTTAAGTTTATAATTCATACTACCAATTGCTGCGAACATTTTCCCAATCAAGAACATTTTCTGGATTGTTTTTGTAATTTTCTAATCTTTCAATTAATATTTTTTTATGTTCGCTAGAAACTTCATATTGAGATGTTCGTTCTTTTTTTAGAATTTGTTCCAATTCGTTAAGCACGATTTCATTGTCCATTTTAATGAATTCTTCGATGAAACTGTATTTTCTTGAATGCAAATCCATAATCAAATAATTTTATTTTTCAAAGATAATAAATTTACCCAAACAATTCACTAGCAATATCCTCAATTTTTGCCACCAAGCGAATTTTAATTCCTAGATTTTTGACAGCAATTTTGTTATATTTCGATACAAATATTGTCGAGAAACCTAATTTTTCGGCTTCTTGAATGCGTTGATCTACACGAGAAACAGGACGAATTTCGCCAGAAAGTCCAACTTCGCCAGCAAAACAGAAATCTTTGCTAACTGCAATATCCTCATTAGATGATAAAATTGCGGCAACCACAGCCAAGTCAATTGCAGGATCATCAACCGAAATTCCGCCTGTTATGTTCAAAAAAACATCTTTGGCACCTAATCTAAAACCAGCTCGTTTTTCGAGAACGGCCAAAATCATATTCAATCTTTTGGCATTATAACCAGTTGTACTTCTTTGAGGTGTTCCATAAACTGCAGTCGAAACTAAGGCTTGAATTTCGAGCATTAATGGGCGCATGCCTTCTAACGTAGAAGCGATTGCAGTTCCAGAAAGTTCCTCATCTTTGTTAGAAATCAAAATTTCTGATGGATTTGAAACTTCACGTAATCCAGAACCTAACATTTCATAAATTCCGAGTTCGGCAGTCGATCCAAATCGGTTTTTCAGTGAACGTAAAATTCTGTAAACGTGGTTTCTATCGCCTTCGAATTGCAAAACTGTATCGACCATGTGTTCCAAAATTTTTGGCCCAGCAATGCTTCCATCTTTTGTAATATGTCCAATAAGAATGACTGGAATATTGGTTTCTTTGGCAAATTTTATCAGTTCGGCTGTGGTTTCACGAATTTGCGAAATACTTCCAGGCGACGATTCAATATATTCGGTATGAAGCGTTTGAATCGAATCGATAATCACGATTTCGGGTTCAATGGCTTCTATTTGTTTAAAAATATTTTGGGTTTTGGTTTCGGTCAGAATGTAACAATTATCGCTAATTGGGTTTATTCTTTCTGCTCGCATTTTAATTTGTTTTTGACTTTCTTCGCCCGAAACATATAAAGTTTTGTAAGGTAATTTTAAAGAAATTTGCAATAAAAGTGTGCTTTTTCCAATGCCTGGTTCGCCACCTAAAAGTATCAATGATCCTGGAACAATTCCGCCACCAAGCACGCGATTTAATTCGCCGTCGCGCGTGTCCATTCTGATTTCTTGGGTCGAATCGATTTCGTCAATTCGCAATGGTTTAGATGCTTTTGTTGTGGTTGTCGTTTCGGATTTCCAAGCAACTTTTTCTTCTTTTTGGATAATTTCTTCGGCAATTGTGTTCCATTCTTTACACGAATTGCATTGACCTTGCCAACGTGCATATTGCGCGCCACAAGATTGACAAAAGAAAGTAGTTTTTACTTTTGCCATTTATTTTGGTTTTGCATCTTCTTTTATTGTTTCTGATTTTTCAGAAACTGATGTTGGTTCTGGTGCTGGTTCAGCTATTGGTTCTGCAATTTCTACGGCATTATTTTTTGCTTTTTTTTGAGATTTTGCTTTCATATCATCAACGTGAATCATCATATTGTCTTTTGTAAAAGTACCAATCGGATTCATTGTATAAGCAATAAAATAATGTTTTTGAGCTTTTGCATATTCGCCAAATTTTTCATACATCAGTGCAAGATAATATTCGCCAAGCATTGCTTTTGGATAATATTTATTGCAAATTACGGCCAATTTTTCGAGTTCGGCATAATTCTTATTTTTTATGATTGAGGTTTCAATTGCTTGGACATCGTTCAATCTTAATTGCGTTTTGTAACCATAGTTTTTATCGATTAAATCGTATTTTTTTTCGAGATATTCGGTTTGATTTTCTTTTAAAATTGCAATTTTTTCATTATATTCTGAACCAGAGATTGGTTTGAATGATTCGAATATTTGATATAACGCACTTGGTATAGAATATAAAACTAAAGAATAATGCGAGGCATTTTTAAAATCATCAAATTTAAAATTTAAATAAGGATTTTCTATTGCTTTTAAACTTTCGGTCAATCCTTGAATTGGATTTTCTTTTTTTAACAAATCGCCATCGGCTGTGGATTGATAATAAAAAATTGGTTTTTTAATATCGCTTAATCTTTTTGGCAAAATATTTTCCATTTCTGGAATTAAATCTGGACTTAATGAAATATAGGCATTAAATAATGGCTGATCTTTATATAAAAAAAAGTTCAAAAAACCAGCGGTTGTGTCGTGACCAGCAATTATTCTAAAAGGTGCTGTTCGATATTTTTTTTCGATATATGGCAATAATTCGGCACCGATAAATTCGAAAAAATTGGCGCCAGTTCCAGTTGGCAATCCAGTTTCTGGGTCAAAATTGCTGTCATCAAGGCGTTCATTTTTTTTATTTTGATTAATACCAACGACAATTGTTTCTGGAATATCTTCCCAATATTCTCCATAACTCAAAGCACCATAAAAAGGATCAAATAGATAATCGCCGTCTAATAAATAAAGTACTGGATATTTTTTTTCTGGATTTTTGTTATAAGACTTTGGCAAACCAATTGTTATTTCTCGACTTTCGCCAAGTTTTGCAGAATTAAATAATTCGGAAGTTTTTTGAGAATATAATGAAGACGAGAAAATTAAAAACAAAAATAATTGTTTCATAAAATATTTAATTAATAAAATTGGCACTTAAAAACTTGCAAGTTATTAATTTTTTCGATTTTATTGTTTCATATTTTAATAAAAATGACTAAAAGTTAAAATGCTATATAAATTACAGAAAATTATTTTATATTTTTTTTTTGTTTTGAATAGGCAACATTATATAAGAAATTAATCCAAGTACGATTGTAAATAAGGTTTGTGAAACCCAAACTAACCATCCAAAAGCTGTTCCGTCTTGGTTCGAAATGCCATATAAAGAAAAAATTAATGCTATTGATAATGGAAATGCCCCCAAACCACCATTGGTAAAACCAACTGCCAAACTACCAAAAATAAAACCCATTATTACAATACTAAAACTTAAGTTAGAAGTTTCGGGCAATGCAAATATCGTCACATAAAACATTAATAAATAGGTTATCCAAATTAAAAAAGAATAACCAATGTATTGCCAACGGTTTTCCATTTTATAAACACTTAAAACGCCTTCGGTCAATCCGGATAATTTTTTCTTTAGCTTTTGGATAATTTTCCATTCTGCAAAAATCCATATCAAAACAAATGTGACAAACAATAAAAATGCAATAATTAGAAAAATAAGTATCGATTTAAAAGAAACATTTCTTTTTAATAAAAATTGATATAAAGTTTCGAATTGCAATGCAAAACCAATGGCTACGAATATTAAAAATATCATTAAATCAACAATTCGTTCGGCAATTATTGTTCCAAAACCTTTGTCGAAAGGCACATTTTCGTATTTTTTTAATAATGCTGCTCTAGAAATTTCTCCAGATCGTGGAATAGTTAAATTTACTAAATAGGAAATGCAAACTGTTGCAAAATTATTTTTGAATTGCGTGTGATAACCCATGTGGTTCAATGAAAATTTCCATCGATAAGCGCGCAACCAATATCCGAATAATGATAGAATTAACGAAATGTAAAT
Source organism: Bacteroidota bacterium (assembly GCA_043778105.1). GTDB lineage: Bacteria > Bacteroidota > Bacteroidia > Flavobacteriales > Flavobacteriaceae > Flavobacterium. Next base: position 28,646 of record JAYWGV010000040.1, read on the forward strand.
AAAATTATAATTGGCTTTGCCTAAACTTTGTTTTATATTTTCTAATTCAGAAAAAGTCAAAGTTGTAAATTGGTAATAAATGATAGATATTCCTATTAACAAAGGAAAAATTATGGAAAACCATTTGGTAGCTGTTTTTTTCAAAACTATTAGGTCAAAGAATTGTCATTTTCATTCGGAAAAACGAGGCTTGGTTTGAAGGTTTTTGCTTCTTCAAAATCAAGAATTCCATAAGAAATGATTATTATAATATCGCCTTTTTGCACTTTTCTGGCTGCTGGACCATTTAGCGTAATTTCGCCAGTATTTCGACCACCTTTTATAGCATAGGTTTCTAATCGTTCACCATTATTGATGTTGACGATAGATACTTTTTCGCCTTCAATAATGTTCGATGCTTCAAGCAAAGCTTCGTCGATAGTAATGCTGCCAATATAGTTAAGGTCGGCTCCGGTGACTTTTACTCGGTGAATTTTAGATTTTACTACTTGTATTTGCATGTTGCAAAATTATATTATTTTAATGAAATTGTATCAATTAATCGAATATTGTTTACAAAAACTGCTATAAAAGCCCTAATTTTTTTAGTTTTATTTTTTCTTTTACAAGATATTAGTGTTTTTTCTTCTGCAATATCGAAATATTCAAGTTTAAACATTTTATTTTTTTGGAAAATCCTATTGACCCAATCTCTAATTTTTTTTAATGGAATTGTTTCGGTTTGATACATTTGTTTGACGTAAATCAATGTTTCGAAAATAATTTTGGCTTCTTGTCGTTCTTTTTTAGTTAATCGTTCATTGCGAGAACTCATTGCAAGTCCATTTTTTTCTCTAAAAATTGGACAACTTACAATATTGATTTCTATTTTTTGTTTTTCGACCATTTTTCGAACAATTTGCAATTGCTGGAAATCTTTTTCGCCAAAATAAGCATTTGTTGGATTAATTATTTCGAATAATTTTTTAACAATTGTTCCAACACCATTAAAATGTCCAGGTCGAAATTTTCCTTCCATTTGGTTTTCTAATCCATCATATTCGAATTGACCAGAAACAGTTTTTCCTTCATAAATATCGTCGACAGTTGGAGCATAAATAATTATTTTATCAGAGATTTTTTTTATTTTTTTAACATCTTCATCAAGAGTTCGTGGATATTTAGCTAAATCATCTGGATTATTAAATTGTGTCGGATTAACAAAAATGCTAACAACATTAATATTATTGTTTTTTAATGATTCTTGCAATAAAGACATGTGTCCAGCGTGCAAAGCACCCATTGTTGGCACAAATCCAATTGTTGATTTTGGCTCAGATATTGATTGAATATGGCTTGTTAATGATAGTTTATTATCAAATATTAACATGTGTTTGAATGTTTAGAAAGTGCAAACATACTATTTTATAGCATTTATACATAAAATTTTGTACTTTTGCACGTTATTTAATACCTACAAAATAAAATTACACTAAATTATGGAAGATAAGAGGATATTATATGTATCATCTGAAGTAGTTCCCTACTTAGCAGAAAATGAGGTTTCGCTAATGTCTTATGACGTTCCAAAAATGGTCAACGATCAAGGCGGCCAGATTAGAATTTTTATGCCAAGATATGGAAATATTAATGAAAGAAGACACCAATTGCATGAAGTAATTAGGTTGTCAGGAATGAATTTAGTTGTAAACGACATGGATATGCCGCTAATTATAAAAGTAGCATCGATTCCTAAAGAGCGAATTCAGGTTTATTTTATCGACAATGATGAATATTTTAAAAGAAAAGCAACTTTTACTGATGAAGAAGGTGTTTTGTTTGCAGACAATGACGAACGAGCGATTTTTTTTGCAAAAGGAGTTATAGAAACAGTAAAAAAACTCAATTGGGTTCCAGATATTATTCATGTTCACGGTTGGATGGCGTCATTGTTACCTATATATATGAAACATTATTATAAAGACGAAGCATTATTTGAAAATACTAAAATTGTTACATCGGTTTATGCGCAATCATTCGATGGGAATTTAAACTCAGAAATGATCAATAAAATAATGTTCGACAACATTCCCAAAGACGCAATTTCGGAACTAGAAAATCCAAGTTACGAGAACATTATTAAAGCTGCGATTGCCCATTCTGACGGTGTTATTATTGGTTCGGATAATCTTTCTTCAAGTTTAACAAATTTTATAGAATCTTCAAAAAAACCTTTTTTACCTTTCGCCTCTAAAGATAAAATGACCGAAGAATATACAAATTTTTATAAAAATTCGGTAGTTTAAATTACATTAAATAAATATGAATTCACTTTTTTCCAAAATAATACTTTTGGTAGCAACAATTTCATTATTTGCCTCGTGCGATAAAGAAACCAACGATTTAGGTTCAGATATTATTGGCAAAGACAATTTCGAGTTTAATCTTTTTGACGACTCGAGCGTAATTGCATATAACCATAAAACAGGCGCAGTACAAACCAACAATTTGAACACTATTCAATTTGGGGTTTATGAAGACCCGTTTTTTGGAACAACAACTGCAAGTTTTGTAACTCAGATTTTGTTGGGTACTGTAAATCCTGTCACTACTGGCACAGTAACTGATGTAACTCTAGAAATTCCTTATTTTACAGAAAAAAGAGAAATCGAAACAGATCAGTTTGTTTTAGATTCAATTTATGGCGATAAGACTAATAAAATTAACTTAAGCATTTATAGAAGTAATGTTTTCTTGGAGAGTTATTCAAGTACAGGTGCAGCTAATAACCCTTATTTTTCTAATAAAGATTTTGATAACTTCGTAATAGGCAATAAGCTAAACGATGCAACATCTCCATCTCAAAATACGGAATTCTTTTTTGACAATTCCGAAAAAATATTTACACCAGCGACTTCAGGAGTTTCTGAAGTGAAAGGCACCTCAATGAAATTGAAATTAAACAACAGTTTTGGTACAGAAATTCTTGGAACTACAGTTGCAAATCTTTCAAGCAATGGCGAATTTACACAATTCTACAAAGGGTTGTATTTTAAAGTTGAGCAATCAGGAGCTAATAAAGGTTGTTTGTCAATGTTAGATATTTCAAAAGGAAAAATCACTATTTCGTATGGAGAAACGTCAAAATTAGTATTAAATATGGCTGGCGGAATCAACGTAAATCTTATAAAACAAATTAATTCACCTATCTATGCAAATGCAATCGCAACACCTAACAAAATTGTCGGCGACGATAATTTATATTTAAAAGGTGGCGATGGATCAATTGCAGTTATAGAATTGTTTAAAGAAGATAAACACGGACTTTATGGTCTTGGTGGCCCAAATGGAATTGCTGATATCAAGGATTTAAAAAATAGTGGCTGGATTATTAACGAAGCTAATTTGGTTTTTAATATCGATAAAAATATTGTGAGTCAACAACCTGTGGCAAACAGAATTTTGTTATATGACATGTATAATAAAAGAGAAATTATTGATTATGTTTATGATAATACAACAAGCACAGCGCCAAATCAGGCTAAAAAAGTTTATGGCGGACTATTATCCAATAACGAAAAATACAAAATTAGGTTAACAAACCACATCAGAAATTTGATCAATAAAGATTCAACCAATGTTAAATTGGGAATTTGTGTAACGCAATCTATCAATAACACATTTTACGGAAAAACTGGAAATAATCCATTTTTAAAAAACGATTATACAAACGATCCGATAAATATTCCGAAAGAGCCGCTTAAATATTATAATAACTCATTTTACTCGCCTCAAGGATCGATTATGAATCCGCTTGGAGTAGTTTTATACGGCAGCAAACCCAATATCGATGTTTCAAAAAGATTAAAATTAGAAATTTATTACACCAAGCCTAATTAGTAAAAATAAAAATTTATGTGCGGAATTGTTGGATATATAGGTTACCGAGAAGCTTACCCAATTATTATAAAAGGGTTAAAAAGATTAGAATATAGAGGTTACGACAGTGCTGGAGTTATGCTATATGACGGCACAAATCTAAAAGTTTCTAAAACCAAAGGCAAAGTTGTAGATCTTGAAACCAAATCAGATCAAGAAATTACTACCAATGGCACCATAGGAATGGGTCACACGCGTTGGGCAACCCACGGTGTGCCTAACGATGTAAACTCGCACCCACATTTGTCTAATTCTGGAAATTTATCAATTATTCACAACGGAATAATCGAAAATTATGCACCATTAAAACAAGAATTAATAAAAAGAGGTTACGTTTTTCATTCTGATACCGATACCGAAGTTCTTGTAAATTTAATTGAAGAGGTAAAAACCAAAGAAAACTTAAAGCTTGGAAAAGCAGTTCAAATTGCTTTAAATCAAGTTGTTGGAGCTTATGCAATTTGTGTATTTGATAAAAATAATCCAGACGAAATTGTGGTTGCCAGATTGGGTTCGCCACTTGCAATTGGAGTTGGCGAAGGAGAATTTTTCATCGCATCAGATGCATCACCATTTATAGAATATACTTCGAATGCGATTTATCTAGAAGACGAAGAAATGGCAATTGTTAGCATAAAAAAACCATTAAAAATACGTAAAATAAAAGACGATTCATTGGTCGATCCATATATTCAGGAACTTCAAATGAACCTTGAACAAATAGAAAAAGGTGGTTACGACCATTTTATGCTTAAAGAAATATATGAACAACCCAATGTAATTAAAGATACTTATCGGGGCAGATTGCACGCCAACGCAGGATTGATACAAATGGCTGGCGTAGAAGACAATCTTGAAAAATTCTTAAACGCACAACGCATATTAATCGTAGCTTGCGGAACATCGTGGCATGCTGGTTTGGTAGCAGAATATGTTTTCGAGGAATTTACACGAATTCCAGTTGAAGTTGAATACGCATCGGAATTCAGATACAGAAACCCAATTATCAATAAAGGAGATGTTGTAATTGCAATATCTCAATCTGGTGAAACCGCAGATACTTTAGCAGCAATAAAACTAGCCAAAGAAAACGGAGCGTTCGTGTTCGGAGTTTGTAACGTTGTTGGCTCATCTATTTCTCGTGAAACTCACGCAGGTGCCTATACACACGCTGGTCCAGAAATTGGAGTTGCATCGACCAAAGCATTTACAACACAAATTACAGTGCTAACGATGATTGCCTTGCGATTAGCCAAAGCAAAAGGAACATTGACTCATGCAGAATTTCATAGATATCTTGAAGAATTAGAACTAATTCCCGAAAAAGTTGCTGAAGCTTTAAAAACCAATGATGTTGCCAGAGAAATCGCTGCAGTTTTTAAAGATGCACCAAACTGTTTGTATTTAGGTCGTGGTTATAATTTTCCAGTAGCACTAGAAGGCGCATTAAAACTTAAAGAAATATCTTACATTCATGCCGAAGGTTATCCTGCAGCCGAAATGAAACATGGACCAATTGCTTTAATCGATGAAAGTATGCCGGTAGTTGTAATTGCACCTCGCCAAGGTCATTATGATAAAGTTGTAAGTAATATTCAAGAAATAAAATCGCGCTCAGGCAGAATTATTGCTGTTATAACCAAAGGCGACACTCAAGTTAAGGAATTGGCCGATTATACAATCGAAATTCCAGATACTGTAGATGCGCTTTCGCCGTTATTAACAACTATTCCTTTGCAATTATTGTCATATCATATTGCTGTAATGCGAGGTTGCAATGTCGATCAACCTCGAAATTTAGCTAAATCGGTAACTGTTGAATAATTTTTAAACAATATTAATTTCAATAAATTAAATTGTAAAATTTCAATAAATAATAAAAACGTTAAACATACTTTACAAGCAAGGCGAAAACCTTAATTTTACTTTTTTATAAGAATTTAATCATCATTAATGGGAACACTTATTCAGATTGCACAACTCATTTTGTGCCTGTCATTTTTAGTAATACTTCACGAACTAGGTCATTTTTTACCTGCAAAATATTTTAAAACCAAGATAGATAAATTTTATTTGTTTTTTGATCCGTGGTTTTCTTTGTTTAAAACCAAAATTGGCGAAACTGAGTACGGTATTGGCTGGTTGCCAATGGGTGGCTATGTCAAAATTGCCGGAATGATCGACGAAAGCATGGACAAAGAGCAATTAAAACAAGAACCTCAACCGTGGGAATATCGCAGTAAACCGCCTTATCAACGGCTTATTATCATCTGCGGAGGCGTTATTGTAAATTTCTTTTTAGCTTGGTTTATTTATTCATGTTTATTGTTCAATAACGGCGATAATTATGTTGATAATTCAAAATTCACAAACGGAATTGCAGTTGATGAAGCTGGACAATTATTAGGATTAAAATCTGGCGATAAGATTTTGAAAGTTGATGGAAAAGATCAGCCAAAATTCGATCAGTTGCCATTAGAGATTTTGTTTGGCGATAATATTACTGTTAATCGGAACGGTAAAGAGCTGACTTTTAATCTGAATGATGAAGGAAAACGAGATGTAATTAAAAGTAAAGGTCAAGGATTTCTTGCACCAAGAGTCGAAACCGTCGTAGATTCTGTTGTGCCAAAATCGCCAGCAATGCTTGCCGGATTGATAAAAGGTGATAAAATTGTAGGGTTAAACGATAAAAAAACATTATTTTTTGATGAATTTGGGGCGGCATTGAGCAAAGCAAAAAAAGATTCGATTGCAATAAACATTTTACGAAATGGGAAGGAATTAACTTTAAAAACAAAAGCAGATAAAGACGGAAAAATAGGATTTTATCCAAATATGGAAGTTTTAAAAAATGCTTTTGTAACCAAAAATTTATCGTTTGGAGAATCGATTCCAGCAGGATTTACTAAAACTATTGCAACTTTAACAGGACAAATAAAACAGTTTAAATTAATTTTTAATAAAACCACCGAAGGTTACAAACAAGTTAGTGGACCATTGAGAATGTTCAAAATTTTTAAACCAACTTGGGATTGGACATTTTTCTGGAATTTTACAGCAATGTTCTCAATTTGGTTGGCATTTTTAAATATTTTGCCAATTCCAGGACTTGATGGTGGTCACGCCATGTTTATTTTAATAGAAGTAATTACAAGAAAAGCACCAACCGAAAAAACACTCGAAATTGCACAAACCATTGGTGTTGTGATACTTTTGTCGCTAATGGCATTGGTTTTCGGAAACGATATTTGGCATTTGATAATGGACAAGTAAAAAAAATAAAAAAAAGTTGAATTATTGTTTGCAACAACAAGAAATAATTCTATCTTTGCACCGCTTTAAAAGTGAAACACACTTTCCTTCTTAGCTCAGTTGGTTAGAGCATCTGACTGTTAATCAGAGGGTCCTTGGTTCGAGCCCAAGAGAGGGAGCAAGCAACTAAAAGCCTTTACAGTAAATGTAAGGGCTTTTTTTATTTAGTGTAATTATTATGTTTTACGTTTATATTTTAAAATCCCAAGAAATAAGTCGATTCTATATTGGTTACACTACTAATATAGATTTAAGAATTGATTTTCATTTAAAAGCTTCAGATCAAAGTAAATTTACATATAATGCTAACGATTGGACTCTTTTTTTTAAAATAGAATGCCAATCAAAAAAACAAGCTTTAGCAATCGAAAAACATATTAAGAAAATGAAAAGTAAAATTTATATTGAAAATTTATTACTTTATCCCGAGATAATAGACAAACTTCTATTAAAATATATCGACTGTTAATCATAGCCCCGAAAGCTTTCGGGGTTGGTTCGAGCTAAATACCGATAGCTATCGGCAGGAGCAAGCAAGTAAAAGCCTTTACAGTAAATGTAAGGACTTTTTTTATTTAGTGTAATTTTTATGTTTTACGTTTATATTTTAAAATCCGAGACAATCAATAGATTGTATATTGGTTACACTACTAATTTAGATTTAAGAATTGATTTTCATTTAGAAGCTACAGATCAAAGTAAATTTACATATAATGCTAACGATTGGACTCTTTTTCTAAAAATAGAATGCCAATCAAAAAAACAAGCTTTAGCAATCGAAAAACAT
>JAYWGV010000041.1:0-36630 GCA_043778105.1 Bacteroidota bacterium
AGATTTTAGATTTTAGATTTTAGATTTTAGATTTTAGATTTTAGATTTTAGATTTTAGATTTTAGATTTTAGATTTTAGATTTTAGATTTCCTAAAAAAAAACATTTGCTTGCGCAAATGTTTTTTTTTGAGTGTTTCGATAATTATTAAAACGGCAAATCGTCGTGATCTTCTTCTTTGACATTGCTTGCTGGTGCAAATGCTTCGGCTGCGGGCATTGGTGGCGCTTGAGTTGGCGCACTTGCACCATCTGGCGCAAGTCTTTCGATTCTCCAGCCTTGAACCGAATTAAAATATTTAATTACACCTTGTGGATCTGCCCATTCGCGACCTCTTAAATTGATTGAAACTTTTACGTTTTCGCCAACTTGATAATTGTTTAATAAATCACATTTATCTTGAACAAAATCTATTGAAATGAACTGCGGATATTGCTCATCTGTTGTGACAACTAAATCTCTTTTCAAAAAACTTCCACTTCCTACGTTTTTTGCTTCTCCGACTAATTTAATTTTTCCGGTAACTTCCATAATTATTTATTTGCTAAAAGCACTTTCCATGCAGAAAGTACATCGTTGTTATTTAAAAATTCTTTTGCTTTGCGATGAATTTTTTCTTGATCATCAGAACTTAAAATTCCTTTGACTGCAAAATTATCGTTTACAAAGATATTAATTTCTTCGAGATTTGGCAAACATTCTATATTGGCCAATTTTCCTAAATCATTTCCGTCGAAAACAGGGCTTTTTTTTACGAAACTCGGAATATTATCTACGCCAATTCCTAGAGTTGTAATAGGTTTTTCGACTTCAAATAATCCCATGTTGGCTCTAGAATACCAATTGTTACCCAAACGTGACACCAAATCAATTTTTGTTTGATCTATTTTTCCTTCATCATCAAGAATATTTTCGTGAAGATGAATTTTCACAACTTCGCAAATAATTAAGTTGCCCGCACCGCCATCGTTACCTAAAGCAATAATTTGGTTTACTTTGCATTCCATCTGGATTGGACTTTCTTGAACCCGAAAAGGTTTTACAATATCCGACGGAATTGCGGTTAAACCAGCTTTCAAAAACTCGTTAACACCATCGCCATATTCACTGCTCGATAAAGACATTTGTTGAACAATATCATAATTTACAACATTAATAACTACTTCTTTAGTAGATTCGCAATTTATTAATGTATGTTTGATGGTATTATCACGCATGCGTCTTGCTGGCGAAAAAATCAAAATTGGTGGAACTGTGCTAAAAACATTATAAAAACTAAATGGCGATAGGTTTGGATTTCCATTTTCGTCAATTGTACTAGCAAATGCAATTGGTCTTGGTGCAACTGCACTTTGCAAAATGCCTTGCAATTTATTGGCAGAAATCTCGCTTGGTAATAAACTTATCATTTTGAAATTATTTTAATACAAATTTAAAATTATTATGACTAACTTCAAAATTTATTAAATGTTTTACAATCAAAATGGTTAATTTTATTTTTATAAAATGTGATTATTCAAGTAATTCTTTGCTAACGCGACTACTTGCAATAAAACTGGCAATAAATCCCAATAAAAAAATCGTTAGGAAAACAATAATTATATTCTGGAAATTAAAAATCACAGGATAAGCAAGAGTTGGCGTAATCATTATTACCTGAAAATATTCTTGAACCAAAATAATAATTGTTCCTAAACCAAGACCAATTAACCCGCCAAAAAAAGTAAGCAAAGTTCCTTGAAATAAGAAAATTCTTTGCAACTCTTTAACCGAAACACCTAAATTAAACATTGTTTTCAGATTCGCTTTTTTATCTAAAATCATCATAATTATTGCTCCTGCAAGGGTGAATAATGTCAAAATAATGACTAAAGTAAAAATTAAATAAACCGCAAAATTTTCGGTATTTAACATTTTGTACAAACTATCGTTAAGCTGCGCACGGTTTTTTATTAGAACCTTATTATTAAAAATTTTATTAATTTCGTTTTTAACTTTTTCTTCGTCACTATTTGGTTTCAATTTTAACTCAATTCCAGTGACTTGATTGGGTTGCATTTGCAATAATTCTTGTGCCAAAGCCAAATCTGTGAAAACATACTTGCTGTCAATTTCGTCATTTACAGCATAAATTCCAACTGGAATAATTGCTGTTTGCGTGAAAGCATCAGCAGGATTTTCAATAGTTCCTTTGCCAGGTTTGGGAACAAAAATCTCGAATTTATTATTAAAGTCGAATAATCCTAATGATAATTTATCGCTAATGCCATAGCCAACAACACATTGATAAGTTTCTGGTCGCAGCCATTGCCCGTTATACAACGATTTTTTAACATCGTTGACCAAGCTGTACAAACTGTCAACACCTTTTATAGATGCAACTTCTTCTTTGCCATTAAACATAAAAAGAACTCGTTCTTCGACAATATTACTTCTAGAAAAAATGTCGTTAATATTGTTGATTTTTTGGTTTTGTTTATCAGAAATCACAAAAGATTTCCCTTTTAAAGCCGTGATTTTTAAATCGGGATCAAAACTATTACTAAACGATAAACTAAAATCTTTTAATCCCGAAAAAACCGACAAAACCACAAACAATGCCATTGCGCCAACCACAATTCCAAACGACGCAATGCCAGTAATAATATTGATTGCGTTGTTTTTACTGAAATTAAAAAGATATCGTTTGGCAATATATAGCGAAAAATTCAAACTATAAAAATTTACGTTTTTCTAATAAATCTCGATTTTCAATTGGGTTTTCTTTACCCGAAAGCGCATCATCAATTTGCTGAATATATTCTAAAGAATCATCTATAAAAAAAGTTAAATTAGGTACTTTTCGCAATTGCAAACGCACTCGTTGCGACAAATCGTGCTTAATCATAACAGCATTCGACTTGATTGCAACCAAAACTTCTTTGGCTTTTTCTTGCGGGAAAATACTTAAATGTACAGTTGCAACCGACAAATCGGTTGTAACCACAACTTTCGAAACCGAAATTATAAGGTTGGAAATATTGTTTTTTCTGATTTCGCCCTGCAAAATATCGACCAAATCTTTCTGAATAACACCACCAATTTTTTTCTGTCTATTTGTTTCCATTTTGCAAAAATACGATTTTCTAAATTAATGTATTTATATTTGTAAAATATTTAGAAGCGAATGTTCAGGCATTACCAGTATTGGAAATTCCTGCTGTCTTTCCTAAAGTTTTTTATGAATTACCACGGGTTTAAACCCGTTGTAATTCATAAAAAACGTTTATCCCTAACATCAGGGCTATTCGAGAAAGATTTTCGCATTCTTTTAAAGTTTCAAAAAACAAAAAAATGCAAAAAATAGAGCACATTGGCATTGCCGTAAAAAACCTATCAGAATCAAACCAATTATTCGAGAAACTTTTTGGAAATCCACCTTATAAAGAAGAATCGGTTGAAAGCGAAGGCGTGAAAACTTCCTTTTTTATGAACGGTCCAAATAAAATCGAGTTGCTCGAAGCCACGAATCCTGAAAGTCCAATTGCAAAATTTCTAGAAAAAAAAGGTGAAGGCATTCACCATATTGCATTTGCAGTCGAAAATATTGTCGAAGAAATTTCTAGACTAAAAAAAGAAGGCTTTATAATCTTGAACGAAATTCCCAAAAAAGGAGCCGATAATAAGTTAGTTGCATTTTTGCATCCAAAATCGACCAATTCTGTTTTAATTGAATTGTGTCAAGAAATCGAATAATTAGGTCGATGTAAATTAAAAAACAACAATTTATGTTTTTTAATTCCGAAAATAGTGTAGTTGTAAAAAATCTATTTCAAAAAAAAATTTGCAAAAACACAAAATTTGTAGTAATATTGCAAACTCAAAAGGTCCTATAGCTCATTCGGTTAGAGCAACTGACTCATAATCAGTAGGTGCTTGGTTCGATTCCAAGTGGGACCACTAGAAAATCTTATTTAAATTAATAAGTTTTTTATTTTATTAAGTTTTTTTTAATAATCAGCAATTATGTCACGTTTTACTACCAATTTGACATTTTTATATTGGTTTTGTGGAAATTTTAATATTTAACAGTATAATAATCTAAATAAAGACAATAAAATTTTTTTAAGAATAATTTTTATTTATTTTTACACCTATGAAATTAAAAGCACACAACATATTAATTTTGGTAGTTACCATTTTGTGTAGCAACTTTATGTTTGCACCACCACCTGGACCACCACCACCGCCGCCAAATTTACCTATCGATAATTCATTAGTGTTTTTGTTTATTGTCGGACTTTTATATGTTTTCTTAAGATATAGAAGTGTTTTAGAAAAATAAAATATTAAAAATATATATGAAACCATTCAATTTGAATGGTTTTTTTTTTGAAATAAACTCAAAAGAAAAACCACGAAATTAATCGTGGTTTAGTGTTTAAACAGAATATGTAAAGTGTAGCGGAAATTATTTTTTTAACAAATCTCTAATTTGCACAAGCAATTCTTCTTGAGTTGGCCCAGCTGGTGGTGCATCAGCTGCGGGTTTTTTCATTCTGTTTAATCCTTTTACAACCATAAATAAGAACATTGCTATAATTACAAATTTAATTAATGCACCAATTGCTAAACCATATTTTAATTGTGCCTCACCAACTGTTAAAATTAATCTGTCAAAGTTTACACCTCCAGTTATAATTCCAATTACTGGCATTAAAATATTATCTACTACTGCACCTACAATTGCGTTAAAAGCTGCTCCAAGAACTGTTGCAATTGCTAAGTCCATAACATTACCTTTTACAGCAAAGTCTTTAAATTCTGAAATCATTCCCATAATAAATAGTTTTATAAATTAATTAGTAAATTTTGTTTAGCAACGAAAGTAAATATTTTTTTGTTTTAATTAACAATCGTTTACGTTTTTTTAAACTATTCTCGATAAAAAACACGTTTTACTCGATGAGAAACACTTGTTAGGATTTCATAAGCAATGGTTTTTATGCTTTCTGCAATAAAAGTTACCGTTGGATATTCGCCAAAAACAATTACCGAATCGCCTTCTTTGCAATCAATTTCGGTAATATCGACCATTAGCATGTCCATACAAATACTACCAATAATTGTCGCTTTCTGGTTATTGATATTTATAAAACCCAAACCATTTCCCCAAAGTCTCGAAATTCCGTCGGCATAACCAATTGGTATTGTGGCAATTTTCATTTGTTTTTTAGCTATAAATCGGCGACCATATCCTACACTTTCGTCTTTTTCGATGGTTCGAATTTGAGAAATTATCGATTTTAATGTGCTTACGTTTTCTAGATATTTTTGTTCGTTTTTATCGTTAGAAACACCGTAAAGCCCAATGCCTAAACGAACCATGTCGAATTGTGAATCTTTATAAAAAGTTATTCCTGAAGTATTTAAAATATGCCTAATTGGGCTTATTTTTAATTCTTGCATTAATTTATTGGACAACTCATCAAAAAGATTAATTTGTTGCATACCAAAACTAAATTGACTCAAGTCGTCGCTTGTTGCCATGTGCGACAAAATACTTTTTACTTTGATTGATTTATTGACTTTTAAAATTTCGATTAACTGATCAATTTGTTCGGCTTCGAAACCTAATCTATGCATTCCAGTATCAATTTTTATATGAATCGGAAAATTTTTTATTTTTTTGTCATTTGTAATTTTAAGAAAGGCATTCAATCCCTTGAAACTATATATTTCTGGTTCTAAATTATGTTGAATTATTGCTAAAAAACTAGATGTTTCTGGATTTAAAACCATTATTGGCAAATTGATTCCAGCGGTTTTTAATGCAATTCCCTCATCTGCGAAAGCGACACCAAGATAATCAATTTTGTGATGTTCTAGCAGTTTTGCTATCTCGAATCCGCCGTTTCCATAGCCAAATGCTTTGACCATAACCATCATTTTGGTAGTTGGTTTTAGTTTGGATTTATAAAAATTAAGGTTGTGACTTATAGCGTTTAGGTTAATTTCTAGAACAGTTTCGTGGGTTTTTTCTTCAAGCAATGCCACAATTTCTTCAAATTGAAATTGCCTTGCTCCTTTGACCAAAATACTTTCGTTGGCAAATGTTAAATTGTTAAAATCGGCAATAAAATCATTGGTGTTTTTATAAGTTTTGCAGTTGGGAAACTTGTTTTTATAAGTCGAAATAACTTCGCCAATGCCAATAACATTGTTAATTTTATTCGAAATTATTAATTGCGATACTTTGGCATATAAATCATCGTTAGACAAACCAGATTGAAAAATATCTGAAAGAATTATAGTTTTCTTTTTATATTGTTTTTGGTTTTCAAGAAAATCTAAAGCAATTTTTAAAGATTGAAAATCAGATGAATAACTATCGTCAATAATTGTTGTGTTACTAATTCCTGGTTTGAGTTGCAATCGCATTTCTATAGGAAAAAGTAATTGCATTCTTGATTCTATGGTTTCAAAATCATATTTTAAATACAATAAAAGCATTAAACTCGAAATTGCATTTTCTATCGATGCATCGTCTTGAAACGGAATTTTTACTTCGAATTTTCTTTTTTGAAAAGTAATATTTAGAATTGTTTTTTGCAAAAAAGAACCAATTTCAATAAAAACATTGGCAGATTTATCTTTGCAACTCCAAGAAAAAGTTTTGGTTTTTGGATTCAAGAATGCATCGATTGTTTTATTTTTATTATAAATTAAAATTTCGACATTTTTAAAAAGTTTAATTTTTTCTTTGATTTTCTGACCAATATTCTCGAAACCTTCATCGTGAGCCGAACCAATATTGGTCAAAATGCCAATTGTTGGTTTGATAATTTTCTCAAGATTATCCATTTCATTGATAGTAGAAATGCCAGCTTCGAAAATACCAAAATTGTGATTTTCATTGATTGCATAAATCGAAAGTGGCACACCAACCTGCGAATTATAACTTTTTGGGCTTTTAATAATATTAAAATCTGGACTTAATAAAAAATTAAGCCATTCTTTGACAATAGTTTTACCGTTGCTTCCAGTAATGCCAATTATAGGAAAATTAAATATACTTCGATAATAGCTCGCCAATTTTTGCAATGCCAAAGTTGTGTTTTCGACAACCATAAAGTTGGCTTTGGATTTAAGATGTTCTGGAATGTGTTGTACAACAAAATTTTTAACACCTTTTTCAATTTCTTCTCCTATATATAGGTGTGCATCGTTGTTGGAACCAACCAATGCAAAAAAAAGTGTATTGCGATTGTTTTGCAACGAACGGCTGTCGATAGAAATGTTATTGATTAAAAAATCGACACCATTGCCAATGATTTTAGTTTCAAGAACTTCGCTAATTTTTTCGATAATTAAATTCATAAATCGAACTTGAATTTTTTCAAATTTACAACTTCGGAATTAATTTTTAAAATTAAAAATTCTAAATATTACTTAAATGTTTGATAATCATCAAATAAATAAAATACTTTTGCAGAAAATTAAACGATATGAATATAGATTTACGAGAAATTTTCACGATTACAATGGTTTTATTTGCAGTAATTGATATTATTGGTAGTATTCCAGTTATTATAAGTCTAAGAAATCGAGTTGGTCACATTCAATCAGAAAAAGCGACAATTGTTTCTTTCTTTATTATGATTACATTTTTGTTTATTGGTAAAGAATTACTGAATTTAATTGGCATTTCGGTCAATTCATTTGCGGTTGCAGGATCGTTTGTGTTGTTTTTCTTGGCTCTAGAAATGATTCTCGGCATTCGAATTTATCGAGATGAAGAAGCCAAAACAGCGTCGATTGTGCCAATTGCTTTTCCGTTAATTGCTGGAACAGGAACCATGACAACTTTGCTTTCATTAAAAGCACAATATCACGATATAAATATAATTATTGCTATTTTTTTAAATATTGTTTTAGTTTATGGCGTTTTAAAATCATCGACCAAAATCGAAAAAATCCTAGGAATAACAGGTTTAAGTATAATTCGAAAAGTTTTTGGCGTGGTTTTGCTTGCAATTGCTGTTAAATTATTCGCTACTAATGTTAAAGCCTTGTTTGTGTAATATAAATTTATATACATTTACTCTTCTAAATTTAATCTCATGAAAATTTTTACTTACATATTGATTGCTCTTGCTATCGGATTAATTATTTTCAATATTACTTTATTGGATTTTAATCATTTGATGGAAGGAAATAGCATGGTTGCACTAATTGGAATTGTTGCTTCGATTTGTGCGGTTTTGATACTTTTGATTTTTAAAATGTCAAAATCAATCGAAGATAAAATGCAAAATCAATAAATTTTATGTTCGATGTGTTAATAATTGGTAGTGGCGTTGCTGGCGTTTCTTGTGCATTGGTTTTAGGTTCTGCACAAAAAAAACCGTTTGTATTAGATAAAAATATTGCGATTTTAACACATCAAAAAACTTCATCCTTACAAGAAGCTTTGTTTAATAATGCTTACGGAATTCCAGCTGGAAAATTAGGCAGTGAATTATTGACCGAAAGCATTGCGCAATTGCAAGAACTTTATCCGCATGTTGCGCAAATCGATGGCGAAAAAGTCATGCGAATTGATGGTAATTATCCTGATTTTTTGGTTGTAACCAATAAAAATTCCTATCAAACTAAAAATATTGTTGTTGCAATTGGTTATTCGAACACTTTTGCAATAGAAGGTTTAATGCAGTTTATCGAAAATCACAAGAAAACAGTTCTAGAAAAAAACCGAATTCAACTCAAAAATAATGATCATAAAGTGGTTGACGGAATTTATGTTGCAGGAACTTTGGCTGGTCACCGCAGTCAATTGTCTATTGCTGCTGGTTCTGGCGCGGCAGTTGCCACCGATATTTTGACCGATTGGAATAACGGAAACCAAACACAAAGCCACGATAAAATTGTAAATATTTACTAAGTAACATGTTTTTAATTAGCAACTAAAAATGAAATTTCTAACTAAAGAATTAATTTTTCCAGACGTAAAAAAAACTGACAAAAGTGGCGTGCTTGCATTTGGTGGCGATTTATCACCAGAAAGATTAATATTGGCTTATAAATCAGGAATTTTTCCTTGGTTTAATATCGATGAACCAGTTATTTGGTGGGCGCCAAATCCAAGAATGGTTTTGTTTCCCAATGAATTTATGGTTTCAAAAAGCATGAAAAAAATCATTGATAAAAATATTTTTCAGATTACTTACAATCAAAATTTTCGAGAAGTAATAACCAATTGTCAGCAAATAAATCGCAATGATCAAAACGGAACTTGGATAACCAACGATTTAATCGAAGCTTATTGCAAATTGCACGAACTAGGATTTGCAAAGTCGATTGAAGTTTGGCAAAAAAACGAATTGGTAGGCGGTTTATATGGCATTGATTTGGGTCACGTTTTTTGTGGTGAAAGCATGTTTTCTAAAGTTTCTAATGCAAGCAAATTTGCTTTTATTAATTTGGTTAATGATTTAAGATCTAAAAATTATCAGTTGCTGGATTGCCAAATTCACAACAATCATCTTGAAAGTTTGGGTTGTAGAGAAATTTCTAGAGACGATTTTATGGATATACTTAATAGTGATCAATGATCAGTTTTTAGTATTCAGTAATTTGGAAAATGAATTCAGCAATTTTATTCGATCAAATTCACAAAACAATCCTCAATATGATCATTTACAATTCCGGTGGCTTGCAGGAAAGCATAAACAACAGTCGAACCTACGAACTTAAGTCCTCTTTTTTTTAAATCTTTGCTAATTTTGTCCGAAAATGTTGTTGTTGCATGAACATCAGAAAGTTTTGCAGGAATATTTATTAAAGGTTGATGATTAACAAACCCCCAAATATAATTAGAAAAACTTCCAAATTCTTGCTGGATTTTTATAAAATTTTGCGCATTAGTCACAGCCGAATAAACCTTAAGTTTATTGCGAATAATTCCAGAATCTTGCAATAAATCTAGAATTTTTTCGTCTTGATATTCAGCAATTTTTTTACAATCAAAATCATCAAAAGCTTTTCTGAAATTTTCCCTTTTATTAAGAATTGTTATCCAGCTTAGTCCAGCCTGAAAAGTTTCTAGAATCAAAAACTCAAAAAATATTGAGTCATCACTAACTGGTTTTCCCCATTCGTTATCGTGATAATCTATATACAATTGCGATGATTCGCACCACGAACATCTTTTTTTGTCTTGAAACATATTAAAATTTATTTAAATTTATAAATTTTTTAGGTTGCAAAAAAAAATCCATTGAAAAATTTTTCAACGGATTTTTTACTACATTAAATATTACTATTTATTCATAAAAATATTGTGATGATTCTGTTTTTGTAACAGGAACGTTATTTTCATTTGTTTCATAAGTATATTTAGTTTCTGATAAATATCCATTTGTAGCATATGATAAAGTAAAAACACGAACATTTGTTCTTACTATTTCACTAAATAAAACATTATTTTCGGTTCTAGTTTCTTTTATTGATGATGTTTTTTTAGTTACATTATTAGCACAAAAATTTTCGTCAAAATATATTTGATTAAGACCTATAATGTTTTTTGCTGGACCTTTTTTGTCATCATATTCGTATGTGTAAGTACTTTCAGTCAGCAAACTACTAGTAGTTCCACCAACAGGATTTGGAGATACTGATGTATATTTTTGATACAATTTTGTAATATTTCCGTTAGCTAATGTATAAGTATTTGTTCTTTCGTCTTCAACATAAGCATTATTTAAAAAATCATAATTAACTTCTAAAATAGTTCCATCAGCATTGGTTGTATATTCTCTTTTTGATTTATAAACTTGAGTTCCATATTCAGTAAAAAATACAGTTTTTAATTTACTACTTCCATCATATTGAAACTCTTCTAAACTTGATAAAACACCATTTTTAAAATCTTCAGATTTCACAATTAAATCGCCGTTGTAGGTGTAAATAGATTTTCTTGCAACATTGTTTCTAATCGATGAAGTTTCAGTAATCTTATTACCATTATATGATAAAAATATTTCTGGTGAAGCATCTTCTCCCATGCTAACAATTCTTTTTGGTAAAACAGCAGCGTCAGAATTTGCCTCTTCATCTTTAGAACAAGAAAAAATCGATACTAAAATAATGCTTAAAAACAAGATAACTTTTTTCATTTTAATTTTTTTAAATTTTGTGCAAATGTATAACTTTTTTTTAACAATTTATGAATTAAAATTAGGTTAATATTTATTGACCAAAACATACTACTTTTGTAATGTTTGCGTTTTATATTCAATCTTTTAACAAATACAATTTTCAAGATAAAGTCTCCAACATATTTATGTTTAAAATAATATTTTTTTTAACAACAATGACTTTTAGTGTTGGCTTAAAAGCTCAGCAAATTAATTCATTGAAAATTTTAAAGAAAATAGCTTTTACTAATGATACAATTCGACTTGAAAAAGTAAGCATCAACACCATTAATTTTAAATTGCTTGAAGCAAATGATGAAATAATCGATAGTTCGTTTTATAAGATAAATTATCAAAAAGCATATATTTTATTCAACGAAAAATATATTAAAAAGTCTGATTCTGTAACAATAAATTATCAAAAATTCCCTGAATTTTTAACCAAAGAATATAACATTTATAACAGCGAACGATTGGTACCGAATGAATCTGGCGATTTCGATTTGTACAAGATTAATGATGCAATTACTAAAAAAACCAAACCATTCGACGGTTTGGCAACTGCCGGAAGCATTACACGAGGCATAACGGTTGGCAACAATCAAAATTCGGCTGTAAACTCCAATCTCGATTTGCAAATTACTGGCAAATTATCAGACAAATTAAGCATAAAAGCATCGATTGAAGACAGCAATGTACCACTTCGAAATGGTGGTTATTCGCAGAAATTAAATCAGTTTGATCAAATATTTATCGAACTTTTTTCGGATCAATTCAGCATTCGTGCAGGCGATTTATTTCTCGAAAATCGAAAATCGAAATTCTTGAATTTTAATAAAAAAGTGCAAGGATTGTTTGCTAATGTTGCTATTGGCAAACCAGAAAAAAATACCAAAATATTTGCATCGGCGGCTTTGGTTCAAGGGCAATATGCTCAGAGCAATTTTGTTGGTCAAGAAGGCAATCAAGGTCCTTATAAATTGCGAGGTGCTAATGCCGAGTTGTATATTTTGGTAGTCGCTGGCACCGAAAATGTTTTTGTAAACGGCATTTTATTGAAACGTGGCGAAAAAGAAGATTATATTATCGATTATAACGCTGGCGAAATAAAGTTTACGCCAAAATTCGCAATAACCAGCGAAATGCGAATCGCAATAGAATATCAATATACTGATAGAAATTTTTCGAGATTTGTTTCGTATGCAGGAACAACTCACGAACAAAAAAAATGGACAATTGGCGGGTTTTTATATTCAGAAAATGATTTGAAAAATCAATCATTAAATCAAAATTTAACCGAAAATCAAGTCGAAATTCTTAAAAATGCTGGCGATAATCCGCTTTTAATGAATGCGCAATCGGCTTTTTTGGATAGTTTTTCAACAAATAAAATTTTGTATAAAAAAACAATTGTTTCTGGTGTTTCGATATTCGAATATACCAATCAAGAATCAAGCGAATTGTACAATGTCAGGTTTACTTTTTTAGGTAGAAATCTTGGGAATTATGTCTTGCAAAGCAATGCTGCAATCGGAAAAATATTTAAATATCAAGAACCAATAAACGGTATTTTGCAAGGTGATTACGAACCAATAATAAAATTAATAGCGCCAACGCAAATACAAATTGCAACTGTTTTAGGAAAAATTAATCCATCAGAAAAAACCAATATTGATTATGAACTTGGAATAAGCAACAACGACAAAAACATTTTTTCGAATATTGATGATAGTGAAAACAAAGGTTTGGCTGCAAAAATCTTCTTTAAGCAACGAATTTTGTCCAATAAAAAAAATCTAGATGGATTTGCAAATTATCAGTTTATTCAGGAAAATTTCGTAACAATCGAACGCTTGTTTTCAATAGAATTTAATCGAGATTGGAATTTGACCGAGTTTTCAGGAAATCAGAGTTATTTGGTAACAGGTTTGAATTTTGATTTACCAGAAAAGTTGAAAGTTGTTTATCAATTCGAAAAACTCGATTTTTCGAAATCATTTTCGGGCAATCGTCAAGTTTTAAATGCAGATTATAAATTTAAAAATGTGTCAATTCAAAATCAAGGAAGCTTCTTGAAAAGTGATGGAAATTTTTCGGAAACACGATTCGTGCGAAACAATTTTCAAGCAAAATATAACTTTAAAAAAAATTGGATTGGCGCAGTTTCAAAAATTGAAGACAATAAAGAAAAGTTAAAATCTAATAATTTGTTATCAAGTTTAAGTCAGCGTTTTAATGAGTTTGGCGGCTTTATTGGTCGTGGCGATTCGACCAAGGTTTTTGTAGAAATTGGTTATCTAAAAAGGTTGAATGACAGTTTGCAAAACAATTTCGTCAGGCGAGTTAATAAATCTGATTCTTATTTTTTGAAGTCAAAACTAATAAAAACCGAGAAAGCGGACTTGTCATTGTTGATAAATTATCGAACATTAAAATTCGAAAATCCAGCAACTCAAAATCAAAATTCATTGAATTCGAAATTGCTTTTCACAGATAAATTTTTGAAAAATGGCATTCAAACCACAACCGATTTCGAAACCAATTCTGGAACTATTGCTCAGCAAGAATTTACTTATTTAGAAGTGCCATTTGGACAAGGAATTTACACATGGAACGATTATAACAATAACGGGATTCAGGAATTGCAAGAGTTCGAAATTGCACCATTTGTCGATCAAGCAAAATATGTAAGGGTTTTTTTACCCAACCAAATATTCATTAAAACACATCAAAACAGGTTTTCGCAAACCTTAATTCTAAGTCCAAATGATTGGATTAATAAAAAAGATTTTCGCAGAATATTGTCTTTTTTTTACAACCAAACTTCATTTTTAATTGATAGAAAAGCCATCAGAAAAACCGATGGTTTTGATTTAAATCCATTTAAAAATTCAGATGATTTGTTAGGTTTAAGTTCTAGTTTTAGAAACAGCTTGTTTTTTAATCGAGGCAAACAAAAACATTCAATTACTTATTCATATAATAATAGTAAATCTAAAAACTTGCTTTCGGTCGGCACGATTGATACCAATAACAAAACCAATCAGTTGCAATATGCGCATTTAATTAAAAGTACATTTTTAATAAGTTTAGATTCAAGAATTGCCAAAACTGAGACTTTTTCTAGCAGTTATGAAAGTCGCAATTTTATTATAGAAAATTATCAAGCAGAACCAAAAATTACTTATTTGCTGGATAATAATTTTAGTTTTGATTTGTTTTTTGACTACCAAATTAAAAAAAATTTAATTGGTGAATTAGAAAATTTAAAACATTCAAAATTTGGAACTTCTTTTACATTCAATAACAATAAAAAATTCACATCAA
Source organism: Bacteroidota bacterium (assembly GCA_043778105.1). Taxonomy (GTDB): domain Bacteria; phylum Bacteroidota; class Bacteroidia; order Flavobacteriales; family Flavobacteriaceae; genus Flavobacterium. The sequence continues at coordinate 14,504 of JAYWGV010000041.1, forward strand.
GTGGCGAGTTTTCATTTATAAACAATTTGTTTTCTGGCAACGAAACTTCGCCTGCAGCTTTCCAGATGCTTGAAGGTTTGCAAGCAGGAAAAAATTCGACTTGGAAATTGTTGCTTCAAAAAAATTTAACACAATACTTAGATTTGAACATTAATTATCAAGGTCGAAAAAGTGAAACAAGTGAAACAATTCATACAGGAAACATACAATTAAAGGCATCATTTTAGCATTTAATCGATAAATTATGTATTTTAATGTAAAAAAGCGATTTAAATAATATGTAATTTCAACATATTTATTACTTTTATTTTTTTAAATATAAATTCAAAAAACACCTATTATGAAAAAGTTATTATTATTGTGTTTATTGTTTGTTTTTTCAAATAGCTTTTATGCTCAGGAAACAACAACAAAAACGAAAAAAACCAAAGCTAAAACTGAAAAAGTAGATAAATCGAAAGCGCCAAAAGACAACGATGCTGCTGCAAAAAAAGCTGCCAAAGATGCCGAAAAAGCTGCAAAAAAAGAAGCTGCCGAAGCCAAAAAAAACGCAGCTAAAGCTAAAAAAGATGCAGCAAAAACTAAAAAAGAAGCCAGTAGCGCTGATGCAGATAAAGAAGCAAAAAAAGCCGAAGCTAAAGCAAAACGTGACGCCAAAAAAGCCGAAAAAGATGTTCCTAAAGTAACAAAAACTGCTGACGCAGAAAAAGAAGCCAAAAAAGCAGAAGCCAAAGCAAAACGTGATGCTAAAAAAGCCGAAAAAGATGCTGATAAAGTAACTAAAACAGCCGACGCAGATAAAGAAACAAAAAAAGCCGAAGCCAAAGCAAAACGCGATGCTAAAAAAGCCGAAAAAGATACCGAAGCTAAAGTAAAAACTGAAACTAAAACAACCAAAAAAGTTGTAAAAGAAAAAGAATCAAACGAGAAAGCTCCAAAAACTGCCGACAAAGTTACAGGCGAATATAACGGAAAAAAAGTATATACTGGACCAAGAGGCGGAAGATATTATATTAATTCTAACGGAAATAAAACTTATATTTCTGACGATAAATAACAATTAATTTTTAATAAAAAAAAAAGCATTTGTTAACGCAAATGCTTTTTTTATACTTTTGATTTATTAGTTTTACACAAATTCATATTTAGAATAAATATCTTGAACTTCGTCTAGCGTTTTAAACAAATCTTCTGGTTTGTCAAGAGTAACCAATTTTTGCTTGTGTTCTTTAAATGAATGAATTCCTTTGAAATAATTAGTATAATGTGGTCGAGTTTCAACAATTCCTAATCGTTCGCCTTTCCAGTTCATTGCCCAAGTTAGGTGGTTTCGAACCGCATCTACACGATCAGAAACTGATGGTTTTGCCAAATGTTCACCTGTTTTAAAAAAGTGTTTTATTTCATCAAATATCCAAGGATATCCAATTGCAGCACGACCAATCATGATGCCATCGACACCATAATCGTTTTTATATTTCAATGCTTTTTCTGGCGAATCTACATCGCCATTACCAAATATTGGCATGGTAATTCTAGCATTGTTTTTCACTCTTGCGATGTGCGACCAATCGGCTTGACCTTTGTACATTTGCGCTCGTGTTCTTGCGTGAATAGATAGTGCAGCCACGCCAATATCTTGCAAACGCTCGGCAACTTCATCGATATTTATAGAATTATCGTCCCAACCAAGCCGCGTTTTTACAGTTACAGGCAAATTGGTACTTCGAATAACAGCTTTGGTCAATCGAATCATTAAATCTATATCTTTCAAAACACCAGCACCAGCACCTTTGCAAACTACTTTTTTGACAGGGCAACCAAAATTTATATCAATTAAATCTGGATTTACTGTCGAAACAATTTCTGCCGACATTGCCATAGCTTCTTCATCGCCGCCAAAAATCTGAATGCCAACTGGTCGTTCATAATCAAAAATATCCAATTTCATGCGGCTTTTTATTGCGTCACGAATTAATCCTTCGCTCGAAATAAACTCAGAATACATCAAATCGGCACCATGCATTTTGCACAATCTTCGAAATGGTGGATCGCTCACGTCTTCCATTGGTGCGAGAAGCAATGGAAATTCTGGAAGGACAATATTTTCGCCTATTTTAATCAATTTGTCATTTTTTTTGCAAATATACGTAAGAATTTTTAATTATGATTTTTTGATGTTTTATTAAGTAAATCTTTCGCACTAAAATATTATAAAAAATCGGTTAGTATATATTAAAATTGAAATTTGTGTACTAAAATTCTTTCTTCAATTTTATATTTTGCAAAAAGCAAATTGACTAAATTATTTTCTATATTTGTCCAAATTAAAACATATAATAATGAGAATTATATTACTATTTACCTGTTTTTTGATGGTTGCTAATGCGGTTTCACAAGAAACTACTGCACCAATTCCTGCGGTTGCAAATGCAAATTTAGGAGTAAATCAAACCGCATCGCCTAAACATCTTGGTCGAAAAGATGAGTTAAAGATTGATGCTTTTTATTTAATTTTTGCAGGTGCTTTGAATGTTTCGTACGAGCGTTTAATAAATAATGAATCTGGTTTTGGCGTAAATTTGATTTTATCAAATGGCAAAGAAATAGATACAAAATTCAGTCTTACACCTTTTTATAGATTTTATTTTGGGAAAAGACAGCCAAACACTGGTTTTTATTTTGAAAGTTTTGCTTCTGTCAATACGTTTAATTATGACGCATTAATTAGTGGTGGTTCAAATACATATGATCCAGTTTCAGGATATTATAATTATTCGAATCCTATTTTTGAAAAGAAAACTGCTACCGATTTTGCTTTAGGTCTTGGTCTTGGAGCCAAATGGATTACGTCGAATGGAATTATATTGGAATTAAACACTGGAATTGGACGAAATTTATTAAACGATTATTCTTCTGGAAATAAAGATAAATTGCCTACTTCATTAAAAATATTAGGTCGTGGCGGTGTTTCGATTGGATATAGATTCTAAAAAAAAAGCTTCTCAGTTTAGTTTCGAGAAGCTTTTTTTTTAAAATGTATTTATTTCTAACATTTCATCAACCAATTTTTCATTGAAACTTCGTTTTCGATAATATTTTTCAATTCAGAAATTGCGACACGATCTTGTTTCATTGAATCTCTATGACGAATCGTTACGGTTTGATCTTCAATAGTTTGATGATCTACTGTTATACAGAATGGAGTTCCTAAAGCATCTTGTCTTCTATAACGTCTTCCAACAGCATCTTTTTCGTCATAAGCCACATTGAAATCCCATTTTAAATCATCGATAATTTTTCTGGCAATTTCTGGCAAACCGTCTTTTTTGACCAATGGCAAAACGGCAGCTTTGGTTGGTGCTAAAACACTTGGCAATTGCAAAACAGTTCTAGTTGAACCATCTTCTAAAGTTTCTTCTTTGAGAGAAGTTGCGAAAACTGATAAAAACATTCTGTCCAAACCAACCGAAGTTTCTACAACATAAGGCGTGTAATTGGCATTGGTTTCGGTGTCAAAATATTGTAATTTTTTACCAGAAAATTTTTCGTGGGCTTTTAAATCAAAATCGGTTCTTGAATGAATTCCTTCCAATTCTTTGAAACCAAACGGAAAATTAAATTCAATATCAGCAGCAGCATTGGCATAATGTGCTAGTTTTTCGTGGTCATGAAAACGGTAATTTTCTTTTCCTAATCCTAATGATAAATGCCAGTTCAATCGAGCGTTTTTCCAATATTCGTACCATTTCATTTCTTCGCCTGGTTTTACAAAAAACTGCATTTCCATTTGTTCGAATTCTCGCATTCTAAAAATGAATTGTCTTGCAACAATTTCGTTTCTAAATGCTTTTCCGGTTTGCGCAATTCCAAACGGAATTTTCATTCGACCTGACTTTTGAACATTCAAAAAATTCACGAAAATTCCCTGAGCAGTTTCTGGACGCAAATATAAATCCATCGCATTTTCTGCAGATGCGCCTAGTTTTGTTCCAAACATTAAGTTAAACTGCTTTACTTCGGTCCAATTTCTAGAACCACTTTCTGGACAAGCAATTTCTAATTCTTCGATTAGTGCTTTTACATCTTCAAGATTTTCGTCGCCCAGCGATTTTGCCATTCTTGACAAAATTTCGTTTTTGCGTGACAAATATTCTATTACGCGAGCATTTGTAGTAACAAATTCTTCTCGATTAAATGCAGCTCCAAATCGAATCGAAGCTTTTTCTATTTCTTTTTCGGCTTTTTGATTGAGTTTTTCTGCATAATCTTCGATTAAAACGTCGGCTCGATATCTTTTTTTGCTGTCTTTATTATCAATTAACGGGTCGTTAAAAGCATCAACATGACCAGAAGCTTTCCATGTTGTTGGATGCATTAATATTGCAGCGTCAAGGCCTACAATGTTTTCGTGCATTTGAACCATTGATTTCCACCAATATTCTCTAATATTTTTCTTTAATTCTACACCGTTTTGTGCATAATCATAAACTGCACTCAAACCATCATAAATTTCGCTAGATTGGAAAATGAAACCATATTCTTTTGCGTGCGAAATTACATTCTTAAAATTATCTTCTTGTTTTGCCATAGTTTTGCAAAAATATAAAAAGTGATTGAATTTTAACTAAAAATTAATATGATTTTTGATGAGGTTGAAAATGTATTATTTTATATCTATAAATGTTATAATAAATATTATTTTTACAAAAATTTAAATTTTACTCATGTCTCAAAAACGACTTTACCTTCTCGATGCTTATGCTTTAATTTTTCGTGGTTATTTTGCATTCATAAAAAATCCAAGAATTACTTCTACTGGAATGGACACATCTGCCATTATGGGTTTTATGAATGCCTTGATGGATGTAATAAAACGAGACAAGCCCGATCATTTAGCCGTTGCATTTGACAAAGAAGGAAGTACTTATCGATATGAAATGTACCAAGAATATAAAGCACATCGAGACGAAACGCCCGAAGCTATAAAAATTGCTGTACCTTATATACAAGCAATTTTACGCGCCATGCACATTCCGATTATAGAAGTTGCAGGCTTCGAAGCCGATGATTTAATTGGAACAATTGCCAAACAAGCCGAGAAACAAAATTATCAGGTTTTTATGGTCACGCCTGATAAAGATTTTGCGCAGTTGGTTTCCGAAAATATTTTTATGTACAAACCAGCCAGAATGGGCAACGACATCGAAATTTGGGGAATTCCAGAGGTTTTGAAAAAATTCGAAATTGAACGACCTGAACAAGTCATAGATTTTCTGGGAATGATGGGCGATGCAGCCGATAATATTCCAGGATTACCTGGCGTTGGCGAAGTTACAGCCAAAAAATTATTGAAAGAATTTGGCTCAATGGAGAACCTTTTGGCAAATACCGATAAACTTAAAGGTGCGCTAAAAGATAAAATCGAAGCCAACAAAGAAAAAGGAATTCTATCTAAAAAATTAGCAACAATTTTGCTTGATTGTCCAGTAACTTTCAATGAAAAAGATTACGAATTGTCGCAACCTGATATTGAAAAAACTGATGCTTTGTTTGTTGAATTAGAATTTCGACAAATGAAAACGCAGTTTGATAAACTTTACCTCACCCCAACCCTCTCCGAAGGAGAGGGAGCCGAAAGTGGAAATACTTTAACAAAAAAAACTCCTGCGAAGAAAACCAATGATGAACAATTTGATTTGTTTGGATTTTATGAAGATTCGAGCTCAGCACCTTCCCCTTCGGGGAAAGTTGGGATGGGGCTTTTAGAAAATACCGAACATTCTTACCAAACGATTCAAGGCGAATTGGGTTTAAAATTGTTGTTGCAAAATCTACAAAATCAAACTTCGGTCTGTTTTGATACTGAAACAACTGGAATTGATGCTTTGAATGCTGAACTAGTAGGAATATCGTTTAGTTACGAAAAAGGAAAAGGTTTTTATGTTCCGTTTCCAGAAAATCAGGACGAAGCACAAGTTTTGGTTGATAAATTCAAGCCTTTTTTCGAGAATGAAAACATCGAAAAAATTGGTCAAAACATTAAATATGATTTAAAAATATTAGCTAACTATAATATTGAAATAAAAGGAAAATTGTTTGATACAATGATTGCTCATTATCTGATAAACCCAGATATGCGTCACAATATGGATATTTTATCTGAAACTTATTTAAAATATTCGCCAAAATCAATCGAAACTTTAATTGGAAAAAAAGGAAAAGGTCAAAAATCGATGCGCGATGTTGCATTAGAAGAAATCAAAGAATATGCTGTCGAAGATGCCGATGTAACTTATCAATTGAAGCAAAATTTTAGTCCGATTCTTGACAAAGCCGAAACCAAAAAATTATTTGACGAAATAGAAATTCCATTAATTCCTGTTCTTGCAGCTATGGAAATGGAAGGCATTAATCTTGATGTTCCTTTTTTGGCATCAATGTCAATCGAAATGGCTAAAGAAAGTTTGGCATTAGAACAAAAAATCTACGAAACTGCTGGCGAAAAATTTAATTTGGCTTCACCAAAACAATTGGGCGATGTTTTATTTGAGAAATTAAAAATCGGCGGAGCGAAACAAAAAAAGACCAAAACTGGTCAATATGCAACTGGCGAAGAAATTTTGAGTTATTTAGCCAACGACAACCCGATTGTAAAAGACATTCAAGATTGGCGACAAATGGTAAAATTGCAAAGCACTTATATTGATGCTTTGCCCAACCAAGTCGATGCAAAAACAGGTCGCGTTCACACCGATTATATGCAAACGGTTGCTGCAACTGGACGTTTGAGTTCTAATAATCCGAATTTGCAAAACATTCCGATTCGAACCGAACGTGGTCGATTGATTCGTAAAGCATTTATTGCTCGTGACGAAAATCACACCTTGGTTTCCGCAGATTATTCTCAAATAGAATTGCGAATTATTGCAGCACTTTCTGGAGAAGAAAATATGATTTTAGCATTTAAAAATAACGAAGACATTCACAAAAGTACAGCTGCAAAAGTTTTTAATGTTCCATTAGAAGAGGTTACCAAAGAACAACGAAGCAATGCCAAGACGGTTAATTTTGGAATTATTTATGGCGTTTCGGCATTTGGATTAAGCAATCAAACGGCACTTTCTAGAAAAGAAGCAGCCGAATTGATTGACGCCTATTATGCAACTTATCCAAAACTAAAGGCCTATATGTCTAGCCAAGTAGATTTTGCTCGTGAAAACGGATTTGTGCAAACAGTTTTGGGAAGAAGACGTTATTTAAAAGACATTAATTCCGCCAATATGATGGTTAAAAGTGGCGCAGAACGAAATGCTGTTAACGCTCCAATTCAAGGTTCGGCGGCTGATATTATCAAAATTGCAATGATTAATATTCACAAAAAACTGAAATCAGAAAACTGGAAATCGAAAATGCTACTTCAAGTTCATGACGAATTGGTTTTTGATGTTCATAACGATGAATTAGAAAAAATTCAGCCAATGATAAAATTCGAAATGGAAAACGCATTCAAAATGGATGTTCCGTTAGATGTTGAAATTGGTGTTGGGAAAAATTGGTTGGAAGCGCATTAATATGTATTTTTTTTTTAACTTATGTTTTAGTAAGTCAAATACATAAATATAATAAATTTACTAAAAAATAAAACGTTTGCAATCACTTAAAACAATTTTGTACTTTTCTATTTTTAGATATCCGTTAACGTTGGAGGAAATTCACGGTTACTCGAATAATGTAAATATTGATGATACAACTGTTGAATTAACTAATTTAATTTCAGATAAAATTCTGACTAAAGTTGATGATTTTTATGTTTATGCTAATGATTTAGAAAGTGTTACCAAAAGATTAAAAGGCAATCTTCATGCATCAAAAGCGCTAATAAAAGCCAATCAACAAGCTAGTTTTATAGCTAAATTTCCATTTGTAAAAGCAGTTGGAATTTCGGGTTCGTTATCCAAAGGATATTATGATAATGAAAGTGATATCGATTTTTTTGTGATTACTAAACACAATAAACTCTGGATTTGTAGAACTTTATTGATGCTTTACAAAAAATTATTCTTGCTTAATTCACGAAAATATTTTTGTGTAAATTATTTTATATCTGAAAATCAATTAGAAATTGAAGAAAAAAATCGTTTTACAGCAACCGAATTAAAAACATTAATTCCAATGCAAGGAAAAGCAATTTTCGAACAATTTTATATTAAAAATAAATGGGTTTCTGGTTATTTTTCGAAATTCTATCCAGATACAAATGCTGTTTTGGATACAAAAAAACTAATGTTAACAATAGTTTTAGAATTTGTTTTTGATACAAAAATTGGTAATTATTTTGACTTTACTTTCAAGAAAATTACGCTCCAAAAATGGAAATCCAAATTTGATTATTTAACTGAAAAAGATTTTGAAATTGCTTTGAAATCAACCAAAAATATTTCGAAACACCATCCATCTAATTTTCAAAAAAAAGTGCTTTTAGCTTTGAATTCTAAAATAGAAGAAGTGCAAAGCAATTTTAATATACAATTACAAAAAGAGCATGTCTAAAATACTTTTCTCGCATTCGTATTATTACAAACTAGACCCAAAACAGTGGAAAAACAAAATGCCATTTCCGCCTTTGGGTACTTTGTATGCAGCTTCTTTATTGCGAAAAAATAATTATGAAGTCGATTTATTCGACACCAATTTGCGAGACAATCCATTTGAAATTGAACCCATTTTAGAAAAAAATAAACCAAATTACTTGGTTATTTACGACGATGGTTTTAATTATTTAACCAAAATGTGCTTGACCAAAATGCGTGAGGCTTGTTTTGAAATGATTCAAATTGCAAAAAGACACAATTGTTCAATTATTGTTTGTAGCTCTGATTCGACCGACCATTATGAAGATTATTTAAACAAAGGAGCCGATTTTGTGATGCAAGGCGAAGGCGAAATAACGCTTTTAGAACTTTTGAATACATTAGAAAAAAACGAATCTTTTGAAGCTATTGCTGGATTGGTTTTCAAAAAAAATGAAACTTTTCAAGTCAATAAAAAAAGAAATGTACTTCAAAATCTTGACGAATTGCCATTGCCAGCTTGGGATTTGGTCGATATAGAAAGTTATCGAAATATTTGGAAACAAAGCAAACAACTGTTCACACTAAATATTGCTACAACTCGAGGTTGCCCGTACAAATGCAATTGGTGCGCAAAACCAATTTATGGCAACCGATATAATGCGCATTCGCCAGAATATATTGTCAAAGAAATTCAATATTTAAAAGAAAATTTTGGAGTTTCACGATTCTGGATGTGCGACGATATTTTTGGATTAAAACCCAATTGGGTTCAAGAATTCAATCGCGAACTAGATAAAAAACAACTCAAAATCAAGTATTTTATTCAAAGCCGCGTCGATTTATTATTGAAAGAAGACACAATTGATGCGCTGACAAATTCTGGACTCGAAGAAGTTTGGGTTGGAGCAGAAAGCGGTTCGCAAAAAATTCTTGATGCGATGGACAAAGGCACAAAAGTGGAAGAAATTGCAGAAGCAACTAAACTCTTGAAGCTCAAAAAAATACGAGTTGCTTTCTTTTTGCAATTTGGTTATTTAACCGAAAATCAAGATGATATTCAACAAACAATCCAAATGGTTAAGAATTTGAAACCTGATAATATTGGCATTTCTGTTTCGTATCCGTTGCCAGGAACCAAGTTTTATGAAAAAGTAAAAGACGATTTGAAATTGAAAGCCAATTGGACCGATTCTGACGATTTTGAAATGATGTTTAATGGAACATTTTCGTCTAATTATTACCGAAAACTGCAACGACTGGTTCATAAAGAATTCAGGAAAAGTCAAGGAATTGACAATTTGAAAAATTTTACTTTTTCGAAAGAAAAAATAAAATCAATCTTGAAATTGGGCTATTATTATCCGAGTAGTTTTGTAGATAGAATTGTTTTTAAAAGGCTCAAATGATGAAAGCTGATTTTGACCAAGCCGCAAAAAAATACGATAACCATTTCACTAATTCTGAAATTGGAAAACTGCAACGCAATTTGGTTTATTATCAACTTCAAAAATATTTAAAAAATCCTAAAAATATTTTAGAAATCAATTGTGGCACAGGCGAAGATGCTATTTGGTTGGCAAATCAAAACCATAAAGTTGTTGCTACTGATATTTCGTCGGCAATGATTACCGTTGCAAAAAGCAAAACTGAAAACGATAATTTAAATTTTGAAGTTGCCGATATTAATTCGATTTCAGAACAATTCAAAAACCAAAAGTTCGATTTGTTATTCTCTAATTTTGGTGGATTAAATTGTTTGTCAACATCAGAACTAAAATTGTTTTTTAAAAACGCATCAACTATAATTTCCGAAAAAGGAAAACTCGTTTTGGTCATTATGCCAAAAAATACAATTTGGGAACAGTTTTATTTTTTATTGAAATTGGATTTCAAAAATGCTTTTCGTCGAAAAAGCGATTATGCAAATGCCAATGTCGATGGCGAAAATGTAAAAACATATTATTTTAATCCGAAAGATGTTGTACTTTTATCAAAAGAAAATTTTGATGTAGTTGCAATAAAACCAATTGGATTTTTTGTGCCACCAAGTTATTTGGAACCTTTTTTTAAGAATAAAAAAGTCATTTTAAAGATTTTAAGTTTTCTAGAAAACCGCATCAAAAATGTGTCATTTCTATCAAAATTTGCCGATCATTACATTATAACATTGCAAAAACGATGAGTATTTTATTTACACACGCCTATTATTTGTCTGACGATGCGAAGGAACAAAAAATAATGAAACCCTATCCACCATTGGGTTTGTTGTATGTTTCTGCTTATTTGTTAAGTAAAAATATTGATAACGATGTTTTTGATTCGACTTTTTATTCGCAACAAGAACAATTGGATTTTATTTTAGATAAAAAACCAAAAATCGTTTGCATTTATACTAATTTGATGACGAAAATTGAAGTCGTCAAATTAATAAAAACACTAAAAACCGAAACTTATAATTTCCCGAAAATTATTCTTGGCGGACCAGATGTAACTTATAATTTAGAGAATTATCTGCAAACTGGAGCCGATTTTCTGACTATTGGCGAAGGCGAAGAAACTACTTTTGAATTGTACAATGCCATAATGAATAACGAGAATTTTCATGAAATAAACGGCATTGCTTTTCTTGAAAATAATGAAGTTGTCAAAACAGCAGCAAGAACTAAATTTCGAGAATTAGATGATTTGCCATTGCCCAATCGAGATGCGATTCCGAACGAAAAATACCTCGAAACGTGGAAAAATAATCATGGCGAAAGCTCGATGACTATTTCTACACAGCGTGGTTGTCCGTATACTTGCAAATGGTGCAGCACAGCGGTTTATGGGCAAAGTTACCGACGACGACCAGCGCATTTAGTCGCTCAAGAAATGAAAATGTTAAAGGACAAATACAATCCCGATGCAATTTGGTTTGTTGACGATGTTTTTACGATTAGTCACAAATGGCTCACTGCTTTTCACGAAGAAGTGGTCAAGCAAAATGCCCAAATTAGGTTTGAATGTATCACAAGAGCTGAGCGTTTGAATGACGAAATTCTTAAATTATTGAAAGAAGCTGGCTGTTTTAGAATATGGATTGGTGCCGAAAGTGGTTCGCAAAAAATCATCGATTTAATGGATCGAAGAGTCGATGTGAATCATGTAAAAAAGATGATTCAAGATACCAATAAACTCGGAATCGAAACTGGAACTTTCATTATGCTTGGTTATCCTGGCGAAAACGAGGCTGATATTACTGAAACAATTCAGTATTTGAAAGATGCAAATCCTACATTATATACCATAACAATTGCCTATCCAATAAAAGGAACTTCGCTGTATAACGAAATCGAAAACAAAATTACAATTGCGCCCGATTGGGAAACTTCGACCGACAGACAAATTGAATTTGAACGTACTTATGCCCGAAAATACTACGATTATGCCGTAAAAAAAGTGGTTAATGAAGTAGAGTTTTCTAGACTAAAAAATAAAGCAAGTATTAAAGGATTGAAATTGAAAACAAAGTCGATTTTGGCTGGTGGATTAATGATGATTAGTAAGTGAAACACCTAAAAAAATATTCTAAAATACTTAGTATTATTCCAAACCAAAAACGCAAAAAATTATTTTGGTTTTTAGTAAAAAATAGTCTGTTTGGAATTCTAGATTTGGTTTCTATTGCTTATTTAATTCCGATAATTGTTCTTTTATTTGATAAAAAAAAGTTTGAGTTAATTATCGTTAAACTTCCTTTTCTTGAGGAATTATTGTCCAAATTAACTATCGAAGTTTTTACAATACTTTTTATAGTTTTTTATTTTATTAAAATAATAATTCAAACAAAATTCAATACAGCTTTGTATGTTTTTTTATACGATTTATCGACCGATTTATCAATTAATAATACCAATAATTTTATAAACAAAAGTTTTATACAACATCAAAATATTAATAAAGGCGAAGTTTTACAAAATGTAACCAATGTTCCTGATGATTTTTCGATTCGTTTTTTACTTCCAATTCTAAATTTAATTAGCGAAACGCTTGTTTTATTAATTTTGATATCGGTTTTGCTTTTTTTCTATTTCAAAATCGCCTTGGTTTCTATGACGATATTATTGGTTTTTGCTTTGTTTATTTATTTTACAAAACAAAAGCAGATGACTTTAATTAATTCGGTTTATCTTAAAACACAAGCCAAATCCAATGCTGCTTTACTCAACTTAATAGATGGTTATTTAGAAATAAAAAATTCTGGTAACTATTCTTTTTTCTTAGAAAAATTCAGAAAAGAAAAGTCACTTTTAAATGAAGTTACGGGCAAATTAGTTTCGTACAATTCAAACTATTCTAAATATCTCGAAATAGTTTTAATAATATGCGTTGTCGGTTTTGTTTTATTCAATTTTGGCACTAAAAATACGATTGTTACAGTTTCTATCCTTGGCGCATCGAGTTTGCGGTTAATTCCTTGTATAAGCAGGATTTTGAGTGCTATAACTCAAATAAAATCCTATAAATATTCGGTTGAAATCCTTTCTAAAATTGAAAAATCTTCGTCAGTTGAGAACAAAAAAAATACTATTGAATCTAGTATTGCTCTAGAAAATGTTTATTTTAGTTATCAAGAAAATGAAATACTTAATGATATAAATTTAATCATTCCAAAAGGTGTTTTTGTTGGTATAAAAGGCGATTCGGGTGTTGGAAAAACAACATTACTTTATTTGATAATGGGAATAATTAAACCAAATAAAGGAGTTTATTACTTAGATAATTCCAAAATCGAAACAAATAATTTTTTCGCTTTTGCAAACTATGTTCCTCAACAACCCTTTCTTTTTAGTGGTTCTATAATAGACAATATAGTAATGGGACAAAATCCCGCAGCAATAGATTATGATTATATTTATTATTTGTGCCAACAATTAGAACTTGATAATGTTATAAATAAAATGTCTAATGGTTATCAAACTGAAATTACGCACGAAAGTTTAAGGTTTTCTGGTGGACAAAAACAAAGATTGGCACTTGTTAGAGCTTTATACACAAAACCTAGTTTGTTAATTCTTGATGAAGCCACCAATCAGCAAGATAAAGCACTTGAAAATAAAATATTCATGTTCTTGAAAGAATTAAAAACAACTCAAAAACTTACATTAATTTGTGTTTCTCACAATCCGGATATTGATGTTTTTTTGGACAGTATTTATGAAATAAAAAACTAATTCATTTTAGTAACTTAATTCCTCGAATTCTTTTTCTTTTAAGAATTTGAAAAATTAAATTCGAAAAATTCCAGCCAAAATAACTTGGTAATTTTAGAAATTTTAACATTAAAAAATCTTTTTTACAAATTTTTATATTTTCAAATTTCAACATTTTATCAAGCTCTTTTACTTGATCTAAAAACGTTTTTCTGACAAGAAATAAATTAACAATTTCTTTTTTTTCAATAATTTGTATTAAATAATTATCTACTAAAACACTTAAATAATGTTTGGCAATTTTATCTTTCAAGATTTTATCCGAGCCATATTTTAAAGCAATTTTCAATTCAAGCTCAAAAACTTTATTTGCATCAGTAATTCGTTTTGGCTCTAGTAATCTTCTGGTTATAGATGATTCTCTTTTGTGAATTTTTAGCAATGAATTTTCTAAAAAAGAAACATTTTTTGCGATGAATAAGTACTCAAACATAAAAGGTCTATCGTCAAACCACAGCCCTTTTTCGAAAACAATTTGTTTTGCCAAGCTGCTTTTAAATAGTTTAGCCCAAACATTTTCTGAAATACCATGATTAAACATTTCAAATTGCAAATCTTTCGTTTTAGTTATATCTTGATTTCTTGATTTCCAACCACTAACCATTTCGGCATTTCCATTTTGATTGAATATTGTAAATTTAGAAATAACTAAATCTGTTTTTTTTTCTAAAATAGTATTCAAACAAACTTCAATCATGTTTGCTTCTAGCTCATCATCGGCATCAAAAAATGTCAAAAATTCGCCCGTTGCATTTTTTAGCCCAAAATTTCTAGCTTCGCTATGACCAGAATTTTCAATAGTTATAATTTTACAGTTATCAAATTCATTTTTAAATTTTTCAGCAATTTCCAATGAACTATCTAATGAACCATCATTTATTAAAACCAATTCTATGTTTTTATAGGTCTGATTTTTAACAGATTGCAAACTCCTTTCAAGTAGCTTCTCTTCATTAAAAAATGTAGTTATAATAGAAACCAAAGGTTGTTTGTGAATAATCATTTTATTATTGCAATAAATTTTGAAACTGTAGCTTTTAAACTAGAATTTATAGTTTTTAAATTTGATGGCGGTTTCCAGGAATAATCTGACAAATCATCAGCAGATACAATGCAACACAAGGCATTAACTTTATGGTAATTTGCAAAAGCGTAAATCGCAGCACATTCCATATCCACATGTGTTGCTTGTTTTTCAATATAAAAAGACAGTAAGGATTTTGTTTCTCTAAATGGCGCATCGGTGCTCCAGCATATAGTTTCTGGCAAATTTAACTGAGATTTTAAGTTTTGAAACCATAAATTATAAGTTGGCTTTAAACTTTCTTTTTTTGAATAAAAATCGGTACAACCAGTTGTTGAATAACAGTTATTTACTAAAAAAACATCTTCAGAATTTGATTTTTTCGAAATAATACCTGCCAACCCTATAAATATAAAGTTTTCGATACCAAGTATTCTAAGTTCTTCCAGTATTCCGACTATTGCAGGAGCACCATTTCCAAATTCTGAACAATAAATAATGTTTTTATTTAATATAAAATTTTGACCGATTAATCCTTTAATTTTTTTTGATAAAAAACGAATTTTTGAATCCAAAACATATTTATTCAATGAAATAATAGCTGTTTTTGGAAGTTTTTCGAAATTATATTTTTTGAGTTTCTTTTTCCATTTTACAATTAAAGAAATATCTAACAATGAAGTTTCATTTAAAAAATCTATATCTTGTATTGGGTTTTTATTAATCATAGATTATTATTTCCTTGTCGATTCTCGATAACGCAACTCAGTTTTAACAATCTTGGTTCTTGACAAATAATCTTCGTCTTTGCTTTCTAACCTTTCTATTAATAAATTGGCTGCAACTTCACCAATTTCTGGTCCGTGTTGGCTAATTGTTGATAAACTTGGCGACAATCGTCGTGCCCAAACACCATCGGCAAAACCAATAATCGATAGATTTTCTGGAATTTTATAATCGTTTTTTAATCCGTTTTTATGAGCAAAAACAGATGACATTTCATCGACGGCAAAAATAGCATCAATTTTTTGAGACTCGAATAATTTTAGAGCTCTTACATTAAAATCAGTTTCATTATCTGATAAAATTACAAGGTTTTCATTAATCGAGATTTTATTATTTGCCAAAGCATCAAAATAACCTTTAGCACGCAATTTTCCAACACTCAAATTGTCAATTGCTGAAAAAAGAGCAATATTTTTACAACCAGTTTTTATTAAATGATTCATTGCATTTATAGCCGAGTCATAATCGTCGACAATTACTTTATCGCAATTGACTTCATCGGCAATTCGATCGAACATCACAATAGGCGTTCCGTCTTTAATTATCTCTGAAAAATGATTAAATTTTTGTAATTTTTGGGCTTCTTCAGACATCGAAACAATAAAACCATCAATTGTGCCGTTGCTCAATATCTCGAGTGTAGAAATTTCTTTTTCAATCGATTCGTTTGATATACAAGTAATTACGTTATAGCCTTTTTGCTCGGCAACCTTCTCGATTCCTGAAAAAACTTTTGCAAAAAACGAATTCAAGATATTAGGAATAATTACACCAATAGTTTTTGTGCTGCGATTTTTTAAATTCAATCCAAAAATATTGGGTTTATAATTCTTCAATTTGGCATATTCTTGAATCTTAGTTTTGGTCGATTCGCTAATTTCTGGGCTGTCGTTTAGTGCCTTAGAAACCGTCGAAACTGATACGTTTAATTCTTGTGCAATATTTTTTAGTGTAGCTTTTGTTTTCATACATTATATATTGTGTAAAAATAGTTAAAAATTTACGTAAATTGTATTTATTAAAACCTTACATTTGGAAAATTATTAAAATTTAATTAAACCCAATTATTATGAAAAAAAATTATTTATTATTCATGTTCTTGCTTATTGCAGGAATTATTCAAGCACAAGTCACACCAACGTTCACGCAAGTGGCACCTATTTGCTCTGGTGCAACATTGGCTGCATTGCCAACAACTTCTAACAATGCAATTATTGGTACTTGGTCACCAGCAGTTGTTAACACAGCAACAACTAATTACACATTTACGCCAGATGCTGGTCAAAATGCAACCACTGCAACAATGACAATTATTGTTAATGCATTGCCAGTACTAACTTTTACTGCAAATCCATTCCCAATCTGCGAAGGTTCAAGTAGTATTTTAACTGCCAATGCAAACAACCTAACTCCAACATTGGTTTATGGTTCGCAAACTATTGGCATGCTTCCAGCTGCGTTTGGAGTGCCAAATACCGCAGCTTTATCAGCAACTTTAGCAAATTCTCCAAACAATGGTTGTTTAGTTCCAACTATTGGTGGTGTTTCGCCTTACACTGCTGGTCAGTTTGCAGGTAAAATTGTATTAATACCAAGAGGTGTTTGTTCTTTTACTGATAAAGTATTAAATGCACAAAACGCAGGTGCAATTGGTGTTATAATTTACAATACTGCAGCGGGTGCAGGTTCTGCTGGTCCAGGAAGTGTTTTTTCTCCTGGTGGAGCACTTGCTACTATTAATATTCCAGTTTATGGTATTTCTAACGCTAATGGACTGGCAATTGTTGCAGCAATGACTGCAAATGAAGTGCCTATTACACTTAATTTAGCTCCTGAATTAACCTACTTGTGGGGGAATGGTGCAACAACAAAAAGTATAAACTCAGGTGTTTTAAATGTATCTACTACATTTAATGTAATTGTAACCGTAACTGCAACTGGTTGTTCAACAACTTCAAATGTAAATGCTGCAGTAACCCCAAACATTGTTCCAACATTCGTGCAAATAGCACCATTTTGTGCAGGAACAACCGCACCAGTTTTACCGACAGTTTCTACCAATACTGTACCTTTAAATGGAACGTGGTTGCCAGCAGTTGTTGACAATACATCAACTGGCATTTATGAGTTTACACCAACACCAGTTGCGGGTCAATGTTTGGCAAAAACAACAATGGTTATTACTGTAACTCCTAATACTACTGATGTTCTAACAGTTCCTGCATGCGGAACATCATATACTTGGGCTGCAAATAATGTAGTATACAACGCAGGTGGAACATATACTTTCCAAGATGGTTGTGTGGCAAGAACATTAAACTTGACACTTACTCCAGCATCTGATGTTGTAACAACCGTTACAGAATGTGCAACTTATGCTTGGGCAAACAACAATCAGACTTATACAACATCTGGAACATATACAGGAACAACTACTAATTGTATTACTCAAAAATTAAATTTGACAATTACACCATTAACAGTTCCAGCATTTACACAAGTTGCACCAATTTGTGCAGGAGATGTTTTAACAGCACTTCCAACAACTTCGACAAATGGGGTTGCAGGAACATGGGCACCAGCAATCGATCCGTTATTAACAACAACTTATACTTTTACACCAACCTCAACAGTTTGTACAAGCAATGCTACAATGACAATTACTGTTAATGTTAAACCAGTTGTTACAGTTACTAATTTTCCAGCAGTTGTTTGCGCAGGAACTAGTACAACAGTTACTGCTAATGCTACAAATTTTGCACCAAGCATTAATTATGTAGATATCGCAGGGCCTGTAACAGCACCTGCCAATCAAGCTCAATTTGGAGCAGTTTTATCGGCTCCATTGTCTGGAACTTTAGTGAATTCTCCAAACAACGGTTGTTCTGTTGCTGGCGTAAGCCCTTACACAGCAGGTCAGTTTGCTGGAAAAATTGTTTTGATTCAAAGAGGAATTTGTCCATTTACACAAAAAGCAAAAAATGCTCAGGATGCTGGTGCAATTGCAGTAGTTATTTACAATAATGTTGCAACGCTTGCAATTTCTCCTGCAGGATCTGATCCATCAATAACGATTCCAGTAATAGCAGTTACATTAGAAGCTGGAAATGCAATCATAGCTAATTTAACAAATAATGAAATTCCTTTCACAATAGCGACGCCAGCTTTAACTTATTTATGGTCAACTGGGGCAACTACAAGAACAATTACTACACCAGTTTTAAATGCTGCAACTACTTATACGGTAACAGTAACTAATCCGAATGGTGGTTGTTCGGTAATCGATGCACCAATAACAATTGCTATCACAGATTTGCCAGTTGTTTCAGGCGCAGCAACTCAAACTTTGGGTACAGCATCTACACTTGCTAACATTGTTGTAAATCCAACAACAGTTGTTTGGTTTGCCAATCAAGCAGATGCATTGGCTGGAACAGCACCATTATTGAACACACAAGTTGTTATGAATGGATCTACATATTATGCAGTTTCTACTGCAGGAACTTGCAGAAGCACACCTTTTGCAGTAACAGTTAATACAACAGTTTCTTCAATAGATTTTGATGCTAACACAACTTTAAAAGTATCTCCAAATCCATTTACTAATTTAGTTAATATTTCTATAGATTCTAAAGCAACAATCGAAATTTTTGATGTTGTTGGAAAATCAATTCAAAATTTATCTATCCAAAACGGTTTAACGCAAATTGATTTAGGGAATTTAGCAAGTGGCATTTATATGATGAAAGTTGTTAATGAAAACAACCAATCTAAAACTGTTAGAATTGTTAAAAACTAATTCAAATATTTTATTAAATTAAAAAATCCTCCAGAAATGGGGGATTTTTTTTGATGTCAGATTTTGAGATTATAGACTTTTAGACATTAGACTTAAAGACTTTAGTTGCTGCGACTTTAAAGAATTTAATATAGAATTTTATTAAAAAGAGTATAATATTAATTGCATCTAAAAAAATATAACTTCCTGAAAAACAATAAAAAAGAAATTTTACAATCCTATTTGTTTTCTAAATAAATTAATGTACTTTTGCAATCCGAAATTTAGATTAATTCAAGGTTTTGGACAAATGTTTAATTAAAAATAAAATTATTGTGAACGCATTAAGCTACAAAACAGTATCAGCAAGCAAAGCAACCGTATCCAAAGAATGGATTGTGGTAGACGCTGACGGTCACAACTTGGGTCGTCTTGCATCAAAGGTCGCTATGATCTTGAGAGGCAAGTACAAACCAAGTTACACTCCGCATGTGGACTGTGGTGACAACGTAATTGTTATCAACTCAGAAAAAATTAACCTTACAGGTAACAAAATGGACGAAAAAACATACATTCGTCATACAGGTTACCCAGGTGGGCAAAGGTCTCTGACTGCAAAAGTATTGCAATCTAAAAATCCTGCTCTTCTAGTAGAAAAAGCAGTAAAAGGAATGTTACCTAAAAATAAATTAGGAGCAGAACTTTTCAGAAATTTAAATGTTGTTGTTGGTACAGAACACAAACAAGGTGCTCAAAAACCAAAAACAGTTAACCTAAACGATCTTAAATAATGGCTACTATACACAAAATTGGACGTAGAAAATGTGCCGTAGCACGTGTTTACGTATCTGAAGGAACTGGACAAATAACAGTTAACAAAAAACCATTTGCAACTTATTTTCCAACTGCAACTTTACAATACAAAGTTTTACAACCAATGTCAATGACAGAAAATGTAACAAACTATGATGTAAAAGTAAACGTTTACGGTGGTGGATCAACAGGTCAAGCAGAAGCCGTGAGAATGGCACTTGCAAGAGTAATGTGCGAAGTTGGCGAAGGAAACAGAGCCATCCTTAAACCAGAAGGATTACTAACAAGAGATCCAAGAATGGTTGAACGTAAGAAATTTGGTCAGAAAAAAGCAAGAAAGAGATTCCAATTCTCTAAGCGTTAATATTTTCTGCATGCATTTTATATACTGTAAAGTATATAATAGGCTTCAAAACTTACAAATTAAATTGAATTTAAAACAAGTTGTCGATATTTCTAAAATTTATATTTAGAAATTAGTTTAGCATCGAAATGCAGTCCAAAGTCTTAAAGTCCAAAGCTTAAAGCGAAAAAGGTGACGCATTGCTAATCACGGAACGTAAACTATTACACAATGGCAAACAAAATTGACGTTAAAGAATTATTAGAGGCAGGTGTACATTTTGGACACATGACCCGCAAGTGGGACCCAAACATGTCTCCGTACATTTATATGGAACGTAATGGTATTCACATTATAAACCTATATAAAACCGCTGCAAAAATTGAAGAAGCAGCAGATGCTATGAAAAAAATTGCAGCATCAGGTAGAAAAATTTTATTTGTTGCTACCAAAAAACAAGCAAAAGATATTGTTGCCGAAAAAGCAGCAGCTTGCAACATGCCTTACATTACTGAAAGATGGCCAGGCGGAATGTTAACCAACTTTATCACTATCCGAAAAGCAGTCAAAAAAATGTCTACTATCGATAAAATGAAAAAAGACGGAACATTCATGACGCTTTCTAAAAAAGAGCGTTTACAAGTAGATCGTTTACGTGCAAAATTAGAAAAGAACTTAGGTTCAATTTCTGATATGTCTCGTTTACCAGCGGCTTTGTTTGTTGTAGATATTAAAGCAGAACACATCGCAGTTAAAGAAGCACAAAAATTAAACATTCCAGTTTTCGCAATGGTTGATACTAATTCTGATCCACGTGAAGTAGATTACGTAATTCCAGCCAATGATGATGCTTCTAAATCTATCGATAAAATTCTTTCTTTAGTAACTGCAGCCGTAACAGATGGTTTAGCAAATCGTACTTCTGATAAAGAAGAAGGTGATGATAATGAAGTTACAAGCGCAGAAGTTGTTGCTGAGGCAGTAGCAGCACCAGCAGTTGAAGCAGTTGTAGAAGCTACACCAGAAGTTGTAGCAGAAGCGACAGAAACAAAAACAGAAGAATAAATAAAATAATTTGAAGATTGAGAGGTTTAAGAATTAAAAGTGTATTAGTTGCAAAATTAGTAAACTTTCTAAATTCCTAAATTTTTCAATCTTTTAATCTTTAAATAATAAAAAAAATGGCAGCAATTACCGCAGCAGACGTAAATAAATTAAGAACCATTACCGGTGCCGGAATGATGGATTGTAAAAAAGCATTAGTTGAATCGGATGGCGATTTTGACTTAGCAATTGAAAATCTAAGAAAAAAAGGTCAAAAAGTAGCAGCAAACAGAGCCGATCGCGAAAATACCGAAGGTGCAGCTGTTGCGCTAGTAAATGCAGACAAAACTCAAGGAGTTGCAATTACATTAAATTGCGAAACTGACTTTGTTGGTAAAAACGAAGCGTTTGTAGCTTTAGCAAATGATTTAGCAAAATTGGCATTACAAGCCGATTCTAAAGAAGCTTTGTTAGCCGCAGATTATAACGGTATTACCGTTGCTGACAAATT
>JAYWGV010000042.1:0-91894 GCA_043778105.1 Bacteroidota bacterium
AGGTACAGCAAAAATGAGTATTAGAACTAAACGATTAAAAGCAGCTTGGGACAATAATTTTCTATTGAAAATACTAGGATTTTAATGCGTTTGCCCTGATTTGTTGTTGAAGCATTTCCTTTACCCAAAGTTTTTACATATGTATTGTCAGAAAGATCGGTTGACAAACTTTTTCCCGAAATAACGTGGTTTAACAATATTTGTGTTAATGCAGGAACTGGCACAGCATCTAAATTAGCATAATTATTTGCAGCTAGAAATGTTGTAAACGCTTCATTAGTTGGAGCAAAAACAGTATACGGTCCATTTCCTTGCAATGTTATTGTTAAATTAGCTTTCGATAACGCTTGTACCAAAATTGATAAATTTGGCGTTGCAACTGCTTTACCTGTAATTGTGTTGTCTTGTGGTATTGTTAGTGTTGAATCGCTGTCTTTGTCACAGGATAAAATAAAAGTTGTTGCAAATAATAGAAATGCAACTCTTGCAGTTTTAAATAAATTTTTCATAATTTTTTGTTTTAAATGATTAACGATTTAAATAAAACGCAATAAATTATGAATATTGTGTTAGTATATTTTAATTATGAGATATTTAACTATTGTTTTTCAGTGATTTAAACATATTATAGCAATTGTTTAATTTGCCATAAAAAAATATATAAAAGCATTAAATTTTTGTTAACTTAATTTTATTTATTTGATAATCAATAATTTATACATTTATTTAGTTTATCATCTGTATGATTACATCAATTTCTTCCTTATAATCAAACCAAACCACATTTTCAGTTCGTTTAAACCAAGTCATTTGGCGTTTAGAAAATCGGCGCGTGTTTTTTTTAATTTCCTCTATGGCGAATTCTAAACTAATTTCGTTGTCTAAATACTGAAACAATTCTCTATAACCAACTGTTTGCAAAGCATTTAGATTTTTGAATTGATATAGATTTTGTGCTTCTTCCAACAATCCGTTTTGCATCATTAAATCTACTCGTTGGTCAATGCGGTTGTAAATAATTTTTCGCTCGGCTTCAAGTCCGATTATTACTGGTTGGAAAATTCTTTTGGTTTCGTGTTTTTTTAAAAAACTCGAATAGGGTTTGCCTGAACCAATGCAAACTTCAAGAAATCGCATCATTCGCTGCGGATTTTGCAATGTTTGAGGATTTTCTTGACTAATTTTTTTGAAATATTCTAAATCTAATTCTTGCAGTTTTTGTTGCAAATATTCAATTCCGAAATCATTATATTGTTTTTGAATTGTTTCTCGAACTGATTTCTCGATTTCGGGAAACAAATCTAAACCGTTTAGAATTGCATCGACATAAAGCCCAGATCCACCAACTAAAATGGCGTAAAAGTTGGCTTCGAAAAGTTCATTGAGTTTTAAAATCGCTTCTTTTTCGAAATCGCCAACTGTGTAATTTTCGTGTATTGATTTATTTTGAATAAAATGATGTTTGGCTTGCGATAATTCTAAATCGCTTGGAATTGCAGTGCCAATTTTCATTTCTTCGAAAAATTGTCGGCTGTCGCAAGAAATAATTTCGCAATTGTAATGTTGTGCCAAAGCAATACTCATGGCGGTTTTGCCAATTGCGGTTGGACCAATTATTGTTATTAGTTTTTTTTGTTTCATCAATTTAAAATTTTACCACAAATTACACAAATTAACACAAATTTCTATTGTCATTATAATTGAAATTGATTTTAGAAATTGGTTGCTCTAGCCGTGATAGAAGGGAGAATCTTTGGGTTTTGAAATGTATTTTTTCTTGACAAAAAACAACGACCAGCGGAAGTTCGTTTTTTGACTTAGAAAAAAACAATTTCAAAAGTCAAAATTCGGAATGATAGCGCGATTAGCTTCTAATATTAAAAATTAATTATTTTTAAATGTTTACTTTTTCTAATATGACTTCGTAAAATGTTTTTCACGTCACGGTTGTTTTGCATTGGTGTGATAATATTATGTAAAACTGCTGGATTATTTATTTGATAATTTAATGCGAAAAATGCAAACCCTTTATAAACACCATTTTCGATGAGAATTACGCTTTTTTCGGCTATTTTTCGACCTCGATCAACGATTATCATGTTTTGGTTTTCGAATGAATTTTTATCGATAAATTCTTGAACTCGAAGGTTATAAATTTCTGCAGATTCTTCATTAATACAAGCGCCATTGCATTGTTTTAGGCAATATTGAAAACATTCTTTTTTGGTAATGTGCAAACCTGTGAGTTTTTGACACAGTTGGTAATGCGCTGTAATTTTGTGTAATGCGCCAATTGCCTCGTTAAGATTGGTGAACGATGTTATTTCTTTGCGACGACCATCGGTTTTTTGAATTTTGAGGTTTAAATAACCGTTGACATCGGGTTCGCAATATAAGGCTAAATTGAATTTATCTTTGGTATGTGCACGATTATAAATTGGTTTATTGGTTTTAATTTCTTCTGATTCTTTAAGTAAGGCAATCAATTCAGAACCTGTTTCTTCATAAGAAATTGTGTAAACTTCGTCTTGAATTTTGAGCGATTTTTTATCAATTCCTGTAAAATGTTGGTTAATTCGTTTGCGAATATTTTTGCTTTTGCCTATATAAATTAGTTTGCCTACAAGATTATAAATGTAATAAACTCCTGTTGTCGATGGCATACTTTCCATAATATCTCTCAACTTTGGAGCAATTCCTTTTTCGATTTCTGACTTTATTAGTTCGGTTAAAATGGTTTTTTCGACATCTTTGTCAAGCAACATTTTAAAAAGTTGCACAGTTGCTAGTGCGTCGCCCGTTGCCCGATGCCTGTCTGCCATAGGTATTCCGAGTGCGCGAACCAATTTTCCAAGACTGTGCGATGGTTGTTCGGGCATTAATCGCTGAGAAAGTTCGACAGTGCAAAGATTTTTACAATTAAAGTCATAACCCAAACGGCGGAATTCGGTTCGTAAAACTCTGTAATCAAAACTCACATTATGAGCCACGAATATGCAATCGTTTGTGATTTCGATAATTCTTTTGGCGATTTCGAAGAATTTTGGTGCGCCTTTCAACATTTCGTTATTGATGCCCGTGAGTTTGACAACAAATGGCTGAATGGGTTTTTCGGGATTGACCAAACTGATAAATTGGTCTACAATTTCGTGTCCGTCGAATTTATAAATTGCGATTTCGGTAATTCCTTCTTCGTTGAATTGACCGCCTGTGGTTTCTATGTCGAGTATGCAGTAAATAGTTTAAAAGTTTAAAAGGTTTAAAATTGTTTAAATGTTTAACGAGATCCAAAGATATTACTTCCAATTCGAACCATCGTGCTTCCGCAGTCGATTGCGAGTTGATAATCGCCTGACATTCCCATAGATAATGTAGAGATGCACTGCAGTGCATCTTTACTTCGGGTTGTATTAAAAATTCTTTTCAAATTCTGAAATTCTTTTTTGATTTGCGATTGATTATCAGTAAAAGTTGCCATTCCCATAAGTCCAACAACTTTTATATTTTTTAGGTTTTGGAATGCTTCGGAATTGAGTATTTCGTTTAATTCTTGTTCGTCTAAACCGAATTTTGTTTCTTCTTCGGCAATGTGCATTTGTAAAAGACAATCAATAATTCGATTGTGTTTTTTGGCTTGTTTGTCAATTTCTTCAAGTAATTTTAGGCTATCAACTCCGTGAATTAAATTGACATATTCTGCCATAAACTTCACTTTATTGGTTTGCACATGACCAATCATTTGCCATTTAATATCTTTTGGCATTGTCTCCCACTTTTCGGTCATTTCTTGGATTTTGTTTTCTCCGAAAATGCGTTGACCAGCTTCGTATGCTTCTATTAAATCTGCAACTGGTTTGGTCTTAGAAACTGCGACTAATGTTACAGTTGAAGGAATTTGGGATTTTATTTTGAGTAAATTGGTTTTTATTGACATTTGTAAATCTATTTTGTCTTTCGTCTTAAAGTCTATTATCTATTCGTCTTTTTCTAAATCTCATAAACCACCAATCCACTTCGAAACTTTGGTTCGATATAAGTACTTTTCGGTGGCATAATTAGGTTGTTGTCTGCAAGTGATTTAATTTCGGATATTTCGGTTGGAAAAAGCATAAAACCAATTTCGAATTCGCCTTCATCAACGACTTCTTTTATTGTAGTTATCGATTGGTTTCCTGGAATATAATCTATGCGTTCATCATTACGCAAATCGGTAATTCCGAGAATGGGTTGCAACACTTTTTCGTATAGAATTTGGGCATCGAGACTTTGTAAAGTTGATGTAAAACTATTAGAATCTTTCAATGTTAAAGAATAAAATTCGTTATCGAAATACATTCCAAACTCGAATTTTTTGGTTGGTTTCCACAATTCTTGTTCTTTGTTTTTTATCCAAAAATTATTTGATAATAATTCTAAAAATTCAGATTTAGAATGATTATTCAAATCACGAATTATACGGTTGTATTCATAAATTTTTACATTGCTTTGGGCAATCAAATAACTCATAAAATAATTGATATTTTCGTTTCCTGAATTTTTATTTTGATTGTATAATAATTCAGCAGATGCTGTTCTGTGGTGTCCATCAGCAATGTATAAATCGCCAATTTCTTCGAATTTATTCTGAATATATTCTATTTCAGGTTGGTGCTCTATTTTCCAAAGCAGATGTTTTTCTTTCTTTTTGGTCGAAAATTCGTAAATTCTAGGTTGATTTTTTTTGAAATTTATCCAAGAGTTTAACTCTAGATCGTCTTTATAAGTAAGTAAAACAGGTTCAGTATTAAAACCCGTTTGATGCAAATAATCTTTGAAAACTTCAACACGATATTGCAAAGTATCTTCGTGCTTTTTGATGATATTCTGCTGATAATCAATTATTGATGTTCCTGCGATTATTCCAGTAAAATTTTGATTTTTAGCCTGAATTTCATAAATATAAAAAACAGGATTATTTTCTTTCAAAAAAACATCGTCATTTTTGAATTCTTTGTATTTCTGGGCCACCAATTTAAAACGTTTTTCTAATCCAACTTTTTGCTGATTTTCATAAATCGGATTCAAAATATGCAAAAATGAAAACGGATTAAAATCCAATTGCGATGCTAATTCTGCACTCGAATATTCGTCATACGAGCGAGAAGTTACCAAACTTACTTTGTCTGATGTTGGTCGAACTGCTTTGAAAGGAATTATTTTTGCCATAGCCCCCTAACCCCCAAAGGGGGAATTTGTATTGTTTTAAAAGAATTTTTTATCACTTTTTATTCCCCCTTTGGGGGTTAGGGGGCCATAATCATAAAAACCTTCACCAGATTTTTTACCTAATTTTCCTGCTCGAACCATATTGACTAATAACGGACAAGGAGCATATTTTGGGTTTTTGAAACCATCATACATCACATTTAATATTGCTAAACATACGTCAAGCCCAATAAAATCTGCTAGTTGCAATGGTCCCATTGGTTGTCCCATTCCGAGTTTCATTACTGTATCAATTTCATAAACGCCAGCAACTTTGTTATATAAAGTTTCGATGGCTTCATTAATCATTGGCATCAAAATTCTGTTGGCTACAAATCCTGGATAATCATTGACTTCGACAGGAGTTTTTCCTAATTTTTCGGATAATTCCATAATTATTTTCGTTACTTCATCAGATGTGTTGTAACCACGAATAATCTCTACCAATTTCATAATTGGTACCGGATTCATAAAATGCATTCCGATAACTCGTTCAGGATGAGTAACAACCGATCCGATTTGAGTAATTGAAATCGATGAAGTATTGGTCGCTAAAATTGTATTGTGTGAACAAACATCGTTTAATTGTTTGAAAATAGTGAGTTTCAATTCTAGATTTTCGGTGGCGGCTTCAACAACTAAATCTACGCCTACAACGCCATCTTTTATGTCGGTATAAGTAATTATGTTTGTAATTGTTTTGGCTTTATCGGCTTCGGTAATTGTTCCTTTGGCGACCATTCTTTCAAGGTTTGTTGCAATAGTTGCCATTCCTTTGTCCAAAGCCGTTTCTGTTCTGTCAATTAATTTTACTGTAAATCCTGCTTGCGCAAATGTGTGGGCGATTCCGTTACCCATTGTTCCTGCTCCGATTACGGCTATTGTTTTCATAGATTAGCCCCCTAACCCCCGAAGGGGAAATTCCTATTAGGGGTAAATAGGGAAAAATATTATTAATTATCTTTGTATTTCTATATTTTTAGTTATTTCTGATAATAATTGCGCTTCGGTTGGCAAATACAATTGATATTGACTTGCAAAAATAGCATTGTCGTTTTCGGGTAATGTAAATTTGACAACAGCATCATTTTTATCAGCGCAAAGTAAAATTCCTATTGTTGGTTTCTCAAATTCTAGTTTTTCAATTCGGTCATAATAGTTAACATACATTTGAAGTTGACCAATATCTTGATGTGTTAATTTATGAGTTTTTATTTCGAAGATTACAAAACATTGCATTAATCGATTGTAAAAAACCAAATCTATATAAAATTCATCGCCTTCGATATGAATTCGTTTTTGTCTTGCGACAAATGAAAACCCATTGCCAAGTTCTAACAAAAAATCTTGAAGATTTGTAATTATTGCTTGTTCTAAATCTTTTTCGTAATAGGCACTTTCTCGTTTAAGACCAAGAAATTCAAGAACCATTGGGTCTTTTATTATTTCTTTTGGATTGGTCGGAATTGCCTCATTTCTCGCAACCGCCAAAACACTTTCTTTGTCGTTACTCATCAATAATCGCTCATAAAGCGAAGTGTTTATTTGACGTTCCATTTGCCGTACTGACCAATTATTTTTTGCAGTTTCGGCTAAATAATATTCTCGTTTGTCTTCATTATCAATACGTATTAATAATTTATATTGGCTCCAATTCAATTGCGAATACAGTGTATTCGCAATTGGAAAAATTTTATAAAATTGACGCATTAATTCCAATTGTCTAACAGAAAAACCGCTTCCAAATTCGGGTTGCAATTGCTCTGAAAGATATTTTATAAGATAATTGCCATAATCGGCTCTATCTTTTCCTTGTTGTTCTTCGTTAAAAATGCGTTCGCCAATGTGCCAATACATTACAGTTCTGAAATGATCGACCGAGCGAATAGCATTTGCAGAAGCATCATTTATAAGAGATTTTACGTCAAGAAGAAGATTTTTTGATAACATATTTTAGCATTTAATCTGTATTTTTTATTTTCTATTAAAGGAAGATTGAACGCCAATAATTAGTTTTTTGAACAATAAAATTAATTTTATTATTGGCGTTTCATCGATTCGATTATCTGATAAGCAACTCGCAAAGCATTAGTTCCATCTTCTAACGTTACAACTGGCGAAGTATTTGTGTTTATTGCATTGGCAAAACTTTCTAATTCGTCAAGAATTGCGTTGTTTTGTTCTACATCAGGATTCGAGAAATAAATTTGCTTTTTGACACCTTCGGCATTTTGAAGAATCATATCGAAATCGCCAGGAACTTCGGGCGCATCTTTCATTTTAACGACTTCGCACTTTTTTTCAAGAAAATCGACTGATATGTAAGCATCTTTTTGAAAAAACCTTGATTTGCGCATATTTTTCAACGAAATTCTGCTTGAAGTTAAGTTGGCAACACAACCATTTTCGAATTCAATTCTAGCATTGGCAATATCTGGCGTATCCGAAATTACCGAAACTCCGCTGGCGTGAACGGCTTTCACTTTCGATTTTACAACACTCAAAATCGCATCAATATCGTGAATCATTAAATCTAAAACTACAGGAACATCAGTGCCACGCGGATTGAATTCTGCCAATCGATGGGTTTCGATAAACATTGGATTTTCAATCATATTTTTGGTTGCAATAAACGCTGGATTGAACCTTTCGACGTGACCAACAGATCCTTGAACTTTATACTCATTTGCCAGTGCGATAATTTCTTCGGCTTCTGCGACTGTGTTCGAAATGGGTTTTTCTATAAACACGTGTTTCCCAGATTTAATGGCAACTTTGGCACATTTAAAATGAGAAAGCGTTGGCGTAACAATATCAATAACATCGACTGCGTGAATTAATCTTGCAATGGTGTCGAATTGTTTGTATCCGAATTCTTTTGCGATTTTTGCTCCGTTTTCGTGATTCTCGTCATAAAAACCAACTAATTCATATTTTTGTGATTGTTGCAACAATCGTAAATGTATTTTTCCGAGATGCCCAGCACCTAAAACGCCAACTTTTAACATAACAATAATTTTTAGTAAAAATAGCATAAAATTTAAGAATTAGCAATAAAACAAATCCCAAATTAAACCAGTGAATTAGACTTTGATTTTTACTTTATAATTTTGCGTTTTTAATTTTATAACCTATTTTTACCAAAAACAAATCCACCCAAATTGAAAGATACTTCCAAACATCAAGGGCTTAGAAACCAGCTAGTAAAACTTTTGCAAGAAAAAGGAATTACTGATATGAAAGTGCTTGATGCTATAAAAAAAATCCCAAGACATTTATTTTTAAATTCGAGTTTCGAAGATTATGCCTA
This sequence comes from Bacteroidota bacterium, assembly GCA_043778105.1. Lineage (GTDB taxonomy): Bacteria > Bacteroidota > Bacteroidia > Flavobacteriales > Flavobacteriaceae > Flavobacterium. Next base: position 8,555 of record JAYWGV010000042.1, read on the forward strand.
TCAAGACAAAGCTTTTCCGATTGGTGCTGGTCAAACTATTTCGCAACCGTACACTGTGGCATTTCAAAGTCAATTATTAGAAATTCAAAAAGACCACAAAATTCTTGAAATCGGAACAGGTTCGGGTTATCAAACGGCGGTTTTGTGTTTGTTGGGCGCAAAAGTTTATAGCGTCGAACGACAAAGTGAATTGTTCAAGCAAACTCAGATTTTATTGCCTAAAGTAGGTATTCGCCCAAAGCATTTGTCGTTTGGCGATGGTTACAAAGGTTTAGAAAATCACGCTCCGTTTGACAGTATTATTGTTACGGCTGGTGCCCCAATTATTCCAAATGCGTTGATGGCTCAATTAAAAATAGGAGGAAGGCTCGTAATTCCCGTTGGCGATAAAGATCAAATTATGACTTTGTTGATTCGCAAAAACGAAACGCAATTCGAGAAACACGAATTTGGAGATTTTAAATTTGTTCCTTTATTGGAGAATAAAAATTAGAATTTAGGTTAAATTTTAGTTTTTTTTTGGAACATTTCTGAAAATGCGAAATCATTCTGAAATAACCCTGATGTTAGGGAAAAACGTTTTGCGATTTTTCTTCGCAAAACTTTTGGAAAAGCAGCAGGAACGATGTTTCTAAAAATGCCTAAACATTCGTTTCTAAAAACTTAAAAAAATATTATTTATGAATAAAATATTTTATCTCGCCTCGTGCGACACTTGTCGAAAAATCATTAAATCGCTGCCAAAAGGAATTGAGTTGGTTTTTCATGACATTAAACAAGATCCTATTTTGGTTAATGAATTGGAAAAAATGCGAGAACTTGCGGGAAGTTACGAAGCTCTTTTTAGCAAGAAAGCACAATTGTACAAATCGATGGATTTGAAAAATAAAAATCTAACCGAAGACGATTTTAAGAAATATATTCTTGAACATTACACTTTTTTAAGTCGTCCCGTTTTTATTATTAACGACAAAATTTACATTGGAAACACGCAACAAAACATGTTGCAGGTTTTTAAAGCATTCGAAAATAATCTATAAAATGATTATATTTGTATTTTAAATCTTTAAATAATGAGTTTACAATTTATACAAAACGAAAAAGGAAAAAAAGCAGGTGTTTACATTCCGATTAGTGAATGGAAGCAAATGAAAGCACAATATAAAAACCTTGAAGCTTGGGAAGAACCAAACTTGACTAAAGCCGAAATTCTTGAAAATATTCGTCAAGCTGTTGAGGAAATGAAACTCATAAAAGCAGGAAAATTAGAAGGAAGACCACTTCAAGATTTGCTAGATGAGTTATAAGATAACGACTATTCCGTCATTTGATAAGGAATTAAAATCGCTTTTAAAGAAACATCGATCAATTAAATCTGATTTAGCATCATTAGGAAAAGAATTACTAGAAAACCCAAAAATGGGTGTCGAAATTATTGAAAATTGCTTTAAAATCAGAATAGCAATTTCTTCTAAAGGAAAAGGTAAAAGTGGTGGAGCAAGAGTAATTACGTATGTTTATATTCAAAACGAAACCGTTTATTTGTTATCTATTTATGACAAATCCGACGACGAAAACATTTCTGATAAAGAAATTCGTGATTTAATTAAAAGTTTAGGTTTAGAATAATTTAAAACCATAAACCTAAAAGTATAAACTTTTAAATGCCTAAAAGAAAACTAGCAATAATTGGCGCAACCATTGTTTCTATAATTTACGGATTGACTTTTACAATCGTCAAAGACGTAATGCCAGTTTACATAAACTCCTACGGATTTATAGTTTTGCGGGTTTTTGGAACAACGATTTTGTTTTGGATTGTTTCCTATTTTGTTAAAACCGAGAAAATCGAAAACCAAGATTTTCCTAGAATAATTGCTTGTGCTTTTTTTGGAGTTGCCATGAATATGCTGACTTTTTTTAAAGGATTGAGTTATACTTCGCCCATTTCGGCTGCTGTAATTATGGTTTCTACGCCAATAATTGTTTTAATTCTTTCATCGATTTTATTAAAAGAACGGATGCAGAAACGCAAAGTTTTTGGAATTGTTTTAGGACTTATTGGAACCGCTTTTTTGATTCTTTATGGCAAATCGGTCGGAAACGCAACCAATGCTAATCTAGGCAATTTTTTGGTTTTTATAAATGCAGTTTCTTATGGATTTTATTTGATTACTGTTAGAAAATTAATGGACAAGTACAATGCTTTTTCTTTTGTTAAATGGATTTATTTATTCGGGTTTTTGATGGTTTTGCCTTTTGGTTTTAATGAGTTTCAAGCTATTAATTGGACAATAATTCCAACAGAAATTTACTGGAAAATAGGGTTTGTAGTTTTGTTTTCGACATTTTTTACCTATTTATTGAACTTGCTTTCTATGCGAGAATTAAAACCAACAACGGTTGCCGTTTTTATTTATTTGCAACCTGTTTTTGCTACAATATTTGCAATTGGTTTAGGAAAAGACGAATTGAATTTTGTGAAAATCGCATCGGCAATTTTAATATTTGTTGGTGTTTATCTAGTTTCTAATAAGAAATCCTAAATCCTAATTCGAAAATCCTAAATTTAATTTATATTTGTAGCTATTACAATTCAAAAAAATGATACAATCAATGACTGGTTTTGGCAAAGCAACTTTGCAACTTGAAACCAAAAAAATAACTGTCGAAGTTAAATCTTTAAACAGTAAAGGTTTAGATTTAAACTCAAGATTACCATCGACTTATCGAGAAATGGAATTGGGCGTTCGAAACGAAATTGCTCTAAAACTAGAACGTGGCAAAATAGACTTTTTGGTTTTTTTAGAAAGCACAACCGAGCAAACTTCAAGCAAAGTAAATGTGCCAATAATGAAAGCTTACATCGCCCAACTTCGAGACGTTTATGCTAATGCTGATGAAACTGAATTGATGAAAATGGCTGTAAGAATGCCTGATGCAATGAAAGTAGAGCGTGAAGAAATCGACGAAAACGACTGGTTAGAAATTCAAAAAGTTATTCGTGAAGCGTTAGATAATATTGTTAATTTTCGACAAGCGGAAGGAATGTCTTTAGAAAAAGAATTCAATTTGCGAATTGCTAATATTCGTCAATATTTATCGGATGCAATTGCGCTTGATCCTGAAAGAATTCAGATTATTAAAGACAAATTGCAAACAGCAATTAATGAACTAAAAGTAAATGTTGACGAAAATCGTTTTGAACAAGAATTGATTTATTATCTCGAAAAACTAGATGTAACCGAAGAAAGAGTGCGATTGACCAATCATTTGGAATATTTTTTGGAAACCATAAAAGGCAACGAAGCCAACGGTCGAAAATTGGGTTTTATAACTCAAGAAATGGGTCGCGAAATCAACACTTTGGGCTCCAAAGCCAATCACGCAGGAATGCAAAAATTGGTTGTAATGATGAAAGATGAGTTGGAGAAGATTAAAGAACAGGTTTTGAATGTGCTTTAAGGCAAATAGACGGAAGACTTATAGACGATAGATTTAAATGCATACAATTTCATTAGAAATCAAATATTTATTATTTGACAAATGTGGATTTGATGTTTCAAATATCGAAATCGAGAAAGAAAATTCGTGTTTAATTTGTGAAATTCGTGGCTGATTTTTTCATCACGATTATTAAATTTAAATGAAAAAAGGAAAATTAATAGTGTTCTCGGCGCCATCAGGCTCTGGAAAAACAACCATAGTCAGGCATTTGCTTGGTATTGACGAATTGAATTTAGAATTTTCAATTTCGGCAGCATCGCGTGATCCTCGTGGCGAAGAAGTAAACGGAAAAGATTATTATTTTATTTCAACTCATGATTTCAAGCAACACATTAAAGCTGAAGATTTTTTAGAATGGGAAGAAGTTTATCGAGATAATTTCTACGGAACTTTAAAATCGGAAATTGAACGAATTTGGGCTTTGGGTAAAAATGTAATTTTTGATATTGATGTGGCTGGCGGTTTGCGTATAAAATCAAAATTTCCTGAAGAAACATTAGCAGTTTTTGTAAAGCCACCAAGTATTGATGAGCTAAAAATTCGCCTTAAAAAACGATCTACCGAAAGCGATGACAAAATAAATATGCGCATTGCAAAAGCATCAATCGAATTGGCAACTGCTCCACAATTCGATAAAATTATTAAAAATTATGATCTTGATGTAGCCAAGAATGATGCATTTGAGTTGGTTAAAGATTTTTTGAAAGATTAAATTTTATAAAAAAAAGCTACTCAAAAATTAATTCGAGTAGCTTTTTCAAAATATTTAAGATAGATTATTCTACAACTTCTAATCCTAGGAAAATAATATCAAAATCTGATGCACCAGTAGCATTTGCAAATAATCCAGCCGCAACTCCTTCAAGAGATTTATTTCCTTCATGCTTTAAAACTATTCTTAAACTTCCTGAGCCAGCAGTTGTAGCTGTTGTAAATCGAGTTTGTAATCCAACTGGTTTTCCGTTAGCATCATAATTAGTTGCTGCATCGGCTTTTGGCGTGTAAGTAAAATCCGGCAAACCACCAGTTTTAATATAAAATATTTGGTGATCAGCAGCTTCCTTTAATACTTCTTCAGTAACGTTACCAACAGGATTTTTAGATTGATCTAGAATTGTTACAACTCCGTTATAGGTTTTGTTGGTTTTAAATCTATTTGTAATTGGTGCAAAAACTGGTGCATTTGGTCCATCTACACCGTCAGAATCTGACCAACCTAAAATAACTGTATTGCCACCATTTTCAGGAGTAAAAACAATATTAACATTGGTAATCAATTCCTCATCGTTAACAGGTTCAACTTTTTTAACTGGTTCATCGTCTTTGCTACATGAAGAAATTGCAAGAATTGCAAGAATTGCTAAGGCATTTATTTTTAAATTTTTCATTGTAATTGTTTTTGTATCTGATTTCTTTTCAGATGATTAATAATTGAATTTAATTTGAATTTGAAAGTTCCTACCTAACTCGTCAACATAATATCGTTGTGCGTTGAGGTAATCTCGATAATTTGTGTTTAATATATTTTGAATAGAAAATGCAAGTGTTGCAAAACCAGTTTTAAAAGTTTTGAATTTCATTTCTGAATAAAAACTCCATAATTGATAGGCTTTTGGTGGTGTACTAATGTCAACATCTACCTCTATAAATTCATTATTTTCAATGACTTTGGTTTTGAAATTATTATCTGGAAATTGGGTTTGTCTCAAAACTACTTCGTTTTTTAGTTCAAGTTGCAAGCCGTGAAACGATTTTTTATTGAACTGAATTTTATTAGAAAAATTAATTGGTGGCATGGCTATTAATGGCAAATCATTCGATAAATCGAAACCATTAACTGCCGCAAACGAAAACTGATGTTGAATAGAATCGGTAATATTCCAAGATGAATTAAAGTCCAATCCTGTCAATAAAGCATTGGTTTGCATATAACTCCAAACTGGAAAAGCGCCACGAATATTAGTTTCAAAACCGGTTGGTACCAAGAAAATAAAATTTTTAATATTGTTTACAAACGGATTTACTTCTAATGAAAAATTCGACCATTTTTTTTGCAAAGTTGTCGATAATTTATAGGATTGTTCTTTTTTTAATCCTAAATCTCCAAACTCTATTTGTCCAGTTGAGTGATGCAATCCATCGCTAAAAAACTCTGACGGATTTGGGTTTCTTGTTGCTAAACTCACATTTGCATACCAATTTAAATCGATAGAAAACTTTTTGTGTAATCCAAAACTTCCCGAAAAATTATGAAATGTAAAATTTGGTTCGGCATACAGTTGGTTGTTACTTTCGCTAACTACAAATCTTGAAAAATGGGTATCGAAACCTCGTTCTATCCATCGAGTAGTTATGTAATATTTAAAGGCTTTTATATTTGAAAAATCATATCGCAACCCAAAATCTAAAGTCAATGATTCTGAAATAGGATAGTTGGCAATGCTATATATTCCAAAATCATCTTTTGCATAATTTGGAATTAATGGTCGAACGCCAGTTAGTGGACTTGCAATATTTTCTTGGTTTTCTCCATTGAAACCCGATTTTAAATCCCAATGATGAAACTCTTTTTTATAATCTAATTTTATTGTATGCGTTGTTAATTCTAAATCCAATGCAGGAATATCATTTAATCTTTTTCTACGAACATCGAATTCCAATCTTTTATTAAATTGAAAAGAATATTGAAATGCCAAATTCGAAGACTCATCAATCGAATAATTAAAATTTATTTTTGCTAAATGGTGTTTTACATGTTGTTTCGGATTTAATAAATTGTAAGTAAAATCTCGAACAACCGACGGAATTTGTCTGTTTATTGATAAATATAAATCATTAGCATTGCCAATATGCGAGGCACTCAAAATGCCAATTTGCGCATTATACAAACTATAAAATCCAGAAACATCAAACTTTTTGCCAGTATATTTTGCATCGCTAGAAAAATTGATTTCTCGATTTCCAGAATTGGATAAAACATAATTGGCCGAATTTCTATCTCCAAAATATTTGAAAGTTCCAACAGCATTCCAACTCCAATCGCAAAAATTACCTTTGTGCAAACTTGTACTCAAAGTGCCACCAAGACCATTTGAAGATAAATTAGAAATTGTTTTGCCAAAAAGCGTGTCGTTTTTACTCGAATAAGAATCAATTACAATCAATCCGCCAATGGCATCGCCACCATATTGCAAACCCGATGCACCTTTAATAACCGTGACTTTTCCAGCCGAATTCAAATCGAAATTTGGCGCATGTTCGCTGCCCCATTGTTGGTCTTCGAGCCGAACATTATTGCTAATAATTGGAATTCTTGAAGAGTGCAAACCATTAATAACTGGCTTGACAATGTTGCTGCCAGTACGCAAAATAGAAACTCCAGCAATTTCTTTCAAGGCGTCGCCAAGAGTTTGACTGCTGTATTTTTCGATTGTTTCTATTTTGATTTTTTGTTCCAAAACCGAGTTGTTTTCTGAATTTCGTTTCGCACTTACCAAAACATCATCTAGATTTTTAACAACAACCGTCATTTTTAGGTTTATAATCATGTCTTTTTCTAAATAAATATTAGAAGAAATAGATTGATAACCAAAGTTCGAAACGAAAATTTTGATGTTACCTTTTGATAAATTTTCAATAGAATAATTACCAAAAACATCAGTATTAACGTTTTTGTTTTTAATGTGAACATGACAACCTTCTAACGGTTTATTGTTTTGATCTAGAATTTGACCGCTAATTTTGAATTGAGCATTTGCATGAATGCAAACTATCATCAAAAAAAACAGCAGAAGTTTTTGAAGCATTTTTTTATTTTAAAATATAAACACAAACAAACCACATACTTTCAAATAGTGATTTTTTGTAAAAATTCTTTATACTTTAAAAATTGGGTGGACCGCGAAGTAAATAAGAAATTCCTGTAAAAAAACTTACTGAATCTTTAAAAGAATAAGAACCAATTTTGTTAAAATTAAAATCATTTAAAAATGTAAATGATTGAATTTTGTTGGAAATATAAGATGAAAATGCAAATTCGCAAACAAAACATTTGTCAAAATCTTGATGTTGGTGTGTTATTTGTTTATCTGAAACGTGTTTGTGTAAACATTTTTTTTCTGTCAATTCTTTTGTCAAATGCTCAAAACTATGCACCGATTGAAATAAAATTGCGAACAATATTACAACCGACATTAGCGAATTTATTATGACAAATTTTTTCTTCATTTGATACAAAAGTAATTCTTAATTTTTAGAAAATATTTTTTTTAACAATTTATAATAAATAAACGGCTTGCCAGAAGACAAACCGTTTTAATTTATCGCCACCACAGCGAGGTTTTAGTACCATTTTAAACTATGAATTTTTTATGGAAACTAATTTTCAACCAACCAAGGATGAAATTTTTTAAAATTTTTATTTTTTTTAATCCATATAATTGATTATTTTTAAAATAATAAAATAAAAATTTATATTATATATTTTCAAAAGCCAGCCTCATAATGCAACATTATTGCAAATGTATAAATTTATTTCAATAATGCAATAATATTGCGATAAATAATCATGAATTATTTAAATATATTTATGAAAAAGAATTTTAAAAAATAAATTACAATTTTATAGATTTAAAATTCAAAACGTGACCAGTAATCATTCCACAACCACCAATTAATATCAAATAATAATCAGCTCCTAATAGCAGTTCTAAAATAACTCCGATTATAATAAGAATAATCGAAATGCTTAAAATTAATTTTACTTTTAGCAATGCTTCACTCAAGATTATTTTAGAAACGACAAACATTCCTAAGCAAGCAAACGCAATATCAATCCATTGATTATGAAGTAATCTGATTGGGATTATTGTTAATAAAGGAAAAATTAGGCAATGCGCCATGCAAATCGTCGCGCTCGAAATTCCTAAAATATCTAAACCTGAAGCTGGTTTTAATTTCATTATAAGTACATTTGTTGAAATAATAATTGCAAATATACCAATTATTTTATTTAATGCAATTTAGTTGCGTTAATAAATTTATTTTTAATGAAAACAACAAGAAATACCACTTCGAAAACTGCTATATTAGATTTAATTTCAAATTCTGAAGTTGCTTTATCCCATATAGAAATTCAAAATATTCTCAACGGTTTGTGCGATCGTGTTACAATTTATAGAGTTTTAGATAGATTGGTCAACGAAGATTTAATTCATAAAATTGCCACGCCCGAAGGAACGGTTAAATATGCAAGTTGCAACCATAACCACGATAATCATTTGCATTCGCACCAACACGTGCATTTTAATTGCGAAAAATGTTTGGCTGTTACTTGTCTAGAAAATGTAGAACCAGTTTTTGTAATTCCTAATAATTATAAGGTAAAAGAAATGAATTTCACTTTGACAGGAATTTGTCCGAATTGTAATTTGTAAAAAACCGATTATGGATATTAGTTAATTCTACTTACAATTTGTCACATCGAGCGCAGTCGAGATGCATTTATTGTTCTTGACCGCGCTAGAACTGATAAGAAATTGTATAAAAAAACCATTCAAGAAATTGAATGGTTTACTTAATAATTAATTTTCTTTCTTGACGACAATAACAACATCATCGTCGAAATTGTACTCGCCTTTCTTATATTGTTCTTTATTGGCGAGCAAAATTTCGTAAGTATAAATGCCTTTCAAGATATTAAAAACACATTCTTTGCCATCGTTTTGTATAACCATTTCTTTTACGACAGCAACACCCTCGGCGTCTTTGCCAGTAATAATAAAGGATATTTTTTCTTGCAAACGATTCTTGATGCAAACACTCGGAATATTTGGTCCTTGTAATTTTTTGGTTGAGCCACTAGAAAGTTTAAATATAGAAAAACCATTTAACATGACTTCGCCAACTTTCAAGACTTTTTCAAAATCGGACTGAGCAAACGTATTGATAGGCAACATTATTAGTGTTGCGAGGATAGGTTTAAGTAAATTCATCTGGATTATTGATTTTCAACAATGATTCTCTTCAATTCATTAAAAATTAGTTCACTACCAGTTGTACTGAAAAGAATTTTTTTGTTTTTAATTAAAACAGTATAAGGAATTATTGTTGCACCAAAACTAATTATATTTTTATCATTTGAAACACCAGTTAGATCTATAATGTTTAAAATTTCATTTAAACTTTTAAAGTTTTTTAAAGTAACATCACGATTTTTAACAAATGGTTTATTTTCTAAAAATTTTTTTAATTTTAATGTATCATTGTCAATTGAAAAAGAGATAAATTTTAATTTTGGATTGTTATGAAATTGTTCAAATTCTGGAAATTCTGCAATGCAAGGTGCACAATGTGTTGCCCAGACATTAATTAGAATTAAATCGTTGCTGTCGTAAAACTCTTTATAGAAACTACTTTGTTCAATTGGGATATTAATAGTTTTTTGCTTTACGGAAAATTTACTTGTACTTATAAATAGTATAATTAGACTAATAAAAACAAAACCGACGAACAATAAAATTTTTTTCATAACAATTCAAATGTTATTTTACTTTCTCAAGATTAATTTTAAAAAATTTAATCCCATCAACTTCTTCTAGTTTATATTTTCCATTTAGTGCTTTGTATCTATTACCTTCAGCTTCGAAAATTTCACTTTTAGTAATCTCAATTTCAGTAAGTTTGTTTTTTACAATATATTCTAACAATTTTGGGTCTAAATCATCAAAATGCATAAAACGCACTGCTCTATTATCAGTAGACCAACATGATATTATTGGCGAGTGATAATTTCGAAAAGCACAACAAATTCTATTTGATGCTGATACACCGCCACCTGCACCTCCAACATAAATAGTTATCATTGAACACCAAGCAAATGTTTTTTCAATATTTGTAACTTTAGCAGGTTTTATCCTTTTATGAATATTGCCAAAAGACAAACCTGTAAACATAACTGTGGCTATAAAGCCAAATAATAAATTTTTCATAAAAATAATAATTTAATTGATTAAAAATATTTTTTTTGTAACAAAAATTTTTCTCGAGAATTTTGTTAGGTCAAATTTTGTAAGATTTCAATTAAAAAACAAGGCGAAAAATGCTTTTTTTAATGCTTTTTTTGCTGTTTAAAAATTCAAGCTTTTCGTTAGTTCACATTCAAAAAATAGCTATATTTGCTTTTTAACATACAAATTATGCATCAAGAAATAATCGATAAAATTAAAAAATTGCGAAAAAAGAAAGGTTTAGACTATTTAGACATGTCAGAAAAGCTAAACATTTCTAAAGATTCTTACACGCGTCTTGAATCAGGAAAAACTTTAACTTGGGCAAAGTATATTGAAGATATTTTAAAAATTCTTGAAGTAACAACCGAAGATTTTTTTAATGGTATTGGCTCTCAATTCAAAATTACAAATAAAAAAGGTTCGTTTGGTGGCAATATTCATGTCGAGAATTTATTTGCAGAAAATAAAGATAAATCAGAAAAAATTGAATTGTTGTACCAAGAAAGATTAAAAGATTCAGAAATATTAAACTGTGAATTAAAAAAAGTTAACGAACAATTAATGGAAATTATCAAACTTAAAGATATAATAATGAGTTCAATGGAAAAGTAACTTTACATCAAAAACTCCCAAAAATTTTCTCTATGTATTATTTGGGTTGATTTTGGATAATATTTTTCGGTAAATGATTTTGTGAATTTTATTTTGACATTCGGATTAAATTTTATTTCGAAAGCATCAATTTCGTTGTTTTTTATTTCTAGATAATCAATTTCGGCTTGTTGCGTGTTGCGCCAAAAAAAACTTTCTTTATATTGGTTTTCATACGATAATTTTTTTAATCGTTCGCTAATCACGAAATTTTCCCAAAGTGCGCCATAATCATCTCGAAGTTCAATCGGTTTGAAATTTCTGATAATTCGGTTGCGCAAACCATTGTCCCAAAAATAAACCTTTCGGCTTTTTTTAATTTCGTTGTCTTGATTTTTACTAAAAGCTTTTAGACTAAAAATAATAAAATTCTTTTCAAGAATATCGATATATTTTTCGATTGTTAATCTGTTAATTCCAATTTCATTTGCTAAAGATGTTGTGCTAATTTCTGAACCAATTCTAAAAGCCAGCATTTGAACTAATTTTTGTAAAGTTGATGATTTTTTTATGCCTTCGAGATTCAGAATATCTTTATAAAGAAAACTTTCGGTCAAGTCGTTCAATATTTTTTCTTCTTTGCCAGGATTGGTAACAACTTCTGGGTAATATCCAAAAACCAAACGATGATTTATAAGTCGAGTTTCTTCAATAAAATTAGTATGCTCGACCATTTCTGAATAACTCAACGGAAAAAGTTGCAATTCTTCTTTGCGACCAACCATCGATTCTTTGGTTTTATCAGCCAATTCGAATGCGCTACTTCCTGATGCAATTACTTGTATTTCTGGGTAATTATCGACCATTCGTTTGATTAATAATCCAATATTATGAATCATTTGTGCTTCATCGATAACCAAAATTTTATTATTTCCAACAATAGCTTTTAATCTGTCGCTAGTAATATTTTCAAGTAAAAGTTGTGTATCTGGTTCATCGCCATTTAACCAAATAAAAGAATTGTTTTGGATTGTATTTCGAATCAATGATGTTTTTCCGACTTGGCGAGCGCCAAAAACTAGTATTGATTTTCCTTTGAAAAGATAAGAATTGATTTCGGATTGTTGGGTTCGTGCTATCATTTTACATTATTTACAAATGCAAATATATAATAATTTGATAATAAAATATTAAAAAAATATAATAATTTGATATTACAATATTAAAAAAGTACAATAATTTGATATTACAATATCAAAAAAGTATAATAATCTGATATTTTTGATAAATATCAAATCTTTATTTTATAAAAAAACCATTCAATTTCTTGAATGGTTTTTAATATTCTAAAAATAAATTTAATTATTTTTTCTTTCCTTTTACAGGAGCTTTTGCTGCTTTTGCTGCTTCTTGAGCCGCTTTCATTGCTGCACGAGAAATTCTTACTTGTGCAACAACAGTATTGTCTGGATGCATTACTTTGTAACCATCTTGTGGTAAGCCAGTTACATACAATTTATTACCCATTTCAAGTGGCGTAATATCTGCATCTAAAAAATCTGGAAGATCTTTTGGTAATGCTTTTACCTTTAATTTACGATTGTTTAAACGCAAAACACCACCTAAAAGTACACCTGGAGAAGTTCCAATTACTCGAACTGGAATTTCCATTGTAATTTCTTTATCATCTTTGATTTCGAAAAAGTCAATGTGCAAAATTTTGTCAGAAACAGGGTGAACCTGAATGTCTTGCAAAATTGCGTTAAAAGTTTTGTCGCCTAAATCAATTGCAACTGTGTGCGCATTTGGAGTGTAAACTAATCCTTTGAAAGCTTTTTCGTCTGCCGAAAAATGTACTACTTGTTTTCCTCCGTAAATAACGCAAGGAACCGCTCCAGCATTACGTATGGCTTTAGTCGCAACTTTGCCAACGCTTTCTCTTTCTGATCCTTTAATTGTAATCGATTTCATTTTAAAAATATATATAGTTAATAATTATTCAAGTTCAATAGCAATTTCGAAATTCAATTTCAAAATAATATACCCATATTTGTTGCTCAATTCAGGGGGCTTTACATCAAAAATTTCCCACTAATCGAGTTATTGTTTTGAACCATTTGCATTACTTCTGCAAAAAGTGGTGCACAAGACACAACTCTAATTTTATTTGATTCTCTCTTTAACGGAATAGAATCGGTAACAATCAATTCACTTAATTTCGAATTTTCAATTTTTTCGTAAGCATCGCCACTCAATATAGCATGAGTACAAATTGCTCGAACGCTTAAAGCACCTTTTTCGATCATTAAATCGGCGGCTTTGGCCAATGTTCCGCCCGTATCAATCATATCATCGACCAAGACAACATTTCTACCTTTTACTTCGCCAATTAATTCCATTGAACTAATTTCATTAGCAACTTTTCTTTGTTTATAACAAATAACAACGTCTGATTCTAAAAATTTAGAATAGGCATAAGCTCTTTTCGAACCACCCATATCTGGCGAAGCAATTGTTAAATTATCTAAATTTAAACCTCGAACATAAGGTAAAAATATAGTCGATGCGAACAAATGATCTACTGGTTTTTCGAAAAAACCTTGAATTTGGTCTGCGTGCAAATCCATTGTCATTATTCTAGTTGCTCCAGCTGCATCAAGAAGATTGGCGACCAATTTGGCTCCAATCGGAACTCTTGGTTTATCTTTTCTGTCTTGTCTTGCATATCCAAAATAAGGAATAACAGCTGTAATATGTCTTGCTGAAGCTCTTTTGGCTGCATCAATCATTAGCAATAATTCCATTAAATTATCTGATGATGGAAATGTCGAGCAAACGATAAATACTCTAAGACCACGAATAGACTCTTCGTAAGAAGGTTGAAATTCGCCGTCGCTGTATTTCGAAAACGTAACTTTACCTAATGAAACGCCATACTTTTCAGCAATTTGTTCCGCTAGATGTACACTTTGGGAACAAGCAAATATTTTTGCTTCGGGTTCTTGATGTGACATTAATGTATTGTTTAGTAATTAGTTGTGTGTTTTTCGTTTTACCGAGGTGCAAAAATAGTAATAAAATTAATGTAAACTTAAAATTTTTTAAAATTTTTTCTAGAAATTATCATTTTATTATTTACATTTGCAAAGTGTTAAGGAAAATGATTAACTCATTTGCCTTGAGCGATGAAATAGCTGTTGTTATTTCGAGTCTGTAAATGTAAGTTGCAAAACTTGACAGATACATAACTGCTGATGCCCGGATGGCGGAATTGGTAGACGCGCTGGTCTCAAACACCTGTGGGAAACCGTACCGGTTCGACTCCGGTTCCGGGTACTTAAAAACCTCATAATCTATTGATTATGAGTTTTTTTGTTTTTGGTAGGTGGCTAAAAAGGCAGATTGATTTTTGTCATATTGAATTCATTTTTTAAAATGAATCAATTTCAATAATGCATTTTCAGAAAAATATAAAAAATATAAATAATTTGAATATTTATTCTATAAATAAAACGTTTCTGACATTTGTTCGATAAATAGATTTAATTTTTTCGCAAAGCCAATTTTTAAAGTATTTGTTAAATTATAGAAATGTGATATTTTGAATGTTAAAAAAACCTTCAAATATAATATAATAAACCTTCAAAATGATCTGCAAAAAAAAATCCAAATCAAATGAAATGGATTTTTTAATATTATAATCTAAAATATATTGGTCTAAAATCTATTAGTCTCAAGTCTATTTCTTGTACATCACTTTTCTAACTGCATTTACTACATCATTCGAATTTGGCAACCATTCTTTCAATAAAGTTGGCGAATATGGTGCAGGTGTATCAGCCGTTGTAATTCTCTGAATTGGAGCGTCTAAGAAATCAAAAGCACGTTCTTGAACAATATAAGTAATTTCTGAAGCTACACTTGCAAATGGCCAAGCTTCTTCTAGAACTACTAATCTATTAGTTTTTTTAACCGAATTAACGATACAATCATAATCCATTGGGCGAACGGTTCTAAGGTCAATTATTTCGCAAGAAATTCCTTCTTTTGCCAATTCATCTGCGGCAGCGTAGGCTTCTTTAATAATTTTTCCGAAAGATACAATCGTCACATCAGTTCCTTCTCTTTTAATATCTGCAACACCAAGCGGAATAGTATAATCGCCTTCTGGAACTTCGCCTTTATCGCCATACATTTGCTCCGATTCCATAAAAATTACAGGATCATTGTCACGAATTGCTGCTTTTAGCAAACCTTTGGCGTCATAAACATTGCTTGGAACAACAACTTTTAATCCTGGAGTATTTGCAAACCAATTTTCAAAAGCTTGCGAATGGGTTGCACCCAATTGACCTGCCGATGCAGTTGGCCCACGAAAAACCATTGGCATTGGGAATTGTCCAGCCGACATTTGGCGCATTTTGGCAGCATTATTAATTATTTGATCAATACCAACCAACGAGAAATTAAAAGTCATATATTCCACAATTGGGCGACAACCATTCATTGCCGAACCAACCGCAATTCCAGCAAAACCAAGTTCTGCAATTGGTGTGTCGATAACTCTTTTTGCTCCAAATTCGTCCAACATACCTTTCGATGCTTTGTAAGCTCCGTTATATTCGGCAACTTCTTCGCCCATTAAATATATAGTTTCGTCACGGCGCATTTCTTCGCTCATTGCCTCGCAAATTGCTTCTCTGAATTGTATAGTTCTCATTATATAATATGTATCAAAATTTTAAGATTACAAAAATAAATATTTTAATTTTAAAACTGCTAGATTTCGGGTTTATTTTTTGGAGCTATTTCCTGCTTTCATTCCAAAAGTTTTTAACGAAGAAAAATCGTTAAAAACGTTTTTCCCTTCTATCAGGGCTAGGGCTTTTATTATTTATAAAAACAATTGAGACTGAATCTAAAATTTATTTTCTTTAATATTTAACAATTAAAACAAAACTAATTTCATTAAAAATAAAATATATCTAAATGAATTTTAAAATAAAAACCAAATCTAAATTGATAGATTTGGTTTTTGATTTGATTTTAAAAAATATAAGTGTTTTAAATTTATTTAGTTCCAACAAAAGAATATTTGGTATTTGCAACAATAGAAATTGTATTTCCGCTTAAACTTATTGATATCGCACTTCCGTCTGCAACTAGTTTTCCTACATATCCACCTTGTCCGTTAGGAATGATTGAATTAATGTTTTTATCACCAATATTGGCTGCACTTTCAATTTGAGCTTCATTGCAACCTTTTTTAGTTAATTTAATTGTCGCATCACTAGCCACTTGGTTTATAATGACTTTTCCAACATAAGTGCCATTATAGGCGTCATCGAAACAAACAACTTCATCATCCTTTGAACAAGAAATAATCAATAATAATGTTAAAAATAATAATGTAAAAAGTTTTTTCATAATTTTAAGATTTGGGGTTAGATAAATTGTATTAAAAACTATGCCAAAAATATAAATAATTATGACACTTTACATTAAATTAACATAAAATCTTTGTACTAATTTTTAAAGTTTTTAAAACTCAAAAACAATTTTTGATTGACTAATAAAATTTAGTTGTTTCTAAGTAAAGATTCTTTATAGAAAAATGTGTATTTAAAAATTAACTCTTTCTAAAACAAGGAACAAATTTTGTAATTACTCTTTTTTATAAAATATATTCATTACGAAAATTAATTAATCTAATAAAATATAGATTATTTTTAGATTAATTTTAAAATACACAGAAAATAAATCTACGAATTATAAAATTAACAACAAAATTTAGAAAATTTATCTAAAATATTTTGATGTATAGAAAATTTATCTATATTTGTAAAATAATAATAAACTAAAAATGAAATTAAATAATTGTAATATATGTTGTATGATGATGTGGAGAAATCCCACAGAGGCAACTATTGTATAATTTTAAATTTAAAATATACCATTTAGAACCTCTGCTAATCGCAGAGGTTTTTTTTATCCCACTAATCCCAAAATGGAATTGCAAATAAACGTTTAAAATAAAAAATCAAATGAAAAATTCAAATATAAATAAAATGATGATGTGCTGTATGATGTGCAAATGTTGCGCACCAAACCCTCATTATCAAAAGCGAAGCAATTAATCTTCATTTATAGTCAAATATAAAGTCCTTTTGGTAACATTCCAAAAGGGCTTTTTTTTGTCTCCTAACCCACAAAGGGGGAATAAAAAACTAAAAATCAAAAATCTTAATTCTTAATACTAATATCTTAATACTAAAAAAATGAGCACACAAAAATTCGCAACAAATGCATTGCACGCAGGTCACGACACTACCAAAAACGCAGGAACAAGAGCCGTACCAATTTATCAAACTTCGTCGTATGTTTTCAATAATTCCGATCATGCATCGAACTTGTTTAGTCTTTCCGAAGCTGGATTTATCTACACAAGATTAAACAATCCGACCAATGACATTTTGGAACAACGTCTAGCAAAACTCGAAGGCGGAGTTGCTGCTGTAGTAACCGCATCGGGAACTGCTGCAATTGCAACAACACTTTTAACGCTATTAAAAGCAGGAGATCACATTGTTGCATCAAGCAGTTTATATGGCGGAACTTTCAATTTATTAAATGTAACATTACCAAGATTAGGTATCACAACAACATTCGTCGATTCATCAAATCCTGAAAATTTCACTAAAGCAACACAAGAAAACACAAGAGTTTTTTTCGCAGAAAGTTTAGGAAATCCAAAATTAGATGTTCTGGATCTAAAAGCAATTTCGCTCAGGGCAAATGAGTATAAGGTGCCATTTATTGTTGACAATACGGTTGCAACTCCTTATTTATTAAACCCAATCGAACATGGTGCCAATATCGTAATTCATTCGTTAACAAAATACATTACAGGAAACGGAACTTCGCTTGGTGGCGTAATTATCGATGCTGGAACATTTGATTGGAGCAACGGAAAATTTCCAGAATTTACAGAACCATCTGCTGGTTATCATGGTTTGAAATATTATGAAGTTCTTGGTGCAATTTCATTTATTGCCAAAGTTCGAATTGAAGGATTACGCGATTTTGGAGCAGCATTAAGTCCTTTTAATGCGTTCCAAACCATTCAAGGATTAGAAACTTTAGAAATTAGAATAAAAAAACATTCCGAAAACGCACTTGAATTAGCCAAATGGTTACAAACACAAACCGAAGTGGCTTGGGTAAATTATCCAGGATTAGAAAACAATAAATATTTTGACTTAGCTAAAAAATATTTGCCGAAAGGTCAAAGTGGCATCGTTACTTTTGGACTTAAAGGCGGATTCGAAGCCGCCAAAAAAGTAGCCGACGAAACCAAATTATTTTCATTGGTTGCCAACATTGGCGATACAAAATCATTGATAATTCATCCTGCAAGTACCACGCACCAACAACTTTCAGATAATGACCAATTGACAACAGGCGTTTCCAAAGATTTAATTCGACTTTCGGTTGGACTTGAAGATATCGAAGATCTAAAAGCCGATTTGAAAGCCGTTTTTTCAACATTGCCAGTTGAACAATTGGTTTAAGTTTTTTGAGCAATCATCTTTGTCAAAGTTTTAAACTTTGACAAAGATTTTGTTAAAATCAAAATCAAATTTTAATCAATCAAACAAAATATGATACAAAAAATAAACATCAAAAACTGGAATCTAGAAATCGGAAAAACCATAGAAAATATTCCAGTTTTTTATCAAATATTTGGGCAACCAATTGGAGAATTTCCAATAGTTTTAGTGAATCATGCTTTGACAGGAAATTCGAATGTTATTGGCGATACAGGTTGGTGGAATGATTTAATTGGAGAAAATAAAACCATCGACACCAATTTTTTTACAATTCTTGCAATCAATATTCCAGGAAATGGTTTCGATGAAAATTCAGAAAATCTAATAGAGAATTACAAAGATTTTACCATTCGAGATATCGCAAATATTTATTGGAAAACTATATTTGATTTGAACATAAAGGAATTATTTGCCGTAATCGGCGGAAGTTTGGGCGGAGCAATCGCTTGGGAAATGGCAGTTTTACAACCAACTAAAATCGAAAATCTCATTCCAATTGCCACTGATTATAAAGCCACCGATTGGATGATTGCTAATGTTTTGTTGCAAGATAATATTTTAAATAATTCTAAAAATCCAATTGAAGATGCCCGAATTCATGCCATGCTTTTGTATCGAACGCCTCATTCTATTAATCAAAGATTTAAACGAGAAAAATTAAAAAATGAAACATTTCAAATCGAAAATTGGCTAATTTATCACGGTGAAACCTTAAGAAATAGGTTTACATTATCGGCATATAAATTAATGAATCATTTGTTAAAGACGAATGACATTACTCGAAATCGCAATTCATTCGAAATAATTTCAGCGACAATTCAATCAAATATTTACTTAGTTTCTGTAGATTCCGATTTATTTTTCATACCAATTGAAAACATTAAAACTTTCAATAATTTAAAAAAAATAAAGCAAAATGTTTACAATCATCAAATAAAATCAAGTCATGGTCATGATGCTTTTTTAATTGAATTCGAGCAATTAGCAACCATTTTAAATCCAATTTTCACTAAAATAAAAACCTTAAATTATGTCACTAACTAAAATAAACATTGTTCTTTTTGGCAACGGAAATGTCGGAAGCGCGCTTATACATCAAATTATTGATAAACATGATTTTTTTCTTAAAAAGAAAAATATAGATCTTCAATTTCAAATAATTGCCAATTCCAAAAAAGCACTTTTTAATAAAAAAGGACTTTCTAAACTGGAAATCGATTCTTTCGAAAATTTATCAAACCTTTATAATATTCAAGAAATTTTAGATTTCGTAAAAAATCATGAACTCGAAAATCTAATCGCAATTGACGCTACTGCAAGCGAGGCATTTGTCAAAAATTACATTACTTTTATTCAATCTGGATTTCACATTGTAGCCGCTAATAAAAAAGCCAACACATTGAGTCAAGATTTCTATAAAGAATTACGATTTAGTCTAAAAACTAATTATAAGAATTTCTATTACGAAACCAATGTTGGTGCTGCTTTACCCGTTATTAAAACCATTCAAAATTTATATTTTTCTGGCGATACAATCACTAAAATTCGTGGTGTTTTTTCAGGAACTTTAAGTTATATTTTCAATCGATTTTCTGATGAATCAACTTCGTTTTCAGAAATTTTAATTGATGCCGAAAAAATAGGATTGACCGAACCCGATTCTCGTGAAGACTTGTCGGGCAACGATGTGGGTCGAAAATTATTGATTTTGGCTCGAGAATTAGATCTTGAGTTAGAATTTTCTGATGTCAATATTTCATCACTTTTATTACCAAATCTCAATGAAAATAGCACTTTAGAAGAATACGAAAAAAACAAAAAGCAATTTGATAAACCTTTCGAAATTGCCAAAATCACACAACTTGGCACACATGTTTTGCGATACATTGGCGAAATTGATTTGGAAACCAAAAAAATCGAAGTCAAATTGGTTTCCGAACCCAGAAATTCACCAATTGGTCAATTAAAAGGAGCCGATAATATTTTCGAAATTTACACCAAAACCTACGGCGAAATTCCAATAGTAATTCAAGGTGCTGGTGCTGGAAAAAACGTTACCGCAAGAGGCGTTTTGAGTGATATTTTACAAATCGCTGATAAAATTAAAACTCAGCAATTGGTTTTGTTTTGAAACGATTTAATGTGATTTTAATTTTAAACATTTCGTTTAAACTCGCTTAAAATAATTGCGGTTGCCGTAGAAACATTTAAACTTTCGGTTTTTTGAAAGGCGCCAAATTTTGGAATTGATAATTTGTTATGAATGAATTTTTCAAGAATTTGAGAAATTCCATTGGCTTCGTTGCCCATAATTATTATTCCAGAATTGGGCAATTTGGTTTTATAAATGTTGTCGCCATTCATAAAAGTTCCATAAACGGGCAAATTGTTTTTAGATAAATATTCGTCGAGATTGGTGTAATTTATGTTTACTCTAGTCAACGAACCCATTGTTGCTTGAACAACTTTTGGATTAAAACAATCGACAGTTTCTTGCGAACAAACAATTTGTTGAACGCCAAACCAATCGCACAATCTAATAATTGTTCCCAAATTTCCTGGATCTCGAATATTGTCTAAAACAACAATTAAATCAGAATTGATAATAGGTTTAAAAACAGGAATTTTAAAAACAGCCAAACAATTATTGGGCGTCGACAAAGCTGATATTTTTTTCAAATCGGCTAATGATATCGATTCAAAACAATTTAATTTTAGATCATTAAAAATACCATCAGTGCAGTACAAATGCATCAATTGAAAGTCAGAATTTATTAATTCTCTAATGCCTTTTTCGCCTTCGACAATAAAAGAATTAAGTTCTATTCGAAATTTTTTTTGTTGTAAACTAATTATTGTTTTAATTTGGTTTTTAGATATCATAAAAAATAATGTACTTTTGGGTTAAAAACAAAAAACCTTGAAAAGCCTTTTTGCAAAAATATCATTTTTAATTGTAATTGTACTATTCGTTTCGAGTTGCGATAGCACTAAAAGGGTTTCCAAAGGAAAATTTTTGTTAGTAAAAAATAATATATCGGTAAACGGTAAAATTTCAAAATTAGAAGAGGTTCAAAATTTGCCTTATCAAAAACCAAATACAAAAGTTTTAAAATATCGATTTAGATTAAATTTATACAATCTTGCTAATCCAAATCCAGATTCGTCTTATAAAGCAAAATTTATTATTGATCCCGAAAAATACAAACGAAAAGCCAAATGGTTGTCGAAAAAACAAGTCGATCGATTAGGAAAATCATTTTATTATCAAGGATTTCATAATATGTTAAAAAGTATTGGCGAAGCTCCAATTATTGTAAATGAATCCAAAACCAAAAAAACTATTGCAAGATTTATCTCATATTATTCCAAAAAAGGTTTTTTTGATGTAAAAGCTAATTTTAAAATTGATACATTAAAAAATAAAAAATCGATTGTAAATTATAATGTAGAAACTGGCAAACCCTATTTTTTAAATAAAATTGATGCAACGATTGAAACTCCAGAATTAGATTCTATTTATAAAAAAAATATATCGAATTCTTTTTTAAAACCCGAACAATACAATGTTAATAATTTAGATAACGAAAGGTTGAGATTGACCAATATTTTCAGGAATAGTGGCGCATATAAATTTCAACAAAATTATATTAGCTATGCAATTGATACTGTTCAAACGAATAAAAAAACCAATTTAAATTTATTAATTAAAGATAGAAATTTAAAAGAAATTGATACCCTGAAAACCGAACATTTTAAATTATATAAAATCAATAAAGTTAATGTTTTTGTAGATATTGAAGCTTCTAAAATCGGTGCTTTGAATGTTGACAGCACTACTTATAAAGATTTTCATTTGTACAGCAACGGCAAATTAAAATATAAACCAAAAGCAATAACCGATGCGATTTTTATTGCCAAAGGAAATTATTATTCAGATATTAACAATGTTTTGACAACGCAATATTTAAATAATCTACGAAGTTTTAAATATCCAGCAATTCAATATATAGAAAATACCAACGACACAATTAATAATTTTTTGACTGCAAATATTAAAATTGATCAACGAAAAAAGTACAATTTTAAGACCAATTTCGATATAACAAGGTCAAATATTCAGCAATTTGGTGTGTCGGCCAATACATCAGTTTCAATAAGAAATATTTTTAGAGGTGCAGAAACTTTAGAAATTGGACTAAGAGCCAATTTAGGTTCGTCAGAAGGACTAGCTAATCCAAATAACACTTTTTTCAATATTGTAGAACTTGGAACCGATGTGAAATTAATTTTTCCAAGAATTTTATTTCCATTAAATACCGATAGAATTATTCCTAAAAACATGATTCCATCGACTGCATTTACATTTGGTTATGCCAAACAAACCAATATTGGACTTGATAAAGAAAATTTTACATCTACATTTTTTTATAATTGGACACCTAAAAAAAATGCCAACGCAAGATTTGATTTGTTCAATATACAATTTGTAAAAAATATTAATAAAGAAAATTATTTTAATGTCTACAAATCATCTTATTCAGTATTGAACAGCAAAGCGCAAGTTTATGATAAAAATCCACTTCATTTTGACCCAACCAATAACAGTTTAATAATTGAACAAGGCGTTAATGATTTTATTATAGATGCGTTGAATCCTGCTAATCCTTTGTCAATCAATCAATCTGATATAAAGTCTATTCGCAGTGTTCAAGAAAGAAGAACTAGACTTGTACGAAACGATTTAATTGTTGCATCGAGTTTTTCATACAACCAAACGACCAAAAACAGCAATTTAGACGAAGATTATTACAACATAAAAACCAAAATTGAATCCGCAGGAAGTTTGTTGTCTTTAATTTCTAAAAATCCGCTTGATGCAAATGGCAATGAATTGTTAAACAATTTTTTTGGAGTAGATTACTCACAATATATTAAAACAGAAATCGAATATATAAAACATTGGGATTTGCGAGCTCAAAAAGTATTTGCCGTTAGAGCATTTACAGGACTTGCAATTCCTTATGGCAATTCGACAAGTATTCCGTTTTCTAGAAGTTATTTTGCCGGTGGTGCCAATGACAATCGTGCTTGGGATGCCTATTCTCTTGGTCCAGGTTCTAGTGCAGCCATTAATGATTTTAACGAAGCCAATTTTAAAATAGCATTAAATGCTGAATTAAGGTTTAATATTTTTAATAAAACCAATGGCGCATTTTTTATAGATGCAGGAAATATTTGGAATTTTCTAGACAATGTCGAAGATGAATCGTCAAAGTTTAATGGACTAAAATCCTTGAAAGACATTGCCGTTGGATCGGGATTTGGCATTCGACAAGATTTTAATTTCTTCGTAGTTCGAATAGATTTTGGCTTTAAAACCTACGAACCTTCAATAATCGATAATAAAAAATGGTTCAGAAATTATAATTTTGCCAACACAACGTTTAATTTTAATATAAATTATCCATTCTAAAACTATAAATTATTATTTTTACAAACTTAAATCATTAAAATTTAAATAAAATGGCTCACAATATAAAACCCGGTGTTGCAACAGGAGACGAAGTTCAAGCGATTTTTGCTTATGCAAAAGAAAAAGGATTTGCACTTCCAGCAGTAAACGTTATTGGTTCAAGCACCGTAAATGCTGTAATCGAAACTGCTGCAAAATTAAATGCGCCAGTAATTATTCAGTTTTCGAATGGTGGCGCACAATTCAATGCAGGAAAAGGTTTAAAAAACACGGATGAAAAAGCTGCAATTGCTGGCGGAATTGCTGGCGCATTGCACATTCATACGCTTGCAGAAGCTTATGGAGCAACCGTAATTTTGCATACTGATCATTGCGCTAAAAAATTACTGCCATGGATTGATGGATTATTAGATGCATCCGAAAAACATTTTGCAACAACTGGAAAACCGCTATATTCATCGCACATGATTGATCTTTCTGAAGAACCAATCGAGGAGAATATCAAAATTTGTAAAACTTATTTGGCTAGAATGTCCAAAATGGGAATGACATTAGAAATCGAACTCGGAATAACAGGTGGCGAAGAAGACGGCGTTGATAATTCCGACGTTGACAGCTCGAAATTATATACGCAACCCGAAGAGGTAGCTTATGCGTATGAAGAATTAATGAAAATTTCGCCACGTTTCACAATTGCAGCAGCATTTGGCAATGTTCACGGCGTTTACAAACCTGGAAATGTGAAATTGACACCAAAAATCTTGAAAAATTCTCAAGATTATGTTCAAAATAAATTCAAAACTAGCGCAAATCCAGTTGATTTTGTTTTTCATGGTGGTTCAGGTTCAACTCTTGAAGAAATTCGTGAAGGAATTTCTTATGGTGTTATAAAAATGAATATCGATACCGATTTGCAATTTGCTTACACAGAAGGAATTCGCGATTATATGGTCAATAATATTAATTATTTAAAAACACAAATTGGTTCGCCAGACGGAGCAGATTCTCCAAATAAAAAACATTATGATCCAAGAAAATGGATTCGTGAAGGCGAAATGACATTTAATAAAAGACTTGAAGAAGCTTTTGCCGATTTGAATAATGTGAATACACTTTAATTATAGATTATAGATTACAGATTTTAGATTATTGTAATTCTGAAATCTGCAATCTAAAATCTGCAATCTAAAATAAATTATGAGTTGGTTTAAAAGAAAAGAAAAAGGAATTACTACGGCAACCGAAGATAAAATGGACATTCCGAAAGGATTGTGGTACAAATCTCCTACAGGAAAAATAATTGATTCAGAAGAATTAGCCCGAAATCTTTGGGTAAGTCCAGAAGACGATTTTCATGTTCGAATTGGTTCGGCAGAATATTTCGAAATTTTGTTTGACAATAATATTTTTGTCGAATTAGATAAGAATATGACATCAAAAGATACTTTAGGATTCGTTGATACAAAAAAATATGCCGATAGAATTAAAGATGTAACTGCAAAAACTGGATTAAAAGATGCTGTTAGAACAGGCGTTGGAAAATCTAAAGGTAAAGATATTGTAATTTGTTGCATGGATTTTGCATTTATTGGCGGTTCTATGGGTGCAGTTGTGGGCGAGAAAATTGCACGAGGAATAGATTTTGCTATAAAAAACGATATGCCATTTATAATGATTTCGAAATCGGGTGGCGCAAGAATGATGGAAGCCGCATTCTCGTTAATGCAATTGGCAAAAACATCTGCAAAATTGGCGCAATTGGCCGAAGTTAAATTACCTTACATTTCTCTTTGCACCGATCCGACAACTGGCGGAACAACAGCAAGTTATGCAATGCTTGGCGATATAAATATCGCTGAACCAGGCGCATTGATTGGTTTTGCAGGACCAAGAGTTGTTCGTGACACAACCGGAAA
This sequence comes from Bacteroidota bacterium, assembly GCA_043778105.1. Lineage (GTDB taxonomy): Bacteria > Bacteroidota > Bacteroidia > Flavobacteriales > Flavobacteriaceae > Flavobacterium. Next base: position 34,665 of record JAYWGV010000042.1, read on the forward strand.
AGATTTGCCAGAAGGATTTCAAACATCAGAGTTTCTATTAGAACACGGATTTTTGGATTTTATTTCGGCCAGAAAAGATTTGAAAGATAAAATTAATTTATACATCGATTTAATTCAAAATAACAATATTAGATAACGAAAAACCCGAAAAATTAACTTTTCGGGTTTTTTAATTGTTTCTAAATTATAATATTTAAAAAAGCAAAAATACTGATAACAAAATTTGGTGTTTTGATTTCATAATTGCATGCATTTTTATGGTTGTATGTAATTTACAGATTCAATTTCTTAATTAATTTCAAATTATATTGATTATTTTTGCAAAATACTAATCAATAAATAAAATAGAATTAAAAACTTATAAAAAGATTTAATTTTTTTTTCATTTTAAAAAATCTATTTGTTATAAAGATAAATGGTTCTATTATAAAAATTGTAGATTTTAAAAACTAGGACTTTAAAGAGTAAAATAATACTTTTGTCATTTGGACGAACGAGAAATCACATAACGTGAGCAAATAATGTGACTTTTCCTTCTTCGAAATGACAAAGTAATTAAATATTTTAATTAAATCAACAATATACTATAACACAACCAAAATTAATTAATAAAAGATTATGTTTTTAAGTTCTATACTTTGGTTTATTTGTTAGATAAACACACTAATATCTAAATATTTGGATTTATTAAATATAAAAATTCACTTTAACCAATGCCAAAAAATATCGCTGGATTTTCTAAATTATCCAAACAAGAAAAAATAAACTGGATTGCCAATACTTATTTCGCCAATCCGAAGGAAGCCATTTCACTTGTGCATCAATATTGGAATTCGGACGAAAAACTTCAACAATTACACGATGATTTTATCGAAAACACAATATCTAATTTTTATTTACCGCTTGGCGTTGCACCAAACTTTTTAATAAATGGCAATTATTACACCATTCCAATGGCAATCGAAGAAAGTTCGGTGGTTGCAGCAGCATCTAAATCGGCTAAATATTGGTCAGATCGTGGCGGTTTTAAAACCACAGTCATCAATACCGAAAAAATTGGTCAAGTTCATTTTATTTTTAATGGCCAATCATTAAAACTAGAAAAATTCTTTGATAAAATTAAATCAAAATTTTTCTCAGAAACCGAAAGCATAACCAAAAACATGCAAAAACGTGGTGGCGGAATTCTTGATATTGAGTTGAGAAACAAAACCAATTTAATTGCAAATTATTACCAATTACACGCCACTTTCGAGACCAAAGATTCAATGGGCGCCAATTTTATTAACTCATGTTTAGAACAATTTGCCAAAACTTTAAAAGCCGATGCAAATGAAAACACCGATTTTTCTGACGATGAAAAAAACATCGAAGTCGTTATGAGTATTTTGTCAAACTATGTTCCAAATTGTCTAGTTCGTGCCGAAGTTTCATGTAAAATCGAAGATTTAGCCGATAAAAACATCGAAAATCCACATGAATTTGCAGAAAAATTTCTTCGTGCCGTGCAAATTGCCAAAGTAGAACCTTTTCGAGCAGTAACACATAATAAAGGAATAATGAACGGAATCGATGCTGTCGTGCTTGCAACGGGCAATGATTTTCGAGCGGTCGAAGCTGGAATTCACGCCTACGCAGCAAGAAACGGACAATATGAAAGTTTATCAAATGCCAAAATCGAACACGGAATTTTTTCTTTTTGGATAGAAATTCCATTGGCTCTAGGTACAGTTGGCGGATTAACAAGTTTACATCCATTAGTTAAATTTTCTTTAGAAATGCTCGAAAAACCATCGGCATCAATGCTCATGCAAATTGTTGCTGTTGCTGGTTTGGCTCAAAATTTTGCAGCTTTGCGTTCACTTACAACAACCGGAATTCAAGAAGGTCACATGAAAATGCATTTGAATAATATTTTAAATCAGTTTGATGCCAATGAGTCAGAACGAGTTTTAATTAAAAATCATTTTAAATTAAATGCGGTTTCTCATTCAAACGTTGTTAATTTTATTGAAATTATACGGAAATAAACTAGTTAACAACCCTTCCAAGGTTTTAAACCCTGAAAGGGTTTTTTAAAATGAAAAAAACATTTTACTCTAACGGCAAACTTTTAATATCAGCAGAATATCTTGTTCTAGACGGAGCAAAAGCATTGGCATTGCCAACTAAATTCGGTCAAAATTTAATTGTCGAATCTGGAAAAAATCAACAAATTGTCTGGAAAAGTTTCAATTCTGATCAAACAATTTGGTTTGATGAAATTATAACATTCAAAGAAATTATAAATAAAACTTTAGTAGAAAATAAAAATATAAAAAATACTTTAATCGAAATTCTTCATGAAGGTTTTTTGCGAAATCCAAATTTTATCTCTAATTCAAATGGATATAACATTACAACTAATTTAACTTTCCCAAAAAATTGGGGATTGGGAACATCATCAACATTAATTAACAATATTGCGCAATGGCTTGAAATTGATGCTTTTAAATTATTGAAAAACAGTTTTGGAGGAAGTGGTTATGACATTGCTTGTGCACAAAATAATTCTCCAATTTTGTATCAATTAACCGACGGAAAACCAGTTGTAGAAAAAATAAATTTTAAACCAGAATTTTCTAAAAACATTTATTTTGTATATTTAAATAAAAAACAAAACAGCCGAAATGCTATCGAAAATTATCGTAAAAAATCAATTTCTCAAACGCAGATAAATGAAGTAAACAAACTAACATATCAAATTTTATATAATAATGACTTTCAATCATTTGCAACAGCAGTACAAAATCATGAAAATTTAATGACCGAAATTTTAGAAATCGAAACCATTCAAAATCAATTATTTCGAGATTTTTCGGGAACAATAAAAAGTCTAGGTGCTTGGGGAGGCGATTTTATAATGGTTGTTTGTAAAGAAAACCCTGAAAAATATTTTAAAAACAAAGGTTTTAATACAATATTAACATACGAAACTATGATTTTGTGAGAATCAAATTAATTTTTTATTTATTTTTGGCAATATTTTATCCCCAATAAAATAAAAAATGCTCTAAAAGCAAATTTTACTTTACACCTACATTCATGAACTACAAAATCAAAAGTTCAATTTTTTTGGCTTTTTTAAATATGTTTTCGTTTAGTTTTATTTTGGCAAAACCTATTGATCCAAAAAGAGAAAAAAAACTACTTCAAATAATTGCATCCGAATTACAAAAAAACCATTTTGATCCTATCGATTTAGACGATTCGTTTTCTAAAGCAGTTTTTAAAAATTACATCAGTTCGCTAGATCCAAATCGAAATATTTTCTTAAAATCAGATATTGAGGAATTTTTAAAATTCGAAAATAAAATTGATGATTTTACCAAATCTCAAGATTTATCTTTCTTTTACATGACTCATGATCGATTAAAAATTCGATTAAAAGAATGTAAGATAATTTATACTTCAATCTTAAAACCTAGTTTTGATCTTACTAGAGATGAAACCTTAAACCTAGATTTCGGTAAAGAAGATCATGCCAAAAACGAAGTCGAATTAAATGAAAAATGGAAAAAACAATTAAAATTTTTTGTTTTAGACACCTTGGTTAAAAAATTGAAACTCAGCGAAAACAGTCAATCAAATCCAAAATTTATTAAGAATTATGAAAAATTAGAGCTTGAATCTCGAAAAAATATTTTAAAAAAATTAAATAGCGACGAAAGTATTTTTGAATTATTAAATAGAGATTTTTATTTTAACAAATATATCAATGCAATAATTTCTGAATACGATCCTCATTCTAAATACTTTAGTCAAACTGAAAAAGATGATTTTGATCAAAGAATAAGTGGCAGAAACATTGGTGTTGGTTTGAAATTTTTAACTTTTAACAATTTTATAGAAGTCAAAGAAGTTGTTTTTGGCGGACCAGCTTGGAAAAGTAAAAAAATTGATGTTGGTGATATTTTATTGAATATTTCCGAAGGCAATGAACCCGAAATTGATGTTATTGGTTTCAATTTAGATGATATTAATAAATTAAAAAAAGGAAAATTAGGAACAACAATTAAATTTACTTTAAAAAAACGTGATGGATCATTAAAGACAATTGCATTAAAAAGAGAAATTGTTGAATATAAAGAATCTTATGTAAAATCCTGTATAGTTGAAAGATACAATGAAAAAATTGGAATAATAGATTTGCCTAAATTTTATAAAAATATTGACAATGAAGTTCAGAAAGATGCAGCCAAAGATGTTACTTTTGAGATAGAAAACCTTAAAAAATTTGGGGTTAACGGTATAATTTTAGATTTGCGTGATAATGGTGGCGGACTTGTAGAAACTGCTGTTGAAATTGCAGGAATGTTTATTTCCACAGGTCCAATTGTTCAAATTAAATCGCACGATAAAAAGAAAGAAACTCTGTCTGATAATGATTCAAATATGCTTTGGACAGGACCAATGTTAGTATTGATAAATAATCAATCTGCATCTGCAACAGAAATTTTTGCAGCCGCAATGCAAGATTATAATCGTGGTTTAATAGTTGGTGGATTACAATCTTATGGTAAAGGAACAGTTCAAAACACATTTGACTTGAATCAATTTAATTCCAAAAAAGATGAAGAAAGTATTGGAGCCTTAAAACTAACTATAAAAAAATATTATAGAATAAATGGCGGCAGTACACAAATAAAAGGAGTAACAAGCGATATTGTCATGCCCGATAAATATTCTTATAACAATTTTGGAGAAAAAAGTGAATATATTGCATTGCCTTGGGATAAAATTGATGAAGTTCAATACAAAAAAACAAACCCTTCACATTTTTTTAATTCTGTAATTGAATCTTCAAAAAAAAGAATTGCAGCTGATGTTAATTTCAAAATGATTGATGAAAAAGCAAAACTAAAAAGCAGTCAAAAAGAATTAAAAACTATTAATTTGAATTTCGAAAAGAATAAATTGATTCAAAATAAAATAGATTTAGAATTTAAAAAATTTGAATCGCTAAACAATTACAAAAACTTTTTAATCTTTAAATCTACTGATGAAGAATTGGCACTTTTGAAAAAAGATGTAGCCCTTGATATAAAACGAAAAGAATGGCATCAAAATTTATCTAGTGATATTTATATAGATGAAAGTTTAAACATAATGTCTGATATGATTAAAGTTTCTTCCAAAATTGAAATAATTCCAAATTCATCATCAACTAAAACAGAAACTATTAAATCTAAGAAAAAGTAAAAACTTAGTAAATATTAAAAATTATTCGAAACAATAAATCCACTTGTCCAAGCATTTTGGAAATTATATCCACCAGTCAAAGCATCGATATTGACAATTTCACCAGCAAAAAATAAATTTTCTTGCAATTTACTTTGCATAGTTTTAAAATTAATTTCTTTTAAATTAATTCCACCAGCAGTTACAAACTCTTCTTTAAAAGTGCTTTTTCCATTTACTTGAAATTGAGAATTCGTTAGTTGGTTTGCTAAATTTTGAAGTTGAATTTTAGATAAATCTGCCCATTTTGTTTCTAATTCAATATCAGATGCTAAAACTAAATTTTCCCAAAGTCGATTGTTTAAATTAAAAGTCGATTTTTTAGAAACATTTTTTTTTGCATTTTCTAATTTTAATTCCCTAAGAATTTTTTCGCAATCATTGCAATCTAAATCATTTAACCAGTTTATAAAAATTGTGAATTGATAATTTTTTTCGTTCAATATTCTTGCGCCCCAAGCAGAAAGTTTCAGAATTGCTGGTCCGCTCATGCCCCAATGGGTTATCAATAATGGTCCATTTGACGAAAGTTTAGTGTCTTTTACTCTTATAGAAACTTGTGCAGAAACACCTGGTAATTCTTTTATTCTATCATCTTTTATGTTAAATGTGAATAATGATGGAACCGGAGAAATTATTACATGGCCAAAATTTTGAAGCATTTCCCAAATTTTAGGATTGCTGCCCGTTGCCAAAATTAGATTTTCCGATAAATAATTTTCCGATTGGGTTTCGATTTTCCAAAATTTATGTTTTTTGAATATGGATTGTACACTTTGACCTGTCAAAACCGATATTCCAAGTTTTTGACTTGCATTTATAAAACAATCAATAATAGTTTGCGATGAATTTGAAACCGGAAACATTCTACCATCGGCTTCGATTTTGAGTTCGACATTGTGTTTCTCGAACCAATCTACTGTGTCGCCCGTGCAAAATTGATTAAATGGTCCACGCAATTCTTTCTCGCCACGCGGATAAAACTTGACCAGTTCGTTGGGTTCGAAACAAGCGTGAGTAACATTACATCGACCACCACCAGAGATTCTAACTTTTTCTAGAACAGTTTTGCCACGTTCTAAAATAACTATTTTTAATTTTGGATTTTTTTCAGCAATACTAATGGCTGTAAAAAAACCTGCTGCGCCACCACCAACTATTATTATATCGAAATTTTGATTCAAAGAATTGTTTTTAAATATTTTATTTTCCCGAAGCTTCTAAATTTCTTTCGATTTTGTGTTCTGGTCTGGTCCATTTTGGTTTTTCGCCTAAACTTTCGAATTTCGAATTATCAGCTTCGACCGTTTCTGGCTGAGCCATTTTAACAAAAGGTTTTTGCGGAATTAATCCAAGCATTTCGAACATTTTCATATCTTCGTTAACATCTGGGTTTGGTGTTGTCAATAATTTATCGCCTGCAAATATTGAATTTGCTCCAGCAAAAAAACACATTGCCTGTCCTTCACGACTCATGTTCATTCTTCCAGCCGAAAGTCTAACTTGTGTTTCTGGCATAACTATTCTAGTTGTGGCAACCATTCGAATCATTTCCCAAATTTCGACTGGTTTTTCGTCCTCAAGTGGCGTTCCATCTACTGCAACAAGCGCGTTTATTGGCACCGATTCTGGTTGCGGATCAAGTGTTGATAAAGCAACCAACATTCCAGCTCTATCTTTAATGCTTTCTCCCATGCCAATAATGCCGCCACTGCAAACAGTTACATTGGTTTTACGAACATTTTCTATGGTTTGCAATCGGTCTTCGAAACCACGTGTCGAAATCACTTCTTTGTAATATTCTTCAGATGTATCTAGATTGTGATTGTAAGCATACAAACCAGCTTCGGCAAGTCTTTGCGCTTGATTTTCGGTAATCATTCCGAGTGTGCAACACACTTCCATATCGAGTTTATTGATTGTTCGAACCATTTCTAGAACTTGGTCAAATTCTGGGCCATCTTTTACATTACGCCAAGCTGCGCCCATGCAAACTCTTGACGAACCAGATGATTTTGCTCTTAAAGCTTGTGCTTTTACTTGCGAAACCGACATTAAATCGTTGCCAGTAATGTCTGTATGATATCTTGCTGCTTGAGGACAATAGCCACAATCTTCGGGGCAACCACCAGTTTTTATTGATAATAATGTTGATACTTGAACTACATTTGGATCGTGTTTTTGTCGATGAATTGTTGCAGCCTCGAAAAGTAAATCCATCATTGGCTTATTGTAAATATCTATTATTTCTTGGGTTGTCCAATTGTGTCTTGCTAACGTCATTTTATTTTGAAATTTTATAGCTCAAAAGTAAGGTAAATTTGTTTTTAACAAACTATCTGACTGTAATTTGTTTTAAATATTTTTTGTAGATTGAATTTTAATTGTTTGAATTAATATTAAAGTAATTATTGCAACAGATGCCATTCCTTCGACAAGCAAACCGAGACAATATTCATTTAATGAAGGATTTTTACCAAACAAAAATCCATATGAAATGGTATCTAAATAACTTTGACCGCCATTATATGTTGCAAAAACTGCAAGACCAATTACGCTCGTTACTACACCAACTATTCCAGTTTTAAACATGTCGAGTGTGTTTTCGCCAAGACTAAATTCGCCTTTATCGGCATTCATTTTTTGAGTTCTATAAATGCCATAAAAAACAATTAAAGCATTTAATGATCTTAAATAGGTCATTTTTTCGAGTCCTAATAAATTGACTATTAAAAACAAAAGTGCAATTCCGAAACAAATAATTAATCCGTTGATAATTTCTTTTGATATTTTCATATAATTTTAGTTAATAGGTTTGGTATTATATTCAAATTTAAGAAATTATTGTTTATCAATTACAATTCAAAACATTTTAACAAATTGATAGTTTTATTCATTTTTTGTTTAATAGCAACACAAGTTTCTGATTTTAATAACAGAATTTAATATTATATTTGTCTAATTTTTTTGTTTTATTTAATCTAATTCAATTTTATGTTTAAAATTTTTATTTCAGTTGTATTAATTTTCTGCTTTTTTTTGATTACAAGCTGCTCGACAACCACCAAAATCGAAGCAATGAAACCCGAGCCTAACGATGCATCGCCATTGGTTTATGAAAATGCTTATTCTTATATAAATATGCCAATTTCTATAAAACTAAAAGATATTGAAAACAAAACTAATGCTCTTTTAACCGATTTAATATATGATGACAAAAATATCGATGACGATGATATTGAACTAAAAGTTTGGAAACTGGCGCCAATTTCTATAACCAATCTTGATGGTAAAATTAAAACAATGTTACCATTAAAAGTGTTTGCAAAATATCGTTATGGTGTCAATAAATTGGGAGTTGACTTGCGTGATACCAAAGAATTTAACCTTAATGGTGTTGTAACATTACTCAGCGATGTTCATTTGACGAACTGGAAAGTAAACACCAATACTAAACTTGAAAAAATAGATTGGAATGATTCGCCAACCATGTCAATTCTCGGAAAAAATATGCCAATTACTTATTTAATAAATCCTGCTGTAAGTATTTTTCGTTCGAAAATTGAGAAAAAAATTGACGAAAGTATTACAAAATCTATGGATTTTAAGCCAAATGTTCTCGATGCTTTACAAAAAATTTGTACACCATTCGAAATGAATGCAGCCTACCAAAGTTGGTTAAGAATTGTTCCAACAGAATTATATTCTACCGAAGCCAAATTAGTTAAAGAAAGTATTAATTTGCAAATGGGTTTAAAATGCAATATGGAAACTTTAATTGGAAATAAACCTGAATCTCGATTCGATAAAGAAAAAATAATTCTAAAACCAGTTTCGAAAATGCCCGAAGACGTTTCTGCCAACATTGTCGCTGTTTCGACCTATGCTGATGCGTCAAGAATAATGACCAAAAATTTTATGGGACAAACTTTTGGCGATGGTTCCAAAAAAGTAACAGTTCAAAAAGTAGATATTTGGCACAAAACAGGCAAAATGGTAATTGCTCTTGATGTTTTGGGTTCAATAAACGGAACCATTTATTTGATGGGTTTTCCTCAATTTAATGCCGAAACTAAAGAAATATTTTTTGATCAACTTGATTATGCTTTAGACACAAAAAGTCGATTGATGCGATCTGCCAATTGGTTGGCACAAGGTTTAATTTTAAAAAAAATTCAGAAAACTTGCCGTTATTCAATCACTCCAAATCTTGATGAAGCCAAAAAAAGTATGGCAACTTACCTGAATAATTTTTCGCCAATGCCTGGTGTATTTGTAAATGGAAAAATTGAAAGTATAGATTTCCAGAAAATTCAACTGTCTAATAAAGGAATTATCGCATTCGTAAAAGTCAAAGGAAACGTCAACGTAAATGTCGATGGATTGAAGTAGGTTTCAGTATTCAGTATTCAGTATTCAGTATTCAGTATTCAGGTTTCAGTATTCAGGTTTCAGTTTTCAGTTTTCAATTTTCAAAAAAAAATCATTTGCGAGCAAATGATTTTTTTTAATCTACCTTAAACCTTCGGTTGTATTTTATGAAAATTTAAATTATATTTTTATTTGTCCCGTAGGGACTTAATATCGGTAATACCAAACTTGAATATGTAGCTGTGTCCCGTAGGGACTATATGTAGGTTATTCGACAAGCGCTAATCAATATGTAGTCTACGGGAAAATTAAAAACTTTTTAAACCTTAAACTTATTTTAAACTACTCTAAACCTTTTTCCTTTTACTATACATTCTATAAATAATTATCGCTACAAATCCAGCTAAAATATATGGAATAACCATCAAATAAACAATTCCGTCATTTACAGCTTTTGCTTTTGCAACATTTCCTTCGCCTTCAAGGCTGGCGCGGCACATTGCACATTGAGCATTTGTTGCAAAACTAAAAAATAACAAGATTATAAAAGAAAATATTTTCTTTAATCTGCCATTCTGAAATCTAAAATTTGCAATCTGCAAACTGCAATTTAATATCTGAAATCTAAAATTACGTAGCATAATAAGGCGATATCATTAAGTAAACAATTACTCCAGTTACAGCAACATACAACCAAATCGGGAAAGTATATCTGGTTAATTTTTTATGTTTGTCGAATTTTTGAGCCAAAGCACGAACGTAACTTACTAATACCAAAGGAATTGTAATTATTGACAATGCAATATGCGAAATCAGTAGCAGAAAATAAACTATTCTGATATTTCCTGTTCCTCCAAATTTAGTTGCATCGGTTGTTAAATGATATGCAATATACAACACCAAAAAGCAAACCGAAAGTGATATTGCAAATTTCATTAAGTTTTCGTGCAATTTTCTATTTCCTTTTTTGATGGCGATAACGGCAATAACGAGAATAATTGCTGTTAAACCATTGATTGTTGCATAAATTGGTGGTAAAAAGTGCATTGGCTTTGGATTAAATCCAAAATCTTTTAATCGAACAGTTAGCAAGATTGTTACTGCAACAGGAATTAGAATTGATAATAAAACAATCCAAAAATTATATTTTTTTTCTACCGAATTGTCTTCCTGAAGTTTATTTGTTGTCATTTTTATTCTTCTAATAAAATTGTAATATCTTGCATAATTGCTTTAACACCAGCTTGTTCTAAACCATCATAATAAACTGTTGGATTGCCAAATTCGTCATTTCGACAACGTATGTTTCCTTTTTTATCAATCAAAGCAAATAGCCCAGAATGTTCGAATCCGCCTGCAACTTTTTCGTTTTCGCCAGCGTAAAGATTAAAACCTTTGTAGGACAAATCCATAATATATTTTTTATCTCCAGTCAAAAAATTCCAATTTTCTGCAGTTGCTCCAATCAATTTTGCATGCGATTTTAAAATTTCGGCTGTGTCAAATTCAGGATTTATTGATATTGATGCTATTCCAAAATTAGGATTTCCAAAAAATTTCTTTTGAATTTCTAGCATATTTTTATTCATCTTAGGACAAATAGTTGGACATTTTGTAAAGAAAAATTCAACAACATAAACTTTTCCTAGATAATCAATATTCGATATTTTTTTGGAATTTTGATTTGTTAATTCAAATTTTGGAGCTGGACCAACTTTGTATAAATCATTAGATTTGTTGGCGTTCGAAATGTTATCCAAACTGCTTCCTTTTACAACATCGCCGTTTTTTATTCTCGATATTATTTTTGGTATGGCGTAAATTCCAAACAATAAAATGATAAACGAAATGCCTATGTATGATTTATTTTTCATTTCTATTAAATTCGAAAATATTTATATACAAATTAAATTTTTCTTTTGTTGTTATTTCGTTTTAGAGCAAATCGATATTCTGCAAGAATAATTTTTACATCATCGGTCATGTCATTGTGCAATTCTGATGGCGAAAATGTATTGTAACCTTCTTTGTATTTTTTGGTGTCATTTCGACCACGAAGATTTCTTTTTTTATCGATAATATGAACCATTTTACTTCCTAAATCTTTGTCAAGATTTCCTTTTAATTTCAGGTTTTTATAATAATCCAAAATTTCTTCATTTGACCCAAATAAAATATGCCAACCCGAAACGTCTGTCAATTGCGACAATCGTTTCATTAATTCTTTGGTTTTATCTTCGGTTCCATTTGGCGCAATTAACACAACTTGAAAATCGGTAAAAGTTTTGTTTCTGTCATAAATCTGTTCAGTAAAATTAAAATAATTTCCTTGATTTATAATTGGTTCTGTACCTGAAAAAGTTAAAATTGTTATTTTGTTATTTAATGTGACTTTTTCGCCATTTAATGATTTAAAAACAGTTAAATCAGGAACGGTTTTAGTAATTGTAGGTAATTTTCCGAAATTATTTACACCCGATGCAAAAAACAAATAAGCAACTATTGGCAAAACAAAAAGCACGAATAAGACAGCAAATTTTTTCATTTATTTATTTGACACAGATTTCACAGATTTCACAGATTTTTAAAACTCATATATGTACAAAAATAAAAAAAGCTACGCATAACGTAGCTTTAATTTCATGTAATATTGTGTTAAAAATTCCATTTTATGGTAGAAGATTTAAAAATTTCGAATATATAATTTCCTTCAATTAATACAATCAAAATTAAATATAAAATCAAGAAAACAAGTGGACCAACTATTGACCAACGAAGACTAGATTTTTCACCTTCAAGATGCATAAACGCCCAAACAATGTAATAAGCTTTAACTAATGTAAGTATGATAAACAACCAGTTTAACAAATTCATGTGTAAAAAGTTGTTCATGTAAAATGCTTCTGGTTTTATTAAACCAAAAATCACTTCGACCGTTGTAATGACTGATAAAAGACCAAATACAAACCAAATTCTTTTGGTATTCGATACGTGTTCGTGCGCGTGTGACATATTTTGTATTATAAAATAATTAAACTAAATAAAAGAATGTGAAAACGAAAACCCAAACTAAATCGACAAAGTGCCAATATAATCCTACTTTTTCGACCATTTCATAGCTTCTTCTTTTTTCGTAAGTTCCTAAAATTACATTAAAAAATATAATAATATTAATTAAAACACCAGTAAAAACGTGAAAACCGTGAAAACCAGTTATAAAGAAGAAAAAGTTAGCAAACAATTTACTTCCATATTCATTTCTGATTAAATTAGCGCCTTCGACAACATAAGCAGCGCTTGACATCATTTTTTCTGAATCGGCTCTATTTAAAATTGTTTTTTTCTTTTCTTTTGTTATTACTTCTGTTCGAACCAACAATTCTGGATGTTTAGCAAAAGCAGTTTGAACTTCTGTAACAGAAAAAGTTGGCAATGAACCTTCTTGCATAAACCAACGCCCTTTTCCAGGCGTTAATTGTTCACGTTCATCGGTTGGAAGTTGAACGACAAATTCTTCAAGTTTAACTCGATGTCCTTCTTTATCAATAAATTGCAAAATACTACCACCTTGAGTTTCAATTGCGCCATATTCGCCTTTAATGAAATTTTTCCATTCCCAAGCTTGCGAACCAACAAAAATTGCACCACCTACAATAGTCAAAAACATATATATTGTGACTTTGGCTTTATTCATATTATGACCAGCATCTACAGCAAGTACCATTGTTACTGACGAAAATATCAAAATAAATGTCATTAATGCTACATAAAGCATTGGCATGTTTTGTCCATGCATAAACGGAAAATGGTTAAAAACTTCATCGGCTAGCGGCCAAGTTTCAATAAATTTGAATCTAGAAAATCCGTAAGCAGCAAGAAATCCAGTAAAAGTCAAAGCATCAGACACGATAAAAAACCACATCATCATTTTTCCATAATCTACTCCCATTGGCGAATTGCCACCGCCCCAAGTTTTTTCTTCGTTATAATTAGAAGTAACTGTATTTGACATAAATATTATCCGTTAAAAAGTTCACAAATTTACATTTTTATTTTATTTAAAGAAATATAAAAACAAAAATAAATACAACCAAAGCAAATCTAAAAAATGCCAAAACATTACACCAAGCTCAATACCAAGATATTGCGATGAATTGTACTTTAATTTAAAATGTTTAAAAATAATAATTATCAACGAAAAAACGCCAGCAAACAAGTGAAAAAGATGCACTGTAGCCAAAACGAATAAAAATGTTGTTGTTACATTACTTTCTCGACCCGTGAAATAATGTCCATCGGCGACTATTTGTCCAAATCCTTTGAATTGTAAATATACAAATAAACAACCTAGAAATAATGTTACTAGAAGCCAAATTGAAGTTTGCTTTCTATCATCTTTTCTAATGGCGATTTTTGACATGTGAAAAGTTAAACTGCTAATTAAAATCACGGCTGTGCTCCAAAAAAATGCACTGGGCAATTGAAAATCTTTCATCCAATCGCCACGAGATTTACTTACTACAAATGCACTTGTTAATCCCGCAAAAATCATTATCATGCTGACCATTGCCACCAATAATAATAATTTATAGGAACGATCGGTTCTTGCTTTATGTTCTAAAGAGGTCATTTTTTCCATAATTATCTAATAAATTTATCTGCAATAAAAATAATTTGCAGTGCTGTGATGTACGCTATGCTTGCCAATAATAGTTTTTTCGCATCTGCAGATGAGTGAGATTGGTATAATTTTACTGCAAATTTCAACATAAAAACTCCTAATGCAAAAACCAAAATTGCCGCAATTGGCGATAAAAATAATTTTCCGGTATATCCAAATGCTGGTAAAACCGATGCAATTATTAACCAAATTGTGTACAAGATAATTTGCAAAGCTGTCGATTTGTCTTTTTTACCTGTTGGCAACATATAAAATCCGCCTTTTTCGTAATCTTCGTAAAGAAACCAGCCAATTGCCCAAAAATGCGGAAATTGCCAAAAAAACTGAATTAAAAATAATGTTCCGGCTTCGATTCCGAAATTGCCTGTTGCTGCAACCCAACCCAACATAAACGGAATTGCACCTGGAAAAGCACCAACAAAAACCGATAACGAAGTCACAGTTTTGAGTGGCGTATATAAACTTGTGTATAAAAAAATTGAAATTGCGCCAAACATTGCTGTTTTTTCATTGATCGAATAAAGCAACGCAATTCCAATAATTGTAAGTAAAATTGCTATTGAAAGTGCTGCATTTGTTGACATTCGTCCTGACGGAATTGGACGATTTTTGGTTCTGTCCATTAATGCATCGAGGTCTTTTTCGATAATTTGGTTGTAGGCGTTTGATGCTCCAACCATGCAATATCCGCCGATTATTAACACCAAAAGTGTTTGTAAACTAAAAGGATAATCTTGCGAAAAACCTAATAAATATCCAGCAATCGATGAGAAAACAACACTAATTGCTAGTCCAGCTTTAGTTATTGCTTTAAAATCTATAAAAATTGATTTTGCCGAAAAAGTATTAATTGAAGTAGTCAATGATTTATAATTGCTTAATTTTTTTGCAAATATACGAATAACATTGCCGTTTATTAGTTCGACATTTTAGATTTTTTTTGTTAAAATCTAATGCTAAAAAGAATATTTAAATTTTAACTTTAATTCATTAATTTATTTGACAGTTTCGGCAATTGCCAAAATTATTTGAGGCACTTTATTATTTTTAAATTCTAAAACAAATTTAACTTGTTCATTTTTTTGAGTTAAATGAAGTTTTCCATCATTGATTACGTAATTTCCAGTTGTGCCTTTGCAATAACACCATCTTCCGAAAAGCATTTTGGTTTTTTGCAAATCTTCGTTTTTTAAATTCAATTCTTTGTCAGAATTGTTAATTTCGAAAACAATTTCTTCACGATAACTGGCGTCTTGCACGTCTTTTGGAACATTTCTTTCATATTTATGTAAAATAACCGAAGTTTCTAAATTATCGATTTTATCATAATAAATTGCGCCAAGTTCGCTAGTTTTTATATCGAGACTTTTGTTTCTAAAAATTTCCGTGGTACATTTTCCGTCTTCTGGATTAGTAGATTTTATCATGTTTTCTAAATTTGAAACTTGATTTGATTTTGTCTCAGAATTTTCTGTAATTGTATCTTTTTTACATTTGCATGAAGCAAAAAATAAAATTATCGGTAAATAGTAGAATATTTTCATTTTGTATTTTTTTTAGTTTTCTAAATTTAATCAAATAACATTCCAAAAATTATTTGCCATTAAAAGTGGTCATCGTATTTTCTAAACCAGCTGTTCCAAAAGATTTAATAATTTGCTGTGCCAATGTCATTCTTTCTTCGAGTTCTATTTTTTCTTGATCTGACCATTCGCCAAGCACATATTTTATTTGTTGTCCTTTTTTAAACTCATCGCTAATTCCGAAACGAAATCTTGGGTATTCTTGCGAATTCAATATTAAATTGATGTTTTTTAGGCCGTTGTGTCCGCCATCACTGCCTTTAGATCGAATTCTTATTGTACCAAATGCAAGATTTAAATCATCGGCAATTATTAAAACATTTTCTTTGGCAATATTTTCTTTATCCATATAGAACTTCACAGCTTTTCCCGAAAGATTCATGTAGGTATTTGGTTTTAATAACGTAAAATTTTTTCCTTTGAATTTGAAATTTGCAACTGCGCCAAGTTTTAAATCCTGAAATTGTATTTCTTCTTTTCTTGCGAAAAAATCTAAAATCTTAAAACCTATATTGTGTCTTGTGTTGACATATTCGGTTCCGATATTGCCTAAACCTACTATTAAAAATTTGTTCATTATTTGTATATCTTCTTCTATTTTATTTGATGTAAAAATAGATTTTAACCAATTTATCATTTTGTAAAAGTAGTATATTTTGACATTTTAATCGTTTTTGAAAATAAAAAAAGCACAAAATTTCGTTTTATACTTGAAATTTTGTGCTTCAAATTAATTTGGTTATACCACAAATTATGTGGGTAAAAATTTTCTACCACAAATTACACAAATTACACAAATTTTTAATTTAAAAATTTAATCACACAAATTCTAAGGTTTGATACTGCGATTTGTGAAATTAATATAGGACTTTCATTACTGAAAATTAGTTTAATTGCTTCGCCTATTCGCACTTACAGGCTCGGGTCGTGGCTTTATTTTTATTGTAAATTAATAAACCTATTCAATTCGTGGTAAAACCAATATCCTAATTAACAATAATTTTTCTAGTTTCGATTTTCTTACCGTTTTTGATAGTTACTAAATAAATTCCTGTTGCAATTGTATCAAGATTGATGTTTTCATTAAAAACTGATTGGTTTTCGAACGATTTATTAAAAATTTGTCTTCCTGAAATATCATTTACTTCAATTTCAATTTTGTTATTTGCATCAGCTTGAAGCTGAATATTAAATGAACCATTGTTTGGGTTTGGATATAAGTCAAAATTTTCGAACTTATTTTCATTATTTGCCAAAGTCATATTGGTTAATGAGCACATGTTCATGCTCCAATTTACAAGAGAACCACCATCGCCACCAGCATTGTCTTTAATCCTTAATGTCCAATTGCCAGTTGCGTTTTGACCGTTAAAAGCTGTTAAATTTTCTTTAGATTTTACTGTTCCAGAAATTCCAGGATTGGTGCCACAAATTAGTGTTATTCCAGCATCGTCGAAAGTTCCATTAATATTTGGAATAGCATCGTCGGTGCACGGTCTATCGAACAATTTTATTTGGGTTCCAGTTGGACTAATTAATGTTGCAGTTAAATCATTTACATAGGTATGATTAATTTTCATTGTGACATTTATATCAGACAAAACAAAATTTCCTGAAATTGGAATTATCGAATTTATTGTAGGTGAACCACTTGCAGAAATTGCAATTGGGCTACCAGTTGATGGAAAAGAATAGCAATAAAAAACACCTGTTTTAAAACTGAAAACTGTAGATGATGGACTACTATTCTGGTTTGTTGATTTTAATAAAATTTCGCTACATATTGCATTTT
Organism: Bacteroidota bacterium; assembly: GCA_043778105.1. Taxonomy (GTDB): domain Bacteria; phylum Bacteroidota; class Bacteroidia; order Flavobacteriales; family Flavobacteriaceae; genus Flavobacterium. The sequence continues at coordinate 52,372 of JAYWGV010000042.1, forward strand.
TAGCTTTTACTCTCCAAAAATAATCTGTGTTTTCTAATAAACCAGAAACAGTATATGAATTTGTTACAACATTTCCAGAACTAATAATATTTGAAAAATCTGATGTTGTGGCAACTTCAACATTATATGAAGTTGCGTTGGTTGCAAATCCCCAAGTTAAATCTAGAGTAGTGTTTTGATCAATTGCATTATTTATAGGAGCAGATAAAATAGTTGTTCCAATGCCAATACCTAAATAAAAAGGAATAATCTTTGAAATTACGCCTGATGATGCTGTAACTTCGATTGCATAAAATCCAGCCAATGTTGTTATTGGTAAAGAAACTGTCATAACAACAATACCATTAACATTGGTTGATGTTGGAGAAAAAGTTGCGGTTGCACCAATTGGCAAACCTGTCGCAGCAAATGAAATATTGTTAGCGAAACTATTCAGGTTTTCAATTTTAATATTATAATTTATATCGGCAGCTGAGCAAATTAGTTTGGTTTGTTCGCCAGCAATTCCAGAAAAAGATGGCGCAAATGTTGATTCTGGTGCGGTAATTGCAAAATCGGCATTCGATAAATCATAAAAAATATTATCAAAACCTTTAACCATAATTCTGTTTTGAGTTCCAACAACATTTGGAATTGTTATGAATTCAGTTCCATCATTTGGCACTTGACTGGCTAAAAGAGTGGTAAAATCTGTTCCGCCATTGGTCGATAAATAAATATCTACATATTTAGCATCGACACCATTAGCATCAGTTCCTGCAACATTCCAAGTCACGGTTTGATTGGTTCCAGCTGCCCAAGAAACATTGGTGTTTGGGCTTGTCATTACAAATGGTCCAGCCGTACTTTTGACAGTTACTTTCATTAAATCCGATGCTGTTTGTCCGCCACCAGCGTGATTGTCTCGAACCAAAACCGAAAAATTTAAGTTTCTAGCAACCGATGGAACTGCTTCCCAAGTATTGGTGGTTAATCCTGACAAAACAGTACTTAATTTTGGAAAATATCTTTTATTCGAAGTTGTACTTATTAATGATCTAAAATTTGGTCCAGCAATTCGGGTTGCCGTTGGCGCAGCAGTTGAACTTGGACTTTCTGGATCATTTTGTTCCCAGCTGTAAGTTATTGCATCGCCATCGGGATCATTTCCTTCGCTAGTTAAAACAAATGCTGTCGATTTAGGAATAACATAATCACGACCAGCATTTACCGTCGGCGGATTATTAGAAATTCGTGTTATTTGTGCGCAAGACGAACTAATTCCGTTTTTAACATTTTCGGATATATCTCGAACGTTAACATAGGCAAAATAAGCATCTGATGCATTTTGAACATTGGTGTTGCAAATTCCCGCATAACCCATGACTGTAGATCCAGAACCTGGTTCAACTTCAGTTTGTCCATTTCCAGAACGACAACCCGAACTGCTTTGCGTATGAAATCCGCCAAATTGATGCCCCATTTCGTGTGCTACATAATCAATGTCGAATGGATCACCAGTTGGGTTTGCCCTTCCAGTCATTCCTGTTCCTTTATGCTCGCCTGATGATGGAACCATGTTTGGCCCACAAATGCAACCAATACAACCAGCGCTTCCACCATCTGACGTGTTAAAATTATGACCAATATCATAATTTGCAAAACCTACATTAGCATCGATAGTCTGACCGGTTTTGGTATTGTATTCGCCTGACCATGGGTCAAGACTTGTATCGCCATAATAAATTAGCAAATCATTATTAGCAATAAAAATCATGGTTATTGATAAATCATTTTCATAAATACCGTTGACTCTTGTCATTGTAATTGCCATTTGTGCTTGAATATTGGCTTTTTTCTGAACATCAGTTCCAGTTCCTGCAAATATATTTCCGTATTCGGCTGTGCAGGATTGTGCTAATCTATAGGTGCGTAATTTTTTATCATCGGCATCACGTGAAAAAGATTTTTTATCATTATTAGGTGTTTTTTCTTCATTTGTTAAACAAGAAAAATCAATATTATTTACGTCAAGCGATGATTTGCTGTAAACAATATAATTTAGTTTATCTGTCGTATATGGGTCAATAAACAAAGTGCTTTTTTCGCTAGCAAGAGTCATGCTGTGCAAGCCAAATTGTGTTATTGAAAATCGAGCAACAGCAGTTGAATTCTCGATTCCTTGTGCGGCATAAGATTTTATCATTGGGAATTTTGCCGCCAAACCATCTTCCATTATTGGGGTTTCCATCACTCGAAAATGTTCTAAATTTCCTTCGGCATTTGGCAGTTCAATAATTAGATTAGATTTTCCAACTAAACTACTTCTTAGTGGTGCATTTAATAAACTATTTTTAAAAGAAACTAAATCTAATTGAAAAATCGTAAATTCTTTTGGTAAAGAATTTCTATAAACTTTCTTTAAATTTTCAATCGATTTTTTCTCTATTTTTGTCCATTTGCTTTGCGAATAAATATTTGACATAGTCAACAAAAACATTATTGCTAAAACTGTAATTTTTTTCATTTTTTGGTTGGTTTTTATAAGAATATCTTACAAATATATATTATTCAATTCTAATAATTTAAAATGTTTAATTTTTAACAAATTTTGGATATTAAAAAAGTGAAATATTTGAGATTTTTGCAAATAAATTGCACCAAAAACTTAGTTTTGTATTATGAATACTTTTCCAAAAAATCTTCAGGATAAACTTGATTTTAGAAAGCAAAACCAATCTTTTAGGAAATTGTCATTATCAGATAATTTAGTAGATTTTTCATCAAATGATTATTTGGGTTTTGCAAAATCTGAGTCAATTTTTAATGCAACACATCAATATTTAATTGATAATAATGTAAAACAAAATGGCGCAACTGGTTCAAGATTAATTTCTGGAAACCATGATTTATATCAAACAACCGAAAATTTCATTACCAATTTTCATCAATCAGAAACTGCTTTAATTTTTAATTCTGGTTATGATGCCAACGTTGGGTTTTTTGGATGTGTGCCACAACGCAATGATATTATTTTATATGACGAGTTGTGTCATGCGTCAATTCGCGACGGAATTTTAATGTCTAATGCAAAATCTTATAAATTCAACCACAATGATTTTGTTGATTTACAAGATAAGGTAAGCAGGTTTTGTCACATCGAGTGCAATAAAGATGCAACTAGTTTTGAAATTTATATTGTGACCGAATCGGTTTTTTCAATGGATGGCGATTGTCCCAATCTTGATGAATTAATGCGAGTTTCAGAAAAATACAATTGCAACTTGGTTATTGACGAAGCGCATGCTTTAGGCGTTTTTGGAGAGAATGGACAAGGTTTGATTCACGAATATCAATTTCAAGATAAAATTTTTGCAAGAATAATTACTTTTGGTAAAGGTTTGGGTTGCCATGGTGCTGCGATTCTTGGAAGCCAGAATTTAAAAGATTATTTAATTAATTTTGCACGAAGTTTTATTTATACAACTGGTCTTTCGCCACATTCAATAGCAACAATTTTAATTGCTTATCAACATTTGTCGAAAGACGAAACTGATGTTGAAAAATTAAAATCTAATATTATACATTTCAATCAACAAAAAAATTTATTAGGATTAAAACCGCTTTTTGTTCGAAGCAAATCGGCTATTCAATCGGCTATAATTCCAGGAAACGAAAATGTAAAGAATATCGCAAAAATTATTGAAGAAAAAGGTTTTAGTGTGAAAGCAATTTTGTCGCCAACTGTTCCCGAAGGTCAAGAAAGATTAAGAATTTGTTTGCATAGTTATGACTCGAAAGAAAATATAGATAATTTACTACACATAATATTAAACGCGCTAACCCTGACAGTGTTGTAACCTATCAGGGGTTATAATTCAAAAAAAAACCATGAAAATATTTATAACAGGAATATCAACCGATGTTGGAAAAACAATAGTATCGGCAATTATTGTCGAAGCTTTACAAGCCGATTACTGGAAACCAATTCAAGCTGGCGATTTAGACAATTCTGATTCGCACAAAATAAAATCCTATATTAGTAACAATAAATCGAGAATTTTCGAGAATTCTTATCAATTAAAAACACCTGCAAGTCCACATCATGCAGCCGAAATTGATAATATTAAAATTGAATTAACCAAAATAATTGAACCAAAAACCGACAATCACCTAGTTATTGAAGGCGCAGGCGGATTATTAGTACCATTAAATAACCAAGATTGTGTTATTGATTTAATAAAACCCGATTACAAAGTTTTTTTAGTTTCAAGACATTACTTAGGAAGCATAAATCACACATTATTGACAATCGAAGCATTGAAATCTAGAAAAATTAATATTGCAGGAATTATTTTTTCTGGAAATGAAAATAAAGCAACCGAATCGATAATTTTATCAAAAACTAATATTAATTTAATTGGACGAATCAATCAAGAACCTTATTTCGATAAAAATGTAATTTCAGAATATGCCGATTTGTTTAGAGAGAATTTGCTTAGTCTTTAGATATTATAGACGCAAGACTTTTAGACTTTACATAAAAAGATGCTAGATTTTTAGATGCTAGATTAGAAGAATTTAGACTAGAAGATATTAGATTTTAAGATACTATTTGGAGAAAAATTAATTATATTTTTAAATTTTCGATACCTTTGCATAATGTTATAAATCGATTAAAAGGTTTAAAATCTTTTAGTCTAAAATCTAGTGTCTAAAGTCTTTCAGTCTAAAATCTTTTAGACTAAAATCTGCAATCTAAAAAAATGAATCTTCAAAAAAGAGACCAAAAACACCTTTGGCACCCTTACACACAACACAAAACAGCTCAATTGCCAATTGCAATTGTTCGAGGCGAAGGCGCACTTTTATGGGACGAAAACGGAAAAGAATACATCGACGCAATTGCAAGTTGGTGGGTAAACCCATTTGGACATTCCAATAAATTTATTGCCAATGCGATTTATAAACAACTCACAACTCTTGAACATGTTTTGTTTGGCGGTTTTACTCATGAGCCAGCCGTTTTATTGTCAGAAAAGCTGGTTGAAATATTGCCAACAAATCAACAAAAATTCTTTTTTTCGGATAATGGTTCAACAGCTGTTGAAATCGCAATTAAAGTTGCAATGCAGTTTTTTTATAATAAAAACGAAAAAAGAACAACAATCATTGCATTCGAAAACGCTTTTCATGGTGACACATTCGCAGCAATGGCAGCAAGCGGAATTTCGCTTTTTACCGAAGCTTTTCAAGACGGATTAATCGATGTAGTTAGAATTCCTGTACCAATTTCTGGAAATGAACAGGCCAGTTTTAATGCTTTATTAGAAGTTATAAAAACCAAAAATTGTGCGGCTTTTATATTTGAACCTCTGGTGCAAGGCGCAGCAGGAATGGTCATGTACGAACCCGAAAACCTCGATAAATTAATAAAAATTTGTAAAGAAAATCAAGTTTTTACAATCGCCGATGAGGTCATGACAGGTTTCGGAAAAACTGGTAAAAATTTCGCTTGCGATTATTTGACTCAAAAGCCCGATATGATGTGCTTGTCTAAAGCACTAACTGGTGGCACAATCCCGATGGCAATAACCAGTTTTACACAAGAAATTTTCGATGCTTTTTATGACGATGATATCAACAAGGCCTTGTTCCACGGTCACACTTTTACTGCCAATCCAACAGGTTGTGCAGCAGCTTTGGCAAGTATAGAATTGTTGCAAAGTCAAGAAATGCAAGACAATATTATTCGCATTAATCAAAGTCATTTAGCATTCGAAAAGCACATTAAAAATCATTTTAAAGTTAAAACTACAAGAGTTTTAGGCGTAATTATTGCTATCGAGGTCAAAACCGAAAATCAAGAAAGTTATTACGGAAATTTGCGCAATAAAATGTATAACTTTTTTATAGAAAACGGAGTAATTCTTAGACCAGTTGGCAATATTATTTATATATTGCCTCCTTATATTATTACTGAAAATCAACTTGATAAAATTTATGAAACTATCGAGAATGTTTTGAATATTATATAATATCCTAACAGGTTTTTTTCAACCTGTTAGGTATTTTATAATAACATTTTTATTATAACAACATTAGGTGCACTGCCGTGCATCTCTACAAAAAATACATTTGTTAATGAATTATCATCATCTATTGAAATCATTAACATCTTTTATAACTTTGCAATAAAATTATTTTGTCTGAAACAATTTCTATAACATCATTCGCATCATTATCGCCATTGGGAAACAATCCTGAAACTATTTGGAACAATTACTTGAATGATAATCATTTTTTCACAAAAAACCATCAAAATAATTGGGTAGCAACTTTAGGTCAAGATTCAAAAATTGAAATTGAAAACCTAAGAAAATCCGATTCTAAATATAAATCTCTTGACAATTCGGTACTTTTTGCAATTCACGCATCGCGCCAAGCAATAAAAAATGCTGGTTGGAAAAAAGGAGATGATTTCGGAGTAAATCTTGGTTCATCGCGCGGCGCAACCCAATTGTTCGAACAACATTACAAAAACTTTCTAGAAACAGGAAAAGCTAATGTTTTGAGTTCGCCAACCACAACTTTGGGCAATATTTCGAGTTGGGTGGCGCATGATTTGCAAACTTTGGGTCCAGAAATATCGCATTCTATAACTTGTTCGACTGCATTGCACGCTCTAATAAACGGAATTGCTTGGTTAAAATCTGGAATGGCAAGTAAATTTTTGGTTGGTGGTAGCGAAGCACCATTGACCGATTTCACGATTGCGCAAATGCAAGCTTTAAAAATTTACGCTTCCGCAAATGATGATTATCCTTGCAAAACACTAGATTTTTCTAAAACCAAAAACACAATGATTCTTGGCGAAGGCGCAGCAGTTTGTTGTTTAGAACTTGGTAAATCCGAAAAAACTTTAGCAATAATTGAAGGCATTGGTTACGCCACCGAGATATTGGATCACAGCATTTCGATATCTGCCGAAGCGACTTGTTTCCAAAAATCGATGAAAATGGCTTTGCAAAACATTAATCTTGATGAAGTCGATGTGATTGTTATGCATGCTACTGGTACAATTCAAGGCGATTTATCTGAAATGAAAGCAATTGAAAAAGTTTTTGGAGAAAAAATCCCATTATTAACAACCAATAAATGGAAAATTGGTCACACGCTTGGCGCATCTGGAATGCTTGGAATTGAAATGGCAATATTGATGTTGCAAAATCAGGTTTTTATTGGAGTTCCATTTGCAGGAGCAAAATCACAACCTAAAAAAATGAATAAAATTTTGGTAAATGCTGTTGGTTTTGGTGGCAATGCGGTTAGCGTTTTATTATCGTTATAAAAAAAACGAGATAAATTTTTATTTATCTCGTTTTTGGTAAATAACTATTCAAGAAAAAATTAAATGTCTGGATTAGCAGGAGTATTTAGGTTATTAGCTCTTTCAGTATTCGGATAAGGATAGAAATTTCTATTTCTTTCGTCTGAAAAATTAGTTGTTGAATTTTTAGTAGGTTGTGGTCTTCCAAATCTTCTTGAATCTTCCAAACTCATTCCTGTAAAAAATAGCTCAACTCTTCGGTTTTTATATATTTCTAACAATAAATCTGTTGCAGTATTTGGTCCGCTGTACGCAGGTAAGTTAGCATTTACACCAAATACATCAGTTCCGGTTAAAACGCTGTTTAATTCTAATGTTGCTGCAGCTAAATCTGGTGTTGCTTTTCTAATGTGTGCTTCTGCTTTAATAAGTTTCATCTCGTCTACTAAATAAACTGGAATTTCAGATGTTGCAGTTGTAAAAAACCCGTTTAAAAGACGTAGTGGAAAGTTACCACCGCCTCTTGAGTTTGTTGATGCTGCACCTAAGTAAAATGCTCTTCTACTATCAGTAACCAAAACTGGCAATATTGCAACAGGCAAACCAAAATCAGCAATAGGCTTTAAATTGTTAGCTAAAACCACTCTTGCAAAAATTGGATTAATATTATTACTATCATATTTAAAAATCGATTTAGTTGTTAAATTTACTGCGTTCGCTGCAATTATAGCGTCATTGTAATTGCCAGCAAATAGACTGTATCTCGCAATTAATGCATTTAAAGTATTTGAAAAATTTACTTCACTATTGTAAAGTGTACTAATCTCTGTGCTTACTGGATTTATTACTAAATCATTTTTTACCTCATTTAATAAAGAAATCGCATAAAGATATCCTTCTTGCCTAGAAACAAATTGAGCATTATTATTAATACTTGTTTCAATAATTACTTTTTCGAAATTTTGTGATAAAGTGCCAATACTCATTGCCTTATAAATTTTAGCATATGCTATTAATCCACTTTTTGCAGTTGAGACTTGTGATACTGTGTTACAAGCTAAAATAATTTCATTAGAATTTTTTATAACTCTTAACATTGTTCCCCATAATCCAATAATGTTTGTTGAATTATCAGGTAAAGCGCTTCCACCTTGTTCTAATTCAATTAGGTTGATAAATGTATTTGAACTTGCCGCTTCTCTTGTTGTAATTGCGGGAGTTTCTACCAAAAAACGCATTCCTGTAGTTGAAAATAATTGTTTCAATCCAGTTGTTGCTTCAATTATTCCCTGTTTTGTTATGAGAGCAGTTTTTTCATCAGCTGAATTTATATTTTCTGAATCCGTTTGACAACCGTTTAATCCAAATAGCAATATAGCTATTAGAATTATTTTAACTTTATTTATCTTTTTCATATTTACTTTTTTAAAATGATATATTTACACCAAATTGAAATGTTTTTGGAATAGGAACTGCTCCTGCAATAATTCCTCTAACTCCGTTTCTTTGTCCGGCTGTATTTACTTCAGGATCCCAACCTTGGAATTTATCCCAAGAATATAAGTTACGACCTATTAATGACAATTGAATATTATCTATTCCAAGAGTTTTTGGTTTAAAATTATATGTTAATGATACTTCTCGTAATTTTACAAAAGAACCATCCTCTACTAAATCCTCGAAAATATTTGCCTTACGTGCACCTATACCTTTAGGTATAATTCCTAATAGTTCCTGTCCTGCATTAAAACCACCACCAAAATTGGTGTTGTCTAAAACCCTCCTGTCCCAATTCATTACGTCAAAACCTTGTACAGCATCTACTTGAAATCTAAATCCAAAATTTTTATATTGTACTTCATTAATTATCGATCCCAACCATTCGGGATTTGGATCTCCAATAATTTTTATATCATTCGTACCATCAGCTTTTTTTTGTGTAAAAGGCAAACCACTTGCATCTAACAAAATAGTACCAGCTGCATCTCGAGCATAATAAGTTGCATAAAACACACCTGTAGGCTGTCCTTCAACTACAGCACTTCGATCAAAAGATTGTGCCAAAATAAGTAATTTACCAGGGATATTAGACACTTCATTTCTATTTCTTCCATAATTAACAGATACATTCCAATTAAAATTTTTTGATTTAAAAGCATGAAGTTTTACCAATAATTCCATACCTTCATTTTGAAGATTTCCCACATTTTCAAACCTTGTACTAAATCCTGTCGAAAGGGCTAATTCTCTGTTTAGTAATAAATCTCTAACCCTTTGTTTATAATAACTGTATTCTACAGAAATTCGGTTATTAAACAAACTTGCTTCAAAACCGAATTCAACTTCTATTTTAGTTTCTGGTTTTAAATTGTCATTACCTTGTCTTGTTGATGCAATTAATGTATTTTGAGTGTTTAAATTACCACCATCATATGCAGTTAATTCTGTATAAGGAGGAAGCGCTGTTAAATTTCCCGCTTCTCCCCAAGCAGCTCTTAATTTTAAAGAATTTATTATTTCTTTAAATGTATTTTTCCAAAAAGATTCATTTGATATTAAATATGAGGCACTCGCTTTGTAAAAAAGTTGGTTTCTATTTTGTTTTGCATACAATGACGAGGCGTCTTGACGAATAGCACCATTTAAAAAATATTTATCATTTATTGCAAATGATTGTTGCAAAAATCCGCCCCAATAAGCATTTTCAATTCTACGCTCTCCTTGAGATAGTCTTGCCCCAGATGATGCATTACTTACTCCTGCGCCTAAACCACTGGCGTTAATTCCAATACTTTGAGTTTTATCATTTTGCCATGTCCCTCCAATTACTGATGTTGATTTAATAGCTTTAGTGATTTCAAAATCATAAGAAAAATTTAAATCATGGTTGAATTGAAAAAAATTAACATCAGCTCTTCTCGCAAAACCATTATTTAGAGGAGGTGCTGCTGTATTTTGAGTTGGTAAAAAAGCTGTACCCGATTCATTATAACTGTCTAAACCGAGATTATAATTAGCAGCAAGTTTTTCTGTAATTTGTGCCTTAGCACCAAAACCTGTCACGATCCTGTTAGTTACTTGTTTAAACTTGAAATTATTAATTACTTCTCTTGGATTAGGAGAAACAGTCCCTGTTTTGGGATAAAGTCCGAGTGAATTAATTTCTGGGTTAACGAAATTATCTCCGAACAAAAACGCATCAATTGCTCCGTAAGAATCAGTTAAAATTCCACTTGGTAAGTCATTGCTCGTACTTCTGATATAATCTAATGATGCATTTAAAGTTAAAAATGTATTTACTTTATGTTCTAAATTAATTTTTAGCCCAAATCTTTCAAATGCGGTTTTCTTAATAATACCCGAATTGTTAAATGAATTTCCCGAAATGTAATAACTGGTATTGTCATTAGCTCCTGAAATATTTAAGTTTTGTTCGTTTCCGAAAGTGGTTCCAAATATTTCATTCTGAAAGTCGTAACGCTTCACGGGATTAGTTAATAGATTAGTGATTAGCGATTTATCAGTCCAGGCAAGTGGTATTTCGTTGTAATCAATTTTCTTCCTAAGTGTATTAATTTTTAAGTTTGAAGAAAAATTAAATTTAGTTTTGCCATTTTTTCCTCTTTTAGTAAAAATTTGAACTACACCATTACTTCCTCGTGCTCCATAAATAGCCGCTCCTGCAGCACCTTTAATAATTTCAATTCTATCAATGTCGTTTGGATTTAAATCGACTAGTCTATTTTGGTTGTTTCCCCCCAAACTTATCGTGTTATTAGTATTATTGTTTAAATAAACTCCATCAATAATATATAATGGATCTGAACTTCCAGAAATAGTTCCAACGCCTCTTAAAGTTATGCTGATTCCTCCAGCTGCGCTACCAGAATTTTGATTGATTAATGCACCAGCCACTTTTCCTGTTAGTGCTTGATCAATTCCAGTCGCACCGCTGTTAACCAGATCTTTACTGCTTATTAAAGCAATAGAATTTCCAAGCTGCTTTCGAGTTGTTTTTACAGCTGTACCCGTAACAACAACCTGATCCAATGTACTAGTCAATTCTTTCAACTTAACATTTAAAGTGTTGCTATCTACTTTAATTTTTTGCGTTTCATAACCTAAAAAGCTAAAAGTCAATGTAGCATTAGCTGGAACATTAATCACAAAAGTTCCATCGAAATCGCTCGCAGTTCCTCCGCTCGAACTGGCAACGTTAATGTTAACTCCCGGAATCGGACTGCCATCAACAGAATTGGTGACTTTTCCTGTTATTTTGCCATTTTGTGAGAATGCAAATTGCACTAACAAAATGAAAAAGAACTGAATTAAAATAATTTTTTTCATATTAAGGTTTTGTTAATTTTTATTCGAAAGTACAAACTATAAAATCAACTTGCAAGATTTTTCGAGTTTATTTTCATTATTTGTAAAATAATGCATAATAACGCATATTTTTATCATTTTATAATTAAAAAAAATTACATTTGTTATAAACTCAAAACTTATATGTTAAAAGCCGAACGTCAAAAATTAATTCTTTCAAAAATAATCTCTGATAAAAAAGTAAAAACCATAAAACTGGCTAAAAAACTAAATTTATCCGAAGATACAATACGCCGTGATCTAAACGAATTACACCAAAAAGGATTAATTAAAAAAGTCTATGGTGGTGCTTTCCCGATTATTAACGAACCTAAAAATATATTTGATGTAATTATTGTTAACGAAGTCAAGAAAGATATTATTGGTAAAAAAGCCATTTCTTTGTTAAAAGACAATCAAGTTATTATTATTTCTGGTGGCACAACCAACTTGGCTTTTGCTAAATTAATTCCCACAAATCTTAAAGCTACAATATATACCTACAGTTTGCCAATAGCTATGCAACTCTCGCAACACAATAATATTGATCTTATATTTATTGGCGGAAAAATGCAAAAAAATGCAATGGTAACTATTGGACTAGATGTTGTTCAGGTTTTGAGTAATTTAAAAGCTGATATTTGTTTTATGGGCGCAAGCAGCATTAATATAAATCCTGGATTAACCGAAATGGGTTATGAAGTTTCAATAGTTAAAAAAGCTATGATTCAAGCTTCTGACAAAGTTATTATGATGGTAACATCAGAAAAATTGAATACCAAAATGCCACATTTTGTGTGTGAACTTAATTTGTTAGACACAATTATTACTGACCTAAATCCAAATGATATTAAACTAAAAGAATATAAAAATGAAGGAATTAATGTTTTATAAATGCAGTATTTTGCACGTTGTTGTTAATTATTTTTAAAATAACGCAAAATAATGAAGAATATTCTTTAAATATTCTAAATTTGATTAATTAAATTAATTCTAAAATTATTTTATATGAATGTAAATAATCTCTTGACTTATTCTAAACCAGGCAAATACGAAACTACAAGATTCGAGAAGATTCATAACGTAATTTTTGAAAATTCTGTTACAGGGTCAATAGCTGTTGCTAATGAAATTGCACAATTAATAAAAGAAAAACAATTAACCAATTCGAAATTTATTCTTGGACTTGCCACTGGTTCGTCACCAATAAAAGTATACGATGAACTTATTCGATTGCACAAAAAAGAAAATCTGAGTTTCAAAAATGTAATATGTTTTAATCTCGATGAATATTTCCCGATGACCGATGATAATTTTCAGAGTTATCATTTTTTCATGCACGAATATTTGTTCAACCACATTGATATTTTGCCAGAAAATATAAATATTCCCAAAGGAAATATTGCTGCCAACGAGGTTATTTCTTTTTGCAATAAATATGAAGACAAAATAAAAAATCTTGGCGGAATAGATTTTCAATTATTAGGCATTGGTAGAACTGGTCACATTGGTTTTAACGAACCTGGTTCTCATTTAAATTCTACAACAAGAATGGTCACATTAGATCATTTAACAATTTCTGACGCAGCAGAATCTTTCCTTGGAATGGAAAATGTTCCTAAAAAAGCAATAACAATGGGCATTTCGACAGTATTTGACGCCAAAAGAATTGTGCTTCTTGCTTGGGGCGAAAATAAAGCCGAAATCGTTAAAAGAACTATCGAAGGATTAATATCTTCTAAAAAACCTGCGACCTATTTGCAAAATCATTTATCAACCACATTTGTACTCGATAACGAAGCAGCATCATTATTAACCAGAATAAACACACCTTGGGTAGTTGATAATTGCATTTGGAATGAAGATTTAAAGCGCAAAGCTGTTGTTTGGCTTTGCAATCAAACCAAAAAGTCAATATTACATTTAACCGATAAAGATTATTTCGAACATGGAATGGAAAGCCTGCTTGCCGAAGAAGGAACTGCTTATGACTTGAATATTAAAATGTTTAATTATTTGCAACACACAATAACTGGTTGGCCTGGCGGTAAACCAAATACCGAATTTGAAAAACGCCCTGAACGAGCAACTCCAGAAAAAAAGCGTGTATTAATTTTTAGCCCTCATCCAGACGATGATGTTATTTCGATGGGTGGCACTTTAGACAGGTTGGTTAGTCAAGGTCATGAAGTTCATGTTGTTTATCAAACATCGGGCAATATTGCAGTTTCTAATCACGAAGCTTTAAAATTTGCAGAAATTGGTCTCGATATTGATTCAGATAACAATTTCTACAAGACGATTATTAATTTTATAAATCTAAATAATAATGCTGCCGATATAAAAGAATTACGAGAATTAAAAGGATTAATTCGCCAGAAAGAATCGCTCGGAGCCATTCGATATATGGGTTTGCCTGACAAAAACGCACATTTTTTAAATTTGCCATTTTATGAAACTGGTACAATCAAGAAAAATAAATTATCGCAAATTGATATTGATTTAATGATTGCGAAAATAGAAGAAATTAAACCACACCAAATTTTTGCTGCAGGCGATTTGGCCGATCCACATGGCACACACAAAGTTTGTTTGGATTCACTTTTTATGGCTTTAGAACAATCCAAACATAAAAATTTTATGAGCGATTGCTGGGTTTGGCTCTATCGAGGAGCTTGGCACGAATGGGATTTACATGAAATTGGTATGGCTGTACCAATGTCACCAAATCAGGTTTTAAAGAAACGAACTTCAATTTTTTATCATCAATCGCAGAAAGATGGCGTCATGTTTCAAGGCGACGATTTACGAGAATTTTGGGTTCGTGTCGAAGAGCGAAACAAAAATACAGCCAATAAATTTAGAGAATTAGGTTTCGCAGATTACGCAGCTATGGAAGCTTTTAAAAGATATCATTTTTAAAAAATTACAATATAAATGAACAATCAACGTCTTATTTCACTTGATGTTTTTCGCGGATTTACAATTCTGTTAATGACAATTGTCAATAATCCAGGCAGTTGGTCGGCCGTTTATCCGCAATTGCTTCACGCAGAATGGCACGGTTGCACGTTGACCGATTTGGTTTTTCCTTTTTTTATTTTTATTTTAGGTTGCGCCATTCCGTTTTCAATGCCTAATAAAATATTCGATAAAACTACATTTTTAAAAATTGCAGTTAGGTCTGCACGAATTTTTAGTTTAGGTTTTTTTCTGTTTTTCTTTAAAAAAATTGAATTTTTTGGTCTTGAAGGAATTTCACTTATGTTCGTTAGACTTGCAATAACAATTATTGTTGCAATTGCATTTCTTGGCGATTTCACATTAAAAACCAAAGCAATTGCTACTTTTTCTGTATTAGGAATTATGTTGACATTAGCCTTTTCGACTGCAATGTTTGGCAATGTTAGAATTCCAGGCGTTTTACAACGAATAGGTATTGTATATTTTGTAATTGCACTAATATATTTAAAAACCAATCGAAATATTCAAATAACAGTCATTATTTTTTTATTGTTAGGATATTGGGCTGCTATGGCATTAATTCCAGTTCCTGGCATTGGTGCTGCTAATTTTGAAATTGCGACAAATTTGAGTGCTTGGCTTGACAGCATATTATTGTCAGGTCACATGTATATTGAAACCAAAACCTGGGATCCTGAAGGTGTTTTAAGTACTTTTCCAGCAATTGCAACCGGAATTATTGGCATTCAAATTGGTGAAATTTTAAATTGCAACTTGACTAAAACTCAAATTTCAATTAAAATGATTTATGTGGGAATTATTCTCACAACAATTGGTTATTTTTGGAGTTTATTTTTTCCGTTAAATAAATCATTGTGGTCAAGTTCTTATGTATGTTTTACCGCCGGACTTGCGACTTTATGTCTAGCATTTTTATATTATATTATTGAGATTGCAAACATTAAATCTTGGTCAAAATTATTTTTAATTTGGGGCGTAAATCCAATGATAGTCTTCTTTTTTTCGGGAATTATTCCACGTGTCATGTCAATGATAAAAATTACAAATCCTGATGACTTGTCTAAACAAATCGATATTCAAAAATATATTTACACTCATGGCATTGAGCAAAATTTCAGCAATCCAATGAATGCTTCATTAGTTGGAGCATTAACCTATGTTGCAATTTGGAGTTTTATATTATGGATATTTTACAAACAAAAATTGATATTTAAAGTTTAATGTTTTTTATATTTTTAAGTTAATGTAACTTCTATGTTTACAAATTAATTAAAATTTTAACTTGTGTGAAGTAATATTGTAGATTCTTCTTGATTTTTAACTTGTCCCTAGCTGGACAATTAGTCAAAAAATCTACAATTTTATAGGACACAACCAAATTTTATTTAATAAAATAAATCTTATAGCAATTTCGTAAGTAAAATGTTAAGTTTATTAAAATTATATTTATTTTACGTTAAATTTCGTATGTTAAATGTGTAGTAATTAATCCAATTATTAATAAATCATTAAATTAGTTTTAAATTTTAATAATTTTAATGTAAATATTTACAAAATTTTACTATTTTTGTAAATTATATAATTACAAATTTTTATCATTATGCCAAAATTTTACACAATCTTATTTTTAGTATTTGCAAAATTGTTATTTGCTCAAGTCGGAATTAACACAACGAATCCAGATTTATCGGCAGCCCTAGATATAAAATCAACAACTCAAGGTTTGTTAATGCCTCGAATGACCGAAGCCCAACGTGATGCAATAGTTGCACCAGCCCCTGGATTGTTTATTTATAATCTTGATGTTAATTGTTTTCAGTTTTATAAAGGCACCTCGTGGTCTAAATGTTTGAGCGAAGTACAAAGCAATAAATTGGTTTGCTCAACCGCTAATGCCAATGGTGTAAGTGTAGTTGGAACGCCAATTCAACCATCAAACACACTTTCATTAGATGTAATAGTTAATTCACCAGATACATATACTTTTACTACAAACACTGTTAACGGATACAGTTTTTCTGCATCTGGTGTATTTACTGCAGGCATTAACACTATCAATTTAGTTGGCACAGGCACGCCAATTGCTGTTCAAACAGATACATTTACAATAACTTATGTAGAAACTGGTTTAACTTGCACTGTTAACAATTCAGTATTATTTCAGCCATTAAAAAATTGTTTAGAATATAAAAATGCAGGTTCAAATTTAGATGGAATTTTTACTATCGATCCAGATGGTGCTGGAGCGAACCCAGCATTTAATTGCTATTGCGATATGACCAATAATGGTGGTGGTTGGACATTGGTATTCAATCAAGATTTGGTTCCAGGTGAATTATGGGCTAGTGATTTAGAAGCTGATCAAGTAAATATTGGATCACCATCATTATCTACCAGTAAATATTCTATACTTAATAAAATTGATGGTTTGCGAAGCGATCCAACCAAGTATGAGTTTAGATTGCATTATCCTTCTTTGTCAAAAACAAACCACTGGAGCCAGACATTTGATCCAAGATCAGGTGCATCTTCGACTTTTCCAGTTGCGGGTTATGTACCAATAGCTGTTTCAATGACATCTAATAACTGGGGTGGCTTAGAAAACAGTGGAGTTAACACTTTTTTAGATGGTTCAGTTAACATATCAAATTGGTGGTATTCTATAGGTACACAAGTAAACTGGTCTAATGAAGGTGGACCAAACGGCTCACCTGCCGATACTGTTGAGGTCAATAAAGTTCAGTTATTTATTAGATAAATGCGCAAAAATTTAAATCAATAATTTAAAAAGCCAAACCTTAACGTTTAGGCTTTTTTGTGGTTTAATTAATTAATTCAAAATCTGTTTTTTTGTATATAATTATTACCAAATACAATAATTTTTTATATATTTTTAAAAAAACACGTTTATTTTTTGAACTATTAATAATTATTTGTTGTAGTTTTTCTTTGTAAATATATTGTTATAATATTGTAACTTTTAACATTAGCATTTTTTAGTGTTAATAAATATTTATATTATGAAAAAATTATTATCTTTTCTTACAAAAAAAATCAATTTGACACAAAAAGGGATATTCTTAATTGTTTTGGCTTTTTCGTTTACGGTTCAATCACAAACTTCAGGAATTTTTGAAAGTTATGCAATAATGAGCGTAAATGGGGGTGCAAATGCCTTTTATGATTTACAACCGGCGTCTATAAATCCAGATTTTCAAGGAACTAATTTTGGAACATTTGTAAAAGGAACAAATACTCTTGTATTGAAAGGCGGTCAAAATAAAACTTTTAAAAATGGTGGTTGCAATATTTTAAATAGTAGTATTTGGTACCGAATTTTTTTAACTGGTGCACCGTCAGGATTATTTACAGGAATAACGGAATCATTTGCTTTTAATATTGGTGGAAGTGGCGACCAGCAGTGGGAGGGTGTTTCGGGAACTACTGACATAATTGCTTCCTTGCCAGTTGGAAATTACACTTTACAAACATATACCCAAGCAGATTTTGATGGTTGTGGAAATGGAACACATTTCATAACTAATGGTTCAAATAATTACAACGCAACTTTTTCGGTTGCAGCACCAACAGCAACACCAATTGAAGTAACAGCCACTGCAGGAAATCTTGGACCTGCATATTATGCAACAATTAAAGCTGCTTTTGATGCTATAAACATAAGTACACATCAAGGCGCAATTGTAATAAGCATTGATGGTAACACTATCGAAACTGCCTCTGCAGTTTTAAATGCCTCAGGAATAGTAATATCTGCAAACCCAGCATCTTCATACACATCGATTTTAATTAAACCTACTAATGGTGTTGCGAGAACAATCTCGGGAAATTTAGCAGCACCACTTATTGATTTAAACGGTGCTGACAATGTAACAATTGATGGATTAAACACGGGCGGAAATAGTTTGACGATTTCTAATTTAAGTACAGCTGCAATATCTGGCACCTCTACAGTAAAGTTTCAGGTAGATGCAACAAATAATACAGTTACAAATTGTTCAATTTTAGGATCCTCTACAATGATTGTTGGAACCAACGGTGGAAACATTTGGTTTGCTGCTGGAGCATTAGCTACTGGTAATGATAACAATACAGTTTCAAATTGTAATATTGGCCCTGCAGGTGCAAATTTGCCAACAAAGGGAGTTTATTTTTCAGGTAATACAACACCAGTTGCTTTAGCAAATAGTGGTAATTTAATAAACAATAATAATATATTTGATTATTTTGGGACAGCAACTTCAAGTGCTGGTATTTATTCTGGAAATGGATCTACTGCAAATAGTTTTACAAATAACAAATTTTACCAAACAGCGGCTAGAGTATTTACCTCTGGTCAATTACATTGTGCAATACAAGTTGTAAATACAACAAGTGCTGCAGGATTTAATATTACGGGAAATATCATTGGATACTCAGCAAGTAATGCAACAGGTACTTACACTATGACGGGTAGTTCAGGAAAGTTTAATGGAATATTTTTTAGTGGCTTAAATGCAGGCATAACTTCTGATATTTCTAGTAATACAATCACTAATATTAGTTTAACTGGAGTTACATCTTTTGGAACTACAAATGTTTCTCCTTTTGCAGCAATACTTTTAGATAAAGGTGTTGTAACTTCCAGTTCAAATAATATTGGTAGTCAAACAGCTACAGGAGCATTAGTATTTAGTACTACAACAAATACTGCAACTGATGTATTTGGTATTTTTAATAATGCTACAAATGATAATTGGACGGTGAATAGTAATAAAATAGGAGGTATTACAGTTACAAGCTCCGCTACATCAGTTGCATCTATTGTACATGGAATTAGAGCTTTTAATGGCTCAGGCGCTACAACTACAGCAACATCAAATTTAATAGGTGGTACAATTTCAAATTCAATTCAAAATAATTGCACATCGTCATTAGCTCAGGTTATTGGATTATCAACGGGTAATGCTTTATTAATTGCAACAACAGATACAGTTAGAAATTTAACCGCAACGGGTGGTACAGGAACTTCTAATACAGCATCTGTAATTGGTTTATTCTCTGCCGCAGGCAGTACAGGTAATAATATTATTGTTCAAAACAACATTTATACCTTAACAAATACAAATACAACTGCTTCTACAGTAGTTACTGGTATTCAGTTTTCAGGCGCTGGTGCAGCAAACCTTGTAGAACGTAATTTTATTTATGATATAAAAACAAGTACAACAGCCACAACTGCCGAAATAAATGGAATAAGAATAGCTGGTGGAACAACGGTTTTTAAAAATAATAAAATAGCTATAGGAGCGGGTGTTACAAATGCGGTAACAATGAGTGGTATTTTAGAAGCAACTGGTACAAACAGTATTTGGCATAATAGTGTGTACATAGATGGAACTCCTACCGCAGGTGCAGGAAATTCTTATGCATTTAATGCACAACAAACATTTAACACTAGAAGTTTTAGAAATAATATTTTCTTTAATGGTAGAAGCAATAGCG
This sequence comes from Bacteroidota bacterium, assembly GCA_043778105.1. Taxonomy (GTDB): domain Bacteria; phylum Bacteroidota; class Bacteroidia; order Flavobacteriales; family Flavobacteriaceae; genus Flavobacterium. The sequence goes on from JAYWGV010000042.1 coordinate 72,533, forward strand.
GAGGAGCAACAGGTAAGCATTATATAACAAGAGTTGGTGGTTCTAGCGTAAACCCTACAGGGCTTACTTCTGATAACAATATCTATTTTGGAAATGGTACTGGAAGTGTTTTTGGCTTTTTTAATAATTTAGATGTTATATCACTTACAAACTGGAAAAGTGTTACAGGGCAAGATGCGCTTAGTTTCAATTCTAACCCTCGTTACATAGACCCTACAAATGCATTGCCTGATTTAAAAATACAAACAGCCGTAGCCACAGAAGTTGAAAGTGGTGGTGCTGGTGGTTTGGCTACAAAAGATTTTGACGATATTACAAGAAATGTTACAACACCAGACCTTGGTGCTTATGAAGGCAATTATATTACACTTGATTTAACTCCACCTGCATTTTCTTACACTGCAATTCCAAATCAAAATAATGCAACTGCTCCCACAGTTTCTATAGGAATTACCGATGTAAAAAGCGGTGTAAACATTGCGATATCAACAAAGTCAAGACTATATTATAAAAAATGTAGTAATTCAAATGTAATTGGTGCAACCAACACAAATTCAACAGATGGTTGGAAATATGTAGAAAGTGTAACAGCATCAACTCCTTTTAGTTTCTTACTAGATTATGGTTTATTGAATGGCACTGCGGTTGATGTTGGATCCCAAATACAATATTTTGTAGTTGCTCAAGATTTAGCAGCAACTCCAAATGTAGGAATAGGAAATGGATTAACTTTTGCCTCATCTCCTGCATCAGTAAATCTTGTAACATCTAATTTGCCAGCTACAGCAACACAATCTTATATAGTTCTTATGCCTATAGGAGTTGGTGGTACATACACCATAGGTAATACAGGAGCAATTTTCCAAAATTTTACTGGAGATTGCGGTGGTTTGTTTAAAGTAATAAACGCATCTAATGCTAATATCTCAAGAGGTAATGTAACCGCTAGTGTTGTAGATGATGTTACTGGAGAACCAAATTTATTTCAATTAAATGTGTCTGGAACGACGCCTGGTACATTTTCTGTTTTAGTAGTGCCTAACAGTACAACATTAAGAACAATAAGTGGAACTCAAGCTGATGGAGCAGCAGCTGCTGCTTCAACATTTAATCAAATGATAGGTATTTATGGAAATGGACGATTAAAGGTAGATGGAAGATTTAGTGGAAGTGGAAGATATTTATTATTTAGAAATACTAATGCAATTGCTGCTAATACAGTACCAGTTATTAATTTTAGAACTCTTTCTAATCCGTCATCTGCTTTATTAGACTTAAATTATGCAATTTTTGAAGGGAATAATGCAAATAATTCACAATTTGCAGCAGGAATTATAAATTCTGTTACATCAACTACTGGTACAGCACCAATAAGTATTGACAATTGCATTATTAGAGGTGCAACGGGTGGTACTTCTGGAAGTGCGTCTATTGGTATTACAGTAAATAGTAGTGTAACAACAAATACTTTCACAAATAATCTTATTGATAATATTTTTGCAGTTCCTGTTCAAGTCTATGGTTGTCTTTCATCAACTATTACTGGAAATCACATTTATGCAAGTAATGCATTTACAACAGCACCTACATTTTATTTTGGGATACATATTGCTGGTGGTAGCGGCTTTACAATTAACAATAATTATTTAGGTGGTCAAGAAGCTAGTGCTGGTGGAAGTGCTATGACTATAAGTTCTGCTGTTGATTTTAGAGGTATTTATATCCAAACTGCAAGTGGTACTGTTAATATACAAGGAAACACAATCCAAAATATAAATTTGAGTGATAATACAACTGGAACTACGTTTTATGGTGTTCACTCATTTAGTACAAACACGGGTTTAAATACAGGTACTGGTAACACTATTGGACATTTAACCGACCCTACTAAAGGTATTACAGTAGCTGGTCAAGGTATTACTTTCGGTATTGTTACACAGGCAGGTAATTTTGCAAATTCAATAAATAATAATAAAATTGCAAATATTAGTGCAATTGGTAATTCAACTACCGTAAGATTACATGCTATTCGATTTGATAATCCTGCAGGAGGTAGTGCAGCAGTACCTCAATTAATTAACGGAAATACAATAAATTTATTATCAACTAATTCAACTATCCCAAATAATATTTTAGGAGGTACATTAAGTTCTTATAATTTTGCTTCTTTAGCTGGCATAGTTTATAATGGAGGTGGTAATCCAACATCAATAAGTATATCGGATAACAATATTAGTAATCTATCATGTAATGGAATAGGAGTATCAAATACAACAGTTGTTGGTATAGAAACAACTGGGGGTAATAATACAGTTAATGTTGGACAAGTTAATAGAAATAAAATTTGGGGCTTTGAAAACAAAAGTATAGCAACAGTTGCGCCTTTTGGAGCAATTATAGGTATTAGAGCTTATGATAAAAAATATGTGTTCAGTAATAATATGGTTAGTCTTTCTAACGGGTCTAACACAAACGCCGTTTGGGTGTATGGTATTATGGAAGGGTCGGGTTTATCATCATCTGGTACGTCAGAATATAATTACAATTCTGTAAATATCGCTGGTAATACAATTGCATCTGGTTCAGCAAATTCTGCATCTTATAATAACTATTCTGCGGGTTTAAGTACTGATGTTTTAAGAAATAATATATTTCAGAATTTAAGAACAAGCTCAGGTTCTTCAACAGGAAAACATTATGCAATACAATTTACTACTGCACCATCAGGTTATAATGGTAATCATAATAATTTATTTACAAATGACCCAAACACACTTTGTTTTTCTACATCCGATAGAACCTTAGCAACATGGAGAAGTATTGGTGCAACTTATGACCCTTCAACGGGTAGTATTTCTACCCAAGTAACGTTTGTTGACATCAATATAGGCGATTTACATCTTGCATCAAACAGCTCATGCATAAATGCTAATCCAACATTAATAGGTACACCAATTTCAATAACTACCGATTATGATTTAGAAACAAGAAGTGCCACATCACCAACAATTGGTGCAGACGAATACATTTCTATAGCCTACACTTGGGATGGTTCATCATGGTCACCTACTGGTGTGCCTAACATCAACTCGGCAGTAACTCTAAACGGCGATTACGATATGAATATTAGAACAAGTATCGATGCTTGTTCGCTGACAATTGGCAATGGGTCAAATAATCCAATAGTGACAGTTATAGCTGGTAAATACCTAAACATTCAAAACGATCTTACAATCAATACAGCTGCAACATTAAATATTTTAGACAAAGGTTCTCTGGTCATGATTAACGATGCTGGCGTTGTAACCAACAATGGCTCAACCAATGTTTTAAGATTAACGCCAAGTTTCGACCAGTTTGATTATACTTATTGGTCGGCACCAGTCGAAAATCCACAAATTGGCACACCGCTTGCTGCTTGGAATTTATCGCAAGCCTATAATTTTACAACTGCCAATTTTTCTGATACTTCTAATGATGCAACTATTCCACAATCTAATAATGCTGGATCAGACACTTTCGACGATGATGGCAACGACTGGATAAGTGTTCCATCAACCACGCCAATGACAGCCGGAGTTGGGTATGCAGTTATGGGTAACGCAACCGCAGGAACGCCAAACTCAACCGAAATTGTTACTTTTTCTGGAAAAGTCAACAATGGTTCGATAACTTTTCCATTAGCATTAAGCGCAAATTCAGTTTCAAGTTTAGACGATTATAACTTGGTCGGAAACCCATATCCGTCATCTATCAAAGCCGACGATTTTATAAAAGCCAATATTTTGCCATTGGGAACTGGCAATAACATTTCTGGAACATTATATTTTTGGAGCCACAAAGGCAATCTTGAACCAGCAATTACCAATCCAGGCCCAAATGTGCAGAATTACAACAACAACGATTATGCAACCTATAATTTAACTGGAGCAACTGCAACAGGTTCTGGTTCTGCAAGCGGCTCATTGAGTGCTGTACCCAATGGTTTTATTGGCACAGGTCAAGGATTTTTCGTAGAAGCTGAGGTTGCAATCAATTTGGTTTTCAAAAACAGTTTCCGAAGCAAAAATTACAGCAACAATCAGTTTTTTAGAGGCAATAACACCGAACAAAAAGATCGATTATGGCTTAATTTCGAAAATATCGATAACATGTTCAGCCAACAACTCATTGGTTATTTGCCAGAAACAACGCTTGATTATGACTATGGTTATGACGGAATAGAAAGTAAAACGCAAAATTATGTTAGTTTTTATTCATTCATGAATGACAGCAGCGATACTAATTTCAAAATTCAATCTCGAAATACATTCAATGAAAATGATTTTGTAAAACTTGGATTTTCAAGTGCAGTTTCGGGGCAATCATCAATAAGCATTGATAGATTCGAAGGTGTTTTCGAGAATCAAAACATTTATTTGCAAGATAATTTATTGAATATAACACACGATTTGAAACAAGCTCCATATTCTTTCACAACCAATTATGGCACATTCAATGACAGGTTTATTTTGAAATATCAGAATGCATTTTTGTCAAGCAACACTTTCGTGAATGCTGAAAATATAGTTAAAATCGCAGCAAAAAACGCTAAAATTTCGGTAACATCTAATATTGATAACATTAAATCAATTCAAATATTTGATCTTTTAGGACGAAATATATTTGACAATCAAATCATTAATGCTAAAAATACAATTATCGAAAATTTATTAACCAAAAACCAAGTCTTGATTATTAAAATTACGTTAGAAACAGGCGAATTGGTTAGCAAAAAGATTGTTTTGCAATAGATTATTCCAATTAACAACATAAAAAAACGCTATTCAAAATCAATAACCTGTCGATTTGAATAGCGTTTTTAATTTCAAAAATTACTAATTTGTGCAAATTTGTGTAATTCGTGTCAAAAAATTTTCACAAACAAAATTTGTGTTTTAAATTACACTTTTACTGATGCTTCCCAATTTCCCAATCATGTTTTCCCAAATATTTTTCGGCACTTTCAATTGCGCCAGTTTCTACGACAGTTCCCATAGAATCGTTCCAACGGTTCAAGTATCCAAAAAGTGAAATAACGCCTAACATTTCGACAATTTCACCTTCATTCCAATATTTATAAAGTTCGGTTTTTATTTTATCATTAACCGAATTCGGAATTATGGTTGCCGCAATCGAAAAATCAAGTGCAATTCGTTCGGCATCAGAAAAAGCTGCATTCGTTTTATATTCCCAAATATTATCCAATTGTTCTTGCTCGGCACCATAACGTTCGGCAGCTCTAATTGTGTGCGCTTGACAATAACGACAACCAGCAGCATTGCTAGAAACCCAACCAATCATGCGTTTTAATGCCGATGTTACACGACCATTATTTTCCATAACAGCCATATTTAGATTGATAAAAGCTTTCGAAATTGCTGGTCGATGTTGCATTGTTAAAACCGAATTGGGACAAAATCCCAAAGTTTCATTAAAAAATTCGGCTAATTTTCGAGTTTCTTCGTCGTGATTGGCTGGTAAAGGGTTGACTAATGGCATATTTTATGGTTTAAATTATTGTCGTTGTGTTACAGAACCATTATTTCCTAATTTCAAACAATCGTGAAACATATTTCCCAATAACATCAAATTCTAAATTAACTTTGGTGCCAATTTTAAAATTTTTAAAATTTGTATGTTCATAAGTATAAGGTATAATTGCCACACTAAATTCGTTAATTTTAGAATTAACAACCGTCAAACTCACGCCATTAACCGTTATTGAACCTTTTTCGATGGTAATATTATTTAGACTTTTATTATATTCAAAAGTATAATACCAGCTTCCGTTGGCTTCTCGAACTTCTTTGCAAATTGCAGTTTGATCAACATGACCTTGAACAATGTGTCCATCAAGTCTCGATCCAAGCAACATTGCTCTTTCAAGATTTAATGAATCACCAATTTTCCAATCGCCTAGATTGGTTTTATTGATTGTTTCTGATATTGCCGTAACCGTATAAACATCGTTTTCGATTGCAATAACCGTCAAGCAAACGCCATTGTGTGCCACACTTTGATCGATTTTTAATTCATTCGTAATTGATGATTGCACCGAAATATGCAAGTTATCATTCTCATTTCTAACATCTTGTATAGTGCCAAGGGTTTCTATAATTCCTGTGAACATTGTAGTTTTATTTTACTAAATTTGCAATTCAAAATTAGTGAATTAAAATTTAATTTTATGAAAAAGTTTGACACGAATTTCACGAATTAACACGAATAAATCAGTAATCTCAACTTCATAAAAAATAAATTAAGGATCTAAATTTTAACAAATATGTTAATTTGTGAAAATTTGTGTAATTTGTGGTAAAAAGAAAAATATGAAAAAGAACGAAAATATTATTGTCGGAATTTCTATCGGAGATTTAAACGGAATTGGCAGTGAAGTAATCTTGAAAACTTTCGAAGACAATCGAATGTTAGAAATGTGTACGCCAATAATTTTTGCAAATGTAAAAATAATGTCTTTCATTAAACGCAATCTAAAACTCGAAACCAACATTCACGGCATTGATAATCTCAATCAACTGGTTATTGGTAAAATAAATGTATTGAACGTTTGGAAAGAAGATGTAGCCATTAATTTTGGTACAAATGATGAAAATATTGGTAAATATGCAATAAAATCGTTCACAACCGCAACATCTGCCTTGAAAGATGGATTGATTGATGTTTTGGTAACTGCACCTATTAATAAGTACAACATTCAGTCGGACGAATTCAAATTTCCAGGTCACACCGATTATTTGAACCAAGAACTTGAAGGAAACGCATTAATGTTTATGGTTCAAGACAATCTGCGAGTAGGTTTAGTAACCGATCATATTCCTGTAAACGATGTTGCAAAACATTTAACAGCCGAATTAATTACCAAAAAAATAGAAACTATTAAGCTTTCGCTAATGCAAGATTTTAGCATTAATAAACCCAAAATTGCAGTTCTGGGATTAAATCCTCACGCTGGCGATGGAGGCGTTATTGGCAAAGAAGACGACGAAATTATAAAACCAACCATCAAAAAATTATTCGAAAAAGGAACTTTGGCATTTGGACCATTCCCAGCCGATGGTTTTTTTGGAAATTCACAATATGAAAAATACGATGCCGTTATTGCAATATACCACGATCAAGGGTTAATTCCTTTCAAAACATTGTCGTTTGGAAATGGAGTAAATTTTACAGCAGGATTGAATAAAATTCGCACATCGCCCGATCACGGAACAGCCTATGACATTGCAGGAAAAGGAATTGCAGACCATAATTCGTTCAAAGAAGCGGTTTATTCGGCAATTGATATTTATCATTCACGAAATATTTACACCGAAATAAGCCGTGACCCTATGAAAACAAAGGAAAAACCCGAAGAAAGAAATAATCGATAAAAAAAATAGCTTTTGACTTTTAGATTTGTATTTATTTTATATCTTTGCACTCCTTAATATAAGGAAAAATTTATTGTTATGAACCAGTTAAAAGATTTTTTAATTCCGTTTATAGGTTTAAAGTTAGGAAAACATAACTTTGAATATCAAATAAATAATAAGTTCTTTGAAAATTTTGATTTTGACGAATATGAAAATTCAGAAATCAAAATAGATTTAGTTTTTGATAAAAAAAGCACTTTTATGGAGCTTAATTTCAAACACAAAGGCTTTGTAAATGTTGCTTGCGACACTACTGGCGAAATGTTTGATTTGCCCATAAAAGGAAAAATCAAAGTTGTAGTTCAGTTTGGCGATGAGTTTAATAATGACAATGATGAATTGTTAATTATTCCTCATGGCGAACACCAACTCGATATTTCACAATATATTTATGAAATGATTGTGCTTTCGGTACCAATAAAAAGAATGCATCCGGGAATAAAAGAAGGTACTTTGCAAAGTATAACGCTTGAAAAACTAAACGAATTAAGAGTAAAAGAACCAAAACAAGAAGTTACAAAAGAAGACGATATTGACCCACGTTGGGACAAATTAAAACAACTATTAACGGATAAATAATATAGTAAAATGGCACATCCTAAGAGAAAAATCTCCAAGTCGAGAAGAGACAAACGAAGAACACATTATAAAGCTACAGTTGCACAAATAGCAACTTGTCCAATAACTGGCGAAGCACATTTATACCACAGAGCTTACTGGCATGAAGGAAAAATGTATTATAGAGGACAAGTTGTAATCGACAAGTCGACTGTTGCTCTTGCATAATACTTTATCTAAAATAAATTAGAACTCTCACGTTGTGGGAGTTTTTTTTATTGGATTTAATTTAAATAATTTCTTGCATAAAGTCAAAAAGATTTCAGGTAAATTATATTGGATTTTTTCCATAATATATTTTTTGACACGAAGCCACAAAATCACAATCTAATTATTGATATTTTTTGTATTTATACTTTAACTAATTGTATAAAAATCTATTGATTAAAACCTTTGAGCCTTTGAGTCTTCGTGGCAAAAGAACTAAAGTTCAAATTTTTGTAAACATTTCACGTCAGAATAAAAAAATTTTGTAATTTCCACCTCTTTTAAAAAGTCATTTTTTCAAGACAATAATAAAAAATTATGAATAAAGTAACAGCAGCAATCACAGCAGTTGGAGGATATGTACCAGATTTTGTATTGTCAAATCAAGTACTAGAAACATTGGTCGAAACCAACGACGAATGGATCACCTCAAGAACTGGAATTAAAGAGCGCAGATTGCTAAAAGAAAAAGGTAAAGGAACTTCATATCTAGCCATAAAAGCAGCCCAAGATTTAATTTCCAGAAACAATATCGACCCAAAAGAAATAGATTTATTGATAATGGCAACCACAACTCCAGACATGTTGGTTGCTAGTACAGGCGTATATGTAGCTTCGCAAATTGGTGCAGTCAATGCTTTTGCGTATGATTTGCAAGCAGCTTGTTCGAGCTTTTTATTCGGAATGTCTACGGCTGCAGCTTACATTGAATCTGGAAGATATAAAAAAGTACTGTTAATTGGTGCCGATAAAATGTCATCAATTATTGATTATACCGATCGTGCAACTTGCATAATTTTCGGAGATGGAGCAGGTTGTGTTTTATTTGAACCCAATAATGAAGGACTTGGATTGCAAGATGAATTTTTAAGAAGTGACGGAATTGGTCGTGAATATTTAAAAATCGATGCAGGCGGATCAATTCTACCACCATCAAAAGAAACTGTCGAAAACCGCCAACATTTTGTTTTTCAAGACGGAAAAACAGTTTATAAATATGCAGTTTCTGGAATGGCAGACGTTTCCGAAAAAATAATGGAACGCAATAATCTTACAAAAGAAGATATAAATTGGTTAATAGCGCATCAAGCGAATAAAAGAATTATTGATGCAACCGCAAGCAGAATCAATCTTGAAGAAGAAAAAGTTCTGGTCAATATTCACAAATACGGTAACACAACATCTGGAACTTTGCCATTATTATTATGGGATTTCGAGCATAAATTTAAAAAAGGAGACAACCTAATTTTCGCAGCTTTTGGTGGCGGATTTACTTGGGGTTCAATTTATTTAAAATGGGCTTATGATAGCAAATAGTGTTCAGTATTCAGTCGCAGTTTCCAGTTTTAAAAAATAAACAAAATCAAAAAAAATAACTAAACACAAATATCATGGATTTAAAAGAAATTCAAAACCTAATTAAATTTGTAGCCAATACAGGCGTTGCAGAAGTAAAGTTAGAAACTGGTGATGTAAAAATCACAATTCGCACAACTTTGGCCGACAGCTCATCTGATGTGACTTATGTGCAACAAATGCCTTCGCAACAGCAGCAAATTCAGCAAACAGCTCCAGCACAACCAACAGCTCCAGCAGCAGTTGTACCATCAACAACGGCACCTGTGGCAGACGAAAACGCAAAATATGTAACTATAAAATCTCCAATTATTGGAACATTTTATAGAAAACCATCGCCAGACAAACCAATGTTTTGCGAAGTAGGAACCAATATTGCAAAAGGAGATGTTCTTTGTGTTATTGAAGCAATGAAGTTATTTAACGAAATTGAATCGGAAATTTCTGGTAAAATTGTTAAAATTCTTGTAGATGATATGTCGCCAGTAGAATTTGATCAGCCATTGTTTTTAGTAGATCCAAGTTAATATTAGATTTTAGATATTAGATTTTAAGACATTAGACTTTGAGACTTGAGACTACAAGATTTAAAGCTTATACTATCTAATAATCTATTGTCTAAAAGTCTATCGTCTAAATTTCTAACGTCTATAAGTCTATGGTCTTAAAGTCTAAAAGTCTAACGTCTAAAAGTCTATCGTCTAAATTTCTATCATCTATAAGTTTAAGGTCTTAAAGTCTAGCATCTAACAGTCTATCGTCTACTAGTTTAATGTCTAAAAGTCTCACATCTAATTAAAAAGATATGTTTAAAAAAATATTAATAGCCAATCGAGGCGAAATTGCATTGCGTATTATTCGTACTTGTCGTGAAATGGGTATAAAAACTGTAGCAGTTTATTCGACTGCCGATGCCGAAAGTTTGCACGTAAAATTTGCTGATGAAGCAGTTTGCATTGGTCCACCACCAAGTAATCTGTCTTATTTAAAAATGTCAAATATTATTGCTGCTGCCGAAATTACCAATGCAGATGCAATACATCCTGGGTACGGCTTTTTATCTGAAAACGCAAAATTTTCTAAAATTTGTGCCGAACATGGCATTAAGTTTATTGGCGCAAGTCCAGACATGATTGATAAAATGGGCGACAAAGCATCTGCCAAAGCAACAATGAAAGCAGCGGGCGTTCCTTGTGTGCCAGGTTCTGAAGGAATTTTAGAATCTTATGAGCAAGCAGAAAAAATTGCAGATGATTTTGGATATCCTGTAATGTTGAAAGCCACGGCTGGCGGTGGTGGAAAAGGAATGCGTGCGGTTTGGAAAAAAGAAGATTTATTAAAAGCTTGGGAAAGTGCACGTCAAGAATCGGCTGCTGCTTTTGGAAACGATGGAATGTACTTAGAAAAATTAATCGAAGAACCTAGACATATTGAAATTCAAGTTGTTGGAGATTCTTATGGTAAAGCTTGTCATTTATCAGAAAGAGATTGTTCTGTTCAACGCCGCCATCAAAAATTGACCGAAGAAACTCCGTCGCCATTTATGACTGACGAGTTGAGAAATAAAATGGGAGAAGCAGCAGTTAAAGCAGCCGAATTTATAAAATATGAAGGTGCTGGAACAGTCGAGTTTTTGGTTGACAAAAACCGAAATTTTTATTTCATGGAAATGAATACAAGAATTCAAGTCGAACATCCAATTACCGAACAAGTAATAGATTATGATCTGATTCGCGAACAAATTCTTGTTGCTGCTGGTGTTGCTATTTCAGGAAAGAATTATTTTCCTAATATGCACGCAATTGAATGCAGAATTAATGCCGAAGATCCTTACAATGATTTTCGACCATCACCAGGAAAAATCACAGTTTTGCATTCGCCAGGCGGACACGGAGTTCGTTTAGACACACATGTTTACGCAGGTTATACAATTCCACCAAATTATGATTCGATGATTGCCAAGTTAATTACAACTGCGCAAACACGTCAAGAAGCTATCAATAAAATGAAACGTGCCTTGGACGAATTCGTAATTGAAGGAATCAAAACAACAATTCCGTTCCACAGACAATTAATGGATGAACCAGCTTATGTCGAAGGGAATTATACAACTGCATTTATGGATACTTTTAAAATGAAAACCCAACAAGATTAAATATTTTATAAAAAAATCCCAATTTAAAAGTTGGGATTTTATTATTTAACAGGTTTTGAATGATATCAAATTACAATTTGTGTAATTTTGTCCAGTTAGGGACTTAATAGTGGTAATTTAATATTTCTTAAAGTTATAATCTGTTCCATAGGAACTATATTTAGGTTACTCTTCAGATGCTGAGCAATATATAATTTATGCTAAGTAATTTTTAAATCTATTCAAAAGAATAACAAAATTTATATTTGTTGTAAAGAATCAAAAATTTTTTAATTCAAGCAATCTACAATTGCATTAATTTCTGAATCATAATATCATTTTTTAAAACAATTTCATAATATTTATCATCATTAAATAATTGTCTGGCGAATTCTGCACTGATATTATTTTTTATTAAATCTTTGTTTTTAGAAAGATTTAAATTTAGGCCACTTTTGGCTAAAAACTTTTGAAAATTAATAAAATATTCATCTGTTTTTTGAAGTTTTTCAAGAATTTGATTCATTTTTAAATCTTTAAACAAGTTTCTGTTTTTGTCTAATGCTTCGAAAACAAAATGTCCAATTACTTGCGATTGAATTATATATTGAATTTCTTCATTCGATTCGTTAATATCCAATGGCACAAAAACATCTGGTACGATGCCACCGCCACCATAAACAATTTTACCGTTTTTGGTTTTAAATTTCAACGAATCATTGACTTTAATGCTGTCTTTTTTATACAATTCTCCATTTTCGAATCGTTTTTCGAAATCTTTGAAATAGGCTTCTTTTCCTTTCGAATATGGTTTTTGGATAGAACGACCACTTGGTGTATAATATCTTGCAATTGTTAATCGCACCGCTGATCCATCGTCGAAATTCATTTCTCGTTGCACTAAACCTTTTCCGAATGATCGCCGCCCAATTATTGTTCCTCGATCATTATCTTGAATGGCTCCAGCCAATATTTCGCTTGCCGATGCTGAGTTTTCATCTATTAATACATAGACTTTTCCGGTTTCGAAACTGCCTTCATCGGTTGCGAAAGTTTTGTCGATTTTGCCTTTTTTATTTTTTGTAAAAACGATTAATTCTTTATCTTTAAGGAATTCATCGGCAATTTGCGATGCTATTTCAAGGAAACCGCCGCCGTTTTGGCGCACGTCGATTACTAATGATTTTGCTCCTTGCGATTTTAATTTTATTAAACCAGATTTGAATTCGTCGAAAGTTGTTTCTGCAAATCGGTTTATTTTTATGTAACCCAAAGTCGGATTTATTAAAACCGAAACATCGACACTTTTTATAGGAACAACTTTTCGAATAACTTTAAATTTTAGATTTTTACGAATGCTTTTCCTGAAAACTGTCAATTCGACTTCTGAATCTTCTTCGCCTTTTAGTTTAGAATACAAAGTATCGTTTGGGATTTTCTTACCAAATAATTTATATTTATTGGCAAATAAAATTCGGTCACCAGCCAATAATCCTGCTTTTTCGGCTGGACCATTTGCAATTGGTTTAATGATTGCAACGCTGTCATTATACATATAAAAATTTACGCCTATGCCTACAAAATCACCTTTCATAGTTTCAGCTTCAATTTTTTGTTCTTTTGGTGGCAAATAAACCGAGTGCGGATCGAGTTTTGCTAAAATATTATCGCAAGTTAAATCGACTATCGAATCGGTATTAATATCATCGACATATTCGCTGTTAATAAAATCTATTAATCGGTTGAGTTTGTTTTTGTTTTGTTTTTTGGCAAATGAGGAGTTTTCTACTGGAAAATTCAAATATTGTCCAATAAAAATTCCTGTCGCAATGAGCGAACAAATAAATATTGGAATGTATTTGTAATTGATTTTCATTTTGTTATGACGCAGATTTCACAGATTTTTGTTAAAATTTAATTCGATTTTTTTTGACACGAATTTCACAAATTTTCACGAATTAAAAAATGTAGAGCTAGTATTATTTATCTTTATTAAGAAAAATAATTCGTGCAAAATCTTGGAATTCGTGTCGATTTTTATATCGATAATTCCTCAATTTGTTCCACCAAAACTCCAGCTTTTACAAGAAAATCGATTCCTTCGGTGTCGCGATAACCGTTTTGATAAACCACACGTTTTATTCCCGATTGATGAATTAATTTACTGCATTCTTTGCAAGGAGAAAGCGTGATGTACAATGTTGCACCATCACATGATTGTGTTGAATTGGCGACTTTTAAAATTGCATTTGCCTCGGCGTGAAGCACATACCAATTGGTCAAACCATTTTCGTCTTCGCAACAATTCTCGAATCCTGATGGTGTGCCGTTGTAACCGTCGGATATTATCATTCGGTCACGCACGATTATTGCGCCAACTTGTTTGCGTTTACAATAAGACAAAAGGCTCCATTCTTTGGCTATTCGCAAATAGGCTTTGTCGTATTTATTTTGTTTCTTATTTTCCATTTAATGCTGAATCTTTACAAATATTCGAAAATCATTTCCGAATAACCCCGATTACTTCACTTTACTTTTATTTCCATCGGAGTTCAGTGAACTTCGTTTAAAGGGAAAATCCTTTTTCTTGATTTTTCCTTCAAGAAAAAGATTGGAATGAAAAGCGGGACACGAGCCTGCAAGTGCGACTGGCGCAGCAATTGCCATTATTAAAAATGCCCCAAACATTCGTTCCTAAAAAATATTATCTATGCCAAATAGGACTTTGAATTATTAACGGAATTACAACTCCAATCACGAATGCTGACATGACCAATGTGAAATCTCGTTTCGAAAACCTAAAAACGGTTTGTACAATATATGATATTATTAAAACGATAAAAACTACTATTAATTGCGCTGCTTCGATGCCCAAAGCAAACTCGCCCAAAGGCAATATTTTGGATTGTGGTGAGCCAGATAATATTGTTTTGAAATAATTCGAAAAACCTAATCCGTGAATTATTCCAAAGAACAAGGTTACAAACCCAATAAGGCTAATTGATTCGTTTTTTGATGATTTGCCCGACGTAAAAAGATTAAATAGTGCTGTGATTAGAATTGTAATCGGAATCATGAATTCTATTAAATTCACTTTAACAACAATAATTCCAAAAACCGATAAAAGTAATGCAATTGTGTGTCCAAATGTAAAAAGCGAAACCAAAATTAACAAGCGTTTCCAATCTTTAAAGGCATAGGGAACAGTCATTGCAATGAGAAATAAAACGTGGTCATAGGCTTTGATATCCAAAACATGCCGCAGTCCAATTTGAAAATAAATCCAGAATTCTGACATAAAATTGTTATTTGATAGATTAAAGGGTTTGTAAAATTACAATTTATTTGTTTTTTATTTAAAAAAAATGCTTTTTTTAAGATAATTATTGGTTTTAATGAATTTGATTGTAAAATGTTTGCAATTTGTTTCCATAAAAATGGAATTAAATTTATATTTGCAATCGAAATTAAAATAAAAAAAACATATGTCATTTTCAGATTTATTCGATAGCGAATTTAAAAATAGAAATAAAGGTCATTTTTCAGCAATTGTTCGTGTGGCTCTTGCCGATGATGTTGTAACTCCAGAAGAAAAAGCGTTTTTAGATAAATTGGCTTCTCGATTAGAAATTTCTGATGTAGAATATGCTGAGATTTTAGAAAACCCTTTGAAATATCCAATAAATCCGCCTTATTTGCATACGCAAAGATTAGAACGTTTGTTCGACTTGGGTCGAATGGTTCATGTGGATCATCATTTGGGCGATAAACAAGATTTATTATTGAAAAAATTTGCTATTGCACTAGGTTTTAATGCTAGTAACGTTAATTATATTGTAGATAAAGCTTTGTCATTAATAGATGCAAAAGTAGATTCGGAAACATTTTTGTTCGAAATGGAAAATATGAATAAGTAATTTTTTAGAAAAGTTGAATAAATAAAACTGACACGAATTTCACTAATTTTCACTAATTAAAATCTTTTGTTAAAATTTAGTAGTGAATTTTGAAAACAATAAAATTCGTGATAATTAGTGAAATTCGTGTCAACTGTTGTTTTAAATAGATTTTAGTAATTCTTATTTATATAGATATGAAAATAGCTGTTGTTGGTGCCACCGGAATGGTTGGCGAAGTAATGTTGAAAGTTTTGGCAGAAAGAAATTTTCCAGTTTCAGAATTAATTCCGGTAGCTTCGGAAAAATCTATTGGCAAAGAAATAGAATTTCAAGGCAAGAAATATAAAGTTGTTGGCATGCAAACTGCAATCGACATGAAAGCAGATATTGCACTTTTTTCGGCTGGTGGCGAAACATCAATTGAATGGGCACCAAAATTTGCAGCAGCAGGAACAACAGTAATCGACAATTCATCGGCTTGGCGAATGGATCCAACTAAAAAATTAGTCGTACCAGAAATTAATGGCGACATTTTGACCAAAGACGATAAAATTATTCCAAATGCCAATTGTTCTACAATTCAATTGGTAATGATTTTGGCACCTTTACATAAAAAATACAAAATAAAAAGAGTTATTGTTTCGACCTATCAATCCATAACGGGAACTGGCGTTAAAGGTGTGCAACAGCTTGAAAATGAATATGCAGGAGTTAAAGGCGAAATGGCTTACAAATATCAGATTCATAAAAATGCTATTCCGCATTGCGATTCATTCGAAGAAAACGGCTATACCAAAGAAGAGATGAAATTGGTTCGTGAAACCCAAAAAATTCTAGACGATAAAACCATTGCTGTTACTGCAACTGCAGTAAGGATTCCGGTTGTTGGCGGTCATAGCGAAGCAGTAAATATAGAATTCGAAAATGATTTCGATGAAAACGAAGTTCGCAGATTATTGCACAATACGCCAGGCGTTACAGTTCAAGATAATTTAGATACATTTTCGTACCCAATGCCGTTTTATGCCGAAGGCAAAGACGATGTTTTTGTAGGGCGAATTCGTCGTGATCACAGTCAGCCTAATTCATTAAACTGCTGGATTGTGGCCGATAATTTACGAAAAGGAGCAGCGACCAATACGGTTCAAATTGCCGAATATTTGGTTAGGAATGGTTTGGTATAACAGAAAATTAAGTTTGTAATAATTGGTTGTGTTATATAATATTGTGCATTTGATTAAAATATTCTTTTGTCATTTCGACGAAGGAGAAATCACATTAGTTGCTCAAGTTATGAGATTTCTCCTTCGTCGAACCCGAGCCTGCAAGTGTGAACTGGCTAAGCAATGACAAAAGTACTAGTTTCGTCTGCTAAAGTGCTAATTTTTAAAGTTAACAATTTTCTATTACAAAACCTTTGAATTTGCATTTAACAAATAGATGTTTCACATATCAATTATCGATAATGACTGATATTCTACTGTATAATTTACTAAGTCTTTGTTAATAAGATTTAGCGATTTATGTCTCAAAGAATCTATGCTTATTTTAGATTTATTCAATTTTACTTCTGCAATGACCGCTGTTTTTTTGTTTTGATTAAGCGCAACAATGTCAATTTCATTGAGATTTTGCTTTTCCCAATAAGTTCCAATTTCTGAAAATTGATGGCTTAACGCCAATTTTTCGACAAAATACTTTTCTAACATTTTTCCTGAAAAATTAGCAAAATCATCTTTAATAATTGTTTTTACATATTCATAATTACCAATTTCTATTGCCGATTTATTTTTATAAATATACCTGAACCAGAATTTTAGAAAATTATCTTCTATAAAATATTTTTGTTTTCTTGAATTTGGTTTATTGAAAATTGGCTTTATTGATTTAATAATATTGTAATCATTTTCGAGCTTGTCTAAATAACCTCCAACACTTTTTTCGAGAATACTTTCAATCTCCATTCTAGACGTTTTTGAACTTGCAATGAGTGATAAAATTGAAAAATACATGTAATAGTCTTTACCAAATTCGTCTATTAAAACATTTTTTCCTTCATCGATTAATAAAGAGTTATTTTGAAGAATTTCGAATAACATTTTATCAAGAGTTGTGCAATTTTTATCAATAAATAATTCTACATATTTAGCAATACCTCCTGTTATTGAATAAAATGCCAATAAATCATTATTCGAAAAATTTACATTTGTGTCTCTTAAAATTTCTTTTAAAATATTAATATTGAATGATTTCAAAAATATTTTTTCATCCGCACGACCAAATAGTGGTTCTTTATTATTTTGAAAAATTTTAGTCATTAACGAATAGACAGATCCAGAAAAAATCAAATTGAGTCTTGATTGTTTTTTCTTTAAATCCCAAATTTTTTGCAAATCACTATATACAGATGAGTTTATATTAAAAAACTCTTGAAACTCGTCTATTATTAATGTAAATGGCGATTCTTTAGAAAAATTTATCAGATATTCAAAAAGCACCGAAAATGATTTTATAGTTCCTAAAATCGTTATACCCAATTGATTTTCAATATCTTTCGTAAAATCTTCGCAAAGAACAATTTCGTTTTTTTTACTAACAAATAAATAAACATATTTAGTGTTTTCGAAAGCTTTTAGTATCAAACTTGTTTTCCCGACGCGTCGTCTACCAATTACGAAAGTCATTTTGGACTCATTCAATGCCAATAAAGCAGTCTTTTGTAATAAATTTATTTCGTTTTCTCTATTGTAAAATTTCATGACCTAATAATTTGAGAACAAATATACAATTTATTGTAATGCAAATTACTGTAACACTAGTTGCTGTAAAATTATGATTTAAAAAAATATCTGTTTCGTTTTTTTAAATTTTCGTAAAACCACTAAAAATCTAATTGTTTTATCTCGATTTAATCGTATGTTTGAGAGATAAATTAAAATGTAGTCATGTCTCTATTTCAAAATACAGTTGTCAAAAAATACAGTAATTCATTAGATAAAAAAATACTTGACCAAAAGTGGCTGTTATTTACAACAATATTTCATAATTCGGTTAAGCAACAAAACATACGCAACAGCAAGGAAGAACAATATCAAGCTATATTTCTTAACGATTTGTTTGTGCAAGTGCTTGGTTACACGCAACATCCAAACACCAATTACAATTTAATTACCGAACAGAAAAACGAAACCAACAGCAAGAAAGCCGATGGCGCAATAATTCTGAAGCAATAAAAAAGCGCAAATAAATTGAGATAGTGGACAATAGTTAATTCAATGGGAATGAATTTAGATTATCTATTCTAATATAGTATGATTTAGAATAAACCCTAAAAGTAATTATTATAAGTATTTCTCACTTCAATTGCCTTTGGCTTTAGCCAAAGGTTTTGTTAGAATTATGTTTTATAGGCTTTAGCCAAATTAGCTTCAATTTTGACTAAAGCCAATGAATAAAAATTTTTAAACCGTTGACTAAAGTCAACAGCAATTGATATAAAAGCCTAAATTCCTTTATTATCATTTCAATTGCCTTTGGCTTTAGCCAAAGGTTTTGTTAGAATTATGTTTTATAGGCTTTAGCCAAATTAGCTTCAATTTTGGCTAAAGCCAATGAATAAAAACCTTTTAAACCGTTGACTAAAGTCAACGTCAATTGATATTAAAGCCTAAAT
>JAYWGV010000043.1:0-2025 GCA_043778105.1 Bacteroidota bacterium
TCCAATTTTTTGAATAATTCTGGATCATTTTTGTTTTCGGATTTTCGGATATTGTAAATTATTTTTTCAGAATGTTTAACTTCAATAGATTTTAAATATGTAAATACTTCTTCCAAAAATATTACTTCAAATTGTTTTTCCATTTATTTCATATTTACTTTTACAAAGATATAAAAGTTTCATTAAATAGAAACTATTTTTTAACGTAATTTTTTTCGAGAATATCGCACAACGTCTCGTGGCTTGGCGTCAGTTGGGGATTTGGTCAGCCAAATGTATCGATTTAAGACCGAACTTCCAAGTACAAAACCAACTTTAAAGTTCGCCTAAAACCCCAATTGCGCCAAACCGCTGTTGTGTGAAGTCCTTATTTACAGACTAATTCCTCTGTCAAAATCAGCCAGATAATGCGATGGAATAGTACTTCTTATTAAAACACTATTTTGATTAGAACCCATTTCGAATTTATGTGTTTCAACTAAATCTTTGACAAACTCATTACAGTTTATTCTATGTAAAACTTTTTTTGCTCTACCTTTTGTAAATTTTCTTTTTAATGGTGGTGTAAATTTTACTAAATCAGCATGACAATGAATTCTTCCTTCACTTCCCCAAGCACCTTGATCCTCATTATGTTCCCAAACTAGAGTAATCGATCCGTCAGATTTTGCTAAAAAACCCAAAGTTTCAAAATATTCATTTTCCGTGTCAAATCGCATTCTCCTGCGCATTCCAAAATATTCTTTATACATATTTATATTTTTAATTGTCGTTATAAATTTTGACCAATTCAGTTTTTATTTGCCTAAAATTCAAATCAAATTTTAGTTCAGTTGCAAGACCTGTATTTATGCAATATATTAAAGATTCCTTTCTGTAATACATTTCGTTTTTTAGCAATGATTTTTCAATATTATCTGATTTTGCTAATAGACAAACAAGTTGATAATCAACGCAAATGTCTTTTGTTTTATTATTTGGATGTGCTTTTGTATAATGTTGAGTTGCTGTTAATTTGATTAGATTTTCTAAGTAATGTGCAAGTTGTGGAAATTTATGTTTTGGAAAAATATGGTGAATTTGTGTAGCATCTCCATTTCCCCATTGGTCTTTTATTTCACTTTCTGTATATAATTTCCTAATTGCAGTCATTGCTTTTTGAATTAGATAATTATTATATGGATTTTCAGTTTCTGAAATTAATGTGTCATATTCGATTTCTGATTCTTGTCTTGAAATATTTTTATTTTTGTTAATATCTCGCCAATTTTTTCTGTTATACATTAAATCAGTATAATAAAATTCGTGTTTAGACAAGAAACCTTTTATAGTTCCTGGAAGATTATTTTGCGTAGCAAAAATGTTCAAAATTTTAGGATAGATTCTATTTACTTCAACGACACCATTAATTTTAGTATTACCAATTATGAATTTTTGAAATCGTGATTTTAGTTCGTCAAATCCTTTACCATCTAATTTACCATTTTCATATAATTTTCTGTATTCTTCAAAATATTTAAAAATACCGCTATCTGCCAAAACTTTTTCTAGATAATCGTACAAAAACAAATAAGCATTTCTGTCTTTCAGAGATATATATTCCAAAATATCATAATTTGCAATAACATAATGATTAGTATTACCAATCTTAACAATATTAAGAATGTTGGCGTAAGCCAACATTCTTAATGGTTGTTGAATAAATTTGTCGTATTCACTATTTGTTGTTGGATTTGTTGCTAATGGTTTATTAAAAATTGCTTTTACGTTTTTTATGAAATATTGTGATTCCCAAATATCTGAAACTGTAAATTGTATGTTTTTTTCATTTCCAACAAAATTGATTACACAATCTGCGATTGTTGAAACTACATCAGGCGTACATTTTTGGTCCATAAAACGGGCATCGCCCGTTTTTCTAACATCTAAATTGAATTTTGATAAATATTCTTTAATCATATGTTTCGTTTAATATTCCGAAGAAAAACACGGAATTGTTATCAATATTTAATGAACGAGTACCAA
>JAYWGV010000044.1:0-36095 GCA_043778105.1 Bacteroidota bacterium
TTTTTATTCGATAGCGATGCTATCCAATAAAAAGAATCCAAAATCTGAAACAAAAATCTTAATTTTTCGCTTCAATCAAAAAAGTTTAAACCACTTCAATTGTAAATAAATTCTAATAATGAAAAACTATTTTATCTTAATAATTTTGCTGGTTTCGAATGCTTTTTCTCAGAAAAATTTGCAATGGCAAGGCTATTTCTCTTACAATGAAACGGTAGATATTTCTGCATCAAATGATAAAATCGTTGCTGCTTCACAAAACGCTTTATTTTCGAAAAATCTTACAAATGGCGAAATTCAAACTTTTAACACCATTGATGGGCTTTCGGGCGAAGATATTTCGGCTATTTATTTTTCCGTGGCATTCAATAAAACTTTAATTGGTTACAAAAATGGATTGCTGATAGTCATTAACGAATCTGATAAAAAAGTTTCGAAAATTGTAGGAATCATTCAAAAACAACTTCCTAGTAATATTAAATTTATTAATAATTTTTACGAAAATGGCAACTTTGTATATGTTTCTTGCGGTTTTGGCATTATGAAATTCAATTTGGCGAATCAGGAATTTGGCGATACCTATTTTTTAGGCTCGACCATTAACGATTATCAAGAAGTAATACAAACCACAGTTTTCGAGAATTCGATTTATGCAGTCACTCGAAATAACGGCATAAAAAAAGGTGATTTAAATAATAAAAATCTAAATGATTTTAGTCAATGGCAAATTTTCGATGTTGGTTTTTGGAACGGAATTGCAACTTTAAACAACCAATTAATTGCTTCGAATAACAATAATATTTTATATAAATTCACAGATATTGGTTCCACAATGTTTTTTATTTCGAATGATGTGACCAAAAGATTCAAGGTTTACAACAACTTTCTAACTGTTGTAAACAATTCAAAAATTATTGTTTTTAATGATATATTATCGCCAATATTACAAATTAGCAATAGTTCATTACCAGTTGTTCCAATTCCAGCTTTTAATGGAGCAAGCTTTACTGACGGAAAATTATTTATTGGCACCAAAGAAAACGGTGTTTTCTCGACAACTTTACAAAATTCGAACAATTTCGAAAACATTACACCCAATTGTCCAATTCGCAATAAAATATTTTCACTAGATGCATCGACCGATAATTTATGGGCAGTTTATGGTGGTTTTAGCGAAGATTACAACCCGTATGAATATGCGCCTGGTGGACCAAACGAATATGGATTTAGTAAATTTAACAAGAATGGCTGGCAAAACACGCCATATTTAGGAACATTAAACGCAAAAGCACTATCACGAATTATAATTAATCCAAACAATCCTAATGAAATGTATTTTAGCTCGTATTTTTCAGGATTATTGAAGCTCGAAAACGGAGTTGCAACAAAATTGTTTAATTTATCAAATAGCGGAATCGAAAGTATTTATAACGATCAAATTCGTTTATATGGATTCGCATTCGATAAAACTGGCAATTTATGGTTCAATACAACTCGATTTAAAAAAGGATTGCAAGTTTTTAAAAAAGACAATACTTGGCAAACCATCAATTTAGAGACTATTTTGGCACCTAACAACATTAATTCTTGCGATTTTGGGAATATTATAATCGATAAAAACAATACAAAATGGATTGCCACAGATAATAATGGAGTAATTGCATATAACGAAAAAGGCAATGTGTTTAAAAAAATAACCGAAGGTGTCGATTCTGGTAATTTACCTTTTGCTGATGTGAACGTTATTGCATTAGACAATAAAAACCAATTGTGGATTGGAACTGCAAGAGGTTTAAGGGTTTTATCGAGCATTGATAATTTTTTGCAACCAGGGCAAATGAAATCGAATTCGATAATAATTCTCGAAGATGATTTAGCACAAGAATTATTTTATGAACAGCCAATAACTGATATTTATGTAGATGGAGCAAATAGAAAATGGGTTGGCACAGCCGATTCTGGCATTTATTTAGTTTCGCCAAACGGGCAACAAACCATTTATCAGTTCACAATTAATAATTCGCCTTTGCCTAGCAACACCATTATTGACATAGAAATTAATCCAAAAACTGGCGAGGTTTTTATTGCGACCGATAAAGGAATGATTTCATTTAAAGGCACAGCCACCAAAGCTACTGAAAATCTCGAAGAGGTTTTTATTTATCCAAATCCGGTTCGTCCAGATTTTATTGATACAGTAAAAATTAGCGGTTTGCTTGACAAAGCCAACGTGAAAATTACCGATATTGAAGGAAGTTTGGTTCACGAAGCAACATCCGAAGGTGGAACCATAGAATGGGATACAACTGCATTTGGCAAATACAAAGTTGCAACTGGAGTTTACATGGTTTTTATAGCTGCTGCAGATGGTGGAGAAACCAAAGTGAAAAAAGTAATGATTGTTCGATAATACTAGATTTTTTAATTAATATTTAAAATCTAATATTTAAAATCTAAAATATTAAATTGCAAGTCAAAACCAAAGCCATAGTAATTTCGTCATTAAAATTTCAAGAAAAAAGCCTGATTGTCAAATGTTTCACACTATCTGATGGTTTAAAAAGTTATATTGTTTATAGTGCTTTTTCGACAAAAAAATCCAATCAAAAAATTGCTTATTTCCAGCCATTGACTATTCTCGAAATCGATGCTATTCATAAAAACAAAGGCACATTAGAAAATTTTAAAGAATTAAAAATTGCTCAGCCGTTTCAAAGCATTTATTCTAATGTATTTAAAAGTACGATTGCAATGTTCGTTTCCGAGATTTTGCATCATTCTATTCACGAAGAAGAAAAAAATGAAAGTTTGTTCGAATTTCTAGAAACTGCACTTATTTGGCTAGACAATCATTCAGAAATAGCTAATTTTCATTTGATTTTAATGCTAGAAATGAGCAAATTTTTAGGATTTTATCCTGATATTTCTAATTTTGACCAAAAATATTTTTTGCCTAGCGAAGGTCAATTTTCGCAATTTCTGGCCACAAATTCACTATCCGAACATGAAACCAATTTGTTTAAAAAACTCATAAATTTAAAATTTGACAATGACCAAAAAATATTTCATGTTATTGAACGTCAATTGCTACTAAAAATTTTAATCGATTATTATGCAACGCACCTCGGCGGATTTAAGAAGCCGAAATCTTTAGATGTTTTGATTGAAGTTTTTGGTTAGGATTTATTTTTTTGAATCTAAAACTAAATAGTAAAGGAAAAATTGAATTATAAATACAAAAAAATAACGTGAATTTTAAATATTGTAATAACTTTAAAAAAACAAATTAAATAATTTAGGTTTATAGTCTATATTATTTTTTGACCTTAAATCAGAAAAATTTGGAAATTAAGAAATTGAATTAAATGTTTATAATTTGAAGGGTTGAAGTTTGCGTACTCAAAAATTTATTAAAGAAGAATTTGAAAACTATCAAATTAATTTATTAAATTTACAATTCCGAATTTATATCGTAAGACTTTCTAATTCATCTTCTTTCAAAGAATTAAAAATTAATATTAAAATCAAGTATCATGAAAAAAATTATCATTTTAATACTCGTTTTCAATTCGATAGTCGGTTTTAGTCAAATGCAATATTTTGTTGTTTTGAAACCCTCAATAGAATTAATTCAGTTACCTAGCACAATACCTTTAGCAAGCATAACTACCAATAATGTTGGTCTAAATCAGTTAATGGCAAATAATAATGCTGGTTTCAGCGATATTGGGGTTACTAATTGCTTCACTGATATTAATAATTCTGATGCCCGAGGAAGTACTACCTATGGAAACTCAAACTTACTTAACGCATTAAACAATTATGAAGAAGCCGTAGAAATTGCCTATCCGTTTTCTTGGCCTGGTCCAGGTGGCTCAATTAGAGTAGATTTAGTAAATCCCAATGTTGGAACTTATGTTGGAATTACAAATAACATTGTACAAACCAACAACAGTGATTTGAATTTAATTTTTCAAAACAATAACGTTTTCTCTTATGTTAAAAACAAAATTATTTCTTGCAATAATTGTAATGGAATTGATTTAATGTCAGCATTACAAAATTTACCTTTAATAGTTTCAAATCCAAATCCTTGTGGATATGCCTTTTTACTTAATGATAAAGATTTTTCGATTTCTGATGCTTTAAAAATCTTTGTTAAAAACAAAACGCTAAATATTCAATCAGATAATAATGATTTAAAATTACTTTCAGTGTATGATTTACTCGGTAAACAACTAATTGAACCAACTTCAACTAATAATCCGATAGATATTTCAAACTTATCAACAGGCATTTATATTATTAAAGTAACCGAAAACAACATTACAAAAACAATAAAAATAGCATTATAAATAACAAAATATTTAAAATTGTAAAAGCCAGTAAATTTTTTACTGGCTTTTACAATTTACATAATTCTGAAGTAATTTTGTGCAAAAACTGAAAACTGAAAACTGAAAACTGAAAACTATTTACTACTTTCGCAAATTGAATTAAGAAAACACAAAATGAACACAAAATTCACTGAATACAAAGGACTTGACTTGCCAACAATAGCGTCAGAAGTTCTTGATTTTTGGAAAAAAGAAAACATATTCGAGCAATCGGTAACTTCACTTGAAGGAAAAACGCCATTCGTGTTTTTCGAAGGACCGCCATCGGCCAACGGTTTACCAGGAATTCACCACGTTATGGCACGTGCCATTAAAGATATTTTTTGCCGATATAAAACCCAAAAAGGCTTTCAAGTAAAACGAAAAGCGGGTTGGGACACACATGGATTGCCAGTTGAACTAGGCACTGAAAAAGAATTGGGCATAACCAAAGAAGACATTGGAACCAAAATATCTATTGAAGAATACAACGAAGCCTGCAAAAAAACCGTAATGCGTTACACCGATGTGTGGAACGATTTAACCGAAAAAATGGGCTATTGGGTCGATATGCAAGATCCATACATTACATACAAACCAAAATATATGGAATCGGTTTGGTGGCTCTTGAAACAAATCTATAATAAAGATTTGATGTATAAAGGATACACCATTCAGCCGTATTCTCCAAAAGCTGGAACGGGTTTGTCTTCACATGAAGTCAATCAACCAGGTTCGTATCGTGATGTAACTGATACAACTGTAGTTGCACAATTCCTCACCCCGACCCTCTCTAAAGGAGAGGGAGCCGAAACAGAAAACTCAGTTTCAAAAGCATTCGGACTCAACTCCCTCCCCTTTGAGGAGGGCTGGGGAGGGGATTTTTACTTCCTTGCTTGGACAACAACTCCTTGGACTTTGCCAAGTAACACTGCATTAACTGTTGGTTCAAGAATAGATTATGTTTTGGTAGAAACTTTCAATCAATATACTTTTCGACCAGCCAAAGTAATTTTAGCTAAAAATCTAGTCGGAAAACAATTTGGAAAAGGATTTTTCGCTTCAAATGAACCCAACGATTTTGAAAATTTCAAAGAAGGTGACAAAAATATTCCATATCAAATTCTAGCCGAATGCAAAGGCGCAGATTTAGTTGGAATTCCCTACGAGCAATTAATGAAATTGGCTTTGCCTTATGAAAATGCCGAAAATGCATTTAGAGTAATTGCTGGCGATTTCGTAACTACAGAAGACGGAACCGGAATAGTACATACAGCCCCAACTTTTGGTGCCGATGATGCTAAGGTTGCCAAAGAAGCTGTGCCAGAAATTCCGCCAATGTTGGTTCTTGATGAGAATGGAAATCCGGTTCCGCTAGTTGATTTGCAAGGAAAATTCATTCAAGGTTTAGGAAATTTATCTGGAAAATATGTCAAAAATGAATATTTCGATGATGATAAAATACCTGAACGTTCTGCCGATGTTGATATTGCTATTCAATTAAAAGAAGAAAACAAGGCTTTTAAAGTCGAGAAATACGTTCACAGTTATCCGCATTGTTGGCGAACTGATAAACCAATTTTATATTATCCACTTGATTCTTGGTTTATAAAAATCACAGAAGTTCGCGACCGAATGTTTGAACTTAACGAAACTATCAACTGGAAACCCAAAGCCACTGGCGAAGGTCGTTTCGGAAATTGGTTAAAAAATGCCAACGATTGGAATCTTTCTCGTTCGAGATATTGGGGAATTCCGTTGCCAATTTGGAGAACCGAAGACGGAAACGAAGAAATCTTAATAGGTTCGGTTGAAGAATTATACAATGAAATCGAAAAATCGGTATTGGCTGGTTTTCAATCTTCAAACCCGTTTTCTGGTTTCGAAATTGGTAATTTATCTGATGAAAATTACGATTTAATCGATTTGCATAAAAATGTAGTTGATCAAATTACGTTAGTTTCAAATTCAGGTAAACCAATGAAACGCGAGACCGATTTGATTGATGTTTGGTTCGATTCGGGCGCAATGCCTTATGCGCAATGGCATTATCCGTTTGAGAATAAAGAAAAAATTGATCAAAATACTGACTTTCCAGGCGATTTCATTGCCGAAGGAGTAGATCAAACTCGTGGTTGGTTTTATACCTTACACGCCATTTCTACATTGGTTTTCGATAAAATATCCTATAAAAATGTAGTTTCTAACGGATTAGTTTTAGATAAAAACGGACAAAAAATGTCCAAACGTTTGGGAAATGCTGCCAATCCATTTGAAACATTGGCAAAATATGGTGCCGATGCAACTCGTTGGTATATGATTTCAAATGCAAATCCGTGGGATAATTTAAAATTTGATGTTGAAGGAATTGCTGAGGTTCAACGTAAGTTCTTTGGGACATTATACAATACCTATTCGTTTTTTGCTTTATACGCCAATTTAGATAATTTCAATTATTCTGAAGCCGAAATTCCATTAATCGAACGACCAGAAATTGACCGATGGATTTTATCAGAATTGAATACTCTAATAAAAACAGTCGATGAAGCCTATGCCGATTATGAGCCTACAAAAGCCACAAGAGCAATTTCTGAATTTGTATCAGAAAATTTAAGTAATTGGTATGTTCGCTTGTGTCGACGCAGATTTTGGAAGGGCGAATATGCTCAAGATAAAATTGCTGCATACCAAACATTGTATACTTGTTTATTGACAATTAGTAAATTGGGCGCGCCAGTTGCTCCGTTTTTTATGGATAAACTTTACAAAGACTTAACCAAAACAACAAATTCAGAAAAATATAACAGTGTACATTTGTCCCTTTTTCCAGAAACGGTTGAAAAGTTTGTTGATAAATCGTTAGAAGCCAGAATGCAGAAAGCACAAACTATTTCGTCGCTGGTTTTATCACTCAGAAAAAAGGAAATGATAAAGGTACGACAGCCATTACAAAAGATAATGATTCCAGTACTTAACAACGATTTTAGAGCAGAAATAGAAGCGGTTTCTGACCTTATAAAAGCCGAAGTAAACGTTAAAGAAATTGAACTTTTGGATGATGCATCGGGAATATTAGTCAAACAAATTAAACCAAATTTTAAAGCACTTGGCCCACGATTCGGAAAAGATATGAACTTGATTGCCAATGAGATAAAGTCACTTTCGACAAGTCAAATTAATCAATTAGATAGTGATGGTAGCCTAAATATTGTTATTTCAGGAAAAGATGTAATTTTATCAAAAGAAAATGTAGAAATTTCATCGCAAGATATTGAAGGTTGGCTGGTTGCAAATGCTAACGGAATAACAGTTGCATTGGACATTACAATATCAGACGAATTGAAACAAGAAGGTATTGCTCGAGAATTAGTAAATAGAATTCAGAACATAAGAAAAGATTCAGGATTTGAAGTTACTGATAAAATTAAAGTGCAGTTGCAAAAAAATGAAGAATTAGAAAATGCAGTTTCTAAAAATTTAGATTATATTATGTCCGAAACGTTAACAAATGAGTTGATTTTTCAAGAAAAAATAATAAATGGTACAGAAATTGCGTTTGATAGTATAATAACAAAAATATTAATCACAAAATAAATCGGGAAAAAAAATGATGGTAGACGAAATAGCAAGATATTCTGACGCAGATTTAGCAGAATTTAAAGAATTGATTATCAAGAAAATAAACAAAGCACAATACGACTTAGATTTAATTAAAAGTGCTTATATGAATGATTTGAATAACGGCACAGATGATACTTCGCCTACTTTCAAAGCATTTGAAGAAGGAAGTGAAACAATGTCTAAAGAAGCCAATTCGCAGTTGGCAATTCGTCAAGAAAAATTTATTCGTGACTTGAAAAACGCACTTTTTCGTGTTGAAAATAAAACCTATGGCATTTGCAAAGTTTCTGGAAAACTAATAGCAAAAGAACGATTAATGGTTGTTCCTCATGCAACAATGAGCATGGAATCTAAGATTAATCAACGATAATTTTTTAAAATTTTAAAATTTTAAAACGCCTCAATATCGAGGCGTTTTTTATTTAGTTAAATTCTACTAAATTTACAAAATGAAAATCGGACTATACTTCGGAACATTTAACCCAATTCACGTTGGACATTTAATAATTGCTAATCATTTGGCAGAACATTCTAATTTGGATCAAATTTGGATGATGGTCACGCCACACAATCCCTTAAAGGAAAAAAGCACTTTGCTAAAAGATTCGCATCGTCTGGAAATGGTGCATTTAGCAACCGAAAATTATCCTAAAATAAAACCATCGGATTTTGAGTTTAAATTACCTCAACCTAATTATACTGTAAATACTTTGGCTCATTTGCAAGACAAATATCCTAAAAATGATTTTTCGTTAATTATGGGCGAAGACAATCTCAAGAATTTTCACAAATGGAAAAATTACGAAACTATTCTTGAAAACCATGAGATTTATGTATATCCGCGCATTTCATCGGATTTAGAAAATACGTTGTTTAAAAATCATCCAAAAATTGATATAATTAATGCTCCAATTGTAGAAATTTCATCGACTTTTATTCGTGAAAACATAAAAAAAGGAAAAAATGTACAGCCACTTTTGCCTAATAAAGTTTGGGAATATATTGAACATAATAATTTTTATAAGAAATAATATTAAGAAAATGTTAGATGTTTTTTGCCAACAAATGCAAGAAATAACATCCATTTCCGATTCGGCATTTGAACATATTTTATGTGCATAATTTGTATAAGTGGTGCTTAATAAACCCTTAAATCTTTATATTCTATGTTTTTGAATGAAATAGAATATAAAGATTTAGGGGTTTTAATTTTAAAGATTTTGCTAATATTTGTGATTTTCGTTACATTTTAAATCAAATTTTGGGTTTACATTTGTACTTCAAATTTTTAAAAAAAACTATGAAAAAACTATTTAAATTCTTATTTATTTTGACAATCGCTTTGCCAGCAAATGCTCAAACTATTGATTTCAATTCCAATGAATTGTATCCTGAAGGTATTGCTTACAGCAAAAAACAAGATGTATTTTTTGTGAGTTCATTGCATTATGGAAAAATCGGAAAAGTAAACCGAAAAGGCGTTTACACAGAGTTTATTACTGATGCAGCTTTGATAAGTTCTATCGGGATTCACGCCAACGAAAAAGCCAATTTGCTATATGTTTGTGTTTCAGATCCTGGTGTTTCTGTTAAAACAGATAAATCAAATCAAATGAAATTAGCCAAACTAATTGCATATGATTTAACATCAGGAAAACAAAAATTTGCTGCCGATTTAGGAGCATTAAATAAAGATGCTGGAAATTTTGCCAACGATGTCGATTTTGATAACCTTGGAAATTGTTATGTAACCAATAGCGCATCTCCAATAATTTATAAAATTACCAAAACAGGAAAAGCGTCTATTTTTGCAACATCAGAAAACTGGAAAAAAGATGGATTTAATCTAAACGGAATCGTAGTTCATCCAAATGGTTATTTAATTGTAGCACAATCTAATACTGGCGACTTGTATAAAGTTTCTATTAAAAATCCAACCCAAATTACTAAAATAAATTCTGAAATTATGCTTGGCGCAGACGGAATTTTCTTGAACGGAAAAAATGATTTAATGGTAATTTCTAATTCATCTCAACAAGTTTTTAAGCTAAATTCTACTGATGATTTTACTTCTACCAAAACTATAAAAACGGCTCCAACCGAAATGACTTTTCCAACAACAGGAATTGTAGTAAACAAAAAATATTATGTTTTAAATGCAAAACTAAATGAAATTTTTACACCAAACGCTGCAAGAACTTCTAACTTTTTAATTCAGGAAATTAAGTTTTGAGTGTTTTAAGTGAATTTACAAAAAATCAAGAATATTTACACTGAAATATGTTGAATTAAACCTCTTTATTCTAGACAGATAGATAATTTTAAAAAAATAAAAAAACATACTTCATAATTAAAATGTTAAAATTATTTAATAATCATCAAAATACATCGTTATAGTGATGTAAATTTTGAATAAAATGTGTTAAAGTCATTTTTTTATTGAATATTATTCAAAAACCGTCTTATATTTGCACTTTCATAAATAATGGGGGTGGTTCCCCGAATTAGTTATAAATTGCTATAATTTATAATTTTTTGGTTGGTTAATAGCATAAAAACTCAATCTTTCTTGATTGGGTTTTTTTGTTTTAGTACATTTGGTACGCAATTTGTATATTACTTCTTATTAACAAAAATTAATTAAAAAAAAATCTTGAAATTGAGTTTTAAGAATTTTAAAAATAAAAATAAAATGAAAAAAATAGCTTTACTTTTATTATTAGTTTTAACTGTAAGTTTCGACACGCAACGCGAAGATGCTTTTGATGTTGGCGAATGGTTCAAATTTAGAATTCATTACGGAATAATCGATGCTGGTTTTGCAACCTTGGAAATTAAAGAAGCAATAAAAGACAATAAAAAAGTTTTTCATGCAGTCGGAAAAGGCTATACTGTCGGAATGGCGAAAATGTTTTTTAAAGTCAATGACAATTATGAAAGTTATTTCGATAAATTAACTAGCAAACCTTATCAATATGTGCGTAAAATCGATGAAGGTGGTTACACTAAAAACCAAGAAGGGTTTTTTAATCAAGATACCAATAAAATATTAGTTAAAGATTATAAAAACAATACCGAAAAAACTATAAACGTAACCGAAAACGTTCAAGACATAGTTTCGACATTTTACTTTTTAAGAAATCATCCAGCTGTCGATAAAATAAAAGTAAATGAATACATTCCAGTTGATATGTTTTTTGATGATGAAATAACTAAATTTAAATTAAAATTTATTGGCCGTCAAGACATTAGCACTAAATTTGGTACAATTCCTTGTATGGTTTTTAGACCATTGGTTCAATCTGGACGTGTTTTTAAAGAAGAAGAGAGTTTAACAGTTTGGATTACTGATGATGATAATAAAATTCCAGTCAGAATAAAAGCCAATCTTGCAGTTGGGTCTTTAAAAGCCGATTTAGATGGATTTAAAGGGTTGAAAAATTCATTTAAAATAAAAATCGAAGATGAATAGTTGATTTTATTCCAATAAAAAAGGTGAAATTGCTTTCACCTTTTTTGCCCCAAATCTACCATAACTTAACCTACTTATGCAATGGTTTAGTAAAAGTAAACAATATAAATTATCTGCAAAACAAAATCGTTGAATTGTAAAAATACTCGTTGAATTACTAAATTTAACAATCAATAAGCTCTTGCATCTTTACCTTCATAAAAATTCATAAAAGCTCGATTTACAACTCTGTTTCCACCTGGAGTTGGATAATCGCCTGTAAAATACCAATCGCCCAAGTTTTTTGGACAAGCAATATGTAAGTTTTCTACGGTTTGAAAAATTATTTTTACTTTGGCTTTTACATCACTTGATGTTAGCATTTCGGCAATTTTATCTGATACTTCTTGTGGTTGGAATTGTTCGTAAATTGCTGTTACAAAATTCGTGACTTCACTATCTTTTACAAATTCTTGCGATTTGCAATTGGCATAAACTTCATCAACAATATGGTATAAATTTCTTTCTTTTAATAATTCTAATGCTGCTTTAAACGCTACTAAACCTTCGAGTTTCGCCATATCGATTCCGTAACAATCTGGATATCGAATTTGTGGAGCAGATGAAACCACCACAATACTTTTTGGTTTTAATCGATCCATCATTTTAATAATTGACATTTTCAGTGTCGTTCCACGAACAATACTATCGTCTATAATTACCAAATTGTCAGTTGGTTTTATTACGCCATAAGTCACATCATAAACGTGTGCAACCAAGTCGTCTCGCGAAGCATCTTCGGTTATAAAAGTTCGCAATTTGGCATCTTTTATGGCAACTTTTTCGGTTCGAATTTTTACCGATAATAATTCTTGCAAAGATTCTTTGGTCAAACTTGAACGATTATTTAGAATGTAATCATTTTTTCTTTGGTTCAAGAAATCTTGAGCGGCTTCGACCATTCCATAAAAAGAAGTTTCGGCAGTATTTGGAATATATGAGAAAACCGTATTGTCAGTATCGTTATCAATCGCGTTTAAAACTGCTGGAAGAATTAGTTTTCCAAGATTTTTTCGCTCCTGATAAATTTCTGCATCAGATCCTCGCGAAAAATAAATTCTTTCGAATGAACAAGCTTTTTTTATGGTTGGCGTGATGATGTTTTCTTCAGAAACTGTTCCGTTTTTTTTGACAATCAATGCGTTTCCTGGTTGTAACTCTTGAATTTTTTCGAAATCAATATTAAAAACTGTTTGAATAACTGGTCTTTCTGAAGCCACAACTACAATTTCGTCATCTTGATAATAAAATGCAGGTCGAATTCCGGCTGGATCTCGAAACACAAATCCGTCGCCGTGACCTAATAATCCAGCCATTGCATAACCGCCATCAAGATTTTTCGAGGCGCGTTTTAAAATTTTTACCAAATCGAGTTTTTCGGCAATTACTGCAGATGCTTCTCTTTTTGTAAAGCCATTTTCTCTACATTCTTGATACAAATCGGTCACTTCTTCGTCAAGAAAATGTCCTATTTTTTCCATGACTGTAACTGTATCAGCCATTTCTTTTGGATGTTGCCCCAATTCAATCAAACTATTAAAAAGTTCTTTGACATTGGTCATGTTAAAATTTCCCGCAAGCAATAAATTTCTATGCATCCAATTGTTCTGTCGCAAAAACGGATGTACATTTTCGATAGAATTTTTTCCAAAAGTTCCGTAACGCACATGTCCTAAATACAACTCGCCTAAATAAGGTAAATTGGCTTTTTGAGCCGCAACATCATCATTATAATTCGAATTCTCGATCATTTTTTCATTGATGCGCCCATTTATTTGTGCAAACACATCTTGAATGGCTTGAGATTCATTCGATCGCAATCGTGAAATGTAGCGTTCACCGGGTTCAACATCTAGTTTTATAGATGCAAATCCTGCGCCGTCTTGCCCACGATTGTGTTGTTTTTCCATTAGCAAATACATTTTTTGTATGCCATAGAAAGCTGTTCCATATTTTTCTTTATAGAATTCTAGCGGTTTTAATAATCTAAGAAATGCAATGCCGCATTCATGTTTTATGCTGTCGCTCATTTTTTTTGTTTATGAGTTTTGTTGTTTAGGTTTTCAAGTTTATTTAACTCGTGTTCGAATTGTGCCATAGTTGGCAATTCTTTTTTAATCTCTTCGGGTAATTGAATATAATTGAATTCGCTTACTCCAATCGGTTTATTAATGTCTTTTAATGCAAATTCGACTTCGAAATTATCTTTGCTTTTACATAATAAAATCCCAATTGTAGGTTTGTCTGAATCGTCTTTCACTAATTCGTTTACAGCGGAAACATAAAAATTTAGTTTGCCAATAAATTCTGGTTCAAAATCTTTAAATTTTAGTTCAATAACGATGTAGCATTTCAACTTTGTATGATAAAATAATAAATCCGTTCGGTATTCTTTTGAGCCGACTTTAAGCAAATATTGTCGCCCCATGTAGGCAAAGCCTTTGCCAAGTTCCAATAAAAATTTAGAAATATGAACAATTAATTGTTGCTCTAAATCTTTTTCTTTGGCTTGTTCAGAAAGCAATAAAAATTCAAAATTATATGGGTCTTTCAACAATTCTTTTGCTAAATCGCTTTCTATTTCAGATAATGTTGATTCAAAATTAGTAATTGCTTTCCCTTGTCTGTTAAACAAATTGGTTTCTATCTGATATTCGAGAACTGCTCTACTCCAATTGTTTTCAATAGTTTTATTGATGTAAAAAATTGCTTCTTGAAATTCCTTAATTTTTTTTAATATTAAGATATGATGACCCCAAGGAATTTTAAATATTTGATTATAATCGATAAAATAAATATCGTTTTCTAATTTGGGAACAACCTGTTCCCAAATTGTACTTTCATTATTTTCTAATTTGGGAACAGCTTGTTCCCAAAAGTCGCCTTGGGAATAAAAGGTATAAAATGTTTTACAAAACCTTAGGTTATAAGATGAAAACCCACCCATTTCAGGAAATTCTGATTTTAAATCATTGCTCAGTTGGTCAATAAAACCAGTTCCCCAATGCGTATTTAATTGTTTCTCGGCAATCTGTTTGCCTAAATCAAAATACATTAAAATTAAATTTGAATTCACAGCAATGGCAGCCTTTATCTGTCTATTTTTTATAGATGATTTTAATTCGCTAATCCAATTTGAATATTCTAAATTTAATATTGCACTCATATAAAAAAACTTATTTAAACAAAAAACGCCCCGAAATTTCGAGGCGCATTTTAATATTATAATTCAATATCGTATTGTGTTAATGATTTGAATTGTTTCAATCGGGCTTGAACTTCTTCTTTTTTCAAATCTTGCATTCTTTCGGTTCCAAATTTCTCTACGCAAAACGAGGCTAAATTCGATCCGTGAATAATGGCATTTTTCATATTATCGAACGAAACATTTTCTGATTGTGTTAAATGTCCAGCAAAACCACCTGCAAATGTGTCGCCTGCGCCAGTTGGATCAAAAACTTCTTCGAGTGGCAATGCTGGTGCAAAGAAAACTTGTTTATGGTGAAAAATCAATGCACCGTGTTCTCCTTTTTTAATAACTACATATTTTGGACCCATTTTTTGAATTTTCGCAGCAGCTTTTACCAACGAATATTCTCCTGACAATTGTCGTGCTTCTTCATCATTGATTGTAATTACATCAACACGTTTAATTACGTCAAGTAGTTCAGGTAAAGCGCAATCCATCCAAAAATTCATTGTGTCAAGAACGACCAATTTTGGTTTAGTTTCCATTTGATTCAAAACACCAGATTGCACTATTGGATGCAAGTTTCCTAACATTACAACATCGGCATTTTTAAAATTTTCTGGAACAATCGGGTTAAAATCGGCCAAAACATTCAATTCGGTTGCCAAAGTATCACGAGAATTCATATCGTTATGATATTTGCCTGACCAGAAAAAAGTTTTTCCACCTTTAACGATTTCAATTCCCGAAATATCTATGTTTTTAGAAGTCAATAAGTCTAAATGTTCTTGTGGAAAATCTTCTCCAACGACAGAAACTATTCCTGATTTTAGATTAAAATTAGAAGCCGAAAGTGCAATATATGTGGCTGCTCCACCAAGAATTTTATCTGTTTTTCCAAAAGGGGTTTCAATGGCGTCGAAAGCGACAGTTCCAACTATTAAAAGTTTGTTCATTATTTAGGTATAAATTTTAAACTGCAAATATAAGATATTAGTTTAAAATTTATGCAAAGAAATAGTGTTAGAAATTTAAAAATTTACTTCAAATTTTTTACAATTGAAATTCGTTAAAAATTAATTGCAATTTTAAAAAACAGTTGTTAGAATCAGAAAAAATTAAATTATAAAATAAACTCAACTAAAAGTTAAACACTGATTAATCGATTAAAACTGGTGAATCTAATGCAATTTCTTTCCAAATTCCAGTATAAGTATAACTAGTTTGTGAATAAGTAAGTGTAAAATGATAGGCTGTTGTCGAGGTTAAAATCATAACGCCTTGTTTGGTAAATTTTATTTTTAGTGGAGTTCCATTCAATGCTGTATTGCTCCAAGTTCCGGCACCGTATGGATTTGAATTCGGCACGTAAGCATATCCGTTTGTTGTAGTCATAATACCACAAGTTCCCGCATCAATTGCACTATCTATATAATCTCCACTTAAACTAGTACTTCCCCACGCAGTACCTCCAAATCCTGGATAAGCATAGGCATTAGTTGAAGTTATTGCAAAAACACTTCTATCGCGGCTAGATATTTTTATAGGATTTCCAGAAATAGGAAAACTGTACCAGTTTAAAGTTGAATCAGTATCTGACTGAGCAAATACATATGCATTGGTTGTTGTTAAAAAACTATTTCTTGCCTTCATAAAAGGCACGCCTTGTATTGGCGTAGATTGCCAAACCGCAGACGGATTAGTGCTTCCTGGCGTATAATTAGGTACAACCAGAGGCGAAAAAACATAGGCAGCTGTTGCAGTGATAAAACTTGTTGAAAAAGCGTTTCCAAAAAATGAATCATCATCAGTAATACCAACAATATCCTCTTTTTTGACTTTTCCTGCACACAACGCATAAGGAACGCTTAATAATTGGGTTGTTCCAACTAAAACATAATTATTACCACCAGTTAAATCTATAGAAACTGAGAAAAATTTTTGACCCTTTTCCCATTTGATGTTTGAGAAATTACCAAAAGTTGGCGCACCTTGACCAATGACCAAATTATACAAACCAAACAAAGAAGTAGTTTCGGAATGGGTTTCTGTATATAAAATTGTTCCAATTGCAGAATCATTCAAAATATCAATCTTAATGCCTATAGCTGTATTGATGACAGGCAAACCAAAATTATTTTGAGCAATTGCCTGATAAGAAATTCCTTGTGGAATTTGAGATTGACAGCAAATAGAAAACATTAAAAACAAAACTAGGGAGTATAAATTTTTCATATGTAAAAGATTTTATTTTTTAATAATTTTAAATGATTTTGAAGCATCGTTATCAAATTTTAGGATATAGACTCCTGATGATAAAGACGATAAATCAATACTCTTTGAATTGTCAATCGATTTTTGAGCAACAACTTGACCTAAATTATTATAGATATTAATTTTCTCGTTTTGTATAAATTCCGACGTTTCGAAATAAATTTTAGCATTTGTTGGATTAGGATAAACACTAAGCTTTTCATTTATTTTAAAGTTAGATGTTTCTAAAACCCTACCATTCATTTCGACAACCATACTTATAAGTCCAGATTGCGTTTGATTGGAATTGTGTGGCTTTATAATAATTTCTCCAACAGAAATTGTTACGTTATGTGCGATCATGCCACCAGAATTAAAACTTGATTGTGAGTACATATTATGTAACAAAAAAAGACTTATGAGTACTAAAGTGTTTTTCATATTAATTTTTTAATAAAGATAGGTAAAAAACTATTAAAAAAAACAAAATCAGCAAAATTTACTTTTATTTATTAAATTATAATAAGTTTAACATTAAAATTTTGAACGTTGAACGCTGATTAATGTCGTTTGGTGTTAACGTTTGCCACAGCGTGCTTGCTGATATTTACAATAAAAAATGATCCACTTTTAAAATTATTGTAAATCCAATTCAAAAATCTTAAATTTGTAAAAAATTATTTAAATATCAATATGTCATTACAAACAATAAATCCAACAACTACTAAATCTTGGCAAAAACTAAAAAATCATTTTCAAGAAATGCAATCAGCATCAATGAAGGCTATGTTTCAAGAAGACAATTTAAGAGCCGAAAAATTTCATATAAAATGGAAAGATTTTTTGGTAGATTATTCTAAAAATATCATTAATCAAGAAACGATAAATTTGTTATTGGACTTGGCAAATGAATGTAATCTTGAAGATGCAATAGCGAAACAATTTTCCGGCGAAATTATCAATCAAACCGAAAATCGTGAAGTTTTGCACACAGCTTTACGTGCTCCAAAATCGGCAAATATCCAAGTTAACAACGAAAACATAATTGAAGATATATATAAGGTAAAAGAAAAAATAGAAATTTTTACCAATCAAGTAGTCAATGGGGAACGAAAAGGTTATACCAACAAACCATTTACCGACGTTGTAAATATCGGAATTGGCGGATCTGATCTTGGTCCAGCTATGGTTGTCGAAGCTTTGCAATATTATTCCAATCATTTAAATGTTCATTTTGTATCGAATGTCGATGGCGATCATGTTCAAGAAATCATCAAAAAACTAAACCCAGAAACAACATTGTTTGTTATAGTTTCGAAAACGTTTACAACGCAAGAAACATTAACCAATTCAGAAACGATTAGAAAATGGTTCTTAAAAACAGCAAAACAAGAAGATGTAGCTAAACATTTTGTTGCCGTTTCCACAAATATTAAAAATGTAACCGCATTCGGAATCGATCCAGAAAACGTTTTCCCAATGTGGGATTGGGTTGGCGGAAGGTTTTCGCTTTGGTCAGCAGTTGGCTTATCGATAAGTTTGGCTGTTGGTTTCGAAAATTTCGATAAATTACTAAAAGGTGCCAACCAAATGGACGAACATTTTAAAAACGAAAGTTTCGATAAAAATATTCCAGTTTTGTTGGCATTAATAAGTATTTGGTACAATAATTTTTTTGGAGCAGAATCAGAAGCTTTGATTCCATACACCCAATATTTGCAAAAATTAGCACCCTATTTGCAGCAAGGCATTATGGAAAGTAACGGAAAAAGTGTTGGTCGAGACGGAAAACCAGTCAATTATCAAACAGGAACAATCATTTGGGGCGAACCAGGAACCAATTCTCAGCACGCATTTTTTCAATTGATTCATCAAGGCACAAAATTAATTCCTACTGATTTTATAGGTTTTATAAATCCGCTTTATGGCGATAAAGACCACCACGATAAATTAATGTCGAACTTTTTTGCGCAAACCGAAGCTTTATTAAACGGAAAAACTGTCGAGCAAGTTCAATTAGAATTTGATAAACAAGGTTTAGCTTTAGAAAAGGCCAAATATTTATTGCCATTTAAAGTTTTTGAAGGCAACAAACCAACCAATACACTTTTAATAAACAAGTTAACACCAAAAACGTTAGGTTCGTTGGTAGCGATGTATGAACATAAAATTTTTGTACAAGGCGTTATTTGGAATATTTTTAGTTATGACCAATGGGGCGTTGAATTGGGTAAGCAATTAGCCAACTCAATTTTAGACGAAATTAACACGAAAACAATAAAAAACCACGACAGTTCAACTGCATTTTTATTAAAAAATTATTTAAACATTAACAGTTAATTCATAGTTTCAAGAATCATTCTTGATAATTATTCTAAATTCAAACATTTTATTTACGAAAAACACAATTTTACAAAAAAAGCAAGCATCACATTGTTAACTTTTACTTAACATATAAAAGAAAAGAATGTCTGACATTTGCACAAAATTAATAAACAAACAAATATGAAAAAGATTGCAATTATCTTTATTTTATTGTTCAGTTTTCTCGGTTTTTCTCAAGTAACGAAGTCTTCGATTTCGGGAGTTGTAAAATCAGAAAAAGGATCAACAATTCCGGGAGCTTCAGTTCTTGTAGTGCACACACCAACTGGCACCAAGTATGCAACAAGTACCGATTTCGATGGTTCGTTTGCTGTTCCAGCAATTCGACCAGGTGGACCATACACGGTCAAAGTAACTTTTATGGGTTACAAAACTGCCGAAATTAACGAAATTAATGCCAACCTAGGTAGTAATTCAACGGTTAATGTTACGTTAGTTGACGAAATGAGTACCTTGAAAGAGGTAGTTGTTAAAGGAAAATCTGGCGGAAGCGCATTTTCTAAAAACCGAACAGGAGCTTCTCAGCAATTTTCTACAAGAGAGATTAATGCGGTACCAACTATAGGATCTCGCTCCATAAGTTCAATTACTAAATACAATGCCAATGCAGGAGCAAACGGCTCTTTTGGAGGTCAAGATTCAAGATTAAATAACTTTACCATTGATGGTTCTGTTTTTAACAATGGTTTTGGTTTGGGTGGAGATTCTCAAGCTGGAGGTAGAACAAATTCAAGTGCAATCTCTCTAGATGCAATTGAACAAATTCAAGTAAGTATTGCACCCTTTGATGTTCGTCAATCTGGATTTGTTGGGTCAGGAGTAAATGCAGTTACAAGAAGTGGTACAAATAATATAGAAGGTTCTGTTTATACAACTTTTAGAGATAATTCTGAAATTTTTCAAGGAACACAGGCAGCTAACGTAAAATTAATATCAGTTAATTCGTCAGAAAAAGTATGGGGCGCAAGAATTGGAGCTCCAATAATAAAAAATAAATTATTCATATTCGCTAATTTTGAAACTATTGACAATATTTCGCCAGCAACACCATTTACTTCAACTGGCTCGCCTAACCCAGGAGGTTTGTTATCATTACCTACATTTGGACAAATGCAAGCTTTATCCAATAATTTAAGAGATAATTTTCAATATGAAACAGGTCCTTGGGAAAATTACGATAGAGTTGTTGAATCAAAAAAGTTTTTAACTAGACTTGATTGGAATATTAATGACAATAATAAACTTACTTTACGTTACGTTTTTCACAATTCATCTTCAGATTTTGGTATTTCAAACTCCTATACAGGACAAGGTTATGGTTCTAGGTCAAGTACAAACTCTTTATCATTTCAAAATAGTGGATATAAGCAACAAGATAATACAAGATCTATCGTTGCAGAATTTGACACTAAGTTTTCGAATAATTGGAGTAACAACTTTATAGCAGGCTATGATTTTCAAAATGAAGACAGAGTCTTGCGAAGCAATATATTTCCTGTTGTTGACATATTAAACCCAGAAAATCAAACAGCCGTATTAATATCCGCAGGATTAGATCCATTTACACCAAATAACAAGTTAAATTATTCTAATTTGCATTTCACAAACAATGTTACAAAAACATCGGGTAAACATAGTTATTTAATTGGTGTTAATTTTGAACGTTTTGTTTCTAATAATTTATTTTTCCCTAGTTCAAATGCGAGTTATACTTTTAAAGATTTACCAA
Organism: Bacteroidota bacterium; assembly: GCA_043778105.1. Lineage (GTDB taxonomy): Bacteria > Bacteroidota > Bacteroidia > Flavobacteriales > Flavobacteriaceae > Flavobacterium. Next base: position 21,066 of record JAYWGV010000044.1, read on the forward strand.
CCTTTATAGCTGCATCAAATGAATCTGCAGCACTTAACGGTGCTCCAGGTGTTTTGCCAGCGAATTTACCACTTGCTTTTCAATACAGATATTCTGGTTTACCTGGACGCGCAGAACCATTGCAAATTATGAAATACAACAAGGTAGATTTATATGCGCAAGATGAATATAAAGTTGACGATAATTTAAAATTGACTTTTGGACTTCGTGCTTCAAGAACAAGTTTTGAAAATACAGCACTAGAAAATCCATTAATTAACCCATTGACGTTTGCTAATGGAGAAAAATTAAATACTGGAAAAATGCCAGATGCACAAATCTTGTTTGAGCCAAGAATTGGTTTCAATTTAGATTTAAAAAATGATGGCACAACTCAAATTCGTGGTGGTTCAGGAATATTTACAGGAAGACCACCAGCTGTATTTCTTTCAAACCAAATAGGTCAAAACGGCATACTTACTGGCTTTATTGATGCTAGAACGCCTGCTCAAATTGCACAAGGAAATGGCACTACAGCTGTTCCAGGTCCAGCATTTGGCTTTAGTCCAACTCCTGGTCAATATTTTACACCGCCAGCTGGTGCAGCACCAGCAGCGTTCGATTTAGCTGTAAGTGACAATAACTTCAAATTTCCACAGGTTTGGAAAACAACAGTTGCATTAGATCAAAAATTACCATTTGGATTTGTTGGAACAATTGAAGGTGTTTACAGTAAAAATCTTAATGCAGTTCATTATTATAATGCAAATCTAGATGGTGCTATAGGAACTTTTACAGGAGTAGATAATAGACCACAATATGCAGGAACAGATGATGGTGCGCGAGTTAATAATAATGTAATTAATGGAGTTGTTTTAACTAATACTGACAAAGGTTATTTTTACTCAACAACATTCAAATTAGATTATCCATATAAAAAAGGTCTTTGGGGTTCAGTTGCTTACACGCATTCTGCCTCAAAAGATTTAATGAGTGCAGGTTCAATAGCAGCAAGTTCTTTGCGTGATGCTGTTTCAGCAACAAGTAATAATAATCTAACTTTAGCTAATTCAGATAACTTTACTCCACATAGAGTTGTTGGTATATTAGGATATAAAATTGAATATGGTAAAAATTTAGGTGCTGCAACTTCAATAAATATTGGATATGTTGGTGAACAAGCACTGGCAACAGCTGGGCAATCATCTTACACCTATAACGGTGATATGAACGGCGATAGAATAAATAATAATGATTTATTATTCGTTCCAAATAAAGCGACAGATTTAAAGTTTGTTGATATTACTCAAACAGTTGGCGCAATTCCTGGGGTAACTGGATCAGGATCAACACAAACTTTATTTACAGCAGCTCAACAACAAGAAGCATTTGATAAATATATAGATCAAGATCCTTATTTATCAACTAGAAGAGGCAAATATGCAGAAAGAAATGCTTTAACTTTACCAATGTTACACAGATTAGATTTATCAGTAACACAGGATGTTTTCATTAAAATAAATGGTAAGAAAAATAGCTTTCAATTTAGAGCAGATATTTTAAATTTTGGAAATTTATTAAATCCTTATTGGGGCGTTAGAGATAGATTTACAGCTACGCGAAATTTACTAATAGCTCGTGGAAACACTAATATTCCAGTTGGTTCAAATGCCGCTGTGCCTGGAACTAATACACCAACTTATCAATTACAATTTCAAAATAACCCTGATGGCACGAGAAATTTAGCAGTTGATACTTATCAAAAAAGTGCATCTGTTGGAGATGTTTGGACAGCACAATTCACTATTAGATATACTTTTGGAAAATAAATTATTAAATAATAAAAATTAAATATTATGAAAATTACAAATAAAATTACAAAATTAATGCTAATTGCATTTATTGCTATATTAACTTTTTCATGTTCAACAAGCGATGACAACAAGGAAATAGTAGTGATTAAATCTTCTATTTTAGATATCGCAAAAGCAGATCCTAATTTCAGTTTATTAGTGGCAATAATCAAAATAACTGGCTTAGATATTCCAGGTGCAAGTACTTTAAGTTTGCCAGGGTCATATACTGTTTTTGCTCCAACAAACGCTGCGTTTTTAGCAACTCCTGCAACTGCGACATTAACTGTTGAAAATGTTACAGCACTAAAAACTACTGTACCTGCAGAAAAAGCAACTATTGATTTTTTAAAACAAGTTGTTTTAAATCATATTTTAAGTGGAGCTATAAGATCTAATGACATTGCAACAGGTTATGTTAAGACTTTTGCACAGTATAATGGTTCTTCAACTCTTTTGAGTATGTACATTAATAAAACTGGTACAGATGTTATACTTAATGGTGGAAGCGCCACTGTTGGAGCAATTGGCGGAAAAGTAGTAACAGCAGACATCAATGCAAGCAATGGTGTAATTCATGTTGTTGATAGAGTTTTGTTATTGCCAACACTTGTAGATCATGTTCAAATAAACCCTGCTCAATTTTCAACGCTTTTAAGCGTTTTGAAGAGTGATTCAGCTGGAGCTTATGGCGATCAATCTGCTGTTTTAACCGCGCTATCTTCTGCAACTTCAAATCCAGTTCCTAGCGGAACCAATACAAAGCCGTCTTTAACTGTTTTTGCTCCAAATAATGATGCTTTTGCCGCTGCAACAACTGCAACAGGATATTTAAAAGGAGCTGCTTTCAGCTTGACATCTACTGATACACCACCAGTTATTACTCCAAACGGTCCAAATTTCACTAAAGTTTTATTGTATCATGTCGGCATTTTGAATTCACCACCTCCACCAGCCAATCCTATACAAGGAAATTTAACTGCTTCAAGTGCTACATCTTGGTCAAGCTCTAATGTAACAATAAATACCTTGGCACAAAATGCAGATTTGACAAATCAACAATTTAAAATCGAAAGAAACAGTTTGAAAATAACCGAAAATCCTGCAATTACACCTACAACTCCCGCAAGTTTATTGCGTATTGTGAATATTCAAGCAACAAATGGCGTAATTCATACAATAAGTAGAGTTTTACAACCAGTTTTGTAAACTAAATAAATTTTTTATAAAACCCAAACTAACAATTTGGGTTTTTTTATGTCAAATAATTTTCTATATTTGTTAGAAACAAAAAAACAAACTATGTATTATTTTTTACAAAAATTTCATTCAGGCTGGGCTTATTTGGCACTTTTATTATTGGTTATAGCAGTTGTAAATGCATTAATCGGCAAATTTTCTAAAAGAGAATTCAAACCTTTAGACCGTAAAATTTCAATGTTTGGAATGGTTGCTGTACACATTCAATTGTTAGTTGGTTTAATATTATATTTCGTTTCTCAGCTTGGGTTTGCTTCATTGGGCGAAATGTCCGACAAATTAGTTAGAATGACTTCATTAGAACATCCTTTAATTAATTTAATCGCAATAGCATTGATAACAGTTGGTTGGTCAAAACACAAAAAAGGTTTAACAAGCGATGCAAAGTTCAAATCGATTGCTTTTTTCTATTCAATTGGATTGTTATTGATTTTGAGTAGAATTCCTTGGAAATTGTGGGCTTAAATTTTATTCTTGCAAGGTTTTGTCCAACTGAGCGCAGTCGAAGTCTTTGATTAATATCTAAAATTAATTATAGAATAATCCAAAATCAAAAAAATGAAAAAAATCATATCGTTTATATTTCTTCTATCAATTATTGGTTTAGCAAATTGCCAGATTATTCCAGCCAAAAATCTCGAGAAAGAAACAGCAATTAAAGAAAATTTAACGAAAATTATAACCAAAAAAGATTCTATTAAACAAGCTAAAGCAATTGTTGCAGAACCTGAAACACCTGTCGACACAGTTGTCGTTCCTAAAGGAAAATACAAACCTTTTAAGACCAATGCACACGCAAGTTATTACGCCGAAAAATTTTCTGGAAGAAAATCTGCAAGCGGTGTCATTTTTTATAATAATAAATATATGGCAGCACATAAAAAATTGCCATTTGGAACCAAACTCAAAGTTACCAACGAGAAAAACGGCAAAACCGTCTATGTAGATGTTGTCGATCGCGGACCATTTGTAAAAGGTCGTGAACTCGATTTATCAAGTCGCGCTTTTCGAGAAATAGCTTTGCGCAAAGGCGATGGAGCTGTAATTGTTACAATAGAAATTTTGCAGAAGTAGTTTTTTTGAGACTTTAGACTTAGAGACTTTAGACTTTAGTCTTGGAGACGCTAGACTTTAAGACGTTAGACTTTGAGATTTACGATTTAAGATTTTTAGATTATAGACCGAAAGACTTTAAACTAATAAGATTTTTAATATTTACATGGTTTTTGAATTAAATATTCCAATTTTTATAAGGGTTTTTACTTAAATAAGCGTTATAATATTTCTCATCATTAGTAACCTCTTTTCCTAACCAATTTGGTTTTTCGAAAATTTCGGTTTCTGATTTTAGTTCGATTTCTGCAATGATTAATCCTTGGTTTTCTTCATAAAACTCGTCGACTTCGTAAATGTGTTTGCCAACTTCTATTTCGAATCTTGTTTTAGAAATTGCTCCTTTTTCGCATAGTTTCATTAATTCTTTAGCTTCTTCAACATCAATTTGTTTTTCCCATTCAAATCTTGACATTCCAGTTTCATTTCCTGAACCTTTTATGGTCAAATAACCATTATTACCTTTGATTCTAACTCTAACTGTTCTTTCAGGATTTGTCGATATGTAACCTTGAGCAATTTCGTTTTTAGCAAATGCTTCTTTCTTGAAATCATCATTTAAAACCAGAAATTTTCTTTCTATTTCTATCATTTTTATTTATAAAATTATTTGGTATCAAATATAATTAAAAAGATACAAACAAATAATATAACTTTAGAATTGCAGATTATTAGCCACAAAGGCACTAAGGCTCTAAGTCAGCATATAATATCATTTATGCATATAAATAAATACTTTGTGCCTTTGTCTCGTCTTTCGGGACGAGATGGCAAAAAAGTCACGCTAGTAATAAAAAGTTGTTTCTAAAATCATAATTTTGCAATATGCAAGACCAACCAACAATTCGCAAAATTATCCATGTCGATATGGATGCTTTTTATGCATCGGTCGAGCAATTGGACAATCCAGCTTTGCGAGGAAAACCACTAGCGGTTGGTGGCAATGAAAATCGTGGCGTAGTTTGTGCCGCAAGTTACGAAGCAAGAAAATTTGGAGTTCGAAGCGCAATTTCGGGTGTTTTAGCAAAAAAATATTGTCCAGAAATTATATTTGTTTCTCCAAGATTTGATCGATACAAAGAAATAAGTCAACAAATCAGAAAAATTTTTAATGATTATACCGATTTAGTCGAACCATTATCGCTAGACGAAGCCTATTTAGATGTGACAAATAATAAAAAAGGAAATCCAAGTGCTTCATTAATTGCGCAAGAAATTAGATTGAGAATTTTGAATGAAACTGGATTATCGGCTTCAGCTGGAATTTCTGTTAATAAATTTGTAGCCAAAATAGCCTCGGATTTTAATAAACCAAATGGTCAAAAAACAGTAAATCCTGATGAAGTCGAAGCGTTTCTTGAGGCTTTGCCAATTCGGAAATTTTATGGAGTTGGCAAAGTTACAACCGAAAAAATGTATCAACTAGGCATTTTTACTGGTTTGGATTTAAAATCTAAAACACAAGAATTTCTAGAAAAACATTTCGGAAAATCAGGAACTTTTTATTTTAACGTTGTGCGTGGCATTCACAATAGTGAAGTAAAATCGGATAGAATAGCTAAATCGGTCGCTGCAGAACACACATTTGACATCAATCTAACATCAGAAATTTTTATGTTAGAAAAACTCAAAACTATTGCCAACGAACTAGAAAGAAGGCTAAAAAAACATAAAATCGCAGGAAAAACTATTACTTTAAAAATAAAATACAGCGATTTTACACAACAAACAAGAAGCAAAACATTGCCTTATTTTATTTCTGATAAAAGTTTATTATTTGAAACTGTAAAAGAATTATTGTTTCAAGAAAAACCCAAAAACTCGGTTAGACTACTCGGAATTTCATTGAGCAACCTTAATACCGAAATAAAAAAAAGCATCGTTGTGCAATTGAAGTTTGATTTTTGAAATAAAAAAAGCCAACTTTAAAAGCTGGCTTATATATTTGAATTCTATTTGTTTTATTCAATTTCCGAAACTCTTAAAGTGTTAACCATTCCTTTATCGATAATTGGCATTGCAGCAAGATTTATCAAGAAATCTCCTTTTTCGACATATCCTTTTTCTTTAGAAATGTTGTTAATATCGGTTACGGTTTCATCAGTACTAACCGATTTGTCGTAGAAATAAGATTTAACACCCCAAAGCAAATTGAGTTGTGTTAAAATTCTTTTATTTGAAGTAAAAACCAAAATATGAGCTGATGGTCGCCAAGCCGAAATCTGAAAAGCAGTATAACCACTATTCGTCAAAGTGCAAATTGCTTTCGCCTTGATAACATTGGCCATCATCGCTGCATGATGACAAATTGTTTTGGTAATAAAACGCGTCGTTCGAACTTGTGGCGTGTTTTGTGGCACTTGAATTAACGGCGAATCTTCGACAGCTTCGATGATTTGAGTCATTTGCTCAATAACTTGAACAGGATAATTTCCAACCGAAGTTTCTCCCGAAAGCATGACAGCATCGGCACCATCCATAACCGAATTGGCTACGTCATTTACCTCAGCACGAGTTGGTGTCATGCTTGTAATCATCGTTTCCATCATTTGCGTAGCGATAATTACTGGAATTCTAGCCGTTTTGGCACGATTAACCAATTTTTTCTGAATCAACGGAACTTCGTGTGCAGGAACTTCAACGCCCAAATCGCCACGAGCAACCATTAATCCATCGCAATAAGCAACAATTTTATCAATGTTGGCAACGCCTTCTGGTTTTTCAATTTTGGCAATAATCGGAATTTTATGATCTGAATGTTCTGCAATAAGTGCCTGCAATTCCATTAAATCTTCGGCAGTTCGAACGAATGAAAGTGCAATCCAATCGACTTTCATTTCGATTGCAAAAATAGCATCTTTAATGTCTTTTTTGGTTAATGCTGGAAGTGACACTTTAGTATTTGGCAAGTTGACGCCTTTTTTAGATTTTAATGGTCCGCCTTGAATAACTTTACATAAAACTTCGGTTGTGCGATTGGTTTCGATTGCTTCGAACATTAATTTTCCGTCATCGAGCAAGATTTTTTCGCCTGGATTTACATCTCTTGGAAATTCTTTATAATTCATATAAACTCTTTCCGCAGTTCCAGGAACATCTTCGGAAGTTTGAAAAGTTATCATGTCTCCTGGATTTACAACAACGTCTTCTTTCATAACGCCAACACGAAGTTTTGGTCCTTGCAAATCGCCAAGAATTGCGGTTGTATAGCCAAACTCATCGTTCAAACTGCGAATCATTTCGATTCTTTCTTTGACATCTGCGTAATCGGCGTGAGAAAAATTGACTCTAAAAACGTTAACTCCAGCGTCAATCATATTTTTTAATACTTCTCTGGTGCTACAAGCTGGTCCAAGTGTCGCAACAATTTTAGTTTTTTTATTAGTTGGCATTTTTTTTAAAAAATTAAATTATTTTTATTTTTTATTTTACTTATTTCTATTGAATAAACTGTTGTAATTCGGTCGATTTTATTTAAATTATTGATGATTTCAATTTCATTAATATCGTCTTGATGGTCAATTTTTATAAAATAATCGACTTTTTTAAATTCAGGTAACATATAAACTTTTTTAGAAGTTTCGATATTAGCATTTGAAAACAAATCAAAATTATTAATAGATTGATTGACTAAAACATGATTTTTATTTTGAAATAAATTCCATGAAACATCATTTTTTAAATCATCAAATACAAAATTTGCAAAATGCGTTTCGCCTTCTGGCACTTTAATTAAAATATCATTTTGATTCTTTTTTAATTTTAAACTCAAAAATTGATTCACAAAATAAGCCAATCGAAAATCTTCAAGATTGGTATGAATTGCAATTAATGAATAGCTAATTGATTCGAATTCATCAACATACAACCTGTGAATCGCCATTTTATTCGTTTAATAAGTTGTAAATATAATGTTTATCAAATTAAATAAAAACAATTTTACTTGAAGAAATTACTTTTTAAATACGAAATCGATATAGTTTAGATCCTATTTTTTAATTTTAAATAATAAGAAGTTGAATTATTTGATAAAATCCAATTCTAGAATTGTTAAAATTTTAATACCTTTGCAAATAAAATTTTATAAAAGTTAATTTAATTTTTGAAAATATGATAATAAATCCTAAAAATGGCATCGATAAATTATTTTTCGGAATGGAACAAAAAGATGTTTTGGCAATTTACGGCAAACCTGACAAACAATTCGAAGATGAAGATGATAATATTATTTACATTTATAATTCATTAAAATTACAACTTAATTTCTATGAAGATGAGGATTTTCGTTTGGGTTATATCATTTCGGCGAATCAAGATTTAACATTAAATGATAAAAAAATAATTGGTCAAAATCCTGAAACTATAAAAAAGGATTTAATCGAATATAAATCTTGGGAAAAAGAAGATTTTGATTTGGCAGAAAATTATTTCAACGAAGAGAATTGGTTAATTTTAGTTGCTGAATTTAATGAAATTGTAAAAGTTGAATTGGGTTGTATAATTAAAAACGATGAATTCGATTGGAAGTTTTAGAATAAAAAAAGCGCAAAAATTTAATTTTTTTGCGCCTTTTTTTATATGAAAAATAATTTTACTTTTTGATTTCCGTTGTAGTTGCAGGAGCATTAGGATTCACTTCTAACATTTCAACTTGAAAAATAATATTTGAATTTGGTGGAATAACGTTTCCTGCGCCACGAGCACCATAACCTAAAGCTGCTGGAATAAACAAAATCGCTTTGTCATTAAGATTCATATTATTTAAACCTTCGATAAAACCTGGAATCAAGCCTTCTTTTTTTCCATATTGAAAAGGAAATGGCGCATATCCATTACCTTTAGCACGGTTTTCGTCATATTTTCCAAATGTTTTATTAACTTCTTCATAACTGCTGTCGAACAAGCTTCCATCTTCAAGATAACCAGCATAATGAATAAAAACATTAGCATTTTCGACTGGCTTCACTCCTTTTCCAGCTTGAATAACTTTATATTCTAAACCTGATGCAGTTTTGGTTGCAGTAGAACGAATTCCGTTTAAATAGGCAACTTTTTCTGCCATTACTGAACCATATTTTGCAACATAAACTTTTTTAGCTTCGGCATCGACAATTGCTTGTTTAGCTCGTGCCTCAGCTTGCATTTTTTCTTGAGCTGCTTTGGCTTCGGCATTGACTTTGTCTTCGTTTCCTTTGGTTGCAAAGTAAGTCGAGAATGTTTTTACGGCATCAAATTTCATTGCATCGGCACCTTTTCTAGAAATCGTTACTTTTTTAATAATGTCATCTTGAACAATTGCATTAACTACATCCATTCCAGAAACAACATGACCAAAAACAGTGTGTTTGCCATCTAACCAAGGTGTTTCTTTGTGCGTAATAAAAAACTGCGAACTGTTCGTTGCTGGTCCAGAATTGGCCATTGACAAAATGCCGCCTTTGTCGTGTTTTAAATCTGGCACAAACTCGTCTTTAAAGCTGTAACCTGCTCCACCAGAACCGTTTCCTGCTGGATCGCCACCTTGAACCATAAAATCTTTTATAACTCTGTGAAATTTTAATCCATCATAGAAAGGTTTATTTTTTAGTTTTTCGTCAGTAATAAAACTGTTTTTTCCTTCGATTAACGAAACGAAATTCGCAACTGTGATAGGTGTTTTTTTGTATTCTAATTGCAAAACAATGTTTCCTTTAGATGTTTCGAAATTAGCAAAAACGCCAACATTTGGATTATCAATTGGTTTAACTGCAACTTTTTTAGTTGCAATTGGAGCTTTTGCTTTAACTATAGCTTTTTTGCCTTTCTGAGCAAAAACACTCGTCATTCCTATTAGTAATAATAATAAAATTTTGTTTTTCATTGTAAAAATTGATTTAATAATTGAGTAAAAATTGTATAAAGTGTTTTTGTAAAATATATTTTTTATATCTAAAATCATTAAGTCTAGAATCTAAACATCTAAAGTCTAAAAGTCTAGAATCTAAAAGGCTAAATTAAATTTTATCTAGTAATTCGACTTGAAAAATGATATTTGCATTTGGAGGAATAGCGTCGCCAGCACCAGCTTCGCCATAAGCTAAATTGTTTGGAATGAACAACATAACTTTGTCGCCGATATTCATTTTAGATAAACCTTCATTAAATCCGGGAATAAATTGATAATTTCCAGCCGAGCAAGGCAGTGGTGTATATTGTTTTGCATCAGCACGATTTTGGTCAAACTTTCCGAATTTTCTTGCAATATCTTCAATACTACTGTCAAATAATTTGCCGTTTTCTAAAAATCCAGCATAATGAACAAAAACATTTGCGCCATTTTCTGGTTTTTTTCCTGTTCCTTTTGTTAAGAATTTCATTTGTAAACCCGATGGTAATTTGGTCGATTCTGATTTTAATTTAGCAAATTCGGTAACGTTTGCGTCTTCGACAGCTTTGAATTTTTCGGCATTAATTTTCATATTTTCGGCATCAGTCATAGCTTGTTTAGCATCGTTTTCGGCTTTGTTAGAAAAATAATCTGTGAAAATTTTTACTGCATCGAATTTTTTTGCCGCATCGCCTTTTCTTACAATTGTTATAGTTTTTATTAGATCGCCTTGTTGAATTTTATTAACAACATCCATTCCTTTTTCGATAACATGACCAAAAACAGTATGTTTTCCGTCTAGCCATGGCGTTGCAAGATGTGTTATAAAAAACTGAGAACTGTTGGTTGTTGGTCCGGAATTCGCCATCGATAAAACGCCTGGTTTGTCGTGTTTCAAATCTGTAAATTCATCTTTAAAATTGTAACCTGCTCCACCAGAACCATTTCCGTCAGGATCGCCACCTTGAATCATGAAATCTGCAAGAACACGATGAAACTGCAATCCGTTGAAAAATGGTTTTCCTTTTAAACTTTCATTGGTTACGAACTTGTTTTTACCTTCGGCTAGCGAAACGAAATTGGCAACTGTGACTGGTGCTTTATCCATTTCGAGTTGTAATAAAATTGTGCCTTTGTTGGTTTTGATTTCTGCATATAAACCATCTTTCAAATCTTTGTGCTTGTCGCAAGAAAAAATTGTTAATGCTAATAATAAAATTAATATTCTCTTCATTTTTAAATAATTATTCTGGTTTTACTTCGTTTTTGGATTACTATTTATTGTTTATTCTACTTCAACAACTGGTTTTTTAACTGGCGTTTTTGGTTTTGTAATTTCATTATTTGCAGCAGCAGATTTAAAATCGTTTAAAGTTACGGTGCAAATTAATGATTCGTTGGTTGTAATTTTATCATTATCACCATGATAGCCATAACCGTTGTTCGATGTAAACAAAAATCTAACGGTTTCGTTTTTTTTCATTAATTTAATTCCGTCTCGCAAACCTGACATTATATTTTGTTTATCGACAGCATAAATTTGTGGTTTAAGTTCTTCTTTAGTATAAATAACATTGCCTTTAATATCTTTGACATCATATTCAAAATAAGCAATATCACCGCGTTTTGGTTTTAAGGTATCTATTTCATTTTTAGAAACATAAGTGTACCAATATCCTTTTTTAGAAGCAAAATATTTAATTGTTGGATTGCTTTTAATAATTGAATCTATAACTTTTTCTTCGCCCGCAACCAATTTTTTATTGCGTTCGGCCGATTCTTTCATGAAACTTCCTTCGGAATGCGAAATTGGTTTTCTAGCTTGCTGTTGCGAACAACTTGCGAAAAAAACGATAGTAAATATTAAAAATAAAAATTTCATTATTGATGTTTTAAATTCATTTGGCACACAATTGATTCAAATTTTTCTATTGTTTCTGACAGTGATTTATTGGACTTTCCGCCAGCTGCATTAATATGTCCGCCACCCGAAAAGTGTTCTCTTGCAAACTGATTTACATCAAAATCGCCTTGAGATCGAAAAGAAATTTTTATGATTTTTTCGTCGGTATGTTCAATAAATATTGCTGCAAAAATAATACCTTTTATTGATAAACCATAATTTACAAATCCTTCGGTATCGCCTTTTTCATAATTAAACTCATTTAATTCTTTTTGCGAAATAGATGTGTAAGCGGTTTTAAACTCCGGAAAAACTTTCATGTTGTTCATTGCTCGACCCAAAAGCTGTAGTCTTGAGAATGAATTATTATCGAATAAAAGATTTGGAATTTCGGTATTTTCGACACCTAAATCAATTAATTCGGCAACAATTCGATGTGTTCGTCCAGTTGTTTTTGGATATTTGAATCCGCCTGAATCGGTTAAAATTCCTGTGTAAATGCAAGTTGCAATCGTTTTATCAATTAATTGTTTTTGATTTAATTGCTCGATAAAATTGTAAATCATTTCGCAAGTTGAACCAAAATTGGTGTCAGAATAGGTAAAATCAGCATAAGAATCGGGCGATTGATGGTGATCAATCATTATAAAAACTGTTTGAAGTTGTTTCAAAACTGCTTCCATTTTTTCGCCAGTTCGGTGCAAAGCATTAAAATCTAATGTGAAAATAATATCAGATTTTTCGAGTATTAAAGTGGTATTTTGAGTGTCATTTTCAAAAACTAAGACTTTTTCTGATCCAGGCATCCAAACTAAAAATTCAGGAAAATCATTTGGTGCAATAACAGTAACGTTGTGATTCAACTTCAATAAAAAATGATACAATGCTAGTGTTGAGCCCATTGCATCGCCATCTGGACTTCGGTGAGGAATTATTACAACTTGTTTTGGTGTTGCAAGTAGTTCTTGAATTGCTAAAATTTCGATTTCATTCATAGTTTGCGAAAATACATTTTTCTTGAATAATTTATACTAATTTATTCATAAAAAGTCCAAACCAAACCGCCATTATACCAATAAAAATACTTGAACCAATGTATAAAAATGCAAGAAAAGTATTTTGATTTTGGAATAATGTCAAATTTTCATAACCAAAAGTCGAAAAAGTAGTAAATCCGCCGCAAAAACCCGTGATTAAAATCCATTTTAAATTAGAATCGTTCAAATTATTTTTTTCTAGAAATCCGATAAATAAACCGATTAAAAAACAACCGACAATATTTGTTAAAAATGTAGCCGTCGGAAAACTGCTTGACCAATATTTATTTATAAAAATAGCCATAAAAAACCTTAGAACACTACCAAATGCGCCGCCTATAGCAATATAAATAATTGTTTTTAGCATATTAATTTTATGTTGGAAAAGAAATTTTGCCTAATGATACTGATGGAATTCCTTTTCTAGTTCCAAAATCAGATTTTCCGCCAGCAACGTTTTCGTTGGCTAAAATAGCAAATAAAACGGCTTCTTTTGCATCGCCAGCAATTCCTAAATCATCGGTTTTTTTAAAATTATAAGGCAATAATTGCTGCAAACTATCAACCAATAACGGGTTGTGCATGCCGCCGCCAGACATGTAAATTACAAACTCATCATTTGGATTTTCTGATTTTTGAATGGCAAAATTTATTGCTTCGACAATAGTTTCGGCACTAAATTGTGTTAAAGTCGCTAATAAATCATTTGCATTTATGTTTTCTAAACTTAACGATTTTAAGGCTTGGAATACATATTCTTTGCTAAATAATTCTGGTCCAGTTGTTTTTGGAAAACTTTTTTTGAAAAAATCATTGTTTTTTAATTCGACCAATAATTTTTGATTTATCGTACCAGATTTAGAAATTTCGGCATTTTTATCATAAGATAAATCAGGAAAATAATGTCTTGTAAATGCATCTAATAATGTATTTCCAGTTCCTGTATCGGTTACGAAAACATGTTCGGGATTTAAATTTTTTGGCAGAAAAGTAAAATTGGCAATGCCACCAATGTTCAATAATATTCTATTTTCACCTTTCTCTCCAAAAATAAAATAATCGCCGTAAACCGCTAATGGTGCACCTTCGCCACCAGCAGCAAGATGTTTTTGACGAAAATCAGAAATTGTAATAATTCCAGTTTTTACGGCAATATGGTCGCCATCGCCAATTTGCAAAGTTGCATTCGGGAATTTATCTAGCTGGTGTAAAATTTTTGGCGCATGCATAACCGTTTGTCCGTGAGAAGCAATTAAATCGACATCGATTTCAGAAATATTCCATTTTTTGATGCAATCTAAAATCATTTCGGCATGAATATTCCCGATATATTCATTTAGTAATGCCAAATGTTGAAAATCGATTTCTTTTTTAGCAAATACTTTTCTTATTTCGGTTTTGAAATCTTCGTTGTAATCAATAGTTTCAAAATTTAGTAAATCGACTTTAGTTTTTTCTCCAGAATTTGATATTTCGCAAAGTGCAACATCAAGACCATCAAGCGAAGTTCCAGACATTAATCCAATAATTTTTCTGGATTTTTTATTAGCAATTTTGAATAAATTATCAATGTTTTGATTCATTATATTTTTGTGTTTTTTAATTATTTAATGACGATTGCCTTTCCAAGTGCCACCATATTTATAATTCTCTAGTTTTTGAGATTTTTCGCAACACGGTTTACATACAAAAATCCAATTTTTTCCCACTTGAATTTGAATTCGAAACATTACAATTTCTTCTGTTTTACAAATATTACAAATTTTACTTTTCATTATTTAATAAAATAAACAGAATTTTTAAAATAGTCTTTATTGCCGATTAATAAAGTTCGAAATTTTTGGTTCTTTTTAAATCACTTCTTATTTTTAATGAAGTGGTTTAAACTTTTTTGATTGAAGCGAAAAATTAGGATTTTTGGTTCAGATTTTAGACTTTTTTAATTGCATAGCATCGCTATGGAATTAAAAAAATCTGAAATATGGGGCAAAAAGACAATTTTGCAGCCATTTGAAAAAA
>JAYWGV010000045.1:0-7176 GCA_043778105.1 Bacteroidota bacterium
ACCTTTGTTGCTAAAACTAAATCTTCTCTATTCAAAGAAAGATTTTTTATGGCGTGCCCAATCATTTCCTCTGACAATCCTTCAGAATAAATATTGGCAGTATCAATAAAATTCACACCAGCTTCGGTTACGGTTCTAATTTGTTCGTCGACTTCGTTTTGGTCTAAATTTCCCATATAACCAAAAAACCCTTTTCCACCGTAATTCATTGTTCCTAAACAAAGTGCTGATACTTTTAATCCTGTGTTGCCTAAAATTTTGTATTTCATTTTTATTGTTATTTGTGAAGTACAAAGGTGCGCAGTATCAAAAATCTTAAAGTTTCCAAAATGAAGTTAGTTGTATCCAAAATGAATATTTATTTTACCAAGGACTTATTTCAGTTCCATCTTTAATATCGTTGCTAAAATATTTTCCTGTTGGTGCATTATCATCAGTTAAAGTATGTTTTACTACAAATGCTGCTGCACTTTCTACAGTTCCTGGTCCAGTATGATGATTAAAATCGGTAGCAGTAAAACCGGGATCTATAACATTGACTTTGAAATTAGTTTCTCGTAATTCATAAGCCAAAGTGATGGTATACATATTTAGCGCTGCTTTTGATGAGTTATAAATAGCTGCTTTTACAGCATAATATTGCCAAGTTGGATCATTATGTAATGTCAGCGAACCCAAACCAGAAGTTAAATTGGTAATTCGTGGTTGATCAGATTTTTTTAATAAATCCATAAAAATTTGAGTTACTTGAATTAGCCCAAACACATTAATATCATAGACTTCTTTAAAAATAGCGATATCAGTATAGATTGCTGATTGTGGAAAACCTCCGCTAATTCCTGCGTTGTTTATTAAAATATCGAGTTTGCCTTGTGCACTTTCAATTGTGTTTTTGGCAGCTACAATAGTATGGAGATTAGTAACATCAATTTGAATGGCTTTGATATTTTCGAATCCATTTTCGTTTAATTCTTTTACAACTGCTTCGCCTTTTTGAAGGTCACGAGTTCCTAAATAAACAAATAGTCCTTTTTTTGAAAGCTGTCTGGCTGTTTCTAAACCAATGCTTCTGTTTGCTCCTGTAATTAATACGGTTTTCATTTTTATACTTTTTAAATTAATACTGCAAAGTTGCATCGAATAAAAATGAAATTATTTGCCATTTGGCAAAAAGCAATTTATCGAATATTTTTTCTAATTCTGCTTAACGAAGATTGCGTCATACCTAAATAGGAAGCCAAGTACGATAGCGGAATACGGTTGGCAAGATTGGGATAGGTTTCTAAAAAAGCCAAGTATCGTGTAGTTCCATCTTCTGAAACTATAGAACTTCTTCTTTCTATTTTTTGTAGCAATGCTTTTGAAATAATTTTATACACAATGGTATCAAAGCCTACAATTGTATTGAGCAGTTCTTGCCAATTTTTTTTCGAAAAAACAATCATTTTACAATCGGTTATGGCTTGAACGTATGCAATGGAAGGAAGTTCGTTTTCAAAACTTTCTAAATCGACTAAAATATTATTTTCTTCGATGAAGTATTTTGTTATTTCTTCTCCTTTGTTGTTGTAATATGAAACTCGTGTAATTCCATCTATAATAAAGCCAAACTGTTTGGAAACTTTTCCTGCTTCTAGAAAATAATCATCTTTATTCAGATTTAATTCAGTTGCTTTTTTTGAAATTAAGTCAATTTGTTGTTGGTTTAAATTTCCAAACTGTAAGATGTAGTCTATAAAATTTTTCATAGTTGCAAGTTAGTGAAAGATGTTTTTACGAAATTTGTCATTTGGCAAAAAGTTTTTTATAAAATGAATTCTACAATCAAGAAAATGATGAAAAAATTATTGCACTTTCTCCCTGTACAATATCATACCTGCGTGGAATAAAATATCATTCTTGAAATCCCCATCAGCAACAAAACCAGTATCATCTTTATAATCAATATGATCTCCAGTAATTTTGTAGTCGCCTTGATATGCACTTTTACGATTTCCGCGAGCTTCATCATATCGATTATTTGGTAATAATTCGTGCCTGATATAGCCATCTTTAGTAACCCACATTCCTACATATTTATTTTCATTATCCATTTTTTGACTATTGTTTATAGCATCTTTAGAGGAAAAAAATACTATCGTTAAAAGGAAAACTGCAACACCTGAAAAGTCTAATTTTAAATTCAAATTGATTTCTATTAGTTTATAAAAGCTGTTGATAAACTGGTAGATTTCCATTTTTCAACCTCTACTTTGATAATATTGATTTTCTGTTCTACCATTTCTAGCGCATCAGCACCTAGAAATAAATGCAATGCTGGATTTTCTTCTTTTGCCATTTGAATAAATGCATCAGCTGCTTTTTCAGGATCATTTGGTTGATTTCCGTTGATTTGATTTTGATGTAAAATTTGTGATTGTCTGGCTTCTTCATATTCATCAATGGGACTTTTAGGAATTATGATAGATTCTTCCGAAAGGAAATTGGTTCGGAAATAACCTGGGTAAACTAAAGTTACTTTTACTCCAAAAGATTTTACTTCTGCTGCTAAAGCTTCTGTTAATCCTGCAACAGCAAATTTAGTGGAACAATAGATTCCCCAACCTGCAAAACCACCATAATAGCCACCAACCGATGCAATATTGAAAATGTGACCTGATTTATTAGCACGTAAATATGGCATCGTATTTCTTAACACATTTAATAATCCAAATACGTTTACATCATAATTTTTTCTTGATTCTTCGTCTGTTAATTCTTCCAATGTCCCAATCTGACCATAACCAGCATTATTTACTACAACATCTATTGTTTTAAAATGATTGATTGCTACTTCAATTGCATTTTTGATACTTTTTTCATTGACCAAATCCATTTCTAAGGGTAGAAAATTTAAAGACGCATTTCCGATAGCTTCAATCAATGCTTCTTTATTCCTAGATGTTGCAGCTACTGAATATCCTTGTGCCAGTAATTTTTTTGCTAATGTTAATCCAAGTCCTTTAGAAGCACCAGTGATAAACCAAACTTTGCTATTTTCCATATTTTTTATGTTTTTAATTATGGTACAAAGGTATTGCTGGAGCAAGTTGATAGAATTGAATAAATCAAATCATAAGTTACAAAAATCAAATATTTATGTAATTCTGTAAGCTTTCGGAGAAAGTTGAACCTCTTTTTTGAAAAAGTTTATAAAATGAGATAACTCTTCAAAGTCCAAACACGAAGCGATTTCATTAATATTCCAATTGGTTTGTTTGAGTAAAATTTTTGCTTCTTGCGTAATTCTTTCAGTAATAATTTGCGATGTAGTTTTGCCTGTTGTTTCTTTTAATGCTTTATTTAAGTGATTTACGTGAATATTTAATTGATTTGCAAATGCTGATGGTGACCTAAAAGTAATTTGTTGTGCTATTGATTCGATAGGAAATTGACGTTCTAATAATTCCATAAAAAGTGAAGAAACTCTAACGACAGCATTCGATTTATTATATAAAGAAGTTGCAATTGGTTGCGTTTTTAGAGCAGAATGAATAACATCAAAAACAAGGTTTCTTATCGCATCATATTTAAAAGTATAATCAGAATTGATCTCTTCAAACATTCTTACGAATAATTTCTTAAACAATTCGGCTTCTTCTTTAGATATAGAGATAATTGGATTTCCTCCTGGTTGAAATAGAGGATAGTCTTTTAGATTTCCAAACTGATTGAAAAAAGCCTCAGTAAAAATACAAAAATAACCTGTTTGTATTTCGTCTATTTGATCCAATTATATGGGATTTGTGGATTGGCAAATAATAAAGCTTGTTCTTCAATAGTAATTACTTTGTCGGCATAATGCACTTTATTTTTTCCAATTATCAAACTAATTTTATAAAAATCTTTTCGGCTATAAGGAATAGGTTTAGCTTTTTTACAAACAAAATCATCCAGCTTAAAAACATTAAAATGCCCAATCTCTTTTTTTAAATTTTCGGGAATTCCTTTTACTTTTGTCAAATAAAATTGTTC
Organism: Bacteroidota bacterium; assembly: GCA_043778105.1. Lineage (GTDB taxonomy): Bacteria > Bacteroidota > Bacteroidia > Flavobacteriales > Flavobacteriaceae > Flavobacterium. The sequence goes on from JAYWGV010000045.1 coordinate 4,015, forward strand.
GAGTGTTTCTGATTTTTCCATTTGACAAAGTTATAAAAATCAAATATAATATTAATTAAAGTAGCCCAAACGTCTAAAAAAGAAATATTGGTTTTTCTTTAATAGAATTGCCAAACAATTTTAATGATAAAAACCACACTCATTTGACATTGGATTTATCTAAAAAGTGTGGTTTTTTTTATTGCAATTCTTCACAAAGAAAACCGCATAAATTAAAATATAAAATTATTTCTGAAGCTTTATTATTGTCAGTTTCAACTCTAAAAATATTATCAACATCTTCTAAATCAAAATTCCAACAACCACTACCTAATGTGTTGTCTAATAATTGACTAATTGCAATAATTTCTTTTTTTGTTGTTACATTAGTTTTAAATACCAAAACTTCCATTTAAGAGATAAATTTTAATTACTATTTATTTCAAGAAATTTAAAACCATTTCGATCATGGTTTCTGGTTTCTCCTCATTCATATAGTGACCACTATCCAAAATACCAACAACTGAAAGATCTTTGGCAATATAAGGCAATCCCATTTTCATATAATTGTAACTTATGTAACTACCTATTCCTAATACAGGCATTGTAAGTTGATTGTACACTTTTGAATCTTCTATATCTTGTGTGAAAGTTTGGTACCAAGCATTTGAAGCACGAATACTTTCGGTATCGTTATAAACAGCTGCGTACAATTCTCTTTCAAAAGTGGTCATTTTACTATCATCTAGCATCACATAATTAAAAAGCCAATCAAGCAGGTATTGAAATCTTCCTTCCAAAAGTTTTTCTGGTAAACCTTTAACTTGATTAAAACCCATCCACCAAGCATACGGATAATTACCATCCATTTTTTCATTAAAAGTACCCAATGGCAGGCATCAAAGGCATTTGCATCATTCCTTCACTCGGATGAGAACCATCCATAAGTATCAATTTTTCAATAGATTCAGGATAATTAAATGCAAAACTAGTAGCCACCATTCCACCAATATCGTGACCTAATAAAGAAACTTTTTCTAATCCTATTTTTTGAATTAGTTCATAAATATCTTTTGCCATATTTTTTTTATCGTAACCAGATTCAGGTTTATCAGAACTTCCCATTCCTCTAATATCTACAATGATTACTTTGAATTTTTTTGAAAGTTCTGGGGCAATTGTATGAAATGAGTACCACGTTTGGGGCCAACCTGGTAGGCATAATAAAGGTGCGCCGCTCCCACCTTCAACATAATGTAATTGAATTCCATTTACTGTTTCATACTTATTCGTAAACCCTGGGAATTTTTTAATTAGTTCCTCATCTGAAAATTCATTTAAGAATTTGTTGTTTTTATTGCTCATCTTTTTTTATTTAGAATTACTTTTATTATTTTAACTAAACTTGTTGGAAATTAGACTTATAAATTCTTTTCTAGTTTTATCTTTTTCAAATGCTCCTGTGAAAGAAGAGGTTGTGGTTACACTATTTTGTTTTTGAATGCCACGCATTTGCATACACATATGTTGGCATTCAATAACTACAGCCACTCCAAGTGGTTCTAAAGCCTCTTGAATACAATCTTTAATTTGGTCTGTCAACCGTTCTTGCACTTGTAACCTTCTTGCAAAAGCCTCAATAATTCTAGGAATTTTACTTAATCCAACTATTTTACCATTAGGAATATAGGCTACGTGTGCTTTTCCGAAAAATGGTAGCATATGGTGTTCACACATATAATAGACTTCGATATTTTTCACTACAATCATTTGCTGATGATCTTCTGTAAACAATGCCGATTTCAAAATTTCTAAAGGATCCAATTCATATCCGTGTGTTAAAAACTGGAATGCTTTGGCAACTCTTTCTGGCGTTTTTTCAAGACCTTCTCTGTTTGTATCTTCACCTAAATTCTCTATTATGTTTTTGAAACTTTCTGCAATTTCAATTGTTTTCTCGGTGTTGTATTGGTCAATTTTTTTGTAACTTATCATTTATGAATTTAACTGTGTTTGTAAATTAATTTTTAAATATTTTCTTCAACAGAAGCCCAATGTAAATTTGGATATCTGTCATTATCAAGCTTGGAGTGATTTGCCAAAAACATACTATATACATATTGTGATTGTTGCCAAGAGGCGTATAATTCCATTTCGCCTTTTGGGTTAGCCGCTCTTTGACTTTTGTTGTAGGCTGAAAAACCTTGCATTGAACCACCATTTACAAGTTCAAATTTTTGGTGTTTGTGTTGCTCGCTTAATTGTACTAAATCATTTGGACTTACGCTAAAACTCGCAATTCTTAAATCTCTTGGTGCATCATCATCTAAAGATGCTAATGCAGTGAATGCAGCAGTATCGTCCATTGAAGTAAAATCCATTTTCCAGTCCATTTTTTCGTCATAGTACACAATGGTTTTGTTATTTGTGTCAAACAATGGTGTGTTGTATCTTAAAATGTCTGTAAAACATCCGTTGAATATAGAAGTTGCTTTAATTAGACTTTTATCCAAATGCTCTTTGAATTCTTTTCTTAAATCAAAGTTTCTATTTTCTCCTTTTGGAATTATTGTGTAATCTGTACAAAAATCAGAAGGAATAAAACGAGGAACACCTGCTTGAATTGCACCTTCTAAAAGATTTTTTTGTCCATCAACAATTACCTCTTTTAATCCTGCTAATGCCGATACTACACAAGAAACGCCAACACAAGCTGCCGCAATTTCTGAAATGTTAGTCATATCTATTGGTATTACACTAATACCTAGATTTTCTAATGCTTCAATTTTCTTTGGATCACTACCGTTACGAACTATCGCTTTAACTTCTGCACCTTCTTTTACTAATGCTTTTACAATGCGACCACCAAGGTTGCCTGTTGCTCCTGCTACTAAAATTGTCTTTTTCATTTTTTTTGAATTAAATTATTTAATGCAAATGTAAACATTGTTTACTAAATTGACAACATTGTTTACTATTATAATTTTTATATCTTTGTAAAAAATATTTCAAGATGAATGAAAATAAAGAGATTACTGTTCAATATGATGACAAAGACAACTTTGGCAGGTTAATTTGTATTGCAAAAAAGCATTTTGATGTTTGGTCTCAACATAATATTAAACCTGAAAAGGTTGATATGAAATTATCATTTATGCCTGTAATTTTTAATATTAGTCCAGA
>JAYWGV010000046.1:0-7140 GCA_043778105.1 Bacteroidota bacterium
TTTATTTAAATTTTCAAAGGGCGGTACATTAAACTTAAAAATTTAAAATAGTACCTAAAGTTATCGTCCTGTGGTAGTCCACGTTTCCAAAATGGGAAATTAATAATATTATGAAAAAATATTTATGTTTATTTGCCTTAATGATTGGTCTAGGTTATGGTTGTTCAGATTTATTTGAAAACAATAAAATAGATGAAAACAATGTTAACTTCGAAGCGATATCTGTTGAAAATGATGTTGTAGTTTTAGAATCAGAACAAAGTTTAAGACTTTTGGTTGACAGTTATAAAAAAGATGTTAACGGTCAAAATGAATTTATTGAAAAAATAAAAACATTACAAAATGATGGGTTTAAACCATTAACACCAATATTCAATAGTATGAGTAAAACAGCCATACAGGAATTTGTTGTTCGCAAAAAAGAAAAGGTGCAAAAAAGAAATGTTATGTTTGGCTTAAGAGCAAGAGATCCAAGAGATTTTGAACTTGATCTTGAGGATGATTTAATTAAAGATCCTGTATTATCATCTTTATTAAATGAGGAACGAAAAGTCATTGTTGGAGATAATTTATATCAATACACAGAATTAGGGTTATTTATTGTTGACAAAGATAACGAGCAAGTATTAATTGATTATCTAAATAGTAAAACTCCTGAACAAAAGAGATTACTTTTACTGCAATATAGAAATACTTTTAGCGCAACAAACAAACCACAAGAAATCAATGAAAACCTAGGAAATGGACTTAACACATTTAGAATGGCAAACCCACCAATATCGGATAATCCAGATGGTGATTCAAGTAGTGGCGGCGGCGGTTATACTGGGGGTGGCTCTAATGATGGTAATTTAGGTGGTGTTGGTGGAACTGGTGTTGGAACATTGGGAACAGGAGGCTCAAGTTCAGGTACTGGAACGACCTTTGGAAACGGACTATTTGATCCAACAAGTTTTTCATCATGTACAATTGAGACTCAAGGTTTTTTTGAAGGTATATTTGGTCAATCAGAGTCTTGCATCGAGTATTACAACGATAATAGAAGAGTTCACGTTACTTTTTGGAATCAAAATTTTCTTGTATTTTCTTCTGTTGGAGCATCAACTCGATTGCAAAAAAGAGAACATCTTAATTTAGTTGTAGGCACAATTTCGTGGTGGGAAAAATCATATGCAACAAAACTAGCTTTGGGTATTAACAATATTGCATTCAACTATAATTATAACGTTCCAGTTTTTAATCAGGCACAATATAACAATAGCACAACCTTTTTTGAATTTAACAATACAAAATATAATATCAACGGTCAGGCAGTTCCGAGCATACCAGCGAGCTCGTCTAACTTTAGTTTGCCAAGAAATTCGCCTGAAAACATTTTAGATATAACAGTTTGTGGATACGATTTACAAGTTTCCTCTGCAACAGCTTATAATGCTGCTATAGATGCTTTGATAAATAAAGCAATTACGACAATTCAAGATTATACTGTTCGACAGCAAATTCAATCAAAAAAAGATTTAGGTATTCTTGAAGTCAGAATTGTCAATGCAGCGCCATTTTCTAATACTGTACAATTTATTATTGCAAAGAAAAATTTCACAGCTAATAATGATAATTCAATTGTACATTACTTTGATTTTAATTTTTTAATTTCATTTAGTAGTAATTCAAATTCAGTTGGAGATTATTTACAGGGTTTAAATGGTGCAACATCATATACTGCCTTAAAGGCCGATTTTTATGGTTCAGCATTACATAATAATTATTGGAAAGGACGACGATTGATTCATATACAATAAATAAATTAGCAAGCATTACCAATTTTAAAAATTGGTAATGCTTTTTTAAAAATATTGCAACTTTATAAGATGAAAAAAAGTTTAATGATTATATATTTTATTACTTTACAAGCCAACTCACAGATTATTAGAGGTTCTGCTGGAATAGATATTTATAAAAATATTGCCTTCGAAAAAAGTGGTTTTGCCTCTGTAAATATTGGGCTCGAATTTAAAATCAGTCATTATATAAAACCCGAACTTAATTTAAGATATTTTTTAGGAACGCTTCCAGATAGCAATGTTTTTAATACCGATGGTACATTCAAAGAAAATTTAATTAGAACAGTTTCTGCAAAAAACATATCTTTTTGCCCTAAATTTATATTAAATGATTTTGAGGCTCCTATAAGATTTCAGGTAATTCCATCTTATGATATTACTCAAATAATTGCAAAAGCAGACCTTTTCAAAATTAATAATGCAAATACTGGTGTTTCTAAAATTGATTCTGATGAATTTAAAGAAACTATTCATTCATTTGGCATGGGAATTGGTATTGTTTTTGACCTTGATGAAGACAGTTCGCAATCTTTAGCACTAACCTTATATTATAACAATATTGAAATTGGCAATGCAATTTCAAATTTAAAATTTGACACAACAAAATACAACACGAACCAAAACATTGGTGTCGGTGTGAAATATTATTTTAGTTTTCGAAAAAAAAACAACTCTAAATTATGAAAAACATAAAATTTTTGCTTTCATCATTATTAACGATAAATATGTTAGCACAGCCAATTCTGAATTCAACAGATATCGATTATACTGGTACTGTAACAAGTTTTACTGCTAACCCAATTGGATTTACGACTGGACAAGATGGAGCAAATCAAATCTGGAATTATTCTGCTATTGCAGTTACTCAAAGTGCCATAAGTACAGGTTTGCAAGTTACAACAGCACCATTTGAGACAAGCTTTCCAACCGCTAATTATATCATAAAAAGCACAACATCAAACACTGATTTATTTGGTTTTTTTAATATTACAAGTACAAAATTAGAATTGTTAGGTCTTGCAAGTTCAGCACTTATTTTAGTTAATTTTAATCCAAATCCGCAAACGCAGTTTGAATTTCCATTTACTTATGATTTAACTGTAAATGATAGCTATTCGACAATTAATGACCCTACAGCAATTAATCCATTTACATTAAAATATGATGCATATGGTACTATTGTTACACCTTTTGATACGTTTAATAATTCATATAGAATTAAAAAATTAGACGGTATTTTTCCAGAATACACCTGGTATCAACAAAACACAAATAAGTCAATATTAAGGGTTGTTTTTGGTTCGACAGGTGTCACTTCTGTTACATTTTATCAACAAAATAATCTTAAAATTGAGGAATTTAATAAATCAAACATAAAAATTTATCCAAACCCAACAAATGATTATATAATAATAGAAAACACTAACAGCACAAAAAATTTAGAAAGTTATAACTTGACTGATATAACCGGTAAAATTCTAAAAACAGATAAAATTTACCTAAATCAAAAAATAGATATTTCTAATTTCAATCAAGGTCTATACTTTATTGAAGTAACAAATGAAGATGGTTCCGTATTAAATCAGAAAGTATTAAAAAAATAAATCTTCTGCCAACAGCGGTTTGCAAAAATTGGGGTTTTGGTCTTGACTTTATACATTGTTTTGTACTTTTGTGTTCAGTGATTTACTGAAAGTTCAGGCTAACCAAATCCCCAACTTCAGCAAGCCACAAGACGTTGTCGGCAAGTCGCTCTCGTGATTTTCCCCGTGGGAAAATACTCTGGCGTAAAGTTGACTTATTTGTTGGTAAGTTCTAGAATTATGGAACATCAAGTTGGCTTCGCTCCTATTTTTTCGTAATCTTAAATCAAAATTTTTTAGAAATTATTTTCGTAATTAATTACGAATAAAGTTTCATTTTTTTCTAAGTTTTGTTTTTTCTTAATTTCAAGTTAACTGAGGCGAAAATAGCAGTTAATTGTTGCAAATTTTTTGTTGAAAATTTTATTTTCTAAATTTACTTTTACTCAACATCAATAATAGGAAGCGAAAATAGCAGTTAATTGTTGCATAGTTTTAGTAGAAAATTTTGTTTTTGCTCAACTTAATTTTGCTCAACATATATAATCGGAAGCGAAAATGGCATATTATTGTTGCAAAGTTTTAGTGAGAAATTTTGTTTTTGCTCAATTTGTTTTTGCTCAAGATCAATAATTGGAAGCGAAAACGGCAGTTAATTGTTGCATAGTTTTAGTGGAAAATTTTGTTTTTGCTCAATTTATTTTTGCTCAATATTAATAATTAGAAGCGAAAATGGCATATTTGAATTGCAAATGTTGGTAAAAAAAATATTGTAGAAATTGAAAATAAAAAATCTATATTTGTAAAAAAAAGAAAAGTTTAAAAAAAAAATGAAGACCAGCCGACAACAGCGGTTTGCTGAAATTCGGGGTTTTGGCTTTCGTAAAGCTGGTTTTGTACTTGGAAAGTTCTATAAATTCTGAATGATTTGTGTGCACTTTTCCCGAACTTCAGCAAGCCACGAGACGTTATCGGTTAGTTTCGCACGATTCCGGTGGAATCTACTCTGACAACAAGTCGACGAAGACTTTTGGTAAATTCTGGAATTGTAAAACATCAAGTTGGCTTCGCTACTATTTTCTGTTTTTTGAGATTTTACTCGCATATTTTTTCGTAATTAATTACGAATACTTTTTCAATTATTTAAGGGTTTTTAGTTTTCGAAGTTTTACATTATCGGAAGGAAAAATTGAAAAATTATTAATTACTTTTGTTGCATAATTTTGAGTTTTCCAAGTTTTACATCGAAAGAGAAGTAAAATTATTTAATTTTATTTTGCTGAATATTTGTTAATTTTCCTACTTTCGCATTGTGGGAAAAGAAAATTGAAAATAAATTGATTCAATTTGTTGAAAAAATTTTAAAATTTAATTTTTGCTCAAAATTCTATTAAAAATTCATAAATAGGAAACGAGAATGGCAGATAATTGTTGCATCGTTATATGTTATCCAAGTTTCGCATTATGAGAGAAGAAAATCAAAAAAAAATTGATTCAACTTGTTGTAAAGTTTTGTAAAATATGGTTTTTGCTCAAATTTTCTTTTAAAAATTCATAAATAGGAAGCAAAAATGGCAAATCTGAATTGAAAATATTGAGGAAAAATAATTGAGAAAAACAGAAAAAAAAAATCTACATTTGTTTAAAAAAAAAAATCAGTTTAAACAGAAAAACAAATAACCAACCGATAACAGCGGTTTGCTGAAATTCGGGATTTAGGCTTTCGGAAAGTTGGTTTTGTACTTGTAAAGTTCAGTGAATTCTGAATGATTTGTGTGTACTTTTCCCGAACTTCAGCAAGCCACAAGACGTTGTCGGAAATTTTGCCCAAAAAACTGGTAAAAAATAATTTATAGTTAAAATTCAAAAATATTTATGATTTTTGCAATTTAATTTAATAAATTTGAGCGTTAAAAATATTAACTATGAGTAATCTACATTTAAGAGCTAATTTAGGAATAAATGATAATAAATATCATATAGGACTATCTTTGGTTGAATTTATTGAAGACGATATTACGATAGTATATTCGCCAGCATTAGATTTAAGTGGTTATGGAACATCTGAGGATGAGGCTAAAAAATCATTTTCTGAAGCAATGGATGAATTTTTTAAATATACTACTAATAAAAAAACTCTAGATGCAGTATTAAAAGGGTTGGGCTGGTCAATCAAAGGCTCAAAAAACAAACCAAAATTTAATCCACCTAAAGATTCCGATATGGTTACTTCAAACTCATTATATAATGAAATTGTAAATCAGAAAAGTTATAAAGTTTCTAGACAAGAAGTTGAATTTTCATTGTAGAACTTTATGCCTGGAACACATTTAAGAAACATTCCTTTAAAATTATATAGAGAATTTTTGGAGGATAAAGGCTGTGTTTGTAATAGAACAAAAGGCGGACACGAACATTGGTCAAGAAGTGATTTATCCAGACCAATAACAATTCAAACGCACATTGACCCAGTTCCAGAGTTTATTATTAAGAATGGATTGAGAATATTAGGATTAACAAAACAAGATTTTTTAGACTGGATATAAAAACTTCCGACAACAGCGGTTTGCAAAAATTGGGGTTTTGGTCTTGACTTTACACATTGTTTTATACTTTTGTGGTCAGTGATTTACCCGAAGTTTAGGCTAACCAAATCCCCAACTTCTGCAAGCCACGAGACGTTACCTACAATTTTACCGAAAAACGACGAAAATGAATATTTTAATTTTTTCTATCTTTTTGAATATCATTATTTTAGTGATTATTTATTTTTCATCAAAAGAGAAAAATAATAGTTTAAAAATAGTACATTATTTTGGAATTTTTATCGGAATTACTTGTTTGAGTTTCAATTTTTTGTTCAAATCTTGTTTTGGTGCTTCAACACCAATTGACATCAAAACAGAAAATTTAACGAAACAGAATTTAAAAATATATGGAATTGCATTTTTCGAAGATTACGGAAATGGAAGTGGAAATTATGTGGAATATAGTGCTGAATTAAAACCGAACGAAACTTCCGAATTTTGTCTTGATAGCGATGGAGGAAAATTTTGGGTTGTTGCTACAAACATAAAAAATGAAATAGTTTACCTTGAGGAAACAGAAAACAAGAAAACTAATTTTAAAATAATTGCAAACCAAAATACCAAATTCATAGAAGGTGAAATCGCAAAAGAATTGACTTTTAAAAAAGATAAAAGTCTAGAATTTGAAAAGTATTTAGTTTGGACAAACATAATTTTAATAATTTTGCTTGTGTTTAATTGTTGCAAAAAGCCAAAAAAATGAAAAAAATAAAGACAATTTTAGTCGCAATTTTAATTATTGGCTCTGTATGTTTTGTTTTTTTTAAAATTAACCAATTTATTGAAATAGATAAATGTTTAGATAATGGAAATAGGTGGGATTATTCTACTAACAAATGTGAAAGTGAAAATAAACAAAAAGTTAACACTAAAAAGTAATGGTTTTAAAATAGAATATTAACAAAGAAAAAACTGCAGGTAACAGCGGTTTGGAAAAATTGGGGTTTTGGTCTTGACTTTACACATTGTTTTGTACTTTTGTGGCCAGTGATTTACTGAAAGTTAAGGCTAACCAAATCCCCAACTTCTGCAAGCCACGAGACGTTAGGCGTCACTTTAAAGCAACGAAATAAACAGTAAAGATGAAAATTATTAAATTCAAAATGAGAGAAAATTATAGGAATTAAA
>JAYWGV010000047.1:0-35918 GCA_043778105.1 Bacteroidota bacterium
CTTATGCAAGAATTACGAATAAACCAAAACCAAGAGGAAAATTTATAACCCTAACTAATTACAAAAGAGCTATATAATCCTTAACTTAATGACATTGGACTTCAGTCAACGGTTTAAAAGTTAAATATTTATTGGCTTTAGCCATAATACTGATTATTTTGGCTAAAGCCAATAAAATACCATATTATCTGACCTTTGGTTAAAACCAAAGGCAATTGAAACAAATAAAAGCTGATAATCATAGAATAAAGCTCTATTTTTTTAACACAACCAAAAATTATTGTGATTTCTCAAAAAAAAGTTTAAACAAAGTCATAGATTAATTATTCCTATACAATTGCAAATTATTTTTGATAATTGTACATTTAAAAAAAAATGTAAACAATTTCTTTCTTAAATTTGAATAAAAATTTGTAACCATTGCGAAATTAATGGGTTTTGCATCGCAGAAAACAAAATCTTTAAAATGTACATTAAACCGAATATTTAACCTTTTTTACATAAACTAATTTTACTAAATACATTTTGTCTATGAAAAAAATTTACTTTTTATTTACTTTTTTATTTTTTGTTACTTTATGCTTTTCGCAAACAAAACACGAACAAAGACTAGACAGCCTTTATAATGTGCTTTCCTATCAAAAAGAAGATACGTTAAAAGTTGATGTGTATGGCGCTATTTGTAAGGAGTTATTATCAGGAAATACTAAAAAAATCAATTTCTATAACAACAAAATTTTGAAGTTATCTCAAGAACTGAAATATCAAAAAGGATTTGGTTTGTATTATGTTAATTTATCAATGCTATTTTATTTCAATAGTGAACATGAAAAAACATTAGTTATTATTGAGAAAGCAAAAAATATATTTTATAAAATTAAAGATTGGGATAATTATTTTTATTCTTGTACTGTTTTGGGGAAATTTTTAACTGCAAAAAAGAAAATAAAAGAAGCAAAAACATTATTTTTTACTTCTATTCAACTAGCAAATAAAAAAAGAAAATTAGAAGCCATTGGTCAATTATATTATGGATTAACTCTACTGTGTATTGAGTGGGACATGCCTAAAGATGGTTTAATATACGCTAACCTTGCTTTAAAATATCCAATCGATAAAAATATAAAATCCAAAATTTATAGTCATATTGCTTTTATAAACTTTGCTTTTAATGATTTTGAACAAGCAGCTAAGTACAATAATCTGGCGCTAAGACAGGTCGAGAGCCCTGTTAGTAAAAACAACATGTACATTCAAAAAATTGATATTCTCATTGAACAAAAAAAATACAAAGAGGCTTTAGCAACAATTTTGGAATCAAAAAAAAATGAGAAAATATTGGATCAGCGAGAAAAAGATTTCAATATCTTTTATTTATCGATTTGTTATTATCATTTAAAAAAATATGATTTGGCGTTGCAATTTGTCAATGAGGTTTTGAACAAGCAGTTGCCTAATTGGGGAGATTTTTTTAAAGTACAATTGTACACCCATCTGAGTGCTATTTATTTAGCAATGAATAATAAAATAAAAGCCAAACAAATTGTTGATTTAGCAATTAGTCATTTTGATCCAGAAAATTTCTTTGAATTAGAATTAAAATTATATACTACAAAATATCAAGTTGAACAGGCACTAGGCAATTATAAAATAGCTTTAGTATATTATAAAAAAATGTCGGAATTTAAAGATAAAAATACTATAAGAATGAATAAAGAAAAGTTGGACTACTTGCAGGCTAGTTTTGAAATTAACGATAAAAACAACGAAATTAAAAGCCTAGAAGTAGCACAATTAAAAAAGAAAATTGAGTTAAAAAAACAAAAAAATTATATTTTGTTGTCATCTATTGGATTGGTTTTTTCATTTTTGTTGACTCTTTTTTTTATTAGAACTAACAAAATCATCAAAAGAAAAAATTCTATTATTGAAATAGAAAAGTTACTTACTCAAAAATCGCTTCAAGAAAAAGAAATTTTACTTAAAGAAATCCATCATCGGGTGAAAAATAACATGCAAACAGTTATTAGTTTGTTAAAAATTCAATCACTAGATGCCAAAGAACTTTCGGTTGAAGATTTCATCAGCGTGAGCGAAGCTAGAATTAATTCTATGGTAATGGTTCACGAAAATTTATATCAAAATCACGATTTAAGTAAGGTAGATTTTAAAGAATACTTGAATAATTTAACTACTTCTATTAAAAGCGCATATCAAGGTTTTAAAAAAATAGAAATACAAATTGATATAAGTAATATTTATTTTGATGTACAAACTGCAATTCCTATTGGTTTAATTGTAAACGAATTGGTCAATAATGCCTATAAACACGCTTTTAAAAACAAAGAAAAAGGCATAATTTTGATTCAAATAACACAAAAAGATGATCAATACCAACTCATGGTATCTGATGATGGATTGGGAATAACCAATCAACAAATTAATCATAATGGCTTGGGACTTGAGCTGGTTCGTCTTTTAGTTTCGCAAATAAAAGGTATCTTAGAAATGGATAATTCAAACGGTACTAGTTTTAAAATAAAATTTAAAAATGTAATAGTTTAGCCCATGAAAACAAAAATAATAGTAGTCGAGGACGAACTTTTAATTGCCTTGCACATAAAAAAAGTATTAGAAAAGCACGATTATGAAGTGGTTATAGACATTACCTCTGTCGAGGATGCAATTTTATTTATTGAAAAAACGCCACCAGATTTAGTCTTAATCGATATCAATTTAAATAAAGATAAAGAAGGCACCGAATTAGGAAAATATTTACTTCAAAAAGATAGTATTCCTTACATTTATATTACTTCTTATTCTGATAAAAGTACATTAGAAAAAGTAAATATGACCAGACCAAAAGGTTACATAGTAAAACCTTTTAAAGAAGAAGATTTATTGTCAACAATTTCGGTTATTTTAAATAATTACTATCATAAAAAAATTGATACTAACAGTAATAATGAACCAAGTAAAGACCCAATTCCTTTTAAAGTAAAAGAAATTGTAAGCTACATAAATACTCATTTAGAAAAAAAACTCGATATAGAAGAGCTAACCAAACTGACCAAGTGGAAAAAGGACCATTTCACTAGGCTGTTTTCTAAATATTTAGGTGTTACACCATACCAATATGTACTTAACAGAAAAATTGAAAAATCAAAAACAATGCTTAGTGATACTAAAATTCCTGTAAATGAAATTGCTTTTGAACTTGGTTTTGAAAGCAATAGCAATTTTTATCATATTTTTAAAAAAATAACCAATGATACTCCAGAAAATTTTAGAAAAAGAAATCAAGTTTTCATGCCAGAATAATTAATAGAAATCGTCTAATACTAAAAAAAACTTATTTATGAAAAGCTTATTGTATATTTTAATTTCTACACTTTCATTTGCACAAAACGCCACAAAAACTATGAATTTGCTTCCCGATACAGGACAAAACACAAGTTATACAACAACTATTGGCGAAGACAATGATTATACAATTAATGCTCCAGCTTATACAAATAACGGCAACGGAACCATAACCGATAACGTAACTGGTTTAATGTGGCAACAAGTCGATGGCGGTGAAATGTCGCACCCAAACGCAATAATTTATGTCAACGATTTGGTTCTTGGCGGATTTTCGGACTGGCGATTACCAACGCCAAAAGAAAGTTTTTCAATATTGAATCTTCAAAATAATAATCCAGCGTTGAACACTACCTATTTTACAAATACAAATGCAGGATATTGGTGGTCAAGCACATTCGAACTCAATTCGACGACCAAAGTTTGGGTTACCAATACAGGCGGTGGAATTGGCAACAAACCAATTTCGGAAACAATTAGCGCTGGCGGAACTTCTAAATTTCATGCTCGTGCAGTTCGCAATATTACAACGCCAACGGTTATCGCAAATCATTTTACAGATAATAATGATGGGACAATTACCGATAATCTAACGCAACTAATTTGGCAAAAAGCACCCAATGCAACAGCTGTAACTTGGGAAAATGCCATTGCCTATGCCGAAAATTTATCTCTAGCAAATGCAACCGATTGGCGTTTGCCAAACATTAAAGAATTGCAATCGTTAAATGACGAAAGTTTAACAAATCCATCAGTGAATCAAAATTTTTTTGGGTCGATTGGCGTGAAAAATTATTGGAGTTCGACTACGGTTCAAAATCAAACTGCAAATTCTTGGTTTTGGAATACACAATTTGGCATCACAACTTTTGCAACAAAAATCAATTCAAATTATGTAATTTGTGTGAAAGGAAATCCGACAAGTTTGGCTGTAAATAATGCAATTTTTAAAACGAAAATTAAGGTGTTTCCAAATCCGTTTTCTTCAAAAATTAATATCGAAAACGCAACTGAAAACGAAATTTATACATTAACCAACGAACTTGGACAAGAAATTTTTTCAGGAAAAAATATTGAAAAGCAAGATTTTTCAAACTTAGCAAAAGGAATTTATTTCTTGAAAATTAGTTGTGAAACTTTAGTTGGAATCAAATTAATTAAAGATTAAACCATTCCCAAATAAATAAATAAAAAATTATGAAAAAAACAATTATAATTTCGCTATTATTGATTAGTTTTCTTAAAAACTATGCTCAGGAACACAATGTAATTTTAATAATTGCCGACGATTTAGGTTTGGATTATTGCAGTTATTACGAAAACAATGCCAATGTGGCTTATACTCCAAATGTGTTGCGGTTGCTAAATCGTGGCGTTCGTTTTACAAAAGCCTGGTCCAATCCGCTATGTTCGCCAACTCGTGCAGGAATTTTGACTGGTCGATATGGTTTTAGAACAGGTATTTTGGATGTTGTACAAGGGACAAATCCACAAGTAAATCTTACCGAAAAAACAATTCCGAATTTGTTAAATACATTCAATTCAAACGGAATTTCAAAAGCCAATATAGGAAAATGGCATTTAAGTTCGCCAACACCCATCTCTAATTATAACAATCCTATTCTTTTGGGTTATGACCATTACGAAGGTGCTTTTTCAGGAACTTTACCTAGTTTTATGAGTTGGCCAAAAATAACTAGTGGCATAGCAACAGCAACAACCTGTACAAATTATGCCACGACCGAAAACGTCGATAATTCTATTGCATGGCTTTCAAATCAACCAACAAACAAACCATTTTTCTTGTGGTTGGCATTTAATGCGCCACACAATCCGTATCATTTGCCACCAGCAAACTTGCATACAAACACAACTTTAAGCGGAACAGCTGTTGATATCACAGCCAATCCGAAAAACTATTTTAAAGTTATTGTTGAGGCGATGGATCACGAAATGGGACGCCTATTTGATTATTTGCAAGCCAACGGAAAATGGGAAAATACGGAAATTATTTTTATTGGCGACAATGGTGATGATCCATTAGTCGCCCAAAATAGTGGCGGTGCAAAGGGTAGTTTGTACCAAGAAGGGGTTTCGGTTCCGTTTATTATTTCTGGACCAACTGTTGTAAATCCAAATCGTGTGAGCAATGCTTTGGTTAATACAGCAGATATTTTTGCGACTGTTTTAGAAATGTTTGGCAATAGCAATTGGCAAGCTCAAATCCCAGCAAATATAACTGTTGACAGCAAAAGTATTATGCCAATTTTATTGAATGTAGCCACCACAATTCGACCTTGGGCTTTTACAGAAATCAAACGAATTCCTGCCGTTGCTGGTAACGGAAAAACAATGCGTAACTTGCAATATAAATTAATAAAATTTGACAACGGAACAGAAAATTTTTACAATTTATCTAATGACAATACCGAAGATAATGATTTGTTATTAGGCACATTATCAACCATCGACTTGACAAATTATAACTATTTGTGTAATGAAATGACAAACTTAGTTGGAGTTGGAAATTTTTGTAATCCAGCATTAAAAACAACTGAAAATCAATTAAACTTGAATGTTGTTTTCCCAAATCCGTTTTCATCAAAAATTAATATCGAAAACGCAACTGGAAATGAAAATTACACATTAACCAACGAAATAGGACAAGAAATTTTTTCAGGAAAAAACATTGAAAAGCAAGATTTTTCAGCATTACATAAAGGAATTTATTTCTTGAAAATTAGCGATAAAACATCAATTGTAACTAAATTAATTAAACAATAATTATATTTTACTCAAAATAAACCTTAACAAAATATTCTTTTGGATTGACAACAACTTCGCTTTTTGGATAAGGCAAAACGCCAATTTCTTTAATTTTTAATTTAGGATAATATTTCGAAAACCAAGCAATATTTTCTTGTTGCAATTTTGGAGAAATTAATACATTTTCGGTCGAAATTAGCTTTCGGTTTTTATAATTGGCAACTTCAATCTCGATTTCGCCAGCCCAAATACAATTAACACCTTCGGGACATCGCGAATCGTTAACTACTTTTTTAAGAACCAATTGTGTTCCTCTTTTCTTGATTACTTTTTGAGTGAATTTTGTAAACTTTAATGGTTTTTCTGCGTTTTGGGCTAATATTGAAATACCAAAAAGTAAAATTAAAAGTAGAATTGTGTTTTTCATTTTTTTATCAAATGTAAACTTAAAATATAAATTTGTAACTAAGAATAATGAATGTTGAATTTTAAAATATTTATTTTCAATATTTAAACCTAACCCAAAGCCACATCAAGTGTCATCATTACAATAAATCCGCCAATAAAACCAAGTGTTGCAATATCAGTATTATTGGCTTGTTGAGTTTCTGGAATAACTTCTTCGACAACAACAAAAATCATTGCGCCTGCGGCAAATGCTAAAGCGTACGGTAAAATTGGGGTAAAAAAAGTAACGGCCAAAGCACCTAAAACACCAGCAATTGGCTCTACCAAAGCCGATGATTGTCCATACATAAAACTTTTTCTGCGGCTCATTCCCATTCTTCGCAACGGCATAGAAACAGCAATTCCTTCAGGAAAATTCTGAATCCCAATTCCAATTGCCAATGTCACAGCCCCAGCTATAGATGCTTCTGGAATTCCTGCAGCAACACCTCCAAACAAAACACCAACTGCCAAACCTTCGGGAATATTATGCATGGTGATAGCTAAAACTAACAAAGTTGTGCGTTGCCAAGGCGATTTTATTCCTTCTGTTTCTTTAAAATTAATATGAATATGTGGCAAAACTTTGTCCAATCCAAAAATGAAAAGTGCGCCAAGAGCAAAGCCAACAGCTGCCGGAATTACTTTTATAAAGCCTTCGCCGTCAGACATTTCTATCGATGGTGCCAACAAACTCCAAAAACTTGCCGCAACCATAACGCCGCCAGTAAAACCAAGCATTCCGTCGAAAACAACACGATTCATTCCTTTAAAAAAGAATACAAATGATGCGCCCAAAGCGGTTACAAACCAAGTGAACATTGTTGCGTAAAAAGCAGCTAAAATTGGGTCAATACTTTCGAAATAATCTAAAATTTGTTGAAACATTTGTGTTTATTTTATATATAAATTAGTAGCAATTTTATTTGATATTGTAATGTTTTTAGTGTCAATTAGCAAAGTCAATGTTTCGTCGAAACTTTCTTTTTCAATAACTTTTAATTTCGAGCCCAATGAAATTTTTTGCTTGTCGAGATATTGTAAAAATGCCACCGATGTGTCTTTCACACCAACGCATTGATAATCGATATTTATTTTTGCTTCGGATAATAATAATTTTTCTACTTTTTTTATCGCTCCATTTTCATCAGGAATTGGGTCGCCATGTGGGTCAAATGCTGGAAAATCTAAAAATTCATCTAATTTATTAACTAGTTTTTCTGATTTTATATGTTCTAATTCTTCGGCAATTTCGTGAACTTCGTCCCAAGAAAAATTTAGTTTTTCGACTAGAAAAACTTCCCACAAACGGTGTTTTCTAACAATCATTTTGGCAGAAAGTAAGCCTTTTTCCGTGAGATTTACACCTTGGTATTTTTGATAAATTAATAATTCTTTATCCGAAAGTTTCTTCAACATTTCGGTTACCGACGATGCTTTCGTGTTCAACATTCCTGCAATTGCATTCGTGTTTACACCTTTTGGTGAAACCAACGATAAATGATAAATTACTTTAATGTAGTTTTCTTCCGAAATGGTCATTCAAACAAATTTTTATCAAAAATACAAATAATTTTCAATTAACCAAATAAATTTTTTAGTTTTGCCTAAAAATTAATTTATGAAAACTAAAATAGCAATTATTCTTGGTTTGATTTCAATTTTTGGACATTCGCAAGACTTTCCATCAATTCAAACCGATAGACCTGACCAAACCGAATGTCCGTTTATTGTACCAACGAATTATTTGCAAATGGAAAACGGTTTTTCATATCAAAAAACAGATGACGATTCCAATGAAATTGTTGCGCCAACAGTTTTATTAAAATATGGAATAAACAATCATTTTGAATTGCGAATGATTTCGGAATATGTTTTAAATAATCAGAATTCTAATAGCATTTCAGGAATAAATCCAATACTTTTTGGTTTCAAATCAAGATTATTTGAAGAGGAAGGAATTGTGCCTTTAACATCGTTTATTGGACATTTGTCTGTTCCGAAATTGTCATCAAATGCATATAAAACGACTTATTTTGCTCCAGAATTTCGATTTACAATGCAACACACCATTAGCGAAAAACAATCTTTGAGTTATAATTTAGGATCTGAATGGAATGGCGAAACTGCCGAACCTACATTTATTTATACATTAACAACGGGTTATAGTTTTTCCGAAAAAATGAGCGGATATGTTGAATTGTATGGCTTTATTCCGCAATTAGAAAAACCAGATCATCGATTTGACTTTGGTATAAATTATCTTTTAAACCCAAATCATCAATTGGATATATCTGGCGGATTTGGTTTATCAAAAACATCTCCCAACTATTTTGTAAGTTTAGGATATTCTTTTCGAGTTAAAATGTAAATTTTAATAAATTATTTTAGTTGTACAAAAAATTCTATTTTAAGCAAAATCAATTTCTTAAAACGAACAACCGACGGTTTTCTACTTTATTTATCCGATTAGGTTATTGATATTTACAAAAATTTTAGTTATTATTTAAAATTAGTATTAAATTTACATTTCTACTTATAAATTCTTGCAAAATGAAGGCAAACACATTACAAATAGAAATTGATGGTATCGATAAAGAAATCTTGCGTGATTTAATGAATGATGCTAGAAAACCTATTTTACAAATTGCTAATAAAATAGGCATTTCGGGCGCAGCAATTCATCAAAGACTTCGAAAACTCGAACAATCGGGTGTAATTTCTGGATCGAAATTTACAGTCAATAACAAAATATTAGGATACAGCACAATGGCATTTGTGGGTGTTTATCTAGAAAAAGCCGCCAGCAATCCTGATGCTGTTCGTGAATTAAAAAAAATTCCTGAGGTTTTGGAATGTCATTATACAACAGGAAATTGGAGTATTTTAATAAAAATTATTTGCAAGGATAACGAACATTTAATGCAACTATTAAACAGCAAAATTCAAGTTATAGACGGCGTCTCCAGAACAGAAACTTTCATTTCGCTTGATCAGCAAATTGATAGACAAATACAGCTTTAATGAATTGTAAAAAATTATAATTGCTATATCAAGTTAGATTAATTTTACTAAACATGAATAATCTCTTCCTCGATTAATAACTCTTCTCGTCGCAATCGCAAGAAAATTTGAGCAACGGCAATTGTATCTTTTTCGCAATAAGTTACAATTCTATCAATGTCTTTTTCGACATAAAAAACGTGTCCGACTTGAGAACCATCAATATCGCCTTTTGACGATGGAATGCCAAGAACTTTACACATCAATTTCAATGAAGTATAATGTTTGTAATCGCCAAATTTCCATAGTTCCAAAGTGTCCAAATGTGGAATTTCCCAAGGTTTTTTTCCGAATAAATTGAGTTTGCTTGGAATCGAAATGTTATTTATAATCATTCGACGGGCAATAAACGGAATATCGAATTCTTTGGCATTGTGTCCACATAAAACATGTTGTGGCTGGTTAAAATGATTGTTTAAAAGGTTTATAAAATCGTGCAAAATCTTTTTTTCGTCTCCAAAAAAACTGGTTACTCTAAAATTTCTAACGTCGGTTTTAATAATAAAATAACCAACCGAAATGCAGACTATTTTTCCAAACTCGGCCCAAATTCCTGCTCGTTCATAAAATTGTTCGCCCGAAAATTCGTCTTTGCGTTGATATTGAGTTTTGTGTTCCCAAAGATTTTTCATTTCGTTGTCTAATAAATCGAAATTTTCTTCTTCAGGAACGGTTTCTATATCTAGGAAAAGTATGTTTTCTAGTCGAATTTTTTCTATCATTTTATTTGAATTAGATAATTTGGTAATAAGAAAATTATATAATGAAGTGGTTTAAACTTTTTTGATTGAAGCGAAAAATTAGGATTTTTGTTTCAGATTTTAGACTTTTTTAATTGCAAAGCATCGCTATGGAATTAAAAAAATCTGAAATATGGGGCAAAAAGACAATTTTGCAGCCAATTGAAAAAAGTTTAAACCACTTCAATTAACGAATATAAAAAAATCTGCGAGAATTTGTGAAATCTGTGTCAGTTTTTTATAGTATAAATTTAAAATCCTTAAAACAAACTTTGTTGATTGGTAGGATTTTCATGTTCAAGCAACCATTTTTTTCGCCATAAACCTCCTGCATAACCTGTTAGCGAACCATCAGTTCCAATAACTCGATGACAAGGCACAACAATCCATAGCGGGTTTTTACCATTGGCCGATGCAGCTGCTCGAATGACTTTTGGATCACCGAGTTTTTTGGCTAAATCAAGATACGAAATGGTTTTTCCAAATGGAATATGACTCAATTCTTGCCAAACTTTCTGTTGAAAATCGGTTCCTTTTGGGTTGATTTTTAAATTGAAATCGGTTCTTTTCCCATCAAAATAATCATGAATTTGAAAAACTGCTTCTTGAAGGTTTTCTGGAATTTTAGCAGATATTTCGCTTTCGGATAAAACAGAAATAACAGAAATTCCGTTTTCGTCTCCAATTATTTTGGCAATTCCTAATGGTGTTTTGATGTAGCAAGTTTCCATTTAAAATCAATTTTTTAGAATATTGTTGGTTTTTTAGCCGTGACAGAAGGGAAAATCCTTTTTATTTAAAATCTATTTTTTCTTGTTGAAAAACAACGACCAAAGGAAGTTCGTTTTTTGACTTAGAAAAAATAGATTTTAAATAAAAAGATTGGAATGATGGCGCGATTGGCTTCAAGAATTAATTCGAATAAATATAAGTCTCAATTGCTTTCAATTCTTGTTCTGACATTGATTTGGTAATCGCAAAATTGGTTTTCATTACTTCATATTGGCTTGGATCAACAATTGGTTTGGCATCGTTTTTCAAGAAATCGATAATGTTTCCGTTATTTTGCTTATAAATTTTTGACATTTCTTGAATGCTTGGGCCAATAACTTTTTGATTGACTAAATGACAAGCAATGCAATTTCCTTTTCCCTCAAATAATTCTTTTCCGAGTTCGATTGGAGTTTGAGTTTTTGTAATTTCGATGGTTTTGGTTTCTTGGTTTTTGCAAGAAAAAAGTACTGTTATTATGATTAAAAAAAATAGGTTTTTCATTTTTTAAAAAATTTGAACCTAACAGTCCGCACGGCGCGACTGTTAGGAGATTAATTTCACAATATCTTTGGCAAAATAACTTGCAATCATATCGGCACCAGCACGTTTTATTGACGTTGTTTGTTCCATCATAATCGCATCGTGGTCGAGCCAACCTCTTTCGGAAGCTGCTTTTATCATTGCATATTCGCCCGATACTTGATAAACAGCAACAGGAACGTTAACTGCATTTTTAACTTCTCGAACTATATCAAGATACGAAATTCCTGGTTTTACCATCACAATATCTGCACCTTCTTGAACATCCATAACGGTTTCGCGAATCGCTTCAATTCGGTTGTGATAATCCATTTGGTAGGTTTTTTTGTCCTTAGGAATATCTATTAAATCGACTGGAGCCGAATCTAAAGCGTCTCGAAATGGTCCATAATGCGCCGATGCGTATTTGGCAGAATATGCCAAAATTCCAGTATTTGTAAAATTATTTTGTTCCAATGCTTGTCGAATGGTTTGAATGCGACCGTCCATCATGTCGCTTGGTGCTACGAAATCGGCTCCTGCTTGTGCGTGCGAAACACTCATATTTGCTAAAAAATCGCAAGTAATATCGTTGGCAACTTGACCTTTTTCGATAATTCCGTCGTGACCATAAATAGAATATGGATCCAACGCAACATCGGTCATAACCAACATTTCTGGACAAGTGTTTTTTACAGTTTTTATGGCTCGTTGCATTAATCCATCGGGATTTAGTGCTTCTTTACCAGCATTATCTTTCAAATTATCTGGCACTTTTACGAACAATAAAACCGATTTTAAGCCTAATTTCCAAAGTTCACGAACTTCTTTATCAATATTGTCCAAACTCATTCGAAAATAATTGGGCATCGACGGAATTTCTTCTTTGATATTAGATCCATCAACAACAAATAATGGTACAATAAAATCGTTTGGGTGCAAAATGGTTTCTCGAACGAGACTTCTTATGGATTCGTTGCTGCGTAAACGGCGGTTTCTTTTTAACATAATTAAGCCCCTAACCCCCGAAGGGGGAATTCCTATTGGGGTAAATAGGTTTTTAATTATTCAATATAAATTTGCTGCGTTGTGAATCCCCTCTTCGGGATTAGGGGACTATCCAATTTCTGGGATTTTCCAAAACCTGAATTAGTTTTTCTTCTTCACTCCCTTTTTCAGGATGATGGTCATAAACCCATTGCACTCTTGGTGGCAAACTCATTAAAATACTTTCTATTCGACCATTGGTTTTTAGTCCGAAAAGTGTGCCTTTATCGTGCACTAAATTAAATTCTACATATCGCCCACGACGAATTTCTTGCCAAGTTTTTTGCGCTTCGGTGTAAAGTAAATCCTTTCTTTTTTCTAAGATTGGAACATAGGTTTCCAAAAAAGAATTGCCAACTTCGGTTACAAAGTTAAACCATTTTCCCATTGACATTGTTACAGTTGTTTTGCAATAATCAAAAAATAAGCCGCCAATTCCTCGTGCTTCATTTCGGTGAGTATTCCAGAAATAATCGTCGCATTGTTTTTTATATTTTGGATAAAATTCCAAATTATGTTTGTCGCAAGCTGTTTTGCACGTTTGATGAAAATGAACTGCATCTTCATCAAATAAATAATAAGGAGTCAAATCTTGTCCGCCACCAAACCATTGGTTTATAATTTCGCCAGCATCATTGTACATTTCGAAATAACGCCAATTGGCATGAACTGTTGGTGCCATTGGATTTTTTGGGTGAATCACTAAACTTAATCCGCAGGCAAAAAAATCGGCTTCGCCAACGCCAAACATTTTTTGCATAGCTTCGGGCAGTTTGCCGTGAACTGCCGAAATGTTAACACCGCCTTTTTCGATAACACCGCCATTTTCAATAACACGCGTTATTCCGCCACCACCTTCTGGTCGTTCCCAAATATCTTCTTGAAATTTGGCTGTAGTTTCAACGACTTCAAGACCAGCAACAATTTGGTCTTGAAGTTGAAGAATATATTGATAGAATTTATTTTTCATTTTTTGTATTCCTGCAAGGTCTTTTTAAACCTTGTAGGTATTGTTTTAAGTTTTATTTATATCTACAAGGTTTAAAAAAAAACCTTGCAGGAAATTATAAATCATTCAAATGTATATTTTTCAGTTAGAAAATCATTTTTTTGATTGTGGCAAAAAATAAAATTTTCTAGTCCTCCAAATAAATTTAAAACTTCTTCTCTTTCTAATTTAGTTTCCTTGTCCGACAAATAAGATTGAAAAGACGAATATTTAAATTTTGCGAAATCTAAATCTAAATGATGTTTTGGATTTAAATGTACATATATTATCAACTGTTTTAAATAATTTTCATCATCCAATCTTTTTCTTTTAAAATGTTTTTCAAAAAGACTTCCGGTTCTATCGTTTTCTTTATTGAATGCTTTCGCATACGAATTAAAAAAATTAGAAAATCCTTGTGTAACAATTTCTGATTCAGCGTTTAATCGAGTAATAAAATGAAAGTGATTATCCATTAAACAATAAGCGAATATTGAAATCTTACCCGAAACATATTTAGAAAATTGATTTAGAAAAAAAATTTTATTTCTGTCACTTTTAAATATTTCTGTTCCATTTATACCTTTATTGTAAATATGATAATATTTATCTTTTTCTAAAACTTCTAATTTCATTATTAATCAATTTTTAGTTTCGTAATCCTGCAAGGTTTTTTGTATCCTGCAAGGTGTTTTTTGACCTTGTATGTATGTACATTTTTTATAGATTTTGATAGAACTATTATTAGACCATACCTACAAGGTTTGAAAAAAACCTTGCAGGAAACCCAAATAGACTAATGATTATATTCCTTTACCGCATCAACAAATGCCTTTGCGTGATCAACTGGAATATTTGGTAAAATTCCGTGACCTAGATTTACAATATATTTATCTTTGCCGAATTCGTCAATCATTTCATGTACCATTTTTTTGATGGTTGGAATTGGCGATAACAATCTCGATGGATCAAAATTTCCTTGCAACGTGATGTTTCCGCCAGATAGATATCTTGCATTTCTAGGCGAACAAGTCCAATCTACTCCAAGTGCCGATGCTCTAGATTTTCCCATTTCATTTAATGCAAACCAACAACCCTTTCCAAAAACTATTACTGGTGTAATATCTGCCAAAGCTTCGATAATTTGATTAATATATTTCCAAGAAAACTCTTGATAATCAACTGGCGAAAGCATGCCGCCCCAAGAATCAAAAATTTGAATTGCGTTGCAACCTGCTTTTACTTTTTCGATTAAATAAGCAATAGTTGTGTCCGTAATTTTTTGCAATAAAACGTGCGCTGCAACTGGATTCGAAAAACAAAATCCTTTGGCCATGTCAAAACTTTTAGAACCTTTTCCTTCCACGGCATAACACATAATCGTCCATGGCGAACCAGCAAAACCAATTAATGGCACCTCGTCGTTCAACATTTGTTTGGTCATTTTGATAGCATCAAAAACATAACCTAACGTTTCGTGAACATCAGGAACAATTACTCTTTCGACATCTTGAATTGTACGAATAGGGTTTGGTAAAAATGGCCCAACATTTTCTTTCATTAAAACTTCGATTCCCATTGCTTGTGGCACAACCAAAATATCCGAAAATAAAATCGCAGCATCTGGCGCAATTCTGCGTATGGGTTGCACCGTAATTTCAGACGCTAATTCGGGCGTTTGACAACGAGTGAAAAAATCATATTTGTCACGCAAAGCAATGAATTCTGGTAAATATCTTCCCGCTTGACGCATCATCCAAACTGGTGGACGTTGAACAGTTTCGCCTTTTAAGGCTCTTAGAAATAGGTCGTTTTTAATCATTTTGTTTAAGAATTAAACCTATAAGGTTTTTAAAACCTTATAGGTTTGGTGTTAAATAATAATTTATACATTCAAAAATCAAATCATCAACTGTTGGAATTTCTGGAACAACGATTTTTTTTGTAATTTTTTCTAACGAATTTGCAGTTGTTTCGCCAATACAAAAACAAGTTTCTGTTTTGATTTTATTGTCTTTTAAATAACTTTCTACGCCCGATGGACTAAAAAATAAAATCCCATCAAATTTTTCTGCTGATGAAATCTTGAAAGGTGCCAATTTGGTTTGATAAACTTCAATTTCGTTAAATGTTATTTTAGCAACTTTCAATGCTTGTGGCAAAGTTTCTTTTCGCAAGTTTCCACTAAAAAAAGTAAATGTTTCTTTGTTATATATTAAGGTAATAATTTCTGCTAGTTCTGATGCGTAATCCATATAAACATCAACCTTAAAACTGTTTTGTTCTAATAATTCTTTGGTTTTTATGCCAACACAAAAAACATTTTTAGTTTGTAATTTCTCCCAACCAGATTGTTCTAATAAACTTAAAACCGCATTTTGACTGGTAAATATTAAATTATCGTTGATGTTTTTTAATTCGAAATTATAGTTTTCGATTTCTATAAAATCTTGTTCTAATAAATCAATATTGGCATCAAGAAAAATTTGCCTTTGCTCATCTGATAAAGTTTTGGTAGATAATATGCTGATTTGTGGATTCATAGTTAATTTTTAAGATTAAAAATATTTCTAAATTGTTCGGTTGTAGGCAATTTCCCTATAAATTCTTGTGGCAATTTATTACTTAAAACATATTCTGATACACCAATTGGTTTGTTTGCATTTCGCAAAGTATATTCGACTTCTAGATGATTTTTATCGGGAACCAATAAAATACCGATGCTTGGTTTGTCATCATCTTGTTTTAATTGTTCGTCAATTAGTTGCAAATAAAAATCTAGCTTTCCAACAAACTCTGGTTCAAATTCAGTTGTTTTTAATTCGACAGCAACCAGACATTTTAATATTCTATGATAAAAAAGTAAATCAATGTAGTAATCTTTTTCGCCTAACGAAAGTCTGTATTGATTGCCAATAAAACAAAATCCATAACCCAATTCTAGCATTAATCGTTTTACTTTTTCGACCATTGCTTTTTTTAAATCTCGTTCTAAAACAGGTTTATTAATATCAAGAAAATCAAGGCTATAAACACTTTTTATACTTTCTTGGGCTTGTTCTAAAAAATGTTCTGGCAAAGCCGATGCGAAATTATGCTGTGCTGGTTTTGTCAGGTAATATTCATAAGCATTTGCTTTTATCTGATGTAATAAAACAGTATTACTATATCGATTCTTGATAGTTTGCTCTAAATAATAAGAACGAGCTTTCATATCTTTTACTTTTTGAAATATTGTAATATTATGTTTCCAAGGAGTATTAAAAACTAAATTTTTAATATAGTTTAAATGTGAAACCGCTGGTTTCACATTTGAAATTTCTAAATGTGAAGCAGGCTGCTTCACATTTAAAATTTGATTATTTTTTTCTAAATGTGAAACAGGCTGTTTCACATTTGACAAAAGTGAATCAGCTGGTTTCACATTTGAATATTCAAGAACCAATTGCCTCATAAACTGCAAGTTACGAGTCGACCAACTTACGCCATCTCCAACTAAACTAGGTAAATCTTTGCTTAAGGATTCTATAATTGATTTCCCCCAACCAAACTCTTCTTGCTTTTTTATAATCAATTCTCCAATATTCCAGTACAATTGATTAGAAATTGTTTGCACAGATTGCACTGCTTGAATGCGATGAGTTTGAACCATAACAGCGACTTTATCAAGTAAAAGATTGTAATTTTCAGACTGTATTTCAGTGTTTTGACTCATTGTTTTTTGAACAGACGCAATTATATTACCTCTCTACTTAATTTTTTAAACTTTCTTTAATATTTTTCATCAATTCGATGCCTCCATTATTCAATATTTCCTGGGCGAGATTGAATCCTAATTTTTTCCAATCTTGAATAGGAACAACTTTTTCGACTTCAATTTTTTGTTTTCCATCAATAGATAATAATGCGCCTTTAAACGAAATTTCATCTTCATTGAATATTGCTAATGCGCCAATTGGTGCTGTACAACCGCCTTCTAGAGTTCGTAAAAATTGACGTTCTATATAAGTACAAATATCTGTTTCAAGATCATTTAACTCTGCAACCGCGTTTTTAGAAAATTCATCATTTATCATTGCGTGAACAACCATTGCGCCTTGTGCTGGTGCAGGAATCATCCAACTCAAATCAATAAAGTTTTTAGGTTTTAAGTTCAAACGTTCTAATCCTGCTGCTGCAAATATGGCTCCGTTCCAATTATTATCAGATAATTTTTGAAGTCTTGTGTTTACATTTCCTCGCAAATCAACAACTTTATGTTTTGGATATTTATTTAGCCACATTGCCTGACGACGCAGACTTCCTGTCCCGATAACTATTGGGATTGTTCCTTCGTTCTCTAAAAAATCAAGATTGTTTTTATAAACTAAGATGTCATTGGCATTCGCTCGTTTCAAAACTGCGCCTTGCATAATTCCAATTGGCAAAGCAGTTGGAACGTCTTTCATTGAATGAACTGCGATATCAATTTCGCCATTTATCATCGCAATATCTAGCGTTTTAGTGAAAATTCCTGTAATGCCGAGTTCGTAAAGTGGTTTGTCTAACAATAAATCACCTTGAGATTTTACTGCAATAATTTCGGTTTTGTAACCTAAATCATTAAGTAATTTTTCGACAGTTTTGGCTTGCCAAAGTGCGAGTTCGCTGTCTCGAGTTCCTATTTTGATTTTTTTTTGCAAACTTTTTTATTTTAATGATTGATAAAATTTATTATTTTGCATATTATCGTTATATTCTTTTAATGAACTTGGTAACATTGGAAAAAAGAATGCTTTCTTTTCTCTAAAAGTTAAATTATAACTAAAATTTTTGCCTTTTTTTATAGACTTTATAGCTTCATCAATATCATTTTTAAAAGCTATTTTATCAATTTTATCATTTTCGATATATTTATTTAATTCTTTTTCTGCCAATTTAGAATTATTGTTGCTGTCAATTATTAAACCTAATAAAAAAGCATAAGCTTCATCTTTATTGCCAGCTAAGTAATTTGTTTGTGCAATATTAAACGTAATTCTTTCTGCATCTTTTGTTGTCGTTGTGCCACTTGTAGCAATTAGCGGAAAATTATAAATAGATTTTTTATAATACTCAATCGCTAAATTGTAGTCGAAGGTTGAGTAATAATCTGCGAGTGCATGGGCTGAAATATGTTTGATATTTAAAACCGCCTCAGTACTATCCAAACTAATATCTTCAAAATTTTGTTCTAAAAATTCTTTTGTAATATTTAAATTTAAAAAATATTTGAATTGCTTTATGTATTTGTTAATATTATACCTGTCAATATTTTCATTTAAAGCTTGTGAATTTTTAGTTAATTCTGTATTAGATTTATAGGGCTCAAATTTTTGTAAATCAATTATTGCTTGTCGTATATCGTTAGTTCTATAATCGTGATATAACGGATAATTTTCTTTACTTATCTCTTTTATTATTGGTTCTTCAACATTTTTTATTGGTTCAAAAATATTTTTTCCACCAAGACTAATTGCGAAATTATAAATTAGAATTCTCGGATTTTCTAATGTTTGATATTGATTATCGATACTAATTACAAAAATATTATCTTCATTTCCTCTAACAAATGAAAGCGAGTTTGGTTCTTCTATAATATGTTCGTTTTTATTTTCAGAAACAATTCCTTCAGCAGTTGGACTATTGTTTAATAAATATCTAAAAGTTTTGGTACTGCCTAAATCTAGTTCTCTTTGCATGAACTTTTTGACATAAATTTGCATGTCTTCTGATGGTTTGCCAGTAGCTTTTGTGCGAAAAGCCGATAAATTAACCTTACTTTCATTGCTAGATAAAAGTGCAGGAAAAACATCTAAATCTATATTTTCTTGAGAAATTTCAAAAGCAATTCCTATATTTTTTTTACTAAAATTGTCAGTAGAAATTTTAGATGCATTTTGAAATTCCGAAAAAAGAATTTTTAAATTTTTATAATTAGAATTAGACTGGTTGTATTTATTAATCTCTAAAAGCACTTTATTTTTAATCGAGCTAAAACTTTTTTGCGCAATATTGTTCACAGAAAACAAAATAATAAATAAAAAAATTATATTTTTCATATACTAATTATTAATTTGAAAAATTTTATTTATATAATTTATACTTTCATCAACCATCGTATCTTCGTCTTTTAGGTGATTAGCAAAATGATTGGTTATTTTTTGAATGATGCGATTGCTAATGATTTCAGCTTGTTCTTCATCAAAATTCGATAATTTTTTTCTTTGAAAATTAAGTTCTGTGTTTTTTATTTCATTCATTTTTGCTTTGAGTGCGTGAATTGTTGGCGCAAATTTTCGGTTTTTTGTCCAAGCAATAAACTCATCTTTTATTTCATTGATAATAATTTCGGCAGCCGGAATTTGATTTTTTCTATTTTCTAAAGTTTCATCGGTTATTTGCGATAAATCGTCCAAATGAACCAAAGTTACATTCTCGAGTTTGAGAACATCTTCATTTACGTTTTTTGGAATCGATAAATCTAAAATTAAAAGTGGTTTTTTTAAATTTAATATTGCTTTGTCGATTGTAGGATTTTGCGCACCAGTTGCCACAACCAAAACATCGGCTTTTTGAAGTTCAAGATGTAAATCTGCATAATCTTTTACTAACAAATTGAGTTTGCTAGCCAATTTTACGGCTTTGTCTTTGGTTCTATTTATTAAAGTTATATGCTCGTTTTTTGAATGTTTTACGAGATTTTCGCAAGTATTTCGACCAATTTTTCCAGTTCCAAACAGCAGAATGTTTTTATCGCCAATATTTTCAACATTTTTCATTATATATTGTACCGATGCAAACGAAACCGATGTTGCTCCAGATGAAATTTCGGTTTCGGTTTTAATTTTCTTGCTGGCTTGAATTACCGCATTGACCAATCGCTCCATATAAGCATTGGCCAAACCAAATGATTTTGCTTGCGAAAAACTAGTTTTTATTTGTGAAATAATTTCGAAATCGCCTAGGATTTGACTATCTAAACCCGTTCCAACTTTAAACAAATGCGAAATTGCATGATTGTTTTTATAAACGTAAGCTACTTTTTGAAACTCATAAACTGTTCCTCGACTATTATCACAAAGCAATT
This sequence comes from Bacteroidota bacterium, assembly GCA_043778105.1. Classification (GTDB taxonomy): domain Bacteria; phylum Bacteroidota; class Bacteroidia; order Flavobacteriales; family Flavobacteriaceae; genus Flavobacterium. Next base: position 20,816 of record JAYWGV010000047.1, read on the forward strand.
TTATAAGGTGAAAAGGATGTTCTGCAAAACCATAAATCTCGGTTCGATTGCAGGTTGATGTAACTATAATACTATCAATTCCTTCGCTTTTTGCTTGTTGTAATAACGAACTTTTAGCATTATCATTCAAAGAAAATTTCCCTCTAACTTCTGCATCTGCTTTTTTATAACTCAAACCAATTGAGTAAAAAGTGTGACGTTTCGATAAACGATATTGTTCTTTAAATAAGCATTGATTCATATTGCAAACTTATTACTACATTTATCTAAAAAACAACGTTTAAAGTTCTTTTTATAACGCTATATGTTTTTTCAAATTTCTAGCGCTAAAAATCATTAAAAATCATTATATTTGTTGATATTTTTAAAATTGCTTTTATATAATTTAGAGTTATTCTAAATAAATAATTTTTTTTAATTGCATTAAAAACATCGCTATGGGTTCACATGAAATTATAAATATTGAAGATGATTTTGAATTAATTCGTTTTCAGAACGATTCTAATGACGTTTTTAACGCGCAACGTGAAGTAACTAGTGGCTTGATTCAATTTCATTTTGGATTAAAAGGCAGTGGAAAATTTATTTTTAATCAAGGAAATTATTCCTTGGATATAAAGGAAGAAAAATCATTATTGCTTTATAATCCTCAAAAAGAATTGCCATTAAATTTAGAATTGGCTCCAAATTCTTGGGTAATTTCTGTGATAATTTCTATAAAAAAATTTCATACATTATTTTCATCAGAAGCCAATTATATTACTTTTTTGAGTGATGATAATAAAGATAAAAAATATTACAAAGAAGATAATATTTCGCCATCGATGGCAATAGTTTTGAGTCAATTGTTTCATTATAACTTAAATCCTTCAATAAAAAACTTGTATTATAAAGGAAAAGGCTACGAATTGTTAAGTTTATATTTCAATAAAAACGAAGATCCAAATGCAGAACAATGTCCATTTTTAATTGATGAGGATAATGTTATTAAAATTAAGAAAGCGAAAGAAATTATTATCGCAAATATGGCTGAACCGCCAGGATTGCAAGAATTGGCTGATCAAATTGGACTAAATTTGAAAAAACTTAAAATGGGTTTCAAACAAATTTATGGCGATACAGTTTATGGTTTTTTATTTGATTATAAAATGGATTATGCCCGAAAATTATTAGATTCTGGTTCATATAACGTCAACGAAGTTGGTCTAAAAATTGGTTACAGCACTGGCAGCCATTTTATTGCAGCTTTCAAAAAGAAATTTGCAACTACGCCAAAGAAATATTTAATGAGTTTGAATCCTAGTATATAAAAATTCTAAATATTCATGAATGGAATAAAATATATAGATAACTTATAGTTTTCCATTCCATTCATCATAAAATTGTTCAAGAAATATTTCCATAAATTCGTGGCGTTTTCGAGCAATTTTTTTTCCAGTTTCGGTATTCATTTTGTCTTTTAGCAACAATAATTTTTCATAAAAATGATTTATTGTTGGAGAATTAGAATTTTTATACTCTTCTTTAGTCATTTCAAGATTTGTAAGAATTTCTGGATTATATATTTGTCGATTTTTAAATCCGCCATAATTAAAAGTTCTAGCAATTCCAATGGCTCCAATAGCATCAAGTCTATCGGCATCTTGAACAATTTCAAGTTCTATTGATGGTGTTTTCTTGTCAAAATTGCCGCCTTTAAACGAAATATTTTCTATAATAAAAACTACATCACGTATAATTTCTTCAGAAACATTTTGCGATTCCAGAAAAATTCTTGCCGTTTTTGGACCAATTGTTTCGTCGCCATCGTGAAATTTACTATCGGCTATATCGTGTAAAAGTGCGCCAAGTTCAACAACAATAATGTTGCAATTTTCGTTTTTTGCAATTAATAATGCGTTTTTATAAACCCGTTCAATATGAAACCAATCGTGACCAGATTCTGCATTTTCTAGTTTTTCTTTAACGAATGAGATTGTATTTTGGATAATATTTAGTGACATTTTAGATATTTAGAACTAAATTAATTCATATAATTTTATTCTTTTCAGCGAAATTTCTAATTCTTCAGGATTTCGTCTAGTATCCCAAAATAAATGAATTTCTATTAATTCTTTTTGAACTTGATAATAAATATTATAATTCATAACAACCAAAATTCTTAGAAAATTATTATATGGTCTTCCAAGAACCGGAAAACTTAGTAAATTTATAGTTGAATCTGTAATTTCTTAAAGAATAAATTTGCTGTAGATTGTGGTTTATTTATTAGGTTATAAAATTCTAAAGTTTCCAATAAATCAATTTCGGTATTTTTAGACCATTTTATATTCTGACATTTTTTTATTCATTTCGGTTTGGTCAATATATTCTCCATTTTGAAATTGAATTCGAGATTCTTCAAGTCTTTTTATTTGAAATTCAGACAATTCATAAACCTTTTCAGAATTTGAATCTATTAAAATTCTAATTTTTTCTAGAATAACATCGTCATCAATATCAATAATTCGATTAGTAATGTATTGTTTCAAGGCAATTGCTGTCATTTTAATTGTATTTAATGAATCAAATTTAATAAATTTTATTCAATTCTAGTCAAAAAATCCAATTTCAAACCTGATTCATCAGTAGAAATTGGATTTTTTTATTTTCCCCATTATTTTTGATATTTAAAATTTAATATCTAAAATTTAATATTAAGACTTAACCAAAGCTGGTTGAACCCATTTAAAAACTTGCGATTCAGCAGGAATAATCAATCTTTCGGTAATTTTATACATTCTTGACGGCAATTTCATCAAGTAATCTCTTGCTTTTTCGGCTTCATCGGTTAATCCAGATAGTTTCTCTATTTCCCATTTTTCGATAAGCTTTTGCATAATATCGACATAATCGGTTGCGGTGTAAACGCCAATTCGTTGCGCCGAATCTGAAAAATGTGTAAAAGCCGAACTTATTTTTTCGCCAGATTCTCTCAAGAATTGCGCTGGCATAACAATTTTTTGTTTCATCATATAATTAAAAGCCAATAGCATTTCGCTTGGATCAACTTTAAAAATCTGAGTTACAAATTCTGAATACGCATGATGATGACGCATTTCGTCGCCTGCAATCATTTTACAAATTTTTGATAACTTGTTATCGCCATAACTTTTGGCCAATTGCGCCACACGATTGTGCGAAATATAGGTTGCCAATTCTTGAAAACTGGTATAAACAAAATTTTTATAAGGATCGCGACCAGTGCCAATATCAAACCCATCGGCGATTAAATGTTGGGTTGTCATTTCGATTTCACGCATATTCACACGACCTGATAAATACAGATATTTGTTCAATAAATCGCCATGACGATTCTCTTCAGATGTCCAATGGCGCATCCATTTAGACCAGCCATTATTTTCGACTTGACCAACGCCATCAACATCCATAAGCCAAGATTCATAAGTTGGCAAAGCTTCTTCGGTAATTGTATCACCAACCAACGCTACCCAAAAATCATAAGGCAAATCTTTGGCAATTTCGCGCAATTCTTTAACTTCATCAAAGAAACTTTCTTCTTGCGAGTTGGGTAAAAAATCGGTTGGTTGCCAAATTTTTTCGACTGGAATTAAATATTGATCTACAAAACTATCGATTTTTTTTTCGATAAATTGCATTACTTCTAAACGCATATTGCTTAATGACATTGAGATTTTAGATTGCAGATTTTAGATTGCAGATTTCAGATTTTGAAAAAAACAATAAATCTATATTTATAAATTATTTTAAATTTTCGACTATTACTTTTTCGGTTTCTAGCATAATCTCATCAAATGAAAAATCGCTAACCGCCATTGATTTATGAACTGTAAAGGTAAGTCTATTTCCAAGACTAAGCGGGAATAACCCATATTTAACTATTTGCCAAGAATTGTTTATACTTAATGGCACAACGTGAGCCGACGGTGAATATTTACATAAAATTTTTAAGCCAGTTTCGGAGAATTTTTTTGGTGTATTGGTTTTGCTTCGAGTTCCTTCTGGGAAAATCAATGCTGAACGTTTATTAATTTCTATATATTTAGATAATTTCGAAATTTCTACAATAGCTTGTTTTGGATCTTTTCTATCGATTAAAACCGATCCACCATTCCTGAGATTATAAGAAACACTTGGCACGCCTTTGCCCAATTCTTTTTTACTCACGAATTTTATATGATATTTCCGCAGAAACCAGATCACGGCAACAATGTCATACATCGATTGATGATTGGCTACAAAAATTAAAGGAACATTTTCTGGAATGGTTTCTAAATTTTTAAAATTGTAAGTTGTACCTAACAAATTCGTGCATCGAACCAAGAAAAAATTCAAAACATCGACACTAATTTTATGTGCTTGGTATCCAAAAATATTTAAACATATCCATTGAATGGGATGAAAAACACACAAAAACAAGAAAAATATCAAGTAATAAATTGCCGAAATTGGGTACGAAATTATTTTTTTCATTCTATAAATTAAAGTACAAAAATACGGAATTAATTTTAATTACTTCAAACCCAAATTTCCTTCAAAAGAATTAAAATCGTCTCGCTGTTTTGGTTTCACGATTAGCAATCGGTACAATTGGTGACAAATCGATTTTAATTCAACAAAATTTTGGTTGTTCAAAGCGTTTTCGCCTAAATCTATAAGTTGGTTTGACTTTTCTGGATCTTGGTAATTGTCGTCACTTTCGAATCGCAAAAAATAAAAATAATCAACATAACTTTCATCTTGAGTATTGTAAATATTGTCCAACAAATTGTCAAGTTCTTGATTTTTCTTGCGAATTAAATATTTATTACCCGATTGTAAAATTTCTTTTTCGTTGCGAATTAATTTTTCATATTCGTCTCGTTGTCTCGTATTGGCTTTCTCTAAATAAAATGAAAATGAGTTTTTAATATTTTGATATTCTTCAAGTTCACCCAAAATGTGTTTGTGTCGAATAATATCGTCAAATTCTTGAATAATAATTTTTTTCAATTCGTCAATTTGGTATTTTTTATCGGTAACTTGGTCATTCTTGTTCTCTAAAGCTTCGTTATACAAAACCGATAAATGGTCTTGACATCGTTTTAATTTAGCCAAATATTCAAAATTTTCATTTGGAGCTTCTTTGTCTAATTCTTGGTTAATTTCGTCTAGCGTTTGTTTGATTTCTGCAGTTAATTTATCAATAGAAATCTTTCGCTGGTGCGGATTAAAAACCTCGTTTAATTCTAAATCTAACGCATTTATAAAAACGCCGATACTTAAATCTCGCGATTCTGACACTTTGAAATTGAGTTCAATATCCATTCCTTTCAACAAATCTTGAGTTAAATCTTGTCCAGAAATTTCGATGTAACCAATTGTTAAATTGCTGCCAATCATACTTCCAGCATTGCCTTCAACAACATTGATTATTAGTTTATCGTTAGAATTTTTCAAGATATTTTTCGATACTGTTTTGTAAATTGTCTTTTTTAATGGCAAAATATCATTCTTTTTAAAAATAATTTCCATATAACTTTTGCCCGATTGTTCGTCGAGTTCTAAGCAAATATCGTTCGGGATTGGTTGCCCAGAAATGCTGTACAAACCATTTGTAATAACGATATCAGCTTTGCTAAAAACCTGATTTTGGTTCGAATCATATAAAAACAAGCTAAAAGAATTGGTCGTTTTTGCTAATAATGGAACGAATTCAGAAATTTTCTGGTTGCATTTTAAAATTCCGGTGTCAAATGCGCCATCGGCTCGAGTCATTCTGTAAAAACCATCAAAAGGCGATTTTATTAAAGCAACGATTAATTCTTCGGCATCTTTGGAATGTGGTTCGAAAATTAATTCAACATCTATAGATTTATTGAATTCTGGTAAATCTGGTTTTGCAATTTCATCGTCTAAATCTGATGTTTTTGAACCAGCGTAATAAGCCGCACCAAGCACAACTGCTGTAGTTGGATCAAGATTGGTATCGACCAAAATATTGGTTCTTGAATGCAATTCTTGACGAATAAACGGAATATAAGTCGTGCCGCCAACCAAGATAATGCGTTCTATATCATTGAATTGCAAATTATTTTCGTTCAATAATTTTTGAACCAAATCAAACGATTCTTCGAATTTTGGTTGAATAATTCGTTCTAATTCTGAACGAGAAATATCAATATCTAAGACAATATCTAGTTCATCAAAATCGATTTCTATGATTGTGTTTTCTTTAATAGACAATTCTTTTTTTGCTTCTTCGGCTTTGTATAATAATTCGAAATAAAATTTGCTGTAATCAATATTTTCCTTAGAAATTAACTTGTTCCAAAGATTTTTTTCGTTAGATAATTGCTCGATTTTTGGACAAATAATTTTTTCTACAATTAAAGTATCTAAATCTAATCCGCCAAGAAAATTATTGCCTTTGTGGTCAAAAACTTTCAATTCACGATCGCTGATATTGACCAATGCAATGTCGAAAGTGCCACCACCAAAATCATAAACCAACCATTTTTTTTGGTTGGTAATTATTAAATTTTGAGAATTCGAATAGGCCAAACAAGCCGCAATTGGCTCTTGTAGTAATACAATTTCTTGAAAACCAGCCTCGTAACCCGATTTTTTAGTAGCGTTAGATTGAATCGTGTCAAACGATGCTGGAATAGTTACAACTGCCGATTTCGGATTTTGTTCTTGCGCAAAATTCATTAATTCTTTGAGAATCATTGCCGATAATTCAATTGGCGTAGTACTTTTTTCGATATCTTTAACGAAATAATTCTCATCGGTTCCCATTTTTCTTTTAAATGACGAAAAAACGTTTTCAGAATTATTCAAAACATGTTCTCGAGCTTTTTCACCTATTTGAATGCGCCCTTTTCTAAACGAAACAACCGACGGAATTGTATCTTTAAAACCAACAGGATTCTTAAAAATCGTAATTTTGCCGTTTTCGTATTTTGCAATTGCCGAATTGGTTGTACCTAAATCTATTCCAAAATTAATGTTTTTCATTCTTTTTATTTTTGCCATAAAGTCACAAAGACTCAAATGTTTTGTCTAATCACTTTTCGCATCTGGTTTCAAAGTCCAAGGCTTATTCTCTATTTGTCTATTGTCTCAAAGTCTAACGTCTTTTTTCTATTCTCTATTTTCTAAAAGCATACTCATTCAACAATCACAACTCCTTTTTGAATCAAGGAATAAGAACCATTTTCTAATTTAAAAATCGCTGGTTTCAATACTTTTGTGATTTTTGTTGCATTTGGATTTAGAATATTTGCTTCTAACGATGCGTCTCTTTCGTCATAAATTGTTCCAATTGGATTGATAATTTTAAAACCCATTTCTTCTAATTCATGAGAAATTCTTTTTAGGTTTCGATCAAAAATATCTATATTTTGTTCTGCCGATTTTTTATCAATTTCGAAAAGTTGATTGATGATGTTATTCATTGCATTGGTTTATTTGAAAAAGATAGCAATTTACAAATATTTTAAATTTATGAGTTATTAAATTACAAAAAAAGTTTTATTGTTCTATTTTTGTAAAAACTACGCCAACGAAAACAAACTTTTTGAATTAATATGATCATAAAAATTAGAAAAATTTTCATAGTTTTTGCAGTATTATTATTTGCATTTGCCAAAGCGCAAACCAAAAATAATATTATAAAAACTACTTTCGTATTAAAAATTAACGGAATTTCTAAAAAATTTGAATTCGAAGAAAAAGGTAATTTTTTAGATAAATTTTCTTGCTCTTGGAAAACTTCTAAAAATAAATACACAACTACAACCACTCAGGTTTTTGAGTTAAATAACGGAAAATTAAAAACGGCATCAGAAAGTATTGTTTATGAAAATGATAATGACAATAAAGATATTGGTGGTTGGGGAGCCAATTATAAATTTCAAAATGGAAAATTAGTAGATTTTTCTAGTTTTGGTCACGGCAAATCTGAAGATGAAGATTGGAATCCAGAAATCGAGGTTTTGACAAATTATAAAACCATTTTAAATCAAATAAACCATTTTAGAAATCGAATAAAAAAATGAAAAACAACTTAATTTTTTACTTTTTACTGCTTTTATCAATAATTTCAAATGCTCAAAACAAGAGTTTCTGGGATCAAAATAAAGACATAAGAAAACGTGTGCTATTAGATGATTTGAATTTTAGAGGAAAAATAAAAACTGTAAAATCTTTTCGTTTTTATTTTTATGCAGGCGCAAAAAATGACTGCATGATTAACGAAATTGAAATGAATCAATACGGGCAAATGACACAAAATAAATTTACAGGAGTTAATACAAACATTCTAGAAAATTATTTTTATTCGAATAATAGATTGGATAGTATAGTTGGAAGCCCTATTATTGTTAATATTTATGATAAATCTAATAAATGGATTAACACTTTAAATAAAGATGAAAAGAGCAAATTTGCCTTTAATAAAACAACCAACATTTATAATAATGAAGGTTTAATTTCTGAGATTTTAGAAGGCAGTTACAATAAAACAATTTATACTTATGACAATTTTGGAAAATTGAATCAAAAAAAATATGTGCGAGAAGGTGGCAATATTACCTATAATTATACTAAAGATGCCGATGGAACCGAAAGAGAAATAAAAATTGACGATAGTGACCTGTCTAATAGTTCTATTATGACCTATAAATACAACGCTAGTAAATTTTTAGAAACATTTATTCTTACTCAAGGAAAAGAAAAAAGAACGGCCAAATATGAATATATTTACGACGAATATGGCAATTGTTTAAGACAAACAGAAACGGTTAATGGCAAAATTTTTAGCAAAACCTATTTTCAAAATACCTATTTTGACAAAGATAAAACCGGAAACTTTATAACTACCAAAGATGAAATGATTCCATCGAATTTCGATTTAGAGAAAAAACCAAATGTCATTGTTAAGGAATTTTTCGAAGCCTTGAATAAAAAAGATTTTGCAAAAGCTTATTTTTATTGTCAAGGCAATCGTTGGGGAACTTTGCAACAATTTTCGAATACCAAAATGTATGGCGGAATTACAGCTGTAAAAATCAATAAAATTGAAGATTCTAAAGATATAAATGCTACAACCGTAACTTTAGAAACCAGCACTGAATTGCAAGATCTTGTCAATGGAAATGGCACATTTGTTCAAAAAATAACGTTAGAAAAAAAACAATTCGACCTTTGGAAAATCACAGCTATAAAACTGGTTTCAAGTGATAGACCACAAGATAATTGGAACCTCAAAATGCCAGAGCAACCAGATTTTACTATTGCAGATGCAGAAAAATTTACAAATCCTATTTACAAGAAAATCGGAAATGAACCTACAAGTGCTGATTATCCGCAAGATACAATATCTAGATCTATACCAAGGTTAGAATTTTTAAAAACCGATAAATCGTTATATGCAATTGCTGTTTGCGAAAATCAAGCGCCTTGGTATGGCGCATCTATTGGTTGGTGCGATATTTTTATTTTTAAGAAAGAAAAAAATAAATGGAATTTAACCGATAAAATGCTCGAAGCTGGTGGCGGCGGAATGTATGGAAGTTCAGGCGAGTTTGCTGGATTGATTCGAGTTGCAGATGATGCTGTTGGAATAGTTTTAAGTGGCGGTCAAACTCACATGGGTGCCTTGTTTCATCAAGATGTTATCCAGTTTAAAGAAGGAAAATTAAATAAATTAACTTCAATTTTTACACATCATTCGTACGAATTTGGCGACGGAAACACCATTTGCGAAGACAATAGTTACTATTTTGAGAAAAACGGTAAAAACGAATATGATTTAAAAATTAAAAAAACTGATTGTACTGAAAAAAAATCTAAAAAACCTAAAAAACCAATTGAAGCTGTAATTCCATATATTAACGGTTACAATATTCCAAAAGAATTTCAATTTGAAGGTTAAATTTATTTCTTTAAAACTGCACTACATTTTATGAATATAATTCAACTATTTGACCAATTAAATATTGATAAAAACAAACTAGCAATGTTTTCTGATTTTGATATTATTAGAATCGAAAAAGAGTTGAATGTCGAGCGAAAAATAAATCCCGAAATCGATGTTAATGTTGCCAATAATTTAATATCGGTTTTAAAAACCGAGAAAGAATCGTTGTTGTTTGTTCTAAATTCTAGACCATTATATAACTTATTTTCTGGAAAAGTTTTGCCAAAAAGCGATTTTGTTTTAAATCAAAATACAGTCAATGAGAATGAATTAAAATCGTTTATAGAAAAGTATTTATCTCAAGATTTGACTTTGTTTTTCGATAAAGAAATTGCTAAAAACATGTTTGGCGATATTGCAGATTTATTAGCCATAAAAAAATATTTTCCAGAAGATGTGTTGTTTCGATTAGAAAAAAAAATTCATGGCAAAGCCGATTTTGCAGTCGCAAAATTAAACCAAATGCCACTGAATTTAACCGATATTGAATTTGTAAAAAACAACCATTTTTATAGATTATTAAATCATTTTGTATCGCTTGAAACCGATGATAAAATTCGAGATTTAATAAATCCAATTGTCGAAAAATACAACAATAATTACTCCAAAGAATTTTTGTCAAATGCAATGATTGCAATGTTCAATTACAATGCTTTCGACGAAGATTTACACAAAGTTATTGTCGATAACAAGAACGCAATGTTTGGCAATTTAAAGCGAGACACATACAATTCTTCTAAAGATTCAGGCAATAGCGGTGGATTTAAAACATCTTGGGGCGGCGTTGCAGTTGCGTTTTTTATTATTATTAAAATTTTGTTGTTAATGTCTAAATGCGATAATAAAGACTCGGCAAGTAATGAGAGTTTTTATAATCAAGAAATTCAGGACAACATAGCTTTTGATCCATATAAAGAATTAATGAAGGATAATGTATTAAACGAATTTTATGCTTTTTTGACCGATTTTGATGCTAATAAAATTTCGAATAAAACTATAAATTCGACTGCAAAAACTGGCGAATGTCCTTTTGGATCAATATATAAATCTTTAAATTTAAATTTTTCGACTAAAAATAAAATCAATTTTCAAAATAATTCTATTTATGATGTTATTGTTTTAATGAATTTGAATCATAAAATTTCTGGCGATTATGCAAATCGAAGTTTCAAAACGCCAAAATCTGCATTTTTAGTCAAATCAAAAGAGCATTTTCGAATCGATAATGATACTACTAATGGATTGACATTTAGTTTTTATTGCGGAAACAAACTTTCTTCATTTGACAATAATGAAAATTCTAAATACAAAACCAAAGATTCTATCACCGATTTTAGATTTTTTAAATTGGCTAGAAATGCCAATAAAATAATTCAACAAAATTTAGTTTTCACAAATGATGTAGAAATTTTTGATGAAAATGGTGGCGTTTCTTGGAAAATGAAAATGAAAGTTTCTGCACCTTGAATTTTTAATTAATTCAGATTTAAGAAATATTTTTTAGTAGTTTTAATTTCATTTATAATCGTAATTTTAACAAAATTGGTTAACCTAAAAAAAATATATCATTAATTGGCACGAAATTTAATGAAAATTAAAAAACACTTTATTAAATTTGTAAATATACATAGTTTGCCAAAAAAAATATTTACATTTGATGAAATTTTTAATTGAGAAACTTTAACTTTTAATTAAGAAATAAATGCGATTTTAAAGTTGTTTTGCAATTGTTTTTTTTAACCTAGAAGTTCAGATTCATAAAGTTAATTGCTATGAATCACTACGAAAATGTTTTAGTAATTAATAACAATTATAATTGAAATATTCAATGTTTTATTTAGCTATATTCCTAATTTAAATAAATTTTAAAATCACATCACATGACATTAGAATATGACAACGCCAGAATTAAATATTACTCTTCACTCAAGGTTTTAAAAACGCCACTTATGTGTTGGGATTTTTACAGCAATTATAAAAATGATTTTCTGCTGTTTAATATTATTCAAAAAAATTGGACAGAAAAAATTGATTTCTTGAAAGAGACAAATCTAAATTCCTTTCAAATTTTAATTACCGATTCAAAATTCAAAATTATTTTTGCAACGGATAATTTAATTGATATGAATGGCTACCAACCTTTTGAAGTAATTGGCAAATCACCTTCTTTATTTCAAGGATTAGAAACTTCAGAAAAAACAAAAAAATCTATCAAAAAGGCTTTGAACAGCCATGCACCTTTTAAAGAATTAATTCTAAATTATAAAAAAAATGGCGAATCCTATTGGTGCGAAATCGAAGCTTATCCCAAATTTGACAATCAAGGAAATTTTTTAAATTATATTGCATTCGAAAAAATAGCTGCGTAATAATGAATGGTTCTGTTAAAGAATATTGTAGATTTTAAAAATTTGCACTTTAATAGATGAAACTTTTGCTCTTGTAATTTTGACGAAAACACAACCATAATGAATTTAGAAGAAAAAATAAAAGCATCTGAAACTCGAATTTTTAAAGCTGTTTTTCCTAATACCACGAATCATTACGACACATTATTTGGCGGAACAGCAATGTTATTGATGGATGAGGTAGCATTTATAACCGCAACTCGGTTTACCAGAAAACGTTGCGTAACCGTTTCTTCGGATAGAATTGACTTCAAAAAACCTATTCCTGCTGGCACAATTATTGAATTGATTGGTAGAGTTTCTAAAATTGGTAATACAAGTCTTGACGTAAAAGTTGACATTTACTTAGAACAAATGTATCAAGAGGGTAGTGAAAAAGCCATTTCTGGAAGTTTTACATTTGTTGCATTAGATGAAAATAAAAAACCTACAAAGATTTTTAATAGTGAAATATAAATTTATTATAAATTTTTATAAATTTTTCATTGTATTGGTTTAGACTTTTTTGATAGAAGTTAAAAATTAGGATTTTTGTTACAGATTTTAGACTTTTTTTATTGTAAAGTATCGCTATCGAATAAAAAAAATCTGAAATATGGGGCAAAAAGATAATTTTGCATCCAATTCAAAAATGTTTAAAACCACTTCATTATATAACAACGACCAGTCAATACATAATAGAACATAAATTTTTTTATTTTAGTTCATAAATACTTTCTTCATTCAATAATAATAATAATAACGATTCTAAATACAAAACCAAAGATTCTATCACCGATTTTAGATTTTCAAAATTGGCTAGAAATGACAATAAATTAATTCAATAAAATTTAGTTTTCACAAATGATGTAGAAATTTTTGATGAAAATGGTGGTGTTTCTTGGAAAATGAAAATGAAAGTTTCTGCGCCATGAAAAAGATATTGTTTCGAGGATTATAGCCAAAAAGATAAATTCCAAAACACTATTTTTAAATCTTTTTAATACCTACTTTTGCAAAAAATCTTAACTTAAAAATGTTTATAGCATGCAACTGTACAACACTTTAAGCGCAGAAGAAAGAACCGAATTAATCGAAAATTCAGGCAAACAACGATTAACGTTGTCTTTTTATGCGTATTTTAAAATTGAAAATCCAACACAATTTCGAAATGAACTTTATCTAGCTTGGAACCAACTTGAGGTTCTAGGTCGAATTTATGTTGCTTATGAAGGTATAAATGCACAACTGTCATTGCCAGCAGATTGTTTTTATGATTTTAAAAATGCAATCGAAGTTTATGATTTCATGCAAAATCTACGCATGAATATTGCTGTCGAACAAGACGATTTTTCTTTTTTAAAACTTACAATCAAAGTTCGTGATAAAATCGTTGCCGATGGTTTGACCGACGAAACTTTCGATTCATCAAATATTGGAATTCATCTTAAAGCAAAAGAATTTAACGAATTACTCGAAAATCCAAACACGATTGTGGTTGACATGCGCAACCATTATGAATCGGAAATTGGGCATTTTACCAACGCAATGAAACCCGATGTTGATACTTTTCGAGAATCATTGCCAATTATCGAAGCGCAATTAGCATCACACAAAACCGATAAAAATTTATTGATGTATTGTACTGGCGGTATTCGTTGCGAGAAAGCAAGCGCTTATTTCAAGCACAAAGGTTTCGAAAACGTTTATCAACTCGAAGGCGGAATTATTGAATATACACGCCAAGTAAAATCCGAAGGTTTAGAAAGTAAATTTATTGGCAAAAATTTTGTTTTTGACCATCGATTAGGCGAACGAATTACCGACGATATTGTGTCTAATTGTCATCAATGCGGTAATGCTTGCGATGTTCACACCAATTGTGCCAATGAAGGTTGTCATTTGTTGTTTATTCAATGTGATAATTGCGCCAATGCCATGCAAGGTTGTTGTTCTAAAGTATGCATCGATATCATAAATCTTCCTGAAGATGAACAAAAAGAAATCCGAAAAGGATTAAAAAATGGCAATAAAATTTTCAAAAAAGGAAAATCTGATGTTTTGCTATTTCGAAATTCTGGCGAAGACAATTCAGTTTCTGTAATAGATTATTCGAAGAAAATCATCAAAAAAGATTTTAAAATAAAGAAAATTTTTGTTGGAAAAGCCACTCATTTTTATACTAAAGCAAGTGTTGGACAATTTATTATTGAACTAAATGAATTAAATGTTGGCGATTCAATATTAATAGTTGGCGAAACAACTGGCGAACAAAAATTAGTTGTAAGCGAAATGTTTGTAAATGATTTGCAATCAGAAAAAGCTGTTGCAGGCGATATTTTGACTTTGAAATTGCCATTTAGAATTAGGTTGTCTGACAAAATTTATAAGATAATTGATTGATTTTGAAACTAGTAACTTGTTTCTAATAATCTATTAAAAAAACCCTTACATTTACTGTAAAGGCTTTTAGTTGCTTGCTCTTGCCGATAGCTATCGGTATTTAGCTCGAACCAACCCCGAAAGCTTTCGGGGCTATGATTAACAGTCGTTATATTTTTGAAGTATTTTGTGTGTTATTTCAGGATAAAGTAATAGATTTTCAATATAAATTTTACTTTTCATTTTCTTAATATGTTTTTCGATTGCTAAAGCTTGTTTTTTTGATTGGCATTCTATTTTTAGAAAAAGAGTCCAATCGTTAGCATTATATGTAAATTTACTTTGATCT
>JAYWGV010000048.1:0-35160 GCA_043778105.1 Bacteroidota bacterium
AATAATGATTTGAAATCGTCACGCTATAAAACTAAACGTAAAATACAGATTTACAATAATTTCAATGAACTTTTATTTTTTTTAACGGGACACTAGTGAGGAATTAATTAAAATTAGATGCAATTTTATTATTGCTCTTGCTCTTCTTCTAATTGTGGTTTTATTAAAATAAATTTTAATGCAATAAATCCTAAAATTCCTGCAATTAAAGATGAAATTAAAATTACAAATTTTGCATTATTAATAATTATATGATTATCAAATGCTAGTAATGTTATAAATATTGACATTGTAAATCCGATTCCGCCTAAAAAGCCAACTCCAAAAATGGCGGGCCAGTTTAAATCGTCTGGTAATTTACAAATTCCAATTTTTACCGCAATAAAAGATAATGCAAAAATTCCTAAAGGCTTTCCGATAATTAATCCTAACGCAATTCCTAAGCTGTAATTTTGAGTTAAAATTCCACCAATATCTGCACTCAAAATAATTGCAGTATTGGCCAATGCAAAAATTGGTAGAATTATAAATGCGACAGGTTTATGCAAAAAATATTGCAAAATATAGGATGTTGATTTATTTCCACCTTTTCCGAACGGAATTACAAATGCCAATAAAACGCCTGTAATTGTTGCGTGAACACCCGAATGAAGCATAAAATACCACATTAAAACGCCACCAACTAAATACGGAATTAAATTATTAACTTTTAATCTGCCTAAAATTAAAAGAACCAAATATACACCAAAAGCAATAAATAAATTTGTCCAAAATATTGTTTTAGTGTAAAAAATGGCAATTATTAAAATGGCTCCTAAATCGTCCATAACTGCCAGTGCTGTCAAAAATATTTTTAATGATGTTGGCACTTTATTTCCTAATAACGATAAAATTCCTAAAGCAAAAGCAATATCTGTTGCCATCGGAATTCCTGAACCAGATTGTGTTGGTGTTCCATAATTAAAATATAAATAAATTCCAGCAGGAACAATCATTCCACCAATTGCAGCAAACATGGGTAATAGAGCGTCTTTAATGTTGGACAATTCGCCTTGATAAATTTCTCGTTCTAGTTCTAAACCAATTAGTAAAAAGAAAATCGTCATTAATCCGTCGTTAATCCAATATTCTAAATTATTTCCAGCAAATTTTGTCATCCAAAAATGATGATAACTTTCTCCAATTGAGGAATTTGCAATAAATAATGAAATTATTGTACAAAAAATTAATAGCAATCCGCCAAACTTTTCGCTTTCTACAAAACCTTTAAACAATTGAGTTATTTTCACAATTACAAAAATAGGTTAATGTTTGAGTTCTTTATCAAATAATTAACTATATTAAGTCCTTAGCGGAATAATAAGACAAAAAATCTATAATTTCTAAGACACAACCTATTGTTATTAGAATAAATTTATAAAAAAGATTTTAAAGTTTTTAAAACTCTTTAAAGAAAATTACAATAAAATGAAAATATTTGTATTCATTTAACATTTTTTTTTATTTTTACATCTAATTAATCAAACAAAAAACAAATCTATGATATTTTATGGATCAAAAAGCTCAGAAATTGGCAAAGGACAAATAAGAAACGTTTCATGTCCACATTGCGAGACCAATATTTCAATGAATTATTCGGTTTTTGGTAGGTATGCACACATTTATTGGATTCCGTTTTTTGCAATTGGTAAAGAACATATTTTAGAATGTAATTCTTGTAAAGCAAGTTATTACTTGAAAGATTTGCCACAAACTATAAAAGATAAGTATAAACAAGAACAAGATAGAAATGCAATAAAAGCTCCAATTACTCATTTTTCGGGTTTATTTGTAGCTGCAATTGGCATTGCAATTGCAACATTTTTTAGTTTTAAAAGTGATTCAGAAACCAAAGAATTTGCAAAAAACCCAAAAGTTGGAGATATATTTTATGAGAAAACCCTTAGAAGTGGTTGGTTTTCTTCTGCGAAAATTATTAAAATTACCAAAGATTCAATTTACAGTTTAGAGAATAATATGGAAACTGACCAAAAATCTAGTGTTGATGAAATAGCAGGAAAAGAAGGGAATTTTACTTTGCCTTGGTCAATGACCAAAAAAGAATATCTAGATTATGTCATTACAACAGATACAATTTATGAAATTAAACGAAAATAGATGAGAAAAGCCATTTTTCCTGGATCATTTGACCCAATAACACTTGGTCATTACGATATTATTAAAAGAAGTTTGCCATTATTTGATGAAATAATTATTGCAATTGGCATCAATGCCGATAAAAAATATATGTTTGATTTAGAAGTCAGAAAAAAATTTATTCAAGACGCTTTCGCAAATGAATCAAAGATTTCGGTAATTACTTATCAAGGATTGACCATTGATTTATGCAAAAAACTTGATGCCGAATTTATTTTACGTGGATTAAGAAATCCTGCTGATTTCGAATTTGAAAAAGCTATTGCGCATACTAACAGGCGATTGTCCAAGATTGAAACAGTTTTTCTTTTAACAGCTGCACAAACTTCGTTTATAAGTTCAAGTATTGTTCGCGATGTAATTAGAAATGGTGGCGATTATAAAGTTTTGGTTCCAGATTCGGTTCGCATTTAAGAATTATTTTATGAAAACCTTAAATATTTATTTCAAAACATCAACAGTTTTTGCATTTATAGCATGGAGTTTGTTAATTTTTTTTCCAAATTCTCATTTTACAAATGAAGTTGTAATTTTAATAATTGTATCATTACTATCGATTTTATATGGCTATTTACTAATATTTCAGAAAAATCATGATGATACAATTTATCCGAAAGGAAGTTTTTCTTCACTCGATGGAGTTGTCGATTTATTTAAAAACCCTAAAGGAGTATTAATTGGTTGGATACATTATTTGGCTTTCGATTTAATGGTTGGTCTATATATTCAAAAAGAAGCAACTTCAATTGGAATGTCGCATTGGTTACAAATTCCGTGTTTTTTATTAACTTTTATTTTTGGACCTTTAGGATTTTTGCTGTTTATAATTTTAAAACTAGTTTTATTTTGAGATTAAAAAAGTTTAAAATTTTCTTAATTTCGAATTAGCTGTAATTCTTATTGTTATATTTGCTTAATTATTTTAAATTTAAAAATAAGAAAATGATTGAAGAATTTAGTTTCGGAAACTTTAGATCTTTTAAAGATATTCAAACTTTAAACATGACTGCTGCCAAAATCAAATCTAATAATCCAAGTTTAGATACAGATAATTTGATTTCTATTAATGATAAATTAGCATTATTGAAATCAAAAGCAATTTATGGAGCTAATGCAAGTGGTAAAAGTAATGTTGTTAAAGCATTTGGGTGTTATATAAAGATTATTCAAGAATCATCTAACAATGAAAATATCTTAAAAATGGTAGATTCTTTCAAACTATCGACAGAAACCGAAAGTAAACCAACTTTCTTTGAATTAACTTTTAGGTCTAATAATATTAGATATAGATATGGTTTTGAAGTTGATAGTTTAGAAATTAAAAGTGAATGGCTTTTTGCAACTCCTAATTTACGAGAACTTCCACTATTTATAAGAAAAGGTCAAAATATTATCAAAATTGATAAAAAACATTACCATGAAGGTGTAAAATATATTAAATTAGCAAGTGATACAATTAATAACTCTGATGATTTACTTAATGCTTACACTCGAACAAATGCATTGTTTTTAAAATCAATAGCATTAACTGGATTTGGGAAAGAATCAAAAATATTAGTAGAAAAAATTTCATCAATTGGAGTAATAGACGGGCTAGGAAGTCACGGGATGCACAGCACCGCTGCTATGCAGTTGAGTAAGCCAAAATATAAAAATCATATATTAGATTTTCTTAAATATGCAGATGTTGGAATTAATGATTTATCAATCATTGAAATTTCTACTAAAGATTTTCATTTGGATACAATTGAACGTAATTCGGATAAACAAAAATTAGTAGTTTCAAAAAAAATAAAATTCAATAATGAATTAGTATCAGATGGTTTATATCATATTTTACCTTTTTATGAGGAATCTGAGGGAACACAAAAAATGTTTGAACTTAGCCCTTTTATTTTTGATGCATTAAATGATAGTAAACCACTTATTATTGATGAGTTTGATGCAAGATTTCATCCTTTAATTACAAAAAAAATTGTCGAATTATTTAATTCAAAGACAAATACTAATTCACAATTGATTTTTATTACTCACGACACAAACCTTTTGTCATCTGAACTTTTACGAAAAGATCAAATTGAATTTGTAGAAAAAGATAAATTTGGGGTAAGTCATTTATATTCTTTATTACAATTTAAAGGAATTAGAAACAATGCTTCATTTGAAAAAGATTATCTTCAAGGAAAATATGGTGCTGTACCGTTTTTAGGAAATTTCAATAATATTTTTAGAATAGAAGAAGATGCCTAAGAGTACAAAAGCAATTAAAATTTCGGATAAAAATGCACCTTGGAATAAAAAATCTGAAACAGCAAAATATACAATTCAAAAAGTTTCTTTAAATAATACGATTTTAATTGTTTGTGAAGGTCAAACTGAACAAATTTATTTTGAGTCATTTCCTATTATTGGCGTTGAAGTAAAAAATTTGAAAGGACAATCAAAACTTAAACTTGTTGATCAAACCGTAACATATTTAAAAAGGACAAAACTCAAATACAAACATATTTGGTGTGTTTTTGATATGGATGTAAATAAAGGAGAAAAAGAATTTGCAGATTTTGATAATGCAATTGAAAAAGCAAGATCCAATAATTTTGAGGTAGCTTACTCTAATGATGCGCTAGAATTGTGGTTTTACCTTCATTTTAATTTTTCAGATGAACAG
Organism: Bacteroidota bacterium; assembly: GCA_043778105.1. Classification (GTDB taxonomy): domain Bacteria; phylum Bacteroidota; class Bacteroidia; order Flavobacteriales; family Flavobacteriaceae; genus Flavobacterium. The sequence goes on from JAYWGV010000048.1 coordinate 4,865, forward strand.
CATTTAAGAACATTTTATTATGAATTTTTAGGAAAAAAATGGAGTATAAATTATGAAAAAAATGGAAAAAATAAAAGTTTTTGTTTGAAAATATACGAATTATTAAAAAAAAATGAAGCATCGCAAACCAAAGCCATTTCAAATGCAAAAAAACTACATGAGATTCATCAAAATGAAATTTATCATAATCAAAATCCAATTACTTTAATTTACAAAATAGTAGAACTACTTAATAAAAATCTAAGAACTTAAATTTATTAAATCATTTTTCTAGCCTTTTCTAAATCTTCGATAGTATCAATTCCAATTCCGACATGATTGGTTTCGACCATTTTAATTCTTTTGCCAAATTCAAGATATCGAAGTTGTTCGAGTTTCTCAGATGCTTCAAGCGATTTCATTGGTAAAGAATAGAAATCTAGTAATGCTTGTTTTCTAAACGCATATATACCAATGTGTTGCATATAGCGAACGCCAACATTTTCATCTCTTGGAAACGGAATTACAGATCTAGAAAAGTATAATGCATAACCATTTTGATCGGTTACAACTTTCACATTATTTGGACTATTAATCTCATTTAAATCAGTAATTTCTCGCATTAAAGATGCTAAATCGATTTTTTGTTCTAAATCATTTTCAAAAACCGAAAGTACATCTTGCAATGGTTTTTTATCTGTAAATGGTTCATCGCCTTGTATATTTACAACAATGTCGCAATCTATATTTTCGATAGCTTCGGCAATACGATCGCTTCCAGATTCATGGGTTTTTTTTGACATTATGGCTTTTCCATTGTTGTTAACTATTTCATTATAAATTAGTTCGCTATCAGTAACTACAAAAACATCATCAAATAAATTAGTATTTACTGTTGCAATATAAGTTCTTAAAATTACTGTCATTCCACCTAAATCTTGCATTAATTTAGCTGGAAATCTTGTAGATGCATAACGTGCTGGTATTACTGCAATTGTTTTCATTAATTTGGAAGTTGAGAGTTATAAGTTGAAAATTTTATTTGAAACTTCATAACTTAATTTAAAGGATTTATTGTTTTTCTAAATTTTTTATAGAGAAAAAATACTATTCCGATTAAAATTACTACAAATATTATGGCAATTATTGGAGCAAAAATTGCTAAAGCACTCATTGCAGTTGCTGTTCCAGTTTCGGCAGTTGCAAGAATTGGATTTCCTAATCCGGCAGTTTTTACCGAAGATGCTAACCTAGTTAACGATGTCATTCCTTGCATTGCACTTGCAGTTCCGCCACCAGCAATTATGGCTAAAATCCAAGTCATTTCTGTTGGCAGATTGACTAAAGTAGATGCCATAACAACCGTGCCAGCTACTGCTGCAAGTGGTGTTGCGATTGTATCAAGTAAATTATCAATAAACGGAAAGTAATAACCAAAAATCTCAATAATTGTAGCAATTCCTAATGTGATTAATGCAGGAAATTCAGCAATAACTTGAAAACTTTCGTTTAATTCAAAAACCTTAAAATATGATGCCAAACTCATAGCGAACATTGGTAAAAAAACACGAAATCCAGTTGCTGACGCAAGTCCGATACCAAGAAAAATGCTTAATATTGTTTCAGTCATATTATAAATTTATAATTTTAAACAACAATTGTTTTCTACCACAACATTGCAACTTCATTTTTTATATATTCCAAAGCCACAACACTTGGCGATTGTTTGTCCATCATTTCATTGAGAATTGTTTCTCGAAGTTTATCGGCATTATTAACTTTTTCACTTCGATTAGCAACTCTAATCATCTGAATAGTAGCATTTTTGGCAGTTAAAATCATAGTCCAACATTCGTTAGAAATATAAATTTGTTGCGTTAAATTATGGTCGAATTCTTGATCAATTTGTGCTATTAAATAGTTTTCATAATCATTTTTATCTTCAGAAACTGGCATGACTCTAACTACCATTTTCATTATATTAATTCTTTCTAGAAACAAACTCATTCTTTCATAAGCTTGTAATCGAATAGGCAAAGCGTCTTTTTGAGCTTCTTTTTGCAACAACCAACGGCGTGTATTTTGTTGGTCTTTAAAATAAGATTTGAATAAAAAATAAGCAACACCACCAGTAATTATTGATGGGATTGTATAAGCAAGAATTTCTATGATTTTATTTTCCATTTTAGATTGAAATTTTTACCAAAAGTAGCTGTTTTGAAATTGTTATACAAGTTGAATTATTTGATTTTGATTTTGTATATTTATATAATAAATAAAAAAAATATGTTAATTAAGACTTTAGAAATCAAAAATCATAAAATTTATTTAGATATAACTTTGCCTGATTATTTTACTTCTAAAAAAGTAAAAATTACAATTTAGCAAGAAGAAGAAAAGTTAGTTATTAATCCAATAAAGAACTTAAGAGTGAAATTAAATTATTCTGAGCAACAATATCGAGAATTACAACGATTTTTAAATAAAGGCAAATAGTCCATTTGTGTTTTCCTAATAATTTTTTAGAACAAATCTTAATGAAACTTAATTTCTTAATGGTTAATTTTAATTAAAAACTTGACCGAAATTTTATAATAAAATCGTTATTTTTGCATATTACAACCTAAACTACAATGCAAAAATACATTTCTCAACTCAACGAAGCCCAACAAGAACCAGTTCTTCAAAAAGATGGTCCAATGATAATTATTGCTGGTGCAGGTTCGGGCAAAACTAGGGTTTTAACTATTAGAATTGCTTATTTAATGAGTTTGGGTGTCGATTCTTTTTCGATTCTAGCTTTGACTTTTACAAATAAAGCTGCTAAGGAAATGAAAAAAAGAATTTCGGATATTGTTGGCGCACCTGAAGCCAAAAATCTCTGGATGGGAACTTTTCACTCGGTTTTTGCTAGAATTCTGCGTTCCGAAGCCGACAAATTAGGTTATCCAAGCAATTTTACGATTTATGATTCACAAGATTCGCTTAGATGTATTTCTGGAATTATTAAAGAAATGCAACTCGACAAAGATGTGTACAAACCGAAACAAATTTTAGGAAGAATTTCTTCTTATAAAAATTCATTAATTACCGTCAAAGCCTACTTCAATAATCCAGAATTGCAAGAAGCCGATGCAATGTCCAAAAAACCTCGTTTGGGCGAAATTTATCAAGCTTATGTCGAAAGATGTTTTAAATCTGGCGCAATGGATTTTGATGATTTATTGCTTAAAACAAACGAATTATTGTCAAGATTTCCTGAAGTTTTGGCAAAATATCAAAATCGATTCCGATATATTTTGGTCGATGAGTACCAAGATACCAATCATTCACAATACTTAATTGTTCGTGCTTTGTCAGATCGATTTCAGAATATTTGCGTGGTTGGCGACGATGCACAAAGTATTTATGCATTTCGTGGTGCGAATATCAATAACATTCTGAATTTTCAAAAAGATTACGAAGGCGTAAAAACCTATCGATTGGAACAAAATTATCGTTCCACTAAAAATATTGTCGAAGCAGCTAATTCAATTATCGATAAAAATAAAACCAAACTCGACAAAATTGTTTGGACAGCCAACGATTACGGTCAAAAAATAAAAGTAAATCGAAGCGTAACCGATAGCGAAGAAGGTCGATTTGTAGCCAGCACAATTTGGGAACAAAAAATGACCAATCAGCAAATGAATGGTTCATTTGCTATTTTGTATCGTACTAACGCTCAGTCTCGTGCAATGGAAGACGCTTTGCGAAAGCGAGATATTCCGTATAGAATTTATGGCGGATTATCATTCTACCAACGCAAAGAAATTAAAGATGTTTTATGTTATTTGCGATTGGTTATTAATCCAAAAGATGAAGAAGCTTTGGTTCGTGTTATCAATTATCCTGCGCGAGGAATTGGCGATACAACTGTCGAAAAATTAACAATTGCTGCCAATCATTACAAACGTTCAATATTTGAAGTAATGCAAAATATTGACAAAATCGATTTGAAATTGAATGCTGGAACCAAGCAAAAATTATCCGATTTTGTAACTATGATTCAAAGTTTTCAAGTAATAAATGAAAATCAAGATGCATTCGTTCTAGCAGATCATGTTACCAAAAAAACAGGTTTGGTTCAAGAATTAAAAAAAGATGGAACGCCCGAAGGAATTGCAAGAATCGAAAATATAGAAGAACTTCTAAATGGAATAAAAGATTTTACCGAAGGTCAAATTGAAGTCGATGGCGCACGTGGAGCATTATCAGAATTTATGGAAGATGTGGCACTTGCAACCGATTTGGACAAAGATACTGGCGACGATGACCGTGTCGCTTTAATGACAATTCACTTGGCAAAAGGATTAGAATTTCCAACAGTTTTCGTGGTCGGAATGGAAGAAGACTTGTTTCCATCTGCCATGTCAATGAGCACTCGAAGCGAGTTAGAAGAAGAACGTAGATTGTTTTATGTAGCAATAACTCGAGCTGAACATCAAGCGTATTTGACTTATGCACAATCTCGTTACCGCTGGGGCAAATTAACAGAAAGTGAACCATCAAGATTTATTGAAGAGATTAGTCCACAATATCTTGAATATTTAACTCCTGAAGAAACCAATTATCGTTACAAACCAATGATTGACAACGATATTTTTGGCGATATTGACAAATCTAAATTGCGTTTGGCAAAGCCAATAATGGGTACACCACCTAAATATATTACCGACAATGAACCAAAATCTGACATTAACATTAGGAAATTAAAACCAGTTTCTAGTAATTCTAATGATTCCAATTTATTTGATAACAAGCTGGTTGCAGGAAATATTGTAATGCACGAACGTTTCGGAAAAGGAAACGTTTTGAATCTTGAAGGCGCTGGTGCAGATAAAAAAGCCGAAATTCAATTTGAAGTTGGCGGCATTAAAAAATTATTATTGCGATTTGCAAAGTTAGATGTTATTGGGTAAATAAGACTTTAAGACTTTAGACTGTAAGACTTTAGACTTTAAGACTTTAGATTGTATGAATTTAGATTATATGAATTTAGATTTTAAAAAAATTATATCAATCTAATAAAATTGATCAATCTTTTAGAAACATCTAATAAATCAGGTTGTGACCAATTTCCGTGTCAGCCAGAATAAACTTTTAGTTCATTGTAATATAGAAGTTGGTTTAACAATTATAATAAATACTATTTCAAATTTAATTTTTAACTTTTTTATGGCTCAATTTATAAAAATTTACGAAGATAAACCCAACGAATCTGCAATAAAAAAAGTAGTCGATGTTTTAAAAAATGGCGGTTTAGTAATTTATCCAACTGATACTGTTTATGGTTTGGGCTGCGACATTACAAACACAAAAGCCCTTGAAAGAATTGCAAAAATAAAAGGAATTAAGCTCGAAAAAGCGAATTTTTCTTTTATTTGTCACGATTTAAGTCATATTTCTGATTATGTGAAACAAATAGACACATCGACTTTCAAGTTATTAAAACGTGCTTTGCCTGGCGCTTATACTTTTATTTTGCCAGGAAATAACAATTTACCAAAAGAATTCAAGAAAAAAACTACGGTTGGAATTCGAATTCCTGATAATAATATTGCTTTAGAAATTGTGCGAATGCTCGGAAATCCAATAGTTTCGACTTCTATTCACGACGAAGATGAGGTTTTGGAATATTCGACCGATCCAGAATTAATTTTCGAAAAATGGCAAAATCTAGTCGATTTGGTTATTGATGGCGGTTATGGAGATAATATTGGTTCTACAATTATCGATTTATCTGGTTTTGAACCAGTTGTGCTTCGCGAAGGAAAAGGAAGTTTAGATATTTTATAAAATATTCTTAAAAATTTTATCCGTTAAAAAATAAAAAACCCTTTAAAAAAAAGTTTAAAGGGTTTTAATTTATAATATCATCTGCGGAGAGTAAGGGATTCGAACCCTTGGTACAGTTACCCATACGCATGTTTAGCAAACATGTCCTTTCGGCCTCTCAGGCAACTCTCCAATCTAAATAATAAATATTTTGACGATTGCAAATGTAGTATTCTATTATATAAATTACAAATAATAAACACACATTTTTTAAACTATTTTTAAAGCCATTAACAGTCAATTCAATAGATGATATATTTTTTGGATTTTATCAATAATTTGATTTGGAGAACTAATTATATATTTTAAAATGTCGGCATGATCCCAAAAATTATTATTTACCAAAATTAAAGTTTTAAACGAAATTAAAATTCCGTAAGTTTGCATTAATGATAAATATTGAAAACATAACCGATAAAGTTTACAAAAAACTTGCCATTCAAGTTGCAACAAATGGTTTGAGTTTTTGTTGTTTTGATACTTTGAATAATACTGTAAAAACAATAAAAACAATCAATCTTGACACTTTTAATACTTATTTAAAAACCGAAGATTTGTTTGCAGATGCATTTAAAAATAATGAAGAATTAAATTCTAAATATGACGAAGTTTTAATAATTCATAATAATAATTTATCAACATTTGTGCCAACAGCATTATTTGATGAAGAATATTTAGGAAGTTATTTGCAATACAATACCAAAGTTTTTGAGACTGATTTTTTCGCATTTGATGTAATCGAAAAATATGAAATTAAAAACGTTTTTATTCCGTATATCAATATTAATAATTTTTTTATAGACCAATTTGGTTCGTTCAATTACAAGCATGCAAATAGCATTTTGGTTGAAAAATTATTAGATTTGTCTAAAAATAATGATGAAAAAAAAATGTTTGTTCATAAAAATGATTCTCATTTTGAAATAGTTATAGTCCAAAATCAAAAATTATTATTGTTCAATTCATTCGATTTTAAAACGCCCGAAGATTTTATTTATTATATACTTTTTACAGCAGAACAACTTGGTTTGAATCCAGAAAATTTTAAACTTGAACTAATAGGAAATATTCAAGAAAACGATGATTTTTATAAAATTGCTTACAAATTTATTCGAAACGTAAAGCTATTTGATGTAAATGATTTGCAATGGAATAACTATTTTACAGAAGCCGAAAACCGTCAACATTTTATACTTTTTAACTCGTGAGAATTATTTCTGGAAAACACAAAGGCCGCCGAATTTCACCACCAAAAAACTTGCCAGTTCGCCCAACGACCGATATGAGCAAAGAAGCATTGTTCAATGTCCTGAATAATCATTTCGATTTTGAAGGTCTAAAAATATTGGATTTATTTGCAGGAACAGGCAACATTAGTTACGAATTTGCATCTCGAGGAAGCGACAATATTACTAGCGTAGATGGCGATTTTGGCTGTGTAAAATTCATTAAGCAAACTGCAACCGAATTCGATTTTAATATAGCAGCAATTAAAAGTGATGTTTTCGAGTTTATTGACAAATGCAAATCAAGTTATGACATTATTTTTGCTGATCCGCCATATGCTTTAGATCAAAAAACATTCGATAAAATTGTGATTTTAATTTTCGAAAAACAATTACTAAACGAAGATGGAATGATGGTTATTGAACATTCTAAATACACCAAATTGGATCATTTAGAAAATTTTTCATTCAAGAAAACTTATGGAGGCTCAATATTTTCATTTTTTGAATTCGAAAATCTCGAAGACGAAGAAACTACTTTAGAAGATGATGAGGTTGTGAGTTGATGTAAATAATAATTATAATTTTAAACTTTTTTTATCAAAAATTATTATTCCAAAGGAATAATTTATGATTGGAATAAAACTTGGTTTACTGTTTTCTGAAAATGCGAAACCCAATCCAAAGTTAAAATCGTCGGTAAATCTTTTTCCATAAAATCTATTAATACCATAGACAACTCCAGTTGTATAATTACTATAATAAATGTAATTTTCTAAATTAGAACCAGCAAATGGCTTGCTTGAAGCCGAACCATATAGCGCAAAGTAATTTGCAGAATTATTTTTTATTATTTTATTTTTTTTAGCTCTTCGCTCAAAATTATAATAATACCGCAATTGCTCAGTAATATTCACATTAAAGCCTGTTGTAGAACCTAATAATTTACTGTACTTCCAAAAAAATCCAATTGAAATGTTCGAATGCAAAGACATTTTGTCCGAAAGACCATACTCATATACAAAACCTGATGCCAGAAAATTAACTTTAAACAACTCTTTTTTTACACCAATTGAGTCTTGTCCAAAAACACCACTAGAAATTAACAGCACTAATCCGAAGATAATTTTATTCATATTTTAATTTTAATTAAAAAAAGCAGACCTATAAGCCGGGTTCTGTCCTCGTCTTGTTCCTAAAAACGAGACGAAGCCTTATCATTTATCTAGTCTCGTCATTACTAACGAAATCAATCTTTCTACCCATTGGCAACGAACGAGACGCTCTTAAATGCCAATATACTTGAAATTTCACCGCATAGAGTTTACCTGGTTTCACTACAGCATTACCTGTACATACTTTCTGTTGCACTTGTCCTTGAAAACTCTGAATTTATTTCAAAGTCAACCGACGGGCGTTACCCGCTATGCTTCCCTGTGGTGTCCGGACTTTCCTCCCCGATTCTCATCAGGACGATAAGGCGGTCTGCTTTTGCAAAAGTAGTTTTTTTTGGAGCTATTTCCAGCTATCATTCCAATCTTTTTTATTTTTCAATTCCCACGGGTTGAAACCCGTGGAAATTGAAAAATAAAAAAGGATTTTCCCTTCTATCTGGGCTAGGGCATTAGTTTTCATTTCAACATTCGTCTTAATACAAGAATAAAATTCTAAAAATACCTAACAGGTTTTAAAAACCTGTTAGGATAATAAAATATCAAATCATATATTTGCACTTGTAAAAAATCCTATGGAACAATTCGTTGTATCGGCTCGCAAGTATCGTCCTCAAACGTTCAAAGACGTTGTTGGGCAACAAGCCATTACCAACACTTTGCTCAATGCTATCGAAACCAATCATTTGGCGTCGGCATTGTTATTCACTGGACCTCGTGGCGTTGGAAAAACAACTTGTGCCAGAATTTTGGCTCGCAAAATCAACCAGCCAGGCTATGACGATCCAAACGAAGATTTTGCATTTAATGTTTTTGAACTAGATGCTGCATCTAACAATTCGGTTGATGACATTCGAAGTTTGATAGACCAAGTTCGCATTCCACCACAAACTGGGCAATATAAAGTTTATATTATCGATGAGGTTCACATGTTGTCTTCTGCAGCTTTCAACGCTTTTTTAAAAACACTTGAAGAACCTCCAAAACACGCTATTTTTATATTGGCGACGACCGAAAAACACAAAATAATTCCAACCATTTTGTCTCGTTGTCAGATTTTCGATTTCAAACGAATAACAGTTAAAGATGCCAAAGATCATCTTGCCGAAGTTGCTGCAAGTCAAGGCGTTATTTGCGAAGACGATGCTTTGCACATCATTGCTCAAAAAGCCGATGGTGCAATGCGTGACGCATTATCTATTTTCGATAGAGTTGTTTCATTTTGTGGAAACAACCTTACACGTCAAGCAGTTACCGAAAATTTGAATGTTTTAGATTATGAAACTTACATTAATATAACCAATCTAATTCTAGAAAATAAAATTCCAGAATTGCTATTGGCTTTTAATGAAATTCTATCTAAAGGATTCGATTCACATCATTTTGTTTCAGGGTTGGCGAGTCATTTTCGAGATTTAATGGTTTGCAAAACGCCAGCAACAATCAGTTTGCTAGAAGTTGGCGAACAAGCTCAAAAACTTTATGCAGTCCAGTCGCAAATCGCAACACAAGATTTTCTTTTAAAAGGAATAGAAATTGCCAATGATTGCGACTTGAAATACAAAGTTTCTCAAAACCAACGACTTTTGGTTGAACTTTGCTTAATGCAATTGGCTTCTATCACTTATGATGGAGAAAAAAAAAAGTTGAACAATTTATAATTCCGGCAACCTATTTTAATAGCCCCCCAACCACCGAAGGGGGAACACATATTGTTACCAATACGATTCAAGCTGATTATAAATCTAATGAAACCATAATTCCGAATTTAAAAGACGTTCAAATAGAACATCTAATCGAAGAAGAATTAGCACAAACGGTTTCATTATCAATTTCTCCCCCTTCGGGGGTTGGGGGGCTAGTTTCCGCTTTTTCACTTTCTAGCATCAAAGCTAAAAAAGAACTTCAAGAAGCAAATAAATCATTGATTAAAGATGATGTTTATTTGCCAAACGAAACTTTTACAGAAACCGAAATGCTAATTTTTTGGAATAAATATGCAGAACGATTAAGTGATAAAGGTTACAAAATAATGGAATCGTTGTTGCAACTAAACGTTCCAAAACTTGATGGAAACATAATCGTTCACGAATTGCCCAACGAAGGTTCCAAAATTGATTTCGAAACCGAAAAACACGAATTATTACAATATTTGCGAAGTCATTTAAAAAACCACGACTTAACGATTCGAGTTGATGTGAATGAAGTTGTATCTCAAAAATTTGCTTTTACTGATCAGGACAAATTTGATAGATTAATAAAAATTAATCCGAATTTAGAATTGTTGAAAAAAGCTTTTGATTTGGATTTTTAAACCCAAAAAAATAAAAAGTGAATTTTGAATTATAAAATTCACTTTTTTTCATGAAATATTTTGTTTGAAAATCTATTTATTCAAAACATGATACTCTATTAAACCATCGATTGGTCGGCGCAAAATGTTTCCTACTTTAATATTGTGTTTCGATAAAACTTCTTGTAATTCTTCTTTTAAATAAAAAGCAATTGAACCAATAAAATGAACTGGAACCTCTTGATAATTATCGAATTGTTTAATGTAATTTTCTATAAAACTTTCCATCTCTTCGACGATAAATTTTTTGCAAAAATCAGTGTCTTTATGTTTAATCAAAAACTTCGCAAAAGTCGCTAAATAGGCGTTTGGGTTTGGTTCTTTATACAGATTATTTTTTACAGGATCTGGTTTAACGTTGTAGGTTGTTTCGAATTCTTTGGCTAAATCGGCTGGCATTTTATTGAAATAATAACCACGCAACAAGTGACGCCCAAATCGATTTCCTGAACAATCATCCATTACAATATAACCCAAAGATTGTACTTTTTGGTGCAATACTGTTCCGTCGAAATAACTGCAATTAGATCCTGTACCAAGAATACAAACTATTGCTTTTTCATTTTTGGGTGTTGTTGCATAAACTGCTGCATAGGTATCTTCGTGAACTGTGACTTTTGCATTTGGAAAATAATTTTGAAAAACTTCGGTCAAGAAATTTTTCATTCTATCAGTGCCACAACCGGCGCCATAAAAGAATAAATTATCTACTACTTTGGCGTTATGCGAAATGTCAAACCTTTCGTTTAAACGAGAAATTATTTCTTCTTTATTAAGTACTTCAGGATTTAATCCTAATGATTGTGTTGTAAACAATACTTTTCCAGCATCGTTAATTGCAATCCAATCGGCTTTGGTTGAGCCGCTATCTACGAGTAGTTTCATATAAAAGCCCCCTAGCCCCCGAAGGGGGAACTCCTATTGGGGTAAATAGGTTTTTTAATTAATATTAATTATGTATAAAAAAATCTAAAAATTAGTTGGTTTTTAATTTCAAAAAATGCTTTTGTAAATGCTGATTCCCTAGCCCTGATGGAAGGGAAAATCCTTTTTTTATCAATTGGCACGGGTTTAAACCCGTGCCAATTGATAAAAAAAGATTTGGAATGACAGCAGGAAATAGCTTCAAATAAAAAATCTCATTAATAATGAAACTAATGAGATTTTATGTAAATATATGATTTTATTTTAATCCAGCAATGTGTACCGATAAATCGATTAGTTTGCTTGAATATCCATATTCGTTATCGTACCAAGAAATTAGTTTAAAAAATGTTGAATTCAATCCAATTCCAGCTTTTGCATCGACGATTGATGTTCTTGTATCTGACACGAAATCTTGCGAAACCACTAAATCTTCGGTATATCCTAAAATTCCTTTCATTTCATTTTCTGATGCTTTTTTTAGAACTGCCATAATTTCATCGTAAGTAGTTTCTTTGGCAAGTTTTACTGTTAAATCTACAACAGAAACATCGATTGTTGGCACACGCATTGACATTCCGGTTAGTTTTCCATTCAATTCAGGAATGACTTGACCAACGGCTTTTGCTGCTCCAGTCGATGATGGAATAATGTTTACTGATGCTGCACGACCCCCTCGCCAATCTTTTTTGGAAGGTCCATCGGCAACCATTTGGGTTGATGTTGATGCGTGAACTGTGGTCATTAATCCTTCGACAATTCCGAAATTATCATTGATTACTTTTGCTAATGGCGCAAGGCAATTGGTTGTGCAAGAGGCATTTGAAACTACTAAATCGGTTGCTTTTGCGTTTAAATGGTTCACGCCCATTACGAACATTGGTGCATCTGAGGATGGTGCAGAAATAATTACTTTTTTTGCTCCGCCAGTTATGTGTGCTTTTGCAGTTTCGATTGTTGTGAAAAAACCTGTACATTCTGCAACTACATCTACTCCTACTTCGTCCCACTTCAAGTTTACTGGATCTTTTTCGGCAGTAACTCTAATGTGTTTTTCGTTTACAAATAATTTTCCGTCTTTTACTTCGACTTTTCCTGCAAAACGACCGTGAACTGAATCATATTTTAACAAATACGCTAAATGATCTACGTCTAGCAAATCGTTTATTGCTACAATTTCGACATTATCACGATTGTATGATTCTCTAAAAACTATTCTACCAATTCTACCAAAACCGTTAATTCCTAATTTTACCATTTTTTGTGATTTTTCCTCTCCCCGACCCTCTCCAAAGGAGAGGGAGCCGAGTCTTTTGAAAGTTTGTTAATTTATTATTTTAAAAAGATTTTTAATTTTTATTGAAATTGAAATTGAATTAGGTTGACATTATGTCTGAAACTCTTAATAATTCTTCGTCAATTGGATAATGACCTTTAATTGCCTGTTCTAAAGGTGTTAATGTAATTTGATCCTGCATTACACCAACCATAAAATTGGATTTTCCTGCTAATAATGATTCAACTGCTTTTACTCCTAATCTCGAGGCTAAAACTCGGTCGTAACAACTTGGTGCTCCACCGCGTTGCATGTGTCCCAGCACCGAAACACGAACATCGTATTCTGGCAAATGTTCTTCGACATAATCTTTGAGTTCGAAAACATTTTTGCCCATTTTATCGCCTTCTGCAACGACAACAATGCTTGAGGATTTGCCTGATGCTTTACTTTTTATTAATGATTCTAATAATCTGTCAAGTCCTAAATCTTCTTCGGGAATAAGAATTTCCTCTGCTCCTGCTCCAATGCCTGCGTTAAGTGCTATATGTCCTGCATCGCGACCCATAACTTCGACAAAGAAAAGTCGGTTATGCGAACTTGCTGTATCTCTAATTTTATCGATAACTTCGACAACTGTGTTTAGTGCTGTGTCATAACCTAAAGTGTGGCTTGTCCCAAAAATATCGTTATCAATGGTTCCTGGTATTCCCATTACTGGAAATTTGAATTCGTTGTTGAAAATTTCGGCTCCCGTAAAACTGCCATCGCCGCCAATAACTACTAGTGCATCGACTTCGGCGTTGACTAAATGTTCGTGTGCTTTTTTTCGACCTTCGACCGTCATGAACTCTTTAGAACGTGCAGATTTTAGAATTGTTCCGCCTTTGTTGACAATGTTATTTACCGATCTTGGTCCCATTTCTTTGAAATCACCTTCGATCATGCCTTGATAACCACGGTAAATTCCGATACATTCTATATTATGATAGGCGCAGGTTCTAACGACTGATCTAATGGCAGCATTCATTCCAGGCGAATCGCCACCAGAAGTTAATACACCTATTTTTTTTATTGAATTTGACATTATATTATTTGAATTTGTAAAATTAAGAAAGAAAGAATATTTTTAATGTATGGTTGTATATATTTTTAAACAATTAACGAAATTCAATCGTTTTCGTTGATAAGTTTATGTTTCTACAACCGATTTGATTATATTTTTGAAATCATTTAATTTTATGAAACATTTAAAACTAATTATAAAAATCTAATCATCCTCTTTTGGAATTGCGTCATTGAATGGTTTTGATTCGTCTTTAGAATTATTTTTATCCTTTTGGCTATCTTTATTAATAGGCAAAACATCGGAATCTGAAGATTGATAAATTAAAGGATTCTGAATAATTTTAGTTTTCTTATTTCTAAATATTTTGTTAACCAATTCGGTAAATTTATCAAAATCAACTTCATAGGAAATACCACCACCTTGAGTGTATCCTAAACCTTCACCAATATAATTAATTTCGTTTTCTCGGTTAAAAAATCTAAGATTTAGTGTTCCATCTTCGTTTACACGATATAAAAATTCAACATTACCAATTATTGCTGTTTGGGTAACGCCACCAACTGGCACACCAAATCGTCCATTAATTGAAATTCTGTCATTTATTTTGGTTGTAAGATTTAGGTCAAATCTACCACCATTATTATTTGTATTGTCTAAATTTCTAGCTCTATCGGCCTCATTATACATTACATTAAACTTTATTTTGCTGTCTTTATCTTGAAATAAATCATCAATTAATCCGCTTGCTCTTTCTAGAATATTGCTTGTAATTGCTGATTGATCTAATCCTTCTGCACTTAAAAAACTTCCTGCAGACAGTAAATACAAAGCCTGTTTTTGCCTTAGATCTTTATCATCAAGTTTGGTTTGAATTTCGGATTTTAAAATGGAACTGACTTTTGGAAAATCAATATTAAAATCTGGATCAGGATTAGATAAATTTCCTTTAACACCAATTATAACATCAACATCAACTTTCTGGTTAAATGATGGGTTTTCTAGCAAAACTCCAGGATTGGCGGTAGTTTTATAAACTGCTTCGAGATTTAAATCGGCTTTTAATGGGTCGCCAGTCCAAACAATAGTTCCAAATTTTTTTACATCGAATGTTTTGTCTATTATTCCACCATATCTAAAATCGTATTTTCCTTCGATTACTTGAAAATTTCCTGTCATATTAAATTTTCCAAGTGTATTAATTGCCATGTTTAGGTTTCCGTAACCTTTACCTTTCATTATATGACCATTATCTTTATCAATAATTATCTCAATATTAGCATCTGGCGTAATGTCTAAATCGAAGTTAAGTTCTAATCCTTCGTAATTTCTAGAAACTTCATTAAATCCTGATTTTGATTTGAATTTTTCTTTTTCGGTTATAAAATGTATGTAACTTTTTTCTCCGACCGATTCTCCATCATTAATCGGAATTTTTATATCTGTGCCTTTATTAGATTTTGCTTCTACATTGATAAATAATCCAGAAACTGGTCCTTTAATATTGGCATTTCCAAAAATAAATGCTTTGCCGAAATACATTGCATCATCAGAAACTTCGGTGTCCAAAACCAATAAATTATCAGATTCAATATTTAAATCGAGTTTCCAATCTGTAAAATTTTTATGTTGAATTGAACCTTTTAATATTCCGTTAGTATTTTCTTTTGTATCAAATATTTTGGCATTTCTGATAATAAATTTGGTCTTAGAAACATCAACAACCGATTGATTATCAAAACCAAAATTTACATTTAAATAGGGTACATTTAAGCCCGCATTGTCTAAATACAATCGTCCGTTCATGTCAAAATCGTTAACATTTCCTTCAATTTTTGCATTTCCAGACGCCAATCCTTTTATGTTTGTAATTGTTGTTCCACCAATCGAACTTAATATTCCAAGATTAAATTTATCAAAATTTAAATCTAAATCTATAAAAGTTTTTTCGTTCTTGATTGCAACATTTCCTTTTGCTGAAAAAGCTTGTAAATTTTTATTCTCTAAATTTGAATCTATATTGAACTTTGACAAACTATCATCGCCAGAAATATCGAGATTTAATTTACCTAAATCAATTGCATTAATTTTTAATAAATCAATATTTACATCGGCTGTTGGTTGATAAATATTGTCTTTTTGAAGAATATTCATATCGCCGTTTAAAATTCCTTCAATTTTAAATTTCTCTAAAGCTGGCGAAATTTTGGTTAAATCAACGTCATTAAAACTCAAAGTAATATCTTTATTAGTTTTATTTTGCAAGTTTCCAAACAACGAAATTGATTGATTTTCGTGAGACATTTTTATATCATCGAAAATAAAGTTTTCGAGTTTTTTATTAAAAATAATGGTGTTATGTTTGTTTTCATTTTCATTAATAAGCCAAACATTTTCTTTGAATTTTACTTCGGATTTTTGAATTCCAACAACGTTATTATTTTCATTATTTATAGTATGAAATAAATTCAGATTATAATTATCCTCGCCATTATTGCCACCTTTAAATTCTGATCTCACGTGCAATGTATCGCTTTGTGTAATATTTATAAGGCTAAAATCTCGAATTTTGTATTGTTTAGTTCTAATGCTGTCAAGCTCAATATAAGTATTAAATAATGGGTTTTTATTATCTATTTCTATTCGAAGATTATCAAAATAATTGTCAAATGCTGCTATTTGCGGTGAATTGAACTTGAATTTAAACTCGTCATTATCAGAGTTAATGCTGCCATGAATTTTAGTATTGGTCGCAATTTCTATGCCTGGATAAAAAATTTCGATGATTTTATTGTAAATACCAAAATCGAATTTTAAATATTGTCCTTTGGCAACTTTATTGGGTTTATAATTGGTATACAAACTTCCGACTGCGTTTTGCAACATGTTTGACAATTGGTCAAATTTAAATTTTCCGACAATTTCGCCTTCAATAATATCTGGCGAATTGACTTTAATATTTCGAATGTTTTCAGCATCGAAACTCGAAATTATTTCAAAATCTTCAAAATTATAAGTAGTTTTTTTATTTTGATATGCCGATTGCGTAACATTTACTTGTCCAACAAAATTATCAATATTGGTTCCGGTTGCATTAATTTTTATATTTCCGTTGAATTTAGAAATAGAATCGTTTATAAAATTTAGACTTTTTAAATCGGCAAAATCAATTTTTGTGTCAAAAATATATCGATTCGTTTTTTGGCTTAAATCAACAATTCCATCGAAATCCATAATCAAATTAGGATCACGAACAAGGATTTTTCCGACAAAAATTGGTTTTTTAAAATTGCCATTCACAACAACATTTGAGTAATCATAATTGTTATATCGAATTTTATCTATTTTACCTGAGAAATTGGTTTTCAGGTATTTTTCGGTAAATCCTTTGCCTTCAACATCCATGGTCATAGTAACTTTACCAACATCTTTGCGGTTTAAAAAAGTACCAATATCAAAATTTTGTAAAGAAATATCTCCAGAATAATTAGCATTATCTATATTATTAATATTCGACATTGATAAATTTGACTTGACATTTCCTAGCGCAGAAGTCATGTAAATATCAGCAACAATGGTCTTAGTAGTAATTTCTGATTCGCCAATAATATTAAATTGACCTAATTTTTTTAATGAAGTTGGCAATTTTTTTCCAAGCACATTTGGCAAAATAGATGCAAGATTATCATAATTGGACGAAACTTTGTCGAATTTTCCTTTCATATAAAATTCTTGACCTTTTTCAGGTTTACCAAATAAATTCTTGAAATTAATATCTCCAATAATTCTTGTGTTTTTTTTATCAGATAAATCTAAATTGGTAAAATAAATATCGTTTAAAGTTCCTTTCAATTTTGATTTTATCTTAAAAACTTGGTCTTTGCCCAAATCTTTATAAAAATGATAAATATCGTTAGATGCGAGCGAAGCTGAATCGATTTTTATATCAAAAAGTACTTTGTTGTTAAAATCGGCAAAATCTTTGCGTTCATAACTCATGATTATATCGCCTTTAAATGCAGATTGTTTGGTTAAAAATGCCAAATCTTTAAGCTTTATATTCTTTTTGGTATATAAAAATTTAGAACTTAAATCATCAACAAATAATCCACGATGGTCTAAACATGACATTTTAACAATATTTGCGTCTATATCCGATCCGTATAGTTTAAAATCTTTGACTTCGGCGTTCCATTGTTTCAAATCTAAATCTTTTGGAACTTGTCGATTGTAATCAAACATTACAAATCTTGAATTGGCAATCGATACTTTATTGGCTTTAAAAATTGTGCGTTTTCCTGTTAGATTTGGTTTTCCATCGTCTAATTTTGCAATAAATTTATCAAGATTATTTTCTTTTTCACCCTTGTAATTTATCATTTTAAAAACCAAACCATCAATTTTTAAATCTCCAAAAAGTAAATCGCCGTCGAGCAATTTTTTGGCATCTAAAATATTGGTATATATGGTTTTAGAATAAAGTAAAGTGTCATTTTTATAATCGCTAATAAAAACTTTTTTAAGTTTTACACCGCCATATATTGTAATTGCAACTTCATCGACATTTATCGAAATACCATATTGTTCATTTAATTTCTCGACAAAATAATGAGCCATTTTTGTTTGAACTTTTGGAAAAGTCAAGGCTATTCCAACAACTAAAAGAAGCAAGATTAATCCAAGAAAAATGAATAATATTATTTTTTTTAATTTTTTGATGCGATTAATGTTTTATTTTTGTCAAATATAATTTAATTTTTGTTCAAAATTCGTGCCTTTTTATGCAAAATTCTGATGTTTTTATTCTCGCTATCGAAAGTTCTTGTGACGATACTGCGGCTGCAGTTTTGAAAAACGATAAAGTTTTATCGAATATTGTTGCTAACCAATTGATTCACAATCAATATGGCGGTGTTGTTCCAGAATTGGCATCACGAGCACATCAACAAAATATTGTTCCTGTTATTGATGCCGCTTTAAAAAAAGCAAATATAAAAAAAGAACAACTTTCTGCAATTGCATTCACACAAGGTCCAGGATTAATGGGTTCGTTATTAGTTGGCAGTTCATTTGCAAAATCATTGGCATTGGCATTGAATATTCCTATAATTGCTGTAAACCACATGCATGCGCACATTTTGGCTCATTTTATAGATGAAGATGGATTCGATAAACCAACTTTTCCATTTTTGGCATTGACAATCTCTGGCGGTCACACTCAAATTGTGCAAGTCAACGATTTTTTTGATATGCAAATTATTGGTGAAACAACCGATGATGCAGTCGGCGAAGCATTTGACAAATCGGCAAAAATTCTAGGTTTGCCGTATCCTGGCGGACCATTGGTTGACAAATATGCGCAATTAGGTAACCCAAATGCTTTTAAATTTACGAAACCAAAAATCGAAGGATTAAACTTTAGCTTTTCGGGTTTAAAAACTCAAATTTTATATTTTATTCAAAAAAAGAAACTTGAAAGTCCAAATTTTATAGAAGAAAATCTACATGATATTTGCGCATCAATTCAAAACATTATTATCGAAATTTTGATGGATAAATTAAAATTAGCTGTTACACAAACTGGCATAAATCAAGTGGCTATTGGTGGCGGCGTTTCGGCAAATTCTGGAATTAGAAAAACCTTGAAAGAAACCGAAGAAAAATTAGGCTGGAAAACCTTTATTCCAAAATTCGAATACACGACTGATAATGCCGCAATGATAGGAATTGTTGCTTATCAAAAATATTTATCGCAAAAATTTGAAGATTCTAGAGTTGTTTCGAATCCAAGAATTGAATTTTAGATATTAGATTTTTAGACACAAATTTCACAGATTTACACAGATTTGAAAATTTTGTCTGAAACTTACATTTGTAGGTTTTAAAATTTAAAAAAAACAAACATATTAATTTTAAAAATTTAATCTGTGAAAATCTGTGAAATTTGTGTCAAATAAAAAAAAATGCAATTATTTTACAATCCAGCTATTTTAGCAACCGATGAAACTTTCTTTTTTGATAAAGAAGAAAGCAAACATATTATAAAAGTTTTACGAAAAAAAGACACCGATATTTTGCACGTTACTAATGGTTTAGGCTTTTTATTTACAACACAAATAACTTTGGCATCAGACACAAAATGTACTGTTAAAATTATTAAAGTAGACCAAATCGAAAAGCCTAAATTTCATTTGCATTTGGCAGTTGCGCCAACAAAATTGAACGATCGATACGAATGGTTTCTCGAAAAAGCAACCGAAATTGGTGTATCGGAAATTACACCTATTATATGTGAACATTCTGAGAGAAAATTTATTAAAACTGATCGTTTTGAGAAAATTATTCAAACTGCAATGAAACAATCCAATCAATTCTATTTGCCGATTTTAAATGAATCAGTTTCATTTGGCACATTTGTTGAAAGACAATTTCAAGGTCAAAAACTTGTAGCACATTGCGAAGAAACCAACAAAAAATCATTGAAAGAAGTTTTAAAAATTAACGAAAATATTACAATTTTAATTGGTCCAGAAGGCGATTTTTCTGTTAAAGAAATACAACAAGCAATTGAAAATCAATTTAATGCTGTAACTTTGGGAAACACAAGATTGCGAACCGAAACTGCTGCAATTGTGGCTTGTCATTCGGTTATTTTTATGAATAAAAATTAAATTTAATTCCAAATTAATCATTACATTTGATTTAAATTATAAATTTTTAGATTGTGATTATTACTATTAAAAAAAATGCAAACAAGGTTGAAGTTGAAAAATTATTATTAAAATTTAAAAAACCAGTAAAAAAAAGTGAATTCAGAAAATTTATAGGTAAGCCAATTATTGATTCAGACCTTGATGCAGTTGCATATCAAAAAAGCTTGAGAAATTAATTGAATTAAAATTTTTTACAAAAATAGCTTTTTCCAATCAATGAAAAAAATACAACTTTTACTCCTTATTATATCATCATTGGGGTTTTCGCAAGAAATTGCACTTGTAAAATATGCTGGCGGTGGCGATTGGTACTCCAACCCTACTTCATTGCCTAATCTAATAAAATATTGCAATACTACAATTAATACCAAAATAAAATGGAAACCAGGTCAAGTAGAACCTAGTAGCCCAGATTTATTTGGTTATCCTTATGTACACATGACAGGTCACGGAAATGTAGTTTTTAGTCAAAATGATGTCGAAAATCTTAGAAAATATTTGACTTCTGGAGGTTTTCTTCATATTGATGATAATTATGGAATGAACGAATACGTCCGAAAAGAAATTAAGAAAATATTTCCAGATAACGAACTGTTAGAAATTCCAACAACACACGCTATTTTTCAAAAACCATTTCCTTTTCCAGCTGGAATTCCAAAAATTCACGAACACGATGGCAAAAAACCACAAGCATTTGGAATTTTCATTGAAAACAGATTAGTTTTAATGTATTCGTATGAAACCGATTTAGGCGACGGTTGGGAAGATCCAGAAGTACATAATGACCCAAAAGAAGTTCGAGAAAAAGCTTTAAAAATGGGTGCAAACATAATGAACTACATTTTTAATAATTAATTATCAACAACGTTTGAAGTAATTTATACGTACTATTGTCAGTTAATACAGCTTTTATTTGCGTTATTAACAATATTTGATTCAATATATTTAAAAATTCTTATGTTAAATTTTAAAAAATAATTAGGTTGCTTTAATATAATTTGTATAATTGCACCGTTGTAAATAAATTATTACAATATTAAATAAACCAAACCAACCAAATTATGAAAAAGTTATTATTAAGTGCATTTGCACTTGCGGCAATTTATTCTTGCCAAAACAATGAAGAGTCTCAACAAGAAATTGCACAACCAGAATCAGCGACAGCTACACACAGATTTTGTGCTTCACAAGAAGTTTTAGCAAGACAACTTCAAGAAGATCCAGGATTAGCTGAAAGAATGGAACAAATTGAATCTTTTACACAACAAAGTATTAATACTGGATCATTCAGATTGCTTGCAGATGGTTCAATCCAAATTCCAGTTGTTGTAAATGTACTTTACAGAACTGCAGCAGAAAATATTTCTACAGCTCAAATTCAATCTCAAATTGATGTTTTGAATAAAGATTTTAATGCTACTAACACTGATTTTGGACTTGTTCCGACATTATTTGCTGGAGTAAAAGCAAATGTTGGAATTACATTTGTACTTGATCAGGTTAGAAGAAAAGCTACAACCAAAACTTCTTGGGGAACTGCTGATGCAATGAAAAAAACAGCTGGATTAACGCCACTTTCGCCAACTACAAAATTGAACTTTTGGGTATGCACAATTGGTGGTGGTATTTTAGGTTATGCTCAATTTCCAGGTGGTTCATCTGCTACTGATGGAGTTGTTTGCGATTCAAAATATACTGGAACAACTGGAACTGCAACTTTTCCTTTCAATTTAGGAAGAACCGCAACTCACGAAGTTGGTCATTGGATGAATTTGCGTCACATTTGGGGTGATGCTAATTGTGGTTCAGATTTAGTTTCTGACACACCATCAATGGATTCTCCAAACGGTGGAGTTCCTGCTTATCCAACATACAGTACTTGCGCTGGAAACCCAGTTGAAATGACTATGAATTATATGGATTATACTGACGATAGAGGAATGTATATGTTCTCGAATGGTCAAAAATCTAGAATGAATGCAGTTTTTGCAGTTGGTGGATCTAGATCTTCTTTTAGAAATTTGTAAATTTCAAAATTAAAAAAAAATTAAAGCCCACTAATTGTGGGCTTTTTTTTTGCTATTTTTGTAATCTAAATTAAAAAAATGACATCAAATAATATTTCAAACGGAATTTTAAAAGCAGTCTTTTCTTTCATAGGTATTGCTTTGATATTGTTTTTAATATATCAAATATCAGCAGTAATAATCTACTTAACAGTAGCACTAATCTTAGCATTAATAACAAATCCATTAGTAGAATTTTTAAAAAAAAGATTAAAATTCAAAAACACATTGGCAGTTTCTACGACAATGATTGTAATTTTGCTGGTAATAGTCGGTTTTGTAATGATGTTTGTACCATTAATTGCAGCACAAGGTAAAAATTTATCATTACTGAATACTGATTCTATCCAATCGAATGTTTTAGAATTAGTCAAAAAAATCGAAATCTATTTGATAGGAAACAATATCGATGCTGGAAATTTATTAAAAGAATCTCATATTACAGAAAAATTGAATTTTAATTTTTTGCCTAATTTTTTGAATTCTGTTTTAAACACAATCAGTAATTTTGGAATGGGAATGGCATCGGTTTTATTCATATTGTTTTTCTTTTTGAAAGATAAAATTTATTTTATAGTTGGAATAAAAAGAGTTTTACCAAACAATCATGAAGAAAAAATATTGAACTCTATTGATAAAATTCGTGAAATGTTAAGCAGATATTTTATAGGATTATTACTACAATTATTTATTGTTTTCATTTTGTACATTATCGTATTATTGATTTTTGGAGTCGAAAATTCATTTGTTATAGCATTTCTGTGTGCAATTTTAAATATTATTCCTTATGTTGGACCATTAATTGGTTCGATTCTAGCAGCAGTTTTAACAATGATTAGCAATTTAGGAGGCGATTTTCAGACAGAAATTTTGCCAACAACTCTTTATGTTTTGTTAGGTTTTACAATTGTGCAAGTTATAGACAATAATGTTTCGCAACCAATAATTTTTTCGAAAAGTGTAAATTCTCATCCATTAGAAATATTTTTAGTAACATTAATAAGTGGATTTTTATTTGGAATTACTGGAATGATTATCGCAATTCCGTTTTACACAATGATAAAAGTTATTGCAAAAGAATTTATTCCTGAAAACAAAATTGTGCAACAAATAACTAAAAATTTATAAATTGAATCTCGATATTTTAAAACCTGAAGTTCAAAATTTTATTAATATAAATATTGGTGTTGAAGTTTCAAAATTGGCATTACAAAAAAATCCTTTTGCAGAAATAGATTTTTTAGAAATTCTAAATCAAATTAGTGCAAAAAGCAAAGCTAAAGACAAATTACCAACTTTTTTTAATACAGAAAATATTATTTATCCAAGTAAAATTTCTGTTGAACAAACATCGTCAGAAAAAACTGCAAAATATAAATCTGAAATTATTTCAGGTGAAGTTTTAATAGATTTAACTGGCGGATTTGGAGTTGATGATTTTTATTTCGCTAAAAAATTCAAGTACGTAATTCATTCTGAAATAAATGATGACTTGTCGAAAATTGTTGCTCATAATCTAAAATCACTAAATGTCAATAATATTGCTTGCTTAAATGGCGATAGTTATGACGTTTTAAAAACATTTGATTTTTTTAAAAGGCAGGTTTTTGACTGGATTTATATTGATCCATCAAGGCGTAACGAAGCAAAGGGCAAAGTTTTTATGTTGAAAGATTGTTTGCCAAATGTTCCACAAAATTTAGATTTTTATTTCGAATATTCAAAAAAAATATTAATAAAAACTGCTCCGATTCTTGATATTTCGGCTGGCTTAGTAGAATTATCGAATGTAAAAGAAATTCATATTATTGCAATTGAAAACGAGGTCAAAGAATTGTTATGGATTTTAGTACAAGATTATGTGGGCGAAATTGCTATAAAAACTATTAATATTAATAAAAATAGGGAAGAAAATTTTGAATTTATTTGGAATAAAAATCAAGAAATTCCAGTTTTTGGATTGCCTCAGAAATATTTATACGAACCGAATACAGCAATAATGAAATCAGGCGGATTTGATGAAGTTAGTATACAATACGAGTTAAAAAAACTACATCAATTTTCTCATTTATACACGTCAAACGAAAAAATAGATTTTTCTGGAAGAGTTTTTGAAATTGATTTTTGCATTCCATACAATAAAATAGAAATGAAAAAACATTTCGAAAACCAGAAAGCAAATATTACAACAAGAAATTTTCCAGAAACTGTCGAAAATATTCGTAAGAAATTTAAAATAAAAGATGGCGGAAATAGATATTGTTTTTTCACAACTAATGCAAATGAAGAAAAAATTGTTTTAATTTGCACAAAAATTTAAAACCTTAAAATGAAGAATTTATTAATTATTGCTTTTTTATTATTAAATATTATTGCTTTAGCTCAAAAACCTTGCGAAATTTCTGCAGATGTAATAGATAGTATTGGCACATATAAAACCACAAAAGATTATTTAATTTACGAGAAAAATTTTGCAAAAACACACGATTACATTTATTTTTTTCTTGCAAAAACTGATGGAACACCAACTTTGAATGTTCAATTTATAAATAAAAGTGATGGATTTATAAAAGCAAAATGTGTCGATAAAAATTCTAAATTGTATTTTAAACTCCAAAACGGAAAAATCATAACAATGGTTGCAATCGATAAAGATGATTGCGGAACAATGCTTATTGATCAACTAAAAAATAACAATAGAATTCTTCAAAGTCAGTTTCTTTTTCTAAACGGTAATTTAGAAGATTTAAAATCATCACCAATATCTTTTATGAAACTTAGATTTATGACTGGCGAAGAGGATTATGTTTTTACAAAAAGCTTAAAATCCGAAATGGATGGATTGTATTATGAACCTGAAAATTATTTTATTAATTACTTGAAATGTATTGAGTAATTCAATTTTAGATATTAGATTTTAGATATGTAATATACAACACTAAATTTAAAAGTAAATCAAAAAGTCTAAAATCTTTGAGTCTTTATTCTAAATGTCTTATTTAATCACATTTCCATTTTTCGTTAGAAACTTTATCAAATAATGCCGATTTCAAGTTGTAATGCCACCATTCTGAATCAAATGAATTGAATTTGGTTTTAATCATCACAGATTTTAATAATTTTCTATTTTCTAATATTTCATTAGAAAGTTTCAAATAATTGTGACTTGCTTCTTCCCCAAAAAAGTCAAATTTCGTTCCCATGTCGATTTCTTTTCCAGAAAAATCAACTAACGAAATATCGACAGCTCCACCTTTATTATGAATAGAACCTTTAGCTGGATTGGCAACATAGATTGGATTAGGAATAATTTCCCACATTTTTTTTTGAACATCTAAAGGCCTGTAACAATCATATAATTTAATTTTAAAACCTAATTTAATAAAAGAATTATTAGCTTCAATTAATGCTTTAATGGTTTTTAAACGTAAAAAACATTCCGCACAATCATAGACTTTTTCTTTTAGAAAATTGTCTTTTGTTGCATATTTCATATCGTATACAAAATCTGTAGAATAGTCTTTTAAATTAGCAAATGTAGAATCGTTTATTGTATCAACTTGCCTGAATGAATTTTCGATTTCTTTTTCTTTAATATTCAAGTTAACAACGTTATTTTCGGCTAAATTAACTTTGGATCTGCAAGAAATCATCAAAATAAAATTTAAAAATATAACTAATAATAATTTCATAAATTAATTTTTAATGGTTGTGTTATAGAATATTGTAGATTTAATTAAAATATTCTTGCATTTGTCATTTCCACTTAAGAGAAATCATATAAGTTGCTCACGTTATGTGATTTCTCCTTCGTCGAAATGACAAATCTGGAGTTTCATCTATTAAAGTGTAAATTTTTAAAATCTACAATATTCTATAACAGAACCTTTTTAATGCTACTAATGTACTAACATTTATTTTTAGAAATAAATTTAAACTTCTATTTCTCTCTAGATTCCAAAACATCAACAACAGCTTGCAGTTTAAAACCTTTTGCTTGTAGTAAAATTAAGTAATGAAATAATAAATCGGCACTTTCATCAAGAAATAAATCATCATTATTGTCTTTGGCTTCAATAACAACTTCGATGGCCTCTTCTCCTACTTTTTGAGCTATTTTATTAATGCCTTTTTCAAATAATGATGCAACATAACTTTTATCAGAAGTTGCACTTTCTTTACGTTCTTGAATGGTTTTTTCTAATTTTGAAATAAATCCATATTCTTGATTATTAGATTCTTGCCAACAATTATCAGTTCCAGTGTGGCAAGTTGGACCATCGGGATTTACTTTGACTAAAAATGTGTCATTATCACAATCGACTTTAATATCTACTAGGTTTAAAAAATTCCCACTTTCCTCGCCTTTTGTCCATAATCTATTTTTAGAACGGCTAAAAAAGGTAACTTTTTTGGTTTCTAAAGTTTTGTTGTAGGCTTCTTCATTCATGTAACCCAACATCAAAACGGTTTTGGTTTTGGCGTCTTGAATAATTGTAGGAATTAATTGGTCTTGGTTTTTATTAAATTCGATTTTCATTTTTTCTTTTTGTCTATTGTCTTTTTGTCTAAAATCTTTTAATCTAAAGTCTAAAGTCTAACCTCTATTTTCTGTCTCCTCAATTCCTCTTTCAAAACTGGTATCTCAATTTCTTGAAAATGAAAAACACTTGCAGCCAATGCTGCATCGGCTTTTCCGACTACAAATGCATCTACAAAATGTTGCATATTTCCTGCGCCACCAGATGCAATTATTGGAATATTCACAATTTTTGATAATTTGGCCAATGCTTCATTGGCAAAACCGTTTTTGGTTCCGTCGTTGTCCATCGAAGTGAATAAAATTTCGCCTGCGCCACGAGTTTCTACTTCTTTTGCCCAATCGAATAAATCGATTTCTGTTGCCACTTTTCCGCCAACTAAATGCACTTTCCAAATTCCGTTAATTTGTTTTGCATCAATAGCAACCACAACGCATTGACTGCCAAATGCCAATGCCAAATCATTAATTAATTGTGGATTCTTTACTGCCGATGAATTAATTGAAACTTTATCGGCTCCATTTTTCAATAAAATTTCAACATCTTTTACAGATGAAATTCCTCCACCAACCGTAAACGGAATATGGATTGTTTCGGCAACTTTTCGAACCAAATCGACTAAGGTTTTTCTACGTTCTTCGGTTGCTGAAATGTCTAGAAAAACAAGTTCGTCTGCGCCAGTTTCGGCATATTTCTTTGCCAGTTCAACTGGATCTCCAGCATCTTTTAAATCAATAAAATTAACACCTTTTACTGTTCGTCCGTTTTTAATATCGAGACAGGGAATTATTCTTTTTGTAAGCATATTTTTTAATTATTAAACCTATAAGGTTTCGAAAACCTTATAGGTTTTGTTGTAAAATATATTGTTCCAATTGTTTCAACGTAATTCTATTTTCGTAAATCGCTTTGCCAATAATTGTTCCTTCGCAACCCAATTTGGCTAGTTTTGGCAATTCGTCAAAGGTAGAAATTCCGCCAGAAGCAATTAATTTAATCTCGCCTATCGACTGTGCTCGTGGTGACATGCTCGATTTGACAAAACATTGTTCTAAAATTTTAGCATATAAACCAAAACTTGGTCCTTGTAACATTCCATCTTTGGCAATATCGGTGCAAATAACATATTGAATGCCTTTTTCTTGATAATTTTGTATAAACGGAATTAATTCTTGATTACTTTCTTCCAACCAACCTGAAATGGCTACTTTTTCGTTATTTGCATCAGCGCCTAAAATTATTTTATCTGAACCATATTTTGAAATCCATTGTTGGAACAATTTTGGGTTTTTAACAGCAATACTTCCGCCAGTTATTTGATTGGCGCCAGATTCGAATGCAATTCGCAAATCATTATCAGATTTTAAGCCGCCACCAAAATCAATTTTTAGTTTTGTTTTTGATGCAATTTGTTCCAGAATTTTATGATTCACAATTTGGTTGGATTTTGCACCGTCCAAATCGACTAAATGCAAATATTGGATTCCGTGTGCTTCGAATTCTAATGCAACTTCTAGCGGATTTTCGTTATAAATTATTTTTGTATTGTAATCGCCTTTGGAAAGTCGTACACATTTTCCGTCGATGATGTCAATGGCTGGGATTATTCTCATTAGATTTTAGATTTTTGATTTTTGATTAACGATTTTTGATTTCAGATTTAAAAATTTATGATTGATACTGCTTTTTTGCGTTAGGGATAGTAGTGAAAATCCTTTTTTAAATTGCTTTTTGCTTCGCCAATTCGCACTTGCAGGCTCGGGTCTGCAATTTAAAAAAGATTGTAACGAATAGCCCGACGGCTTTTTCTGCCGTAACGCCCAAGTTATAATTTTAAAAAGTTAGACAAAATTTGTTCTCCAATTTTTCCGCTTTTTTCTGGGTGAAATTGAACTCCATAGAAATTGTTTTTTTGTAATGCCGATGAATATTCGGTTTCATAATTGGTTAAAGCAATAGTTTCTTGGCATTTTGGTGCGTAATAACTGTGAACTAAATACATGTATTCTTTTTCAGAAATATTTTCAAATAACTTAGATTTCAGATTATAAATGTTGTTCCAGCCCATTTGTGGCACTTTTACAGCATTTGAAAATTTGATGATATCGACATTAAAAATACCTAATCCTTGAGTATTTCCTTCTTCGGTTGAGTTACACATCAATTGCATTCCAAGACAAATTCCAAGAACAGGTTGTTTTAAAGTTGGAATTATTTTGTCTAAACCGCTTTCTTGAAGTTTTTTCATCGCACTACTCGCCTCGCCAACGCCTGGAAAAATGACTTTATCGGCAGACTGAATTTCTTCAATATTATTTGACAAAACGCCTTCGTAACCCAATCTTTGCAAGGCAAATTGAATACTTTGAATGTTTCCTGCGCCGTAATTTATGATGACAAGCCCCCTAGTCCCCGAAGGGGGAACTCCTATTTTTGTGTTTATAATATTGTCGCTCATTATTTATTTCTTTATTCTAATTAAATTATTCAAAATTAACATTGGAGTTCCCCCTTCGGGGGCTAGGGGGCTGGGCTACAACATTCCTTTCGTACTTGGTAAAATCATTTTTTCGACATCGCGTTTTACTGACATTTTTATCGCTTTGGCGAATGCTTTGAAAATGGCTTCTATTTTATGATGTTCGTTGGTGCCTTCGGCTTTGATGTTTAGGTTGGCTTTTGCTCCATCGGTAAACGATTTGAAGAAGTGAAAAAACATTTCGGTTGGCATTTGTCCTATCATTTCGCGTTTGAATTCAGTTTCCCAAACCAGCCAATTTCGACCTCCAAAATCTATGGCTACTTGTGCCAAACAATCGTCCATTGGTAGACAAAATCCGTAACGTTCAATTCCTAATTTGTTACCCAGTGCTTTGGCGAAAACTTCTCCGAGTGCAATTGCAGTGTCTTCAATGGTATGATGTTCATCGACTTGCAAATCGCCTTTGACTAGAATTTCTAAATCCATTTGTCCGTGTCGAGCAATTTGGTCTAACATATGATCAAAAAAAGCGATTCCAGTTTCGATTTTGCTTTTGCCGGTTCCGTCAAGATTTAAATTGATAAAAATATCGGTTTCGTTGGTTTTTCTTGTTATAGAAGC
>JAYWGV010000049.1:0-88501 GCA_043778105.1 Bacteroidota bacterium
GAAATATACAGACCCAAGTGGAGAGTTTACCTGGAGTGATTTGGTGTCTGGTTTGGCAATTGTTGCTGGTGCGATATTGGTTGTTGTCGGTGGTCCAGCTGGTGTTCTTTTAGGTTATAAATTAATTGGTGCTGGAGCAGCCCATTTTTTAGGTACAGCTGCCAGGTTGGTTAATAATGGAGGCACATGGGACGAGGCTTCAAACTATGTTGGTTTTAATTCTCCCACAATAAACATAAATACAGGTTGGGGCGATAGTAATTCTGGCAAGAAAGACGTTGCTAATAACAATAATGTTGTTGAGAGTCATAATTTTACATCTACAAGTAATACTGGAAAAGTAATAGATAAAGATTTTTTAAATATTTCCTTAAAAATGTATCACGACTATAATTATGAAGATGTTTTAAGTAAAATTTATTTAGGATATGTTTATAAGAATAATCCTGAAACGCCATTTTTAGAGGGTAATGTTAATGAATTGTTTATTAAAATTCCTAAAAGCGAACAGGAAAAAGCACTAAATTATTTAGAAATTGGCAAAGGAAAAGGCGATATAACTTGCATTGTACACTTGAAGGAATATTATGCTTTTATAGGAGAAACCCAAAAAAGTAAAGATTTAACAATTTATCAAGATAAGTTATTTGAAGATTTTAAAAAACGAATAAATGATTCTATATCTAAATCAAAAATATTTAAAAATTAGGAAAAATTAACTGAACAAGAAACCCGAGCAATGCTCGGGTTTTTGTTGTTTAATCATCATCAGAAACTTATTTTAAAAGTTCGTCAAGTTCTTTTTGAGAGAGTGTTTCTTGGTCACTTTTATCGTAAATAGAGAGCAAGTAAACTATTTCTTTGGCAACAACAATATGTGTAATTACTCTTGCACCACCACTTTTGCCTTTACTTTTGGAAGCTATTGAAACTCTAATCTTATAACAGTTTTTGCCAATTCCTGTTCCTTGTTCGGGATTTTCTTTTAGTTCTTATACCAATTGTAAAAGTTCACTTTTGAGCGAAACATATTTTTTAAAAAGCCTTTTGGCTTGCTTTTCAAAAACGGCAATCGTTTTTATATTATAGCTCATTTAGAAAATCTTCGGCGTTACGAGCTGTTTTTTTACCAGCTTTAATCAAATTTAATTCTGCTACAGCTTCTTTTATTTCTTTCATTAAAACATATTTTTGAGCGGAAATTGGACTTACGTTTTTTACAAACACAAGATTACGCAATACTTCAAGCCCAAAGTCTGCTTTGTTGTCTGGAATTTCTAATAATACTTTCATAATTTTTTCGTTTTATAACATTGCCACATTTTTATTAAAGAAGTCTTCGATTTTAGTAGCAACAGAAATTAAAAAATCAGTATCAAATAAATTTTCTACAAAATCACTGCCTTTTTCGGGTAAACGCAAAGCAGTATAATCAATAATAACGTTGCTATCAATTAAATATCTCTTTCCCATTGGTTGCGAGTTTCTTGTAAATAAGTGTTGTATTTATCGGCTTCGTCATTGTTTAGCAAACCTTTGAAACGGCTTGCAGTATTGACTTTAGTTGGCTTTTGTTCAACTAATTCTTCTTTAGCATACAAAAAAACTTCAATTTCTTTGCCAATATAATTATTGGGAATAGACAAATGAATGTTATTGTTTTGAGGGGTAACAATGGTGCGTATCATAATTTTATTTTAAAGCGAAGCATATGCTCCACGGGTTTTGAAATCTCTAATATAAGTATCGATTAAATCAAATAATGTTTCTTTTTTACTGTCTTCCAAAAGTTCTAGTTCTTGAATGCATTGTATCGTTCTTTAATCAAAAGTGGCGTTTTTACTTTCTCCTACCAAAAAATCCAAAGAAACATTCAATGCATCGGCTATTTTTTGGCTGCATCGATTGACGGAATGGCTTCTCCACGTTCGTATTTGCCAATCATAACCCTTGAGACGTTACTTTTTTCTGCTAAATCGCTTTGGGAAAAATTGTTTTTGTCTCTTGACTGCGACATTATATATTCATATCTAAAAAAGAGATAAAAGTATTAGTTATTGCTGTGTTATTGCAAATATAAGAAATTATAAGATGCAAAAAAAACCTGATCGCGCAGATATGTTATTAAAATTCTAAAGTTTTTATTTTCGCAAGGATAGCGCAGCTTTGCAATCTGTGCCCACTAACACAAGCACACAAAACATAAACTACAACAAACAAAAATGTTGTAGTTTTATTATTTAGATTTATTTTAGTTGCCAATCATTGTGGGCAAAGATTGCAAAGCTGCACTATCCGTGCGTAAGTAAAACATTAATTTTTTTTATATCTTCTACCCGCTCAGGGAAGTCTTCATAAAAACTAAAAAATCGTCAATTAAAACTAGTGCGCTGCGCAAATGTCTCCGACTTTGCGCCCACTAAAACTAGCCATGTTTTTGAAAAGTAGTAATCGCATATTGGAATAGATACGAAGTCGGAAGACTTCGCACAGCCCATAAACACCGGAATTGTAAGTACGAGAGCTTCCTCGAAACTACAGATAATTCTGTTTCGCCAATTCGTACTTTTAGGCTAGGGGTGGCAACAAAATAATTAACCAATAGAAATTTGGTCGTTAAAAGTTTTTCAACAAAAATTGAATTATATTCATAATAACCCAGATTATGGAAATAATAATTAAACAATTCTTTAAATAAATATTAATTGAATTCGTTAATTAGAAACAATCGGGTCGCTAGCAAATGTAACAGTGATATTATCTTGTACACATCTACAAAATATAAAATTTAAAAAAATTATAATAAATTGTTAATCAATCGAAAATAGTGTTACGGCTCAGTAGCATTATTAAAAAGGAACTGGATTTTGAAAGTGTCAACATCGAACTAGAAGTTATCGATACTTTTATTTCAGAAATCACTGCACACAAAGCCATATTGTAAACTGTTGCATTTAAAACTAAAAAGGTTGTCAAATTTTTGACAACCTAATTTTTATAAAATAGAATTAATTCAGTAAAATCTCAAAAACATTTACCCTACATCTTTGGCTTCTCACTTAAAACACCATATTTGTCAAAATAATACAATGGCATTTTTAAGTTTTCAAGTCCAGCAATGACCTCGCTTCCTTTTCCGACAATGACAATTCTTGTGTTTTCTACCAGAAAATATTTATTTGCGGCTGCCAAAACATCATCGGCAGTTACTGCATTGATGTTTTTGATATAATTTTCATAAAAATCATCGGGCAAACCTTGTGTTTTGGTTCGAAGTGCAAAACTGGCAATAGTTTGTGGTTTTTCTATACTCATTATGAATTTTCCGATATAACCGGCTTTTACATTAGCCAAATTTTCATCAGATACTTTTTCTGTTCGAATGCGTTTGAATTCTTTCAAAAATTCTACAACTGCACTATCGGTCACAGCATTTCGAACTTGGGTCGATGCTTTGAATGTCGTGACATATTTGCTACCAGAAATTCCTGATCTTGCACCATAAGTCCAGGCATGTTTTTCACGCAAGTTCATGTTCAAATAGCTATTAAAATCGCCACCCAAAATTTGGTTTGCCACAAGTGCAGCGAAATATTCTTTGTCGGTCATTTTTAAATTTACAGTATTTTGCAAAGTAATTTCTGATTGCACTGCATTGGGCATATCAACAAAATTTATTTGTGTAAACGCCACATTTTTTGGATCAGAATATTCTAAATTCAATGCTTTGGCTTTGGCCCAACGTTCGAAATGTTTTTCGACAGCCAATTTCGTTTCAGCCAATTTTATATCGCCAATAATTACCAAATAGGCATTTTCTGGAACAAAATAAGTATTGTAATTATTGACAACATCGCTTAATGTTACGTTTTTAATAGTTGTTTCGCTTAAAAATTCTCCGTTAGGATGATTTTTTCCAAATGCCAAAACACTTTGAACACGAGTAGCAACTGCTGCAACACTTTTTTCTTGGGTTTTAAGACCTTCGATTAATTTATCTTTTTCTTTATCGAATTCTGATTGTGTGAAATTAGGATTTAGTGCGCCATCTGCCAATAATTCAAGAACTCGTCCGCTATATTTCGACAAACAATTTGCCGATGCGCCCGAAGAATAAAAATTCATATCAGCGCCTAAAAAATCAATTTCTTCATAAAAAACATCTTTAGAAATTTTTAAACTTCCTTTGCCAAGCAAACTACTTGTTAAATTATCGACACCTTTTTTGGCTCCTTCGGCAAATGGCGCATTGTCTAATGAAAGGTTAAAAGACACTCTTGGTAATTTGTGATTTTCGACAATTAAAACTTTCAATCCATTGTCTAATGTAAAAGATTGTGGTTTTTTAATATTAATAATTGGTGCTGGACCAGGTTTTGGTTGGGTTCTATCTTGTGCTTGCATATTTAGAGATAAAAACAAGCTTGTGAAAATGATAATTGAATTTTTCATTTGTAAGTTTGTTTTAGTTTTTAACTTTTTCTTTGGTTGGTATATAATCCAAAATCAATCTTTGATTCGGATTGAGATATTTCTTGGCAATTTCTTGAATTTCTTTTGCAGTAATAGAACGATAAATATCCATTTCGGTATTTATTAAATTCACATCGCCATACAATAAATAAAACGATGCTAAATTTTCGGCAATTCCTTCGATACTTGCGTTGCTGTTTACATAATCATTTTCATATTTATTTTTTAATTTTTGCATTTCTTTATCGGTTAATAAAACGGTTTGCAAACGCACAATTTCTTCGTCAATTTCTTTCACGATGCCTTCGGCAGTGTTTTCACCTTGAGGCAAACCATACAAAATATACATTCCGTAATCTTCTTGGGCATAACTAAATGCACCAATTTGCAAGGCCATTTTCTTATCATCTACAATTTTTTTATACAATCTTGAGCTTTTTCCATCACTTAAAATTGTCGAAATCATGTCTAAAACTCTTGCATCACGGGTTTTGTTAGATGGTGTTCTATATGAAGCCACGACCATTGGTTTTTGAATATTCGAATCTTCGTATTTGGCTCGAATTGTTGCAGTAATTGGTTCTTCGACAAATGTTTTGCGATTAATTTCGGCTCCTTTCGGAATTTCTCCAAAATATTTCTGAATCCATTCTCTGGTTTTTGGAATGTCGTTCAAGTCGCCAGCAACAATTAAAACAGCATTATTCGGAATATAGAATTTTTTATTAAATGCTTGAAATTCTTCAAGAGTTGCAGCATCAAGATGTTCCATTGATCCAATTGTCGTCCAACGATATGGGTGATTGGTGTACATGTTTTTTTTGACTTCTGGAATCAAGTTTCCATAAGGCTGGTTGTCATAACGTTGGCGTTTTTCTTCTTTTACAACTTCGTTTTGAGTATCGACACCAATTTTATTTATTACCGGATGCAACATTCTTTCAGATTCCATCCACAAACCTAGTTCGAGATTATTTGACGGAAAAACTTCGTAATAATACGTTCGATCTTCGTTAGTATTGGCATTATTGGTTCCGCCATTAGCTGTTACGATTTTAAACCATTCGCCTCGAGCGATATTTTTGGTTCCTTCGAATAACAAATGTTCAAAAAAATGTGCAAAACCAGTTCGATCTGGAGTTTCGTTTTTGGCGCCAACATGATACATCACAGAAGTTATAACAACTGGAGCCGATGGATCGTTGTGCAAAATTACATGCAAACCATTGGTTAATTTATATTCTTCGAAAGCGACTTTTTGCCCCGAAGCAATTCCGCCTAAAGTTAATGTTGCACTTATTACCATTATAAGGTTTTTCATATTTGGGATTAATAAATTTTAATATTTGTGGGTAAAAGTAAAAAAAAATAGTAATAAATTTTTTTAATATCGATAAAATTAACAATCAAAGTTATTTTTATAAACTTATACTTAACTTTGACAAATGATGAGTTTTATTCAGCGACCTCAGGTAAAAAAGACAAATCAACCGAATATTTTTTAGGGTTTTTTCTATCAATTAATACTTTTATTGTATCGGTTTTAATAAAAGCTGTTGGATCAAACCAAATGTTATCGCTCTCGAAAACATGAAGCTTTGACGTTGCAGGATCTTGCCATTGCGTTACAATAATAAAAGGATTTCGACCATTGACTGCAAGTGAAGTGTTGATTCCAACATTCTGAAATTCGGTGTCTATTTTGGTACCATATTGCTTTAAATACTCATTTTTTTTCTTCTTTTTTACATCATAAATAAAAAAGCCAAAACCAATTATAGCAAAAACACTACCAAGACCACCAAGTATTATAGCGCCTAACCAAATCGAAAAAAAACCTTTTATTTTTGCATCTTGAGGCGTTTTTGGAGCATATAAAACTTCAACAATTTCGCCTGTACTATAACTCGGCGGATTGCTGCTTGTAGATGATGTGAACTCGATTGTTTTGCCTTGATCATCTTTAAAACTTACAACTGGTGCATACATTATAGAGCTGCTTGATGAATTACTTGAACGAGATTCTCGCAAATCGATAACAGTTCCTTCGGCTGTTACAGCTGTTTCTAAAAAACTGGCTGTGTTTTTATAGATAAAAAAAGTGCCAACTAGCATTCCTAGTCCAATTATTGTAAAAATGTATTTAATAAAGTTGAGAGTTTTCATATAAATTATGTTTGTTAGTTTTTATTAGAATACAATAGTAATACAAAAAACATAATTTTTTTTAAAATTTTTCATTTTGGTATTTATATTAAATTTATCTCTTTGGAAAATTTGTAATATCTAATAAATCTGTACGAATTTCAATAATTTTTTCAGTTTTTGGATGCGTTCTAATGTTTAACCTTTTGTTTTGATACACTAAAATATAGGCTTCTATTTGGTAACCAAAGCCAACAACAAACAATTCACATAAAAAATCGAATTTTTCAAATTGCGTTGTACTATTTTGATTTATCAGTTTTAATAATAACGCAACTGATTTTTGAGCATTTGATGAAGTTGAAGCTATAAAAATTAATAAAAAAAGAATTAATGTATTTTGATAACAGATTAGTATATTTTTCATTTTTATAGATTTATTGATTGAATCTACCTACAAATATATAAATAAATAAAAAAAAAGCTTCAAGAAATTAATTTTGAAGCTTTTTCGTTTAAATTGATAACATTATTGTTTAAAAACCTTGATAGTTTTTTCCAAATCTTGCGATTTTATTTTCACAAAATACATTCCATTTGTCAAACTGGAAAAATCAATTTCTGATTTAAAAGCATTAATGTTTTTTGAGATTAATAATTTTCCAGATAAATCTAAAACATTAATTTCTTGAATTTCAAATGAATTATTAGAAACCATAAAACTATTTTTTATCGGATTTGGATAATATTTAAAACCTTCAAAAACAATTTCGTTAGTCGATAAAACTGTTCCGATTGTTACCGTTACAGCCAATCTTTGTTGGCTTTCGAAACCATTAATTGTTTGCGACGCATAATAAGTTGTATTGTTTTGCACAATTGTTGTTGGTGGCAATGGCGTATCGCTTGATCTGTATCGTCTGTTTAACAAATTGTTAGTTCCAGGGTTTGCATACCACAGCACATTACTACCTTGTACTGTAATGTCAGCAAGTGTACTTCCGCTAGTAGGAAAATTTACAGTAGTTGCACTTTGATTGTTATTCACAATTGGTGGCGCAACATTGATAACTGTATCTATATTAAATGCACATCCATTATTATCTAGAGTTTGAACGGTGTAATTGCCAACTGGCAAACCAGTAAAAGTATTGCTTGATTGCAAAGCACCTGAATTAACACTGTATTGATAAGGAGGATTTCCTCCAGTTGCATTTACTATTATTTCTGAGTTCAAAATATTTGTGGTTGATATCAAAAGAGTTGGTTCAGTAATTACACAAGAAAAAGTATATGAAAAATTTAGTGCATCTGATAAAGCTATATTATAAACTCCTGATGTCAATCCAGTAAAAAATTGATTTGGGGCACTAGTTCCTCCATTTAAACTATAGGTATATGGTTCAAGTCCCCCAGTTGGGTTAACTGTAATCATACCGTCAGTATTGCCATTGCAAGAAATAGGTGATAGTGAAAAAGTGAGACCTAATGCTGTTGCGAGAACAATAAATGGAGAGGAAACTAAACAATTATTTGAATCAATAACATAAAAAACATGATTTCCTACGGATAAATTAAAAAATATATTTGAAGATACATTCGGCGAATTGTCCACAGAGTATTGGTAAGGTGGTGTGCCACCAATTGCATTAACAAATACACTATCGCTTGTAGATGCATTATTTACCGTTAATAATAATTGTGGTGGAGGCACCAATGTGACTGTTACATTTACAGAATCATTTACCGAATCGGTAGTTGTAATAATGTAATTGCCTGGAACCAAATTTGGAAAAGTAGTACTTGTTTGAGAGCCACTTCCATTGATATTTGGATTTATAGAATAATTGTAAGGTGGGACGCCACCAATTGCAGTAACTTCTAATGTACCTGTATTATTAATACAATTTGGCAATTGATTAATAACTACAACACTAGTAAGTTGTTGCGCATTTGCACAAAAACTAGTAATTAATATAATTAAAAAGTAAAAGTTCTTCATGATTTTGATTTTTGATTTAATTTTACAAATATAAAATAATTATTTAAACAAATCATTGATTTTCAACGAGTAAAAATGTTATTTGTCGGTTTCTTGAAATGTTTTTTATATCTTTCGAATTAGCATTAAATCATTTTTTTAATAAAAATAACCGATTCAAATACTTAAATCGGTTATTTCTAATGGTAAATACTTTGTATATTTTCAATACCTATTTCGATATTTTTATATTTTTCTCTTTTCCATCGGATTTTATTTTCACAATATAAATTCCTGTTGATAATGATGAAACATCAACATTGGCTAATTTTGAATCAGGTTTTTCATTTAAAACTTGCTGCCCTTGAATTGACAATACCGTAATTTCATCAATTTTTTCAGAATTGGATACATTAAAAATATTTTGTACTGGGTTTGGATAATATCTCAAATTTTCAAAATCAGCGGTATTTGTGCTCAAACTACCAGTTAAATTAACTGTGACGGCAAGTCTAGTTGTACTTTCGAAACCATTAATTACTCTTGCAGCATAATAAGTTGCTCCATTTACCAAAACAGTATTTGGTGGCAATGGTGGGCTTGAAAAGTTTCTACTGCTAGCATTGTTCTGAGAATTTTGATTAGCGTTTAAAGTTCCTGGAACGGCATACCAAATAACGTTTGGGGCACCATCTATTGTTATATTTGCTAATGTGCTTCCTGCTTGCAAACTCACTGTTGCAGTTGGACTTCCGTTAATTAATGGAGCGGTTACTTGCAATAATATTGGATTATAAAACACACAGTTATTAGCATCTTTTACATAAATAGCAGTAGATTGAGGAAAATTGAATGTGAACGTTGGACTGCTTACATAGGTTATAGCATCTTTTGAATATACATAAGGAGGTGTTCCTCCAGTTGCACTAACTGTTACAATTAAATTGTCATAAATGTTTGTAGCAGTGATTTGAGTAGGCTGCGTAATTGTTACTAATCCACATTGTGAAATACGATTTTGAGAATCTTTAGCCACGTAAGTATAATTTCCTACTGGTACATTGTAAAAAACTTGACCAGATTGATAAGTAACGCCACCGTCGATTGAATATTGATAGGGTGGAATGCCACCAAGTGCGCCACCACCAATAAAACTATCAGTTGCATCAAAGCAAGATTTATTTCTAACTATATTTATTGTGCAACCCAAAGCACCATCTGTT
The DNA here is from genome assembly GCA_043778105.1 of Bacteroidota bacterium. Classification (GTDB taxonomy): domain Bacteria; phylum Bacteroidota; class Bacteroidia; order Flavobacteriales; family Flavobacteriaceae; genus Flavobacterium. The sequence continues at coordinate 9,823 of JAYWGV010000049.1, forward strand.
GGCATAGTTGTAAATTCATAATAATTATTACAAATTAAATTTGAATTAAAATATTTGGCTTCTATGGACACACCATATTTTGTACCTGGCGATAGTGCGCCCACATTATATGAAAGTACGTTGCCAACCTCATAAGTGTTTCCAATTATATCATTTCCGTTATTTAAATATTTCACAAAAGTTAACTTATAACCAATGGGGTTTTGACCAGAGGTAGCAGTCCAAGAAATAGTTCCAGATAAGTCATCATAATAACCATTAGAATTTAAAGGTAAATTTAAATTTGAATCGCAATTTTGGTTTACTGGACCCGAGTCAACAACGACATCATCTATACACAATCTCGCATTGTTAGATGCATATGCACCAATGGCTACATAGACATTTTGCCCAACATAAGCAGATAAATCAACCTGCACTTTTCTCCATTCTGATGTTGCATAGGTATCAGAAATTAAAACTACGGTTGGATCATTAGGTGCAAAATAATAGTTGCCAGTCGGAATGCTGAGCATTACTTTATATAATTCTCCTTGACCCTTAACCCAAAAAGAAAAGCGATCACTCAAACCAACTTGTGGAGTAAATAACTGTACACCTCCTAAAATTGGCCCTGGAACATAACAAGCAGTACTTATGTCGGCAGCCTTCCAACAATATGATCCACTATGTGCAGTTAAATCAGGATAATTATCGTTATGTCCGAACCCCATACAACCACCAGAGTTTGGGCTAAAAGCCAGGTTATAAGGTGGAGAACTATAATATCTTGGAATTTCAAAATCATAAGAGAATTGTGCAACACAATTCATTTTTATTAGAATAAACAATGCAAATAAAATTTTTTTCATAAGTAGTTGATTTTTGATTAACAATAAATTTATTGATACAAAATAATGACATAATAAATCAAGAAACAAAAAACAAGCATCTACAAAACATCTACATTAAAAAAATAAAAAATTAAACATTTGATAATGAATATTTTATGAATTAAATCAAAGAACAATAGAGAAAATTAACTAATAGAATTAATAAAAGAACTCAAATCTATTTCTTTATCTAAAGCCAGTTTTTGCTTTAATCGATACCGCGCCATTCGCACACTTGTGGTTGCAACGTGCAATAAATTGGCAATTTCTTTGGCACTTAATCCCATATTTATATACGCACAATATTTTAGATCTAATTGAGTAAGTTCGCCAGATGCTTTTAGTTGCAGTTTCGTAAAAAATTTAGGGTAAACATTTTCGAAATTCTGTTTGAAATTTTCAAAATCGTCATCAATTGCAATGCCGTTGTTTATGATTCGATTGATATTTTTTTGATCTTCTTGAGAATTTGCGAGTTCTGATTTAATGTTAATTAAAATTTTATTTTTGCTTTCTATTTGCAAAACGCTTGCCATTAATTGTTTTTGGAACATTTCTTTTTGACTTTGCTCAAATTGATTTTCAAGAATAATTTTATTATTTTCTTCTTCTTTTAATTTTGCAAATAACTGTACTTCTAAATTTTGTTTTTCTAATAATTGCTGTTTTAATGTTTGCTCTCGTTTTTGTATTTTGAAGTTTTTAAACAAAAAATACATGCCAAAACCTGTAATAAAAAACAAAGCAAATCCTAAATATTTTAAATTGCGTTGGTTATTAAGGTCTTTAGTAGTTTGCAATAATTGCTGTGCTTTAGCTTGGTTAATATAAATAGATTCGGCTTTTTTAACGGCTATATTTTTTTCTATATTATATAATTTTTGAGTTGACCAAATAAAATTTTTATACCACTGCAACGCTTCTGGTTTATTTTGTTCTATTTCTGCTAATTTGGCATTATATAAATCAAACGTATTCAAAACTTGATAATCATTTTCGAAATAGGCATATTTTTCATCAACTTGTTTCAATAATTTTTTAGATTCGATAAGATTTTTATCTACAAATAAATAATTAATTTGCATTAATTTACTCATACAAAATATGGAATTATGATTAAATTCTATTGACGTAGCATCAGCTTTTTGCAAATATTCTAAAACAATATTTTTATTATTTTTTTGATTTTGATAAAAATATAACACCGCTAAATTGAAATAGGCTTCCGCCAAGTTTTTTTTACGAAAAACATCATTATTATTGGTTTTTTCGATCATTTTATTGAGATGAAAAACACCATTATTAAAAGTCGTAGTATTTTTAACTTTCTGATCATTAAGTTCGTTTGAATAAAATAGTGCCATTGCAAAATGAGCTTTTGCCAAATCTGAGTTTTTAAAATTAGATTTATTGGCAAATTCTAAGCATTTTTTAGCAGTAATCAATTGATTATCAACATCATTTATTTTTCTATAAATAGAACTTAAAGAAAAATAAATTTGACTTTTCAGATGGTAATTATTGGTTTTCAAAGCAAACTCTTCTGCTTTTAATAAATTTGCAATTGCCAATTCTAGATTCTCATTTTGTCTTTCTAAAATTCCATTCTCAATGTGTGCCAATGCAAGCGCTAAATTATTTTGAGACTTTTCGGCCAATTTTATTGCTTGATTTGTATAGGTTTCAGCTTCATCGGTTTTATTTCTTTGGTCGTTATAAAAAGAAGAAAATATTGAGCAAATTTGACTTTGAAAAGCAATGTCATTCGCTTTTTTGGCTTCGGATAATTTATTCTTTAAAAATGAAACTGTTTTTAAAGAATCTTGATATTGCATTTTTTCTAAATGCAAAATAAGACTTTCAACATTTTTATCATTTAAAGTTTGTGAAAATATCTGATGGTTTGCAAAAAGCAAAATGAATAAAATCTGTAGTTTATTTTTCATAAATAAATTTTTGCTAAATTAATAAAATAATCAATTTGATGTGTTTTATCGCCAACGATTTGGATCTTCATTAAAAGTAAAAAACTCTTTTTGGGTTAATTTCTGCATTTTTTTGATGTTTTTTTCGAATAATTGGGTTTTTAAACTCGACATTGTTCCTAGATAAAAATCGCCCACAGAAATAGTATTCGGTCCACCCAATTCTCCAAAATCTTCTAAACCTAATGCAACTGATTTAAAATCTTTTAGTTTAAATAATCTTGAATATTTAGCATTTCCAAAACCTATAATTTCTGCTTGAATATCATTCCAAATTAAAAATTGATTGTCGTTTTCGAATAGATTTTCAAAACATTTAGGAGTAAATACAACATTATTTATTTCTCGATAATTCTCATAAACATCAACTTCAAACGGCAAAATTTCATAATTTAAATACTTGTGAATTTCAAGATTTTTTTGATAATCAGACTCGAAAAATTTATCGGTATTTGGATGAAATTCAATTTTTAACCAAGCATTTGTATCTAATTTTTGATATTCTTCTCGGTAAAAACAATAAAAAGAAATAATTACTTTGTCTATTCCCCAAATTGCTTTTATATCCTCTTTTTTACGAATAGGATAATTTTCGTAATAATCTTGAAAACCATCTTGATTAAAATAACGATCTAGATGTTTTTTTATTTTTAGAAATTCTTTTTCGGTATTAAAAAAACCCAATTTTATGTCTGAATTGTATTTGATAACGGGCAAATCGAGTTTTGGTTTTGTTTCGAACGAATCGCATTCGGTATACAAATTCGCTAGTTTTAGTCCACCAAAAATGGTTGGCGATTTTATATTATATGAATATCCAGAAAAAAGCAGGTTTGGATATTCCACTTTTTTTCTGACAATAATTTTGTTTTTTTCTAAATCATTATATGTGTCCCAAGGAATTAAAACATTTAAATTTTCAATCAAAATGCCTTGTTTTAGAATAGTATAATCAGAATTAGATTTTGATACAAATTCAAAATCCGAAACCGATTTTTTCTCCCAAAGTATAACTTTTTTAATTTCGATATCAGAGTTTTTTATTTCGAAATATTTTTCTGAGTTAAAATCAGCAAATTTTAAAACTAATTTTTCTAATTCTAGAAAATTTCCAGCCAAAGTCGTTACTCCAACATTGGCAGATGATGTTGAATTAAAATGCAACCAACAACGCTTGTTTTCATTGAATTTATCGAAACAATACATCGTTATAAAATCAATTTTATCGATTTCGATTTTTTCGATATTCGAATCATTGTGCGAATATTGGATGATTTCTGATTTATCTACAACAACTCTTGCGCCATAAAACGGATGGGTTTCTGGCGCTTTTTCTAAAGATTTAGTTTTGAAAAATGAGAACATAAATGAAGTTTTATTTATCCAAATATAATACTTTAAATCAAAAAAAATCCCTTAAGAAAAATTCTCAAGGGATTTTTGTTATATATTATTTATACAATTTTCACATTATACAATATACATTTTTTTTCTTATTTGGATTTCACACGAATATCAACTCTTCTGTTTTGAGCTTGACATTCTTTTGTGTCATTTGCAACGCAAATTGGGTGTTCTGGACCGTAACCTTCGGCTGTGATCATATTTATAGAAACTCCAGCTTTTACTAATTGCTCCATTACGAATATAGCTCTATCGGTAGAAACTTTTTTGTTGGTTTCTAAACTTCCAGTATTGTCTGTGTAACCACCAATTTTGATTTTAGCATTTGGAAAAACTTTCAAAATCGCTGCAATATTTGCAATTTGCTCGTTCGATGCAGCAGTTAATTCTGATTTACCTGATACGAAATACGTTCTGTCTAAAGACATCCAATCTTTGGTTTTATCGGTGCTAACAGCAATTTTATTGTCATTTAAGAAATTGAATAATCTGTATTCTACTGATTTATCTCCAACATTCAAAACTTTTCCGTCAGGCAAGTTAAAAGTTGTAGATTTTCCTAAATCGTAGATATAATTTCCTTCAGTATCAATAGTTCCTGCTGCTGGAGATGTTGTATATTCGGTAGTTTTTGTATCGCCAATAAATTTTCCGTCAGCATCATATCTTGCCATACAAATTGCCGTTTGCGCTTCATCACAACCCATTTCTTTGCACATTGCCAAACATTCTTCTTTCGACATTTTAGCACATTCGTCCATTGAACATTTTGTATCAGCAGACATTTCTGTTGCACAACAAGCATCTTTTGTAGCCCCAGAATGAGAACCGTTTCCTAAAATTGGAGCAATTACCAATCCAATTAAACATGTCAATTTAATTAAAATATTCATCGATGGTCCTGATGTATCTTTAAATGGATCACCAACAGTATCGCCAGTTACTGCTGCTTTATGCGCATCAGAACCTTTATAAGTCATTTCTCCATTAATTAAAACACCAGCTTCGAAAGATTTTTTAGCATTGTCCCAAGCACCACCAGCATTGTTTTGGAAAACTGCCCAAAGTACACCAGAAACTGTAACTCCAGCCATATATCCTCCTAACATCTCAGCAACGATTGCATTAGAATTAGGATTGCTCATATATATTAATTTACCTAAAAGCACAATTGCAATTGGAAAACCGATAGTCATAATTCCTGGTAACATCATTTCGCGTAAAGCAGCTTTAGTAGAAATATCGACACATTTTGCATATTCTGGTTTGCCAGTTCCTTCCATAATTCCTGGAATTTCACGAAATTGACGACGCACTTCATAGACCATATCCATAGCAGCTTTTCCAACTGAATTCATTGCCAATGCAGAGAAAACAACTGGAATCATTCCACCAATAAACAACATTGCCAAAACTGGTGCTTTGAAGATGTTAATTCCGTCAATTCCTGTAAAAGTTACATAAGCTGCAAATAAAGCCAATGAAGTTAGTGCTGCCGAAGCAATTGCAAAACCTTTTCCTGTAGCAGCCGTTGTGTTTCCTACTGAATCTAAAATATCGGTACGAGTACGAACTTCTTTAGGTAATTCACTCATTTCGGCAATTCCACCAGCGTTATCAGAAATTGGTCCGAAAGCATCGATTGCCAATTGCATTGCAGTTGTTGCCATCATTGCCGATGCAGCCAAAGCCACACCATAAAATCCTGCTAATGCATATGAACTCCATATTGCTGCTGCAAATAAAATTACAGTAGGGAAAGTAGAAATCATTCCTGTTGCCAAACCAGCAATTACGTTAGTTCCAGCACCAGTTGATGATTTTTGAACAATTGCCATTACTGGATTTGTACCTAAACCTGTATAATATTCTGTTACTGATGAAATGGCTCCACCAACTATTAATCCTACTATTGTTGCATAAAAAACTCTCATTGAAGAAATTTCTTTCATGCCTTCGCCAAAGAAACTCATATTCATTGTTTCTGGCAACATATATCTAACCAAGAAAAAACAAGCAACTGCAGTCATAATTATAGATGCCCAATTACCAATATTCAATGCTTTTTGAACTTGTGCTTCTTTTGCATTATCGTCAGATATTTTAACTAACATGGTTCCTATAATAGAAAATAAAATTCCGAAACCAGCAATTGCCATTGGTAATAAAATTGGACCTATTCCTCCGAAAATATCAACGATTTTTCCTCCCATATCTTTAATAACGTAGTTTCCAAGAACCATTGCAGCCAAAACTGTCGCAACATAAGATCCAAACAAATCGGCACCCATTCCTGCAACATCACCAACATTGTCTCCAACATTATCAGCGATTGTAGCAGGATTTCGAGGGTCATCTTCTGGAATTCCAGCTTCTACTTTACCAACTAAATCGGCTCCAACATCGGCAGCTTTAGTGTAAATTCCACCACCAACTCTTGCGAATAAAGCAATAGATTCTGCACCAAGAGAAAAACCTGCTAAAGTTTCAAGAACAATAGTCATGTCTTCGGTAGATGTCCAAACGCCACCCATAAATTTATGAAACAATAAAATAAAAATTCCTGTCAAACCAAGAACTGCCAATCCTGCAACTCCTAATCCCATAACAGTTCCTCCACCAAAAGACACTTTCAATGCTTGTGGCAAAGAAGTTCTTGCAGCTTGCGTTGTACGAACGTTAGTTTTGGTTGCGATTTTCATTCCCATATTTCCAGCCAATGCCGAGAAAAATGCTCCAATTATAAAAGCCACAACTATTAAATAATTAGTAGTTGCGCCAGGCAAAAGTGTTATACCGAACAAAACAACACTTGCTCCAATAACAAAGAAAGTCAGTAATCTGTATTCTGCTTTTAAAAATGCCAGAGCACCTTCGTATATATAATCTGAAATTTCTTTCATTTTTCCATCGCCAGCATCTTGTTTTAAAACCCAAGCTTTCTTGATTTGCATAAAAATCAATCCGATGATTGCCATAACTATTGGCACATAAATCATTATTGTATTCATAATTTTATTTTTATTGTAATTTTATCGGGTGCAAAAGTAATAAATTTTTAAGAATTATAATAAGTTATATAGAAAAACTATAAATTTGCGTTAAACAAAACTAAATTTCTATGAAAAATCTTTTTTTAAACTCGTCAAACACACTCAATATAGACTTAGGACTATTGATTATTCGATTAATAATCGGATTTCTTATGGCTTTTTATGGCTATGAAAAATTAACAAATTTTGAAATAATGGCAACTTCTGATTTTTGGATGAAAAATGTTAGCTTTTTGGGATTTTCGAGCAAAATTACTCTTGGTTTAACGATATTTGCAGAATTGGTTTGTAGTATTTTTTTAATAATTGGATTGTTTACAAGATTATCGCTGTTTTTCTTGATGTTTTGTATGGCTTGGATTTTCTTGGTAATTTTTCCTCTTTCGATATTAAATAAAGGCGAAAATGGCTATCAATTTAATGATGCTTTTGTATATTTTATGATTTATCTAGGATTGTTTTTTACTGGTTCAGGAAAATATAGTTTGGATGCTAGGATTTTCGTAAATGGTAATTCCTGATTTTTTCTATTTTAATTTATTTTCGATTTTTAGAGTTTTTTCTTAGAGATTTCTGGCAACAAAAAATACAATTAAAAAAATTGTTGTTAATTTTTAATTGTTTTGCTTGTATTCTTAAAACACCTAACAGTAAGGCAATGTGTGAATGTTAGGATAATTCAAAACCTGTTAGAATATAATATGATTTGTGAAAAAATAATTTTAAAACTGAACTTTTGGAGTTTCACGTTCGACAACATTGGCCAATTCTAAAAATTCTTTTTTGTGAAAGCCGTAAGATGCAGCCATTAAATTTCCAGGAAAAGATTCAATTGCAGTGTTGTAATCGCGAACTGTGCCATTAAAATATCTTTTAGAGCGTTCGATTTCGGTTTCGATTTCGGACAATACACCTTGCAAAGCAATGAAATTGGCATTGGCTTTTAAATCAGGATAATTTTCTGACAAAACAAGAATTTTATTAACTGCTTGCGATAAATTTTTATCAAGTTGCATTTTCTCATCGTTCGTTTGGGCGTTCAATCCTTGACTTCTAAGGTTTACAACACTTTCTAGCGTTTCTCGCTCGTGACTAGCATAACCTTTCACAGTTTCGACTAAATTGGGAATTAGGTCAAACCGTTTTTTTAATATTACATCAATGCTGCTAAAAGCTTCGTCGGCTTGATTGCGTTTTGAAACAAAGCCATTGTAAATAAAAATTAATAAAATTGCGATAGAAACAATTAATAGTAGTAGAATTATCATAGCTTTTTTTTACAAATATATTAAAATTTATCAATAATCATTAAAATTTCGAAATATCTGAAATGATTTTTATATCCACTTTTATTTGTTAAATTTACCACATCATAAATCATCAAAAAAAAATGAAAAAAAATCTATCATTATTAATTATTCTGCTAATTAATTACGCTTTTACACAAGAAAAACAATTGCAAGACGGCACATATATTGCTAAAAACAATAATGAAACGATCAGATTAATAGTAAAAGACAATAAATATGATTTGGCATTAATATTTGGTACAGTTGAGCGAAAAAAAGATTCGCTTATTTTAAATAGTTTTAGTCAAAACAAACCCATTTTTAAATTAGAATATCTAGTAGACGAAAAAAATACTTCTAATAAAATAAAAATCAATATTAAAACATTTGGATATGACTTTTATAAGCTTTATTTCGGAACTTATAATAATAATGAAGCACCAATTTATAAAAAATTTAATGATGTGAAATTTGACCAAGTTGTCGATTCGCAAAGTTCAATGTACAATGAATACAAAATTTTTGAAATTGACCGAACAGATTTTATTGAATTAATAAATGAAAATACAACACTCACTAGCGATATTTTTAAATTTAAAATCCCCAATAATGTTGCGGAAATATTTATTGAATGCAACCTGCGAGAAGAAGAAAAATTTAAGTTATCTGGAATAATTAATACATCAACAAACGAATTGACAATTAGCAATGATGGTCGCCAGCCTTTGACATTTATTTCCGAAAAAGATTTGCTAAATACAATCGATAAAACAGTTTTACCGATTGAAACTAAAAAAGTTAGAAATTGGACCTATGCAGGAAAAGATATTGAAACATCAGCAGTAACAGAAGATTATTCTGGAAATGCAGCAGAAAGTATTGAAAAACCAAAATATCAAATTCAAGTTGCAACCAATTTGAAAAATGCGCTTGAAGCAAATGCAAAAAATCCGAATAAGTTTTTAATTATTTATCACGACCCGAAAAATGCAAAAGCAAAGTCAGATTTTGATGAATTTATTACAGAGCAAAACAAGCAATTGAATTATAACTTATATGATAAATATGAGCAAAAATTTGATTTATTTGAATATTATTTTGCATCAAAAACCGATGAAAAATGGATGAAATCTAAAAATATCAAAATATTTCCGAGTGTAGTAGCAGTGAATTCTAACGGATACTTGTTAAGTCAATCAAGTAAAACGATATTCGATTTGCAAAATCAATTTTATTACTATGATGATTTTGGAAATAATTTGATTCGTTCAAACGTTTTGATTAATTTTAAAAAAGCGATTTCAAATAAATTATCTGATAATGAAACAATAAAAGCATTTTTAAGCTTATGCGCTTTGCAAGTTCCATATCAAGAAGAAGCAGTAGATGCTGTTCCTGCGATGAGCCTAGAAGATGTAAAACTTTTAAAACCAAAAGTAGTTAAAGAAATTCCAGAAGAAGAAGTAATAGAAGAAAAAGACGCTGTGAAAATTAATCCTGAAATAAAAACAGAAGAAGTTGTCGAAACATATATTCCATCAATTCTCGAAGATGTAAAACCAGATTTTAACACTTACTCAAAACCAATAATTGATAAAAAACAAGTTCAAGCAACTTGGGCTAACTTAATTCAAACTCATAAAAACGACATTAAACCTAATATTGATTTAGTCGTTGTAACTATAAAAGAATTGAATAATAATGGTTTTACAAAACAAATATTTAATACCGAAAATATTATTGACAAAACCAATTCATTGGCACTTGATTATCTTTTTAAACATTTTGATGCTATTGAACAAGCACGATTAGACAGCACCTATAATGTAGATGCAATTCACGATATTGACTTATTAGAAAACGCAATTCAATATATTATTAATGGACAAATAAAATTAATAACGCCAAAAACGTCTCTTGCAACTCAACAAAAAATTATTGATTATTACAAAAAACTGCAATCAATAAAAAAATCAAATAATAATTTAGATATTGATTATTTTGATTTGCTAAAAAAACAAGCCGAAATTACTAAAGATGAACAACAATATGTTGCAGAATTTGACAATTTTATAAGTAAAACATTTCCATCAAATGATAATTTAATTGAAAAATTGAACGATTTATTCGAAAACAAAACAGAATCAGGATATGAATCGTGGTCAGAATTTAAAAATAAATATGCCAATACTGCCAATAGTGCGGCTTGGTTTATAGTTGAAAACAGCAAGAACTCGCAAAGCATTAAAACAGCAATAAAGTGGAGTGAGTTGAGTTTAAAAATCGAAAAGAATAACCATTACTATTTAGACACTTTAGCCCAATTATACTATAAAAACGGCGAAAAAGAAAAAGCAATAACAACCGAAGAAAAAGCAATTTCATTTATAATCGATGATGCAAGCGACTATATAGTCACATTAGAAAAAATGAAAAACGGCACTTATTAAAAACCAAAAAAAACCTGACTTTAAATCAGGTTTTTTATTTATTAAAATTGAAATTGAAAGAAGTTTAAAACATTTAATCTATTTCAAAACATCTAATTTTCTTTTTTGTTTTTCAATTTTTTCTTGAATTTCCATTATTTTTTTGGTGGATTTAGCTTTATCTTTTTCGAAATCAAGAATATCGTTTGGAGATAATTTTCCTTTAGCAAGATTTTTATTGTGTTTTTCGGTATCTTTATCTAAATCTTTTTTTGCTTCAGATAAATCGTCTTCAGAATCCATTATGTCTTTTTTTGCATCGACAATTTTTTCTGCTTTTTTGGCTTCTTTTTTCTGATTATCCAGAATTGCTTCTTGCTCTTTGGCTAATCTTTTAGATTCTTTGGCTTGATTTGCAAGCATTACAGCGTTTTGTTTTTCAATATTTTTTTGAGTTTGAATTGCTTCTTTTTCTCTTTTTACTGCTTCTTTAGCTTCTTTTTCAGCATCTTTTTTTGTTTTTTCAGCGTCTTTTTCGGCATCTTTGGCTTGTTTTTCTGCTTCTTTTTTTGCTTTTTCTGCTTCTTTAGATTTTTTTTCTTCCTCTTTTTTAGCGTTTTCAGCATCTTTCACTGCTTGTTCATCGGCTTTCATTTTTGCTTTCTCTGCCATTTCCTGATTTTTTTTGGCTTCATTGGCATCATCAACTGCTTTTTCGGCATACTTAATGGTTTTTTCTTTATCTGCAATAGCATTCAAAGTTGCTTGTTTTGCAATTTCGGTTTCAACAGTTTTTTTTGTGGTTTTTTCTGCAGTTTTTTGAGCTTTTTTTACATCTACTTCTTTTTCTGCTTTTAATTTTGCTAGATTTTTTTCAAGCATAGCAATTGAATCGGTTTTGGTAATCAATGCAGTTTCGCTCGATTTCATTTTGGCAACTTTGGTTTCTTGCGCAAAGAACAAGTTTGTTGCAGTAAATAATAATCCTGTAAGTAGTAATTTAGTTTTCATTTTGTTTTATATTTTGATATGATTGGTACAAACTTAATAATTATATTATCTTTAATGCATTAAATAATTAAAAAATGTTAAAAAAATTTTCTGTCTTTCTTGTAATAATTTTAATTTATTGCTGTAAAGAAAATATTCCTGTAAAATCTGATAATTTAATCATTGCCAAAAACAACAATTTGAACAATGAATCGTTCATTGATTATTTGCCAACATCTACTACTAATAAAATAATTAGACACGAGTTTTATACCTTGTCTTATAATGAAAAATATGAACAAGCAGAATGGGTTGCATACGAATTAAAGGAAAATATGATTGTAAAAAATAATTTCGAAAGACCTTATTTTATTGAAGATCCTTTGGTCGGAACCAATTCGGCAGATTGGCGCAATTATAAAAAATCTGGTTTCGATAAAGGTCATCATTGTCCTGCTGGTGATATGAAATTTAGCAAAAAAGCATTCGAAGACACTTTTTTTACTTCAAATATTTCTCCGCAAAAACACAATTTCAATGCTGGAATTTGGAACAGATTAGAAGAAAAAACAAGATATTGGGCGCAGAAATACCAATCAATTTATGTTATAACTGGCAGTTTGTTAAACGATAATCTCGCGACGATTGGCAAAGAAAATGTTGCTGTTCCAGAATATTATTACAAAATTTTACTTTATAAAAACAATGACAAATATAAAATAATCGCTTTTTTAATGCCAAGCCAAGAATCAAAATTGCCATTGTATGAATTTGTAAAATCAACTGATGAAATTGAAAAATTATCAGGAATTGATTTTTTTGCTAAACTTCCAGACCAAATAGAATCTAAATTAGAAAAAAGCAGCGACTATAAAGATTGGAGTTTTTGAAAATAGTCTCAATTACTTCTTACGTTCAATAACATAATTAACCATTAGTACCAGAGAATCTTTGAAGTCAGATTGTGGATAATTTTCTAGAAGTTCGAGTGCTTGTTGTTGGTAATATTCCATTTTATTTTCGGCATAGGACAATCCATTATTCGAAATAACAAATTTTATAACTTCCTTAACTCGAGATTTGTCTTTATTGTGGTTTTTTATAGAATTGATTAACCAAGATTTTTCAGTTTTTGTACAATTATTTAGAACATGAATCAATGGCAAAGTCATTTTTTGTTCTTTAATATCAATTCCAGTTGGTTTGCCAATTGCCTCATCAGAATAATCGAATAAATCATCTTTTATTTGAAAAGCCATTCCAATCAGTTCTCCAAATTTACGCATATTTTCAACTTGAAAATCGTCATCAATTACCGATTTGGCTCCAAGTGCACAACACGATGCTATTAAAGTAGCTGTTTTTTTTCTAATAATTTCATAATAAATTGCTTCGGTAATATCTAATCTTCTGGCTTTTTCTATTTGAAGTAATTCGCCTTCGGACATTTCTCGAACTGCAACCGAAATTATTTTCAGCAAATCAAAATCGTTATTATCAATCGATAAAAGCAATCCTTTTGACAATAAATAATCGCCAACCAAAACTGCAATTTTATTTTTCCAAAGCGCATTTATCGAGAAAAATCCACGTCTTCGGTTGCTATCATCGACAACATCGTCGTGAACCAAAGTTGCGGTGTGAATCAATTCTATTACCGATGCACCACGATAAGTTCGTTCGTTAACACTACCATTTGCTAACATTTTTGCAGTTAAAAAAACAAACATTGGTCGCATTTGTTTGCCTTTTCGATTCACAATATAATAGGTAATTCGATTTAAAAGCGCAATTTGCGAAGACATTGATTCATAGAACTTTTTTTCGAAAAGTTCCATTTCTTGAAGAATCGGTTTTTTTATTTGTGCAGATACATTCATTGATTGTTCAAAGATACTTATATTGTAATAAGAATCAAATGTTAAAGTTTAAATTTTTTTGTTTCAACATTAAACCATTTCAATTAATTTTTGTCTTACTTTTATAACCTCAAATAAATTTACCTATGAAAACAAGAATCCTAACATTAGCAATGATTTTGTCTTTAATGATTGTAAGTTGTACCAAAAAAGACAGCGAAGACAATACAACAGTTTCTGAAGACGAAATAAACATCAATTATAATATTGACGCTGCCGCAGATGATATTTCGAATGTTCTAGAAGAACAATTATTATTGACAAATAATGATGGTTTAGGTCGTGGAACGGCAGCTATTTTTGCAGGTTGCGCCACAATAACAAGAACTCCTGCAGCAGGAACAACACCAATTATTGGCAGTACAGTTTCGAAAGTTATTGACTTTGGAATGCGCTGCGAACAGCCAAATGGCAATGTTTTAAGCGGAAAAATAAATATGAGTTTTATCTATAATCCATCTGCGCCAGTTCAAGTTGTGACTTATATTTTCGAAAATTTCTTTCATAATGCAAGAAAATTTAATGGTCAAAAAACTTTTACAAGATCTATGACTGCTACATCGGCATCTAATCCTACATCGAATCCAATTGTTGTCATGACTATGGACATGTTAATAACATTGCCTGATGGTAGAACTTTCACTAGAGTAGGGACAAGAACCCGAGAAATGACAGCAGGTTTTGGAACTATTGCGTTAAATGACAATGAATTTAAAATTACAGGAGAATGGACAACCACTTACCCGAACACATCAGTTCAAACAAGCACAATCGTGAACCCGTTATTAATTAAATATTCATGTGCTACTTCGAATAGTGCATTGGTTAGTCAAGGAATAATCAATTTTGTTAGAAATTCCAATAATGCAACGCTTGATTACGGCAACGGAAATTGCGATAACGAAGCTGTTTTCACTTTAAATGGCGTTTCTAGAACTATTACTTTAAGAAGATGAATTGATTAGAAATTTTATTAAAAAAGTTCAGGTTTTTGACCTGAACTTTTTTAGTTTTAAAAATCTAAAATCACTATTCGTTATTCAAAAATCTAAAATCACTAACCTTCTTTATTGGCCAATTGTCCACAAGCAGCATCAATATCTTTGCCGCGACTTCGGCGCACTTTTACTACAATTCCAGCATTGGTTAAAGCAGAAATATAAGCATTGATGCTTTCTTCCGAAGCTTGTTGAAAATCGCCATCATCGATTGCGTTGTATTCTATCAAATTAACTTTACACGGAACATATTTGCAAAATTTTACCAAAGCATCAATTGAAGCCTTATTATCATTGATGTTTTTCCAAACTACATATTCATACGAAATTTTAGATTTGGTTTTTCTATACCAATATTCAAGACTTTCTCGCAAATCTGCAAGCGGAAAATTACTTGAAAAAGGCATTATTTTCGAACGAATTTCATCGATTGCCGAATGTAACGAAACTGCTAATTTAAATTTCACTTCATCATCGGCGAGTTTTTTTATCATTTTTGGAATGCCAGACGTCGAAACCATAATTCGTTTTGGAGACATTGCCAAACCTTCTTCTGACGTTATCATTTCGATAGCTTTCAAAACGTTGTTGTAGTTCATCAACGGTTCGCCCATTCCCATAAAAACTATATTTGACAATGGATGATTGTAGTATAAACGACTTTCTTTATCAATAGCTAGAACTTGATCATAAATTTCGCCAGGTTCAAGATTTCGCATTCGTTTTAAACGAGCTGTTGCACAAAAATTACAATCCAAACTGCAACCAACTTGACTTGAAACGCAAGCCGTTGTTCGGGTTGCGGTAGGAATCAAAACCGATTCTACGACCAAACCATCGTGCAAACGAACGGCATTTTTTACAGTTCCATCTTCGCTGCGCTGCATTAAATCGACTTTAATGTGATTGATTACAAAGTTGTTTTCAAGCATCATTCTAGTTGCTTTAGAAACATTAGTCATATCTTCGAAACTATGCGCACCTTTGCTCCAAAGCCATTCATAAACTTGATTGCCTCGAAAAGCCTTGTCATTATTAGACTCGAAAAAATCTCTTAATTGTTCTTTCGATAAACTTCTGATGTCTTTTTTGTCGATTTGCATTTTGCAAAAATACTAATTTTTTTAGATTTTAATATTTGATAAAATGAATTTGACACAAATTTCACAAATTTATACAGATTTTCAATTTTCGATATGTTGTACAAAAATAATTATTTTTAAAATTTGTATAATTGTACTGTATTCAAATATTCTTAATTTGTTAAAATTTGTGAAATTTGTGTCGAAAAGAATATTATAACGAAAGCTCTATGTTTTAATTTGTTTCTAAATTTTTTGTAAATTTGTTTCAAATAGAATTATTATGGGACTTCCAGAATTGAAAAATAAAGTTTTAATGTATATCGAAAATGCCGATAAGCATTTTTTAAATACTGTATCTGATTTTATAGATAATCGTAAAAATGATGATTTGTTATTGAAAAATGCAATTAACGAAGCAAAATTTCAAATAATAAATGGTCAAACTATTTCGAACGAAAAAGTTATGGAAGAAACGAGAAAACGATATCCGAAATATTTTAAAAATGAATATTGAATGGACTTTGCTTGCAAATGATGATTATTTTCAAAATATTGATTATTTAGAACATTACTGGACAGAAAAAGATGTTTTAAATTTTATTCAAAAAGTAGACTTTTGTATAGATTTGCTAGAAAAAGGAAATGTAACTTTTATAAAATCAGATTTTGATGATGTTTACAAATTGGTTGTTGTAAAACAAATTACTTTATATTATTCTGTAACAAATGATACAGTTTATTTAATGCCATTTTGGAATAATTATCAAGATTTACAGAATTTTAAATTAAAATAGAATTATTATGGGACTTCCAGAATTAAAAAATAAAGTTTTAATGTATATCGAAAATGCCGATGAGCAACTTTTAATGAAGGTTTCGGATATTTTTGAGAATAAAAAAATTACAAAAATAATTTCTGAACCAATTGTTGCTTATGATGTTACAGAAAAACCTTTAACATTAAAACAATATAATGACGAAATTGATAAAGGAATTGATGATATTAAAAATGGGCGAGTAATATCACAAGAAGATTTAGAAAAAGAAATTGAAAGTTGGTATGATAATGAATAAATTCAAAATAATTTGGTCATTAGAATCTAAAAATGATGTTAAAGAAAATTAAAAATAATATTTCTAAAGATAAATTGATTGGCATTTCTGTCGCTCCAAAGCATATAATTTTTCCTGAACAATATCAAATTGATGAATATCGAAAAGATTGTAGAAGAATATTTATTGGAAATTATAAAATTTTATACCAATTTGAAAAGAATATTGTATATAATTAGAGTAGTGAATTCGCTTCACGATCCAATCAAAAATATAAATTAAAAAGTAAAAAAATGGGACTTCCAGAATTGAAAAACAAAGTTTTAATGTATATCGAAAATGCCGATGAGCAACTTTTAATGAAAGTTTCGGATATTTTTGAGAATGAAGAAATTACAAAAATAGTTTCTGAACCAATTGTTGCTTATGATGTTTTAGGTAAACCATTAACATTGAAACAATATAATGACGAGATTGATAAAGGAATTGCGGATTTTGAAAATGGTAGAACTATTTCGCACGAAGATTTATTGAAAGAAATAAAGAATTGGCGCAATGAAATTTAAAGTTGAATGGTCAAAACGAGCAATGAATGATTTGAAAAAAATCAATAATGTAGTTTCGGATTCAAAAATTGATTCAATTTATTATTCTCCTGAAAAGATAATTTTTCCCGAACAATATCAATTTGATGAATATCGAAAAGATTGTCGAAGATTTATTGAAGGAAATTATAATGTTTTATATCAATTTAAGAATAATGAAATTAGAATCATCAGGGTATTTAACTCACTTCACGACCCCATAAAAAATTTACTTTAATGCACTTCCTATCACAAGACCTAGAAGATTATATCGAGCAACATTCAGAAAACGAACCTGAATTGTTGGCAAAACTCAATAAAGAAACCTATCAAAAAATATTGTTGCCACGAATGTGTTCTGGACATTTTCAGGGTCGTGTTTTGAGTATGTTATCTAAATTAATTCGACCACTAAACATTCTAGAAATAGGAACTTTTACCGGTTATGCAGCACTTTGCCTTTGTGAAGGAATGCAAGAAAATGGGCAACTTCATACGATTGATATTAAAGAAGAATTGGTCGATTTTCAAAGAAAATATTTCGATTTATCAGGTTTTGGAAAACAAATTCATCAACATTTGGGCGAAGCTGTTGATATTATTCCAACTTTAAATTTAAAATTCGATTTGGTTTTTATCGATGCCGATAAAGAAAATTACATCAATTATTTTAATTTGGTTTTACCAAAAATGATTAAAGGCGGAATAGTTTTGTCAGATAATGTGCTTTGGTCAGGCAAAGTTGTCGAACCTTTACAAAAAAATGATATAAGCACAAAAATTCTTTTAGAATATAATCTTTTATTAAAAAATGACCCAAGAATTGAAACTGTTTTGTTACCAATTCGTGATGGTTTAACCGTTTCTAGAATATTATATTAAATTTTAGATATTAGATTTTAATTATTTACACTTTCAAATATTTAAAAACTAATATCTAATATCTAAAATTTAATATTCCTCACAAACCCATTTCAAAAGGATTTATTTTCTGAAAATATTTTTTTTGAACAAATTGATAAAATTTATAAAACAAAAATCCCATTATTGAACCAACAGTAAATCCAGTCAAAATATCAATAGGGAAATGCAAACCTAAATAAATTCTGCTGTAAGCAAATGTTAATGGAAATAAGATAACCAGCCAAAAATGTTTGTAATAATCTTTCATTATCAAATACAAAAACGTCATTGTCGCAGCAGAATTAGACGAATGTCCAGAAAAGAAACTAAAAGTTTGGCTAGGCTTTACATTTCTAATAATGTCTTTTACATCTAAATCATTGCAAGGCCGCAATCTTTGAAAATAATGTTTAACCAATTCTGTCAGATTATTGTTAACAGTCAATAAAATTGCTACAAGCAACACAATAATCAATGTTTGTTTCGTACCCAATTTTTTGTATATAAATACCAAAAGCACTAGAAAAAACGGCGTCCAATTGGCTTGTTTTGTGGCAACTAGCCAAAACGGATCAAAAGTTTCTGAACCAAAACTATTCAAAAAAACCAATAGTTGTTTGTCTAAAGTAATTATTTTTTCGAGCATTATTGTTGTCTTTTAATTGGGCCAGTTAAATTTTCCAAATCGTCTTTAACTTTATTAATTTCTGATGTTGATTCATTTAAAAATCCTTCTTTGGCTTTATTAATTTCCGACGAAATGTTGGCAATTGTATTGTCATCAGAAATATTATCTACACCTTTTTGAATTTCCGATTTTATTTCGTTAGTAGCATTTTTTAGATTTGCCATCATTTTACCCAATGTTCTTGCTATTTCTGGAACTTTATCTGATCCAAAAAGCATTAAAACAACTATTAAAATGAAAATTATTTCTCCAAATCCTATTCCGAAATCCATTTTTTATGTTTTTTTTAAAGTTAAATGCTGTTTAAAGGTTTAAAGTTGTTTAAAAATTTAAGATTGTTCAGCGAATATTAACAAAATTAAACTATTTTAAACCTTTTAAACTATTAAATCAAACCTTTAAAACTAATTTTTTATTCAAATTTTGACTTAATTACTTCTTTCGGCCAAGTATTATTTGTTACATCAACATCGGCGGTTTCTAGTTTTGGGTCAACGACAATTTTCTTGATAATTTTTTGGGTTGCAAATGTTCTTGCGACTTCTTGGTCATTCATTCTCCAAATTTGTGCTGGAAAAATATAATTTTCGGTTGTATTATCATCAAATGTTAACTCGACAATTAATGGCATAACCAATTCGCCTGGTTTATAGAATGTTACTTCATAGAAATATTTTGGCGATTTTAAATTGGCAATTTCTGTGGTATTAAATTTAGAATTTACATATTCATCTAGCGTTTTTATATCTTTAATTTCTAAAGATTTTTTAATATTTTCGTTGTCATCAGCAACCATATAAACTTTTGGACCAGTTGCTCCAAACCTATTTCTTCGAGTAATTTCTGGTGCTTTGTAACCTATTGGTTCGTCGTTACTAACATAAAATTGCTTGACTTCTTTGATTCCAATATCTGTGTAATCGGTCGAATAAAACCAACCGCGCCAAAACCAATCTAGGTCAACTGCCGATGCATCTTCCATAGTTCTAAAAAAATCTTCGGGCGTTGGATGTTTGAATTTCCAACGGTTTGCATAAGTTTTAAACGAATAATCGAACAATTCTTTGCCCATAATTGTTTCACGCAAAATGTTCAAACCTGTTGCTGGTTTTCCGTAAGCATTATTACCAAATTGTCGAATCGATTCAGAATTGGTCATTATTGGGTCAATCATATTTTGGTCGCCCGACATGTATGGAACAATATTTTTGGCTGGTCCACGACGACTCGGAAATTTAGATTCTGTCCAATCGCATTCTGCCAGATATTGCATAAATGTGTTCAAACCTTCGTCCATCCAAGACCATTGTCGCTCGTCGGAATTAACAATCATTGGGAAATAATTGTGTCCAACTTCATGAATAATTACACCAATCATTCCATATTTTACATCATCAGAATATTTTCCGTCAGCATCTGGACGACCAAAATTCCAACAAATCATCGGATATTCCATTCCTTGATCTTGAGCATTAACCGAAACCGCTTTTGGGTAAGGATAATCGAATGTATATTTTGAGTATGATTTTAATGTATGCGCAACGGCACGAGTTGAGAATTGTTCCCAAAGTGGGTTGCCTTCTTTCGGATAAACCGATGTTGCCATTACGGTTTTGCCGTTTAATTTTACAGCCATTGCATCAAAAATAAATTTTCTCGAAGTCGAAATTCCAAAATCCCGAACATTTTCGGCTTTGAATTTCCAAGTTTTCTTTTTGTCCGAAAATCCTTTTTCAGTATCAGTTGCTTCAGCTTGTGTGACAATTATTACTGGATTCTCGTAAGATGTTTGTGCCAAAGCATATCTTTTGACTTGTTCTGGCGTAAAAACTTCGTTGCGATTCATTAAATCTCCTGTTGCTTCCATAACGTGATCGGCTGGAACTGTGATATTTACATCGTAATTTCCGAAAGGTAATGCAAATTCGCCTTGTCCCCAAAATTGGTTATTCTGCCAACCTTCAACATCATTATAAACTGCCATTCTTGGGAAAAATTGTGCTAAAACATACAACCTGTTTCCATCTGTAAATTGCTCATAACCAGAACGTCCACCATCAATCATATAATTATTAATGTTATACGACCATTTAATATTCATCACAAATTTTTGACCTTTCGCCAATGGTTTGTCAAGGTTAATTCTCATCATTGTTTCGTTAATTGTGTATGAAATTGCTTTGCCCGCAGCATCTTTTACATAATCAATCTTGAAACCGCCATCGAATTTTTCTTCTAGAAAAGCTCTTGAAAATCCTGCTACACTAACTGCCGATTCTACTTTTGTTTCACGAACCAAAGGCGTTTTTGATGTTTTTGCCATTAAATTTTGGTCGAGTTGCAACCATAAATAATCAAGCAATTCTTTGGCATTGTTGGTATAAGTTATGGTTTCGTTTCCATATATTTTTTTATTTTTATCGTCAAGCTCAATATCCATGTTATAATCGGCTTGCTGCTGATAATATTCTGGACCTGGCGCACCCGATGCGGTTCGATACATATTTGGCGTAGCAAAATCGTTGTACATTTGGCGAAATTTATTGCTGTCTTGATGACCAGATTCTTGTTTTTTTGGGGTTTCTTGTGCAATTGCGCTCACGGCAAATGAGTAAATTGCAATTAGAAAAATATTTTTCATTATGTATTAATTTCTTTTTGTAAAAGTAATTTTAATTATTCGATTTTTTTAAAAGTTGACACGAATATCACGAATTTTAATTTAAAAAATTTAAGATAATTACAATTTGATAACTTCCTTTGGGTTAGTTGCTGTCACAAGCAAACTTTTCTTTTTATTGTAAATTGTGGTTTGAATGATGTTTTGTTGTTCAGAATTTAATTCGAATAACGCAGTGTTTTTTACTTCTAAAGTTTTTATTTTGGAAATTTCCTTGATGTTAAAATAACATATTAAAATGTTGGCTTCGGTTTCGCAACTTAAATAATTTATTGGTTTTGCAATATTATTTACTTTGATATAGAAATTTTCTGAAAGATATTTTTTCATTAATTCAATATCATCTTTCGCAGTATTTGTCTCAGAAAAATTAGTTTTCTTACTGTATTTTTTTAATAAAATTTCGTTCAAATCATCAATAAAAATTCTTGAGGTAATTTCTAATCTTTTTTCTTTTTGATTAAAATTTATTTGATAAATCGAAACATAAAATTTATGATATTTAAATGATGAAAAGCCGATAAAAATAGTAAATATTACAAAAAAAGAAATTATTTTTCTCATTTAGACTCGTTTTTAATTGCTGTGAATTCTTTATTTTTATTGAATAAAAAATCCATTAATTCGAAATTTGATTTATATCTCGATAAATCTTTAGCTTTTTCGTCATTTTCACAAAACAATAAAAACAATCTAATTTCTTCGTCTTTTAGTTTTAAAGTATTAGTGAAATAGGTATATTTTACTTTGTTTAAAACCAATTCTGTAAAACTTACATCTGCAAAATAGTCTGTTTGTTTTGGGTTTTTAGATTTAAAAAGTTTCACAACATCTTTAAAAAGTCTAACAATGTCGGTTCCATTTTCGGTTACACCAACATTAATATTTCTATTTCTTAAATGAGATTTTTCGTCGTTTATATATTGTTTATCAACATATGTTTGAGTGTTTTCAGCAATTTTGTTGTATTTCGCATTGTTGTTTTCAACATTTACTACATCTAAATTTGTTATTTTCAATTCTAATTTTACAATGAATGGGTTTTCAGAAAAATCTTCTTTTTCTAGAACTATTTTTTTAGTAAAGAAGTTAATGCTCGAAAAAACCAATGTGTCTCGATTCGCAGCATTAATTTCGAAGTTTCCATCGTTTTTAACAATATTTCCTTTTTTCGAATTGATGTTAAAAACCACAATATTTTCAACTTTATTGCCGTTACTTTGAACTTGACCATTCAATGTTGTTCTATAATTAGTTTGCGAAAAACCTATTTGAATTGCAAAAACTAATATTGCGTTTAAAAATTGTTTCATATATTAAGGTATAAATTTTCTCTAAATTACCAATTTATTTTTCAATGGTTTGAATGCTATTAAATTTTGAAGCCAATTCAACCATTTTAAAATCGATTTTGTTTTTGTTTTTGGATTTTAAAACTGCTAAAAACTGAAAATCATAAATAACATAATATTGAAAAGCTTTTATCAAATCGGGATTTATTTTTAGTTTTTTAGTATAATATTCATGGTTATATAAATTGATAACTTTCGCCAAAAGCATTTCGTTTCTTTCGATTTTGAGTTGGTTTTTTAGATTTTTGGTTCGACCAGAAATAGCGTTAATTATTGGTTCTATTGGCAATGACATAAGTGTTCCAATGTTTGGTTTAAATTCTCCAGCATTTTTTAATCGACGTTCTGCAACTGTATATTCTTTGGCTGGTTTTTCTAAAATTCCCATTTCGAAAGCATCAAATTTTGGTGATTTAAAAACCGTAACTTCTTCTAATTGCTCGATTTTTTTTGTCAGAATTATTAATAAATCATTAGAATTGAAATCTTCATTTTCTAGAAATTTTCGTTTGTATTCGTAATTTATTGATGTAAAAACCAACATATCTTTTGGCTTTGCTAATATAGCAAATTTTCCGTCAACTGCCGACGTTGTGCTTTTTTCATTTACTAAATTCGTGATTTGAATTCCAGATATTGCATTGTTGTCACAAATAATTTTTCCGTAAATAATTTTTTCATTTTGCGAAAACGAAAAATTAATGAAACTTAAAAAGTAAATAATTACTAACTTCAAGATTTCTGTAATTTATTAAATTCTTGAGCCAATTCGACCATTCTGAATTTTATTAAGGATTTATTTTTGGATTTTAAATGCGAAACCAGTTTTTTATCATCTACAATAAAATATTGAAAAGCTTTTATTAAATTGGGATTAATTTTTAACTTTTTTATGTAATAATCATCTTCGTATAAATAAGAAATTTTCGAAAGATTTTTCTCATTTCGTTCAACCTGCAATTGCTTTTTCAAGCTTTCGGTTCGACCAGAAATCAAGTTTATAAGTGGTGCAATCATTCCAGATTTGGCTTCTTGCAAACGTCTCTCGGCTGGCGTGTATGTTTTTATATTTTTATCATAAATTCCTTCATCGAACGGATTTGATTTTGCTTTAGATACAACAACTTCGTCTAGTTGTTCGGCTTTTTTGGTTAAAACAATGACTAAATTATTTGAATCAAAATCTGCTTGTTCAAGAAATTTTCGTTTATAATCATAGTTATTTGATGTAAAAACCAACATGTCTTCGGCTTTTGAAAGAATCGAAAAATTGCCATTTATGTCGGAAACAGCACTTTTTTCATTAACCAAATTGGTAATTTGAATTTCAGAAATCGTTTTGTTGTCACAAATAATTCTACCATAAATCAATTTTTCTGCTTGTGCAAAAATAACTTGATTGGAAATGAATAACATAAAAGGTAAAAAATATTTTTTCATAAAATAAATATTTGTAAATATATCCGCTATTTGTGAAAATATATTGCCAATGCATTTGTAATTATATGTTAATTTAGAATTGGACATCATAGACTTCCAGATGAAAGGCATTCAAACGAAAGAAGTTCGTTTTGAGTTTTGATAAAATAATTATAAATTTACAAATCATAATAAATTATTGAAAATCTTAATTTCTAAAGTCTAAATATCTCATGTCTAAAAGTCTAAAGTCTAAGAAAATGACAAACGCAATTATCGCAAGCACATCTACAATTTTTGGAGGCGAATATCTAGAATATTTATTGCCTGAACTCGAGAAATTATTTGCGAAAGCTACAACAATTTTGTTTATTCCATTTGCAAGACCAAGCGGAATTTCGCACGATGAATACACCGAAAAAGTTAAATATGCATTTGATAAAATTAATAAAAAAGTTGTTGGTTTGCATGAATTTGATGATTTTTCAGAGGCAATTTTATCTGCGGAAGCGATTTTTGTTGGTGGCGGAAATACATTTTTATTGGTCAAACAATTGCACGACAATAATTTAATGACTATATTATCAAATGTTATAAAATCTGGAATTCCATATTTGGGTTGTAGCGCAGGAAGCAATATTACAGGCATTTCCATGCAAACCACCAACGATATGCCAATTGTTTATCCATCAAGTTTCGAAACCTTAGGAATTATTCCGTTTAATTTAAATCCACATTATTTAGATTCAGATATTAATTCGACGCACAAAGGAGAAACTCGTGAAACTCGAATTAAAGAATTTCATTCGTTTAACGAAATTCCAGTTATTGGTCTTCGTGAAGGAAGTTGGCTTGAAGTATTTGGAGATAAAATTATATTAAAAGGAAAATTATCGGCAAGATTTTTTGAGCAAAACCGAAAACCTGTTGAATTAGAAAGTGGATATGAATTTTAGCAAAAAAAAAATCCCCAAATCGAAATTTGAGGATTAAGAGCGAAAGACGAGGCTTCCCGTCAAAAAAAACGGGACTACAACCAGCTTGATATCTTTAATTAATTTTTTCAAAAAATTTCAAAAAAAAATCCCCAAACCGAAATTTGAGGATTTAGAGCGAAAGACGAGGCTCGAACTCGCGACAACCAGCTTGGAAGGCTGGAGCTCTACCAACTGAGCTACTTTCGCATTACAACGGTGCAAATATACAAATAGTTTAGGTTGTTGCAAATAAATTTATTGAAATATTAATATAATTTTTTAATTAATTTATTATTAGTAAGTTAGCCACTTCAAATGTTTTAAAATGATAAGACAAATTAGCGATTTAGATACTTATACTGTTCGTCAACCTGTTTTAAGAACCGGAAAAAACTTAAATACTTGTAGGTTTAATGGCGATGATTTGGAAACTACCAAACATTTTGGATATTTTATTGCTGATAATTTGGTTGGTGTTGCATCGATATTTTGTAATGACAATAAAAATTTCCAAGATTTTAAACAAATCCAATTGCGTGGAATGGCAATTTTTGAAAATTATCAAAAGCAAGGATTGGGTCAAAAACTGTTGTTGCACTGCGAAGTTTATGCTAAACAAAATAAATTTGAAATAATTTGGTTCAATGCACGCAAAAAAGCTATTCCTTTTTATGAAAAATTGGGATATTCTGAATTTGGCTCTTTATTTGAAATTCATGAAATAGGCGAGCATATTGTAATGTACAAGCGTTTCATCGGTTAATAACTTATAATTATCGATTGTTGAAAAATCTAAATGAAATCTTAATTGTAATTCAAAATAATTGTCTAATTTTGAATAATATGAAACAATTTTATTTTATTATTATTCTTACATTTTTTATTAGTTGCAAGAAAGAAAATTCTGCCAATGCAAGTATAATACCTTTTTCAAATTTATTCGAAGGCAAAAAAATTGTTATTGACACATTATTAATATCCAAATTCAATAACAAAGATTTAATGCTTTTTTACAAGTCAAATAATCTTGAAACTGTTTGGCAATCAGCCGATAAGAGAAATTCTGTTTTAGATAAAATTTCAAAATCAAGTTTAGAAGGTTTAGAACCAAAAGATTATCAAATTGAAAAACTTTTAGAATTCGAAAGTAAAATAGATAATCTTGACGATATTGCTTTGGTAGAATATGATTTATTGTTATCGAATAATCTTCAAAAATATATTAATCATTTGCATAAAGGAAAATTAAATCCTAAAAAACTTTATGATGATTATGATTTAAAAGATAAAATTATAGATGTAAATGCCATATTAAAATCTGGTTTCGAAAGCGATAATTTTGCAACCATTTTAGAAACTGCAAAGCCTAAAAGTCAAGTTTATAAACAACTAGAAAAAGCTCTACAAATTCTTGATGCAATGCCCGTTGATCCCGCAAGACCAATGACTTTTTTAGCGAAATCTAAAATAAAACCAAACGAAAACACAGCTTTAATAATTCCAATAAAAAAACGTTTGATGTTTTGGAAATATTTAGCAAAAACCGACACGATTTCGAAAAATTATGACAAAAAAACACAATTGGCAGTTAAAGCATTCCAAATAAATAATGGATTAATTTCTGATGCGATTATTGGTAAATCTACTGTTAATGCTTTGAATTACAACAAAGCAGAACGTCGTGAGCAAATTGTTGCCAATCTCGAAAGATGGCGCTGGTATCCTGAAGATTTTAGCGATAATTACACTATTGTAAATATTCCAACATTCACTTTGAGTGCTGTTAAAAAAAATGATACAATACAATCTTGGAAGACAATTGTTGGTAAATCTTCACGTCGATCGCCAGTTTTTTCAACGAAATTGAGTACAGTAATTTTGAATCCAACTTGGACAGTTCCGCCAACAATTTTGAAAGAAGATTTAATTCCAGATGCAACCAGAAGTCGAGGTTATTTTCGTAGAAATCGCATAACAATTTTCGATAGAAAACGCAAAATAGTAAATCCATATTCGTGGAAACCCGAAAACGCTAAGAATTATTCTTACGTTCAAGATCCTGGAACAAACAACTCATTAGGAATTATGAAAATTATTTTTCCTAACAAATTCTCGGTTTATTTACACGATACGAATCACAAAAGTGGTTTTTCCAGCAATTCTCGTTCTTTAAGTTCGGGTTGCACACGTGTTGAAAATCCGTTGACTTTAGCAGAATATGTACTTAACGATTCAATAAATTGGAATCGGGAAAAAATAGATAAAAAAATTGCGCAAAAGAAAACCTATCCAATAAATATAAAGCAAGATATTCAACATTTTCAATTATATTGGACTGCTTGGTTAGACCATAACAAGCTCATTTTCAGGGAAGATACATACAATTTAGATTTTGAATTGTATTGTAAAATGAGGGAATAGTTTATTATAATTTTTTTTAGCTTTTGTCATTTCGACGAAGGAGAAATCGCATAACGTGAGCATTTAATGTGATTTCTCCTATCGTCGAAATGACAAAAGTTATTCTTATTAAGGTTATACCACGAATTGTGTGGGTAAATATTTTCTACCAAAAATTACACAAATTACACCATTTAGATATTTTTTTTGGTCTAATTTACAATTTGTCACATCGAGCGCAGTCAAGATGCATTAATTGTTCTTAACCTGACAACAAGACTAATTTATATTTTTAAATGATATTATAAAGCCAACAAATTTTTAAAAAAAAAGGTTGTGTTATAGAATATTGTGGATATAATTAAAATATTCGTATATTTTGTAATTTCGACGAAGGAGACTAGAGCCTGAAAGTGCGACTGGCGAAGCAAATCACATTAGTTGCTCACGTTTTGAGATTTCTACTTCGTCGAAATGACAAAATTATTAGTTTCCTCTATTACAAGTGCTATTTTTTTTAAAATCTACAATATTCTGTAACACAACCAAAAAAAATAAAAACCCGCTTAGAAAATATTCCAAGCGGGTTTTTTAATTTTTATTAGATGTCTAAAATAAACTCTTAGAAAATTTTGAAGTTCTTGATGGATGATAAATAAATAAACAAGATTTACCTTTGATTTTATTGATGACAGGTTTCGATAAATTTTCGGGCAAAGCAGGACAACCTTGACTTCTGCCTAAATAACTTTGAGAATTTAATATTGATGGATTGGCATAATTGGCACCGTGAATAACAACTGCACGAGAACGAGCATTACTGTTTACACCAGCTTCAAGACCATCAATTTTAAGAGAAAATCCGTGTTTGCCAATATAAGTTTCGCCGGTTGCATAAAATCCTAAGCTACTTTTATTAGAGCTTTGTGCATTAGAAAAACTTGTTGCATAATCGCCACCAGAATTCATTCCATGAGAAACAACTGAGTTATAAAGAACAGTATTAGACTCCATATCAATAACCCAAAGTCTTTTTGCACTAGATGGCAAACTGAAATCGATAATTGTTAAAATATCTTTTTTGATAAATCCTTTTTCTTTTAATTTAAAAAATCCGTTAAGTGCTTGCGTGTAACTTGCCAATTTTGGTGCGGCAAAGTTTTTTAAATTCAACGAATTGAATAAAAAATTCACATTAATAGCTGCTGGATTTGGAGCATTAAAACTAACAGATTTCGATGTTTTTGCTGTCGCATTGCTTGTAGGAAACAACATCGAAAACGAAACTAATAAAATTAAAAATTTGTAATTCATTGAAAATGTTTTAATTAATTACTTCTACTGGGGATTGCAAATAAAGAACAATAAAATTAAGCTGCCAAACTTTTTAACGATTATTTTTGATATTTCATCGATATTAACACAATTTTGTTGATAACTTAAACGATTAATAGCGTTTTTACTCGATTAACGGTTATTTTTAAAATTTTAAATTATTTTTGACAAGACATTGTTTATTGCTTGTTAGAATAATATTTATTGCATATTTTTGTTCAAAATTGTAACATTTTATTAAAAAAGTTGTCTTTATAGAAACTGAAGTAGTTTAAACTTTCTTTCAATTGGCTACAAAATTGTTTTTTTGTCTCATATTTTAGATTTTTTTAGTTCCGTAGTGATGCTTAGCAATTAAAAAATCCAAAATCTGAAACAAAAATCCTAATTTCTCGCTCCAATCAAAAAATTGTAAACCACTTTAGTTACAATTATCAAAAATTTATTAAACCATTCAATGAAGAATATTTTTATTTTATTTATTTTATTATTTTCATTGAATGTTTTGGCTCAAAAGAAAACGCTTCAAACCAAAATCACAACCGACAAAATCACAATCGACGGAAAATTCGATGAAGAAGTGTGGAAAAGCGCACAAGTTTCTAAAGATTTTGTAACATTTGATCCTGATAATGGCAATCCTGAACCAGAAAACAGTAAAACCGAAGTCAGAGTTGTTTATGACGACAATGCAATTTATATTGCTGCAACATTATATGATGATCCTACCAAAATAATGAAAGAATTTTCGCAACGCGACGATTTTGGTGCAGCCGATTT
The DNA here is from genome assembly GCA_043778105.1 of Bacteroidota bacterium. Taxonomy (GTDB): domain Bacteria; phylum Bacteroidota; class Bacteroidia; order Flavobacteriales; family Flavobacteriaceae; genus Flavobacterium. The sequence continues at coordinate 40,018 of JAYWGV010000049.1, forward strand.
TTTTGGAGTATTCATTAATGGTTTCAATGATGGTCAACAAGATTTCAGGTTTTTTGTAACAGCATCGAACACTCAAATGGATTGTCAAGCCAGCGAAAATGATGGCGAAGACTATTCTTGGGATGCAATTTGGGAAAGCAAAGCCCAAATTACAGATAAAGGTTGGCAAGTAGAGATGAAATTGCCTTATGCGGCTTTGCGATTTTCGCCTGCCCAAAAACAAACTTGGAGTTTGAACTTTATGCGTGAAATTCGCCGTAATAGACAAAAATATACTTGGAATTTTATCGACAAAGCCAAAGGAACTTTCATTCAACAAGCAGGAATTCTCGAAGGAATCGAAAACATTAAAACACCAACAAGATTGTTTTTCTTACCCTACACATCTTATTATGTTAATGCCGATGCCGAAAACAAAACCAAAGGAACCATAAAAGGCGGAATGGACATAAAATACGGAATTAACGACGCATTCACGCTCGATGCCGTTTTAATTCCCGATTTTGGGCAAACCGTTTTAGATCAAAGAATTCAAAATCTTGGACCATTCGAGCAACAATTTAACGAAAACCGTTCGTTTTTTACAGAAGGAACCGATTTATTTAATAAAGGAAATCTTTTTTATTCAAGGCGAATTGGAGGAAGACCTACCAGAAATGCTGTGTTTGATAAAAGTACAGAAATAAAAACAGAATCGCCAACAACAGTTGGACTTCTTAACGCTACCAAAATTTCTGGTCGTACCAAAGGTGGTTTAGGAATAGGTTTTCTGAATGCCGTGACAGAAGAAACTTTTGCAAAAATTCAAAATAAAAATGATGGAGCAATTCGAAAAGAGTTAATTGAACCATTATCCAATTATAACATTTTGGTTTTTGACAAACGTTTTCGCAAGAATTCATCAGTTTCTTTTATTAATACGAATGTTACAAGAAACGGAGATTTTCGAGATGCCAACGTTTCGGCATTAGTTTGGGATTTGAAAACCAAAGCCAATACTTATGGAATCAACGGAAATGCACAATTTAGTAATGTTAATGATTCTGAAATAAAAAAAGGTTTTCGTGGTTTTCTAGAATTTAATAAAATTTCAGGAAAATACCGTTTTGGTTTTGGTTCAGATTTGTACACCAAAGATTTCGAAATCAATGATTTAGGTATAAATTTTCAAACCAATTACTACACAGCCTACGGCAATGCAAGTTACCGAATTCTTAATCCGACCAAAACATTCAATAGTTTAAATATAAGGTTTAACAATTATTTAGAATTCAATAAAGAAACAAATAAATTACAAAACAACCAATATAATTTTAGAGTTAATGGAACCGACAAAGGCAATAATTTTGCAGAAATAGGTCTAAACCCAAGCCCATTTCAAGTCTATGATTATTACACGCCAAGAACCGAAGGAAGATTTGTAATTCAGCCCAGTCAAATTGGTGGTTACATTTATATATCAACCAATTTCAACAAAAAATTTGCATTCGATTTGAATCCATATTTTAATCTTACGAGTCAAAAATCCCGAAGCGGTTTCGGAATTTTATTCGAACCACGTTATCGTTTTTCCGATAAATTCTCGCTTGTATATCGATTTAATTATGGTCAAGACAAAAATGACAAAGGCTATACAACCGATATTGGCAAAGATATTATTTTCGCACGAAGAGACAATTTGCAGTTTACCAACTCAATTTCTGGCAAATATTCTATCAATAGCCAAATGAATATCAACCTTTTAGCACGACATTATTGGTCTTATTCCGAAAATTTTAATTTTTATTCATTAAATCAAGACGGCTTGTTAGACAATTATTTCAAACCCGTTTCTGGTCAAAACCAAGATTTTAGCACTTGGAATTTCGATTTAAGCTACGTCTGGTGGTTTGCCCCAGGAAGTCAAATTTCTATTCTTTATAGGAATAATGCTACCAATGATTTCACAGAATTAGATAAAATAAATAAAAATGGCTCAGCAAATATCAAAAATTTGCTAAACAATCAGGTTTTGAGTAATGCATTTTCAATAAGTTTGCGTTATTTTATAGATTATAACCAAGCGAAAAACTGGTTTTAATTTTTTTTAGGATTTATCCTGAATTTATTTAAGGAGCTATTCCTGCTATCATTCCAATCTTTTTATCAATTACCACGGGTTTAAACCCGTGGCAATTGATAAAAAGGATTTTCCCTTCTATCAGGGCTAAAAAAACCTAGATATTCTTAAAAAATCTTTTAAAAACAGTAAATTTGCATTTACAAGTATTAAACCTATAAGGTTTTGAAAACCTTATAGGTTTTTTTTACAACAAAAAAAACCACAATGAAAAAAGTAATCCTAATGATTCTAGATGGTTGGGGAAAATCGCCCGATCCAAAAGTCTCAGCAATCGACAATGCTAATATTCCGTTTATCAATTCATTATATAAAAAATATCCAAGCGCACAATTGCGAACCGATGGTTTGAATGTAGGTTTACCCGAAGGTCAAATGGGCAATTCCGAAGTTGGACACATGAATCTTGGTGCTGGAAGAATCGTTTATCAAGATTTAGCCAAAATAAATTTGGCAGTAGAACATAAAACCTTAGCACAAGAAAAAGTGCTAATCGAAGCATTTACATACGCCAAAGAAAAAAATTTAAATGTGCATCTTTTAGGATTATTGTCAGATGGTGGCGTGCATTCGCACACCAGTCATTTGCGAAGTTTGATCGATGCAACACAAGAATTTGGACTCGAAAAAGTGTTCATTCACGCATTTACCGATGGGCGAGATGTCGACCCAAAATCTGGACTGAAATATGTTACCGATTTGCAAAATTATACAAAAAACACAACAGCCAAACTAGCAACAATTATTGGTCGCTATTACGCAATGGATCGTGATAAACGCTGGGAAAGAGTAAAATTGGCTTATGACTTATTGGTCAATTCAGTTGGAACTAAAATCCATAATTTCTTAGAAAACATAGCCAAAAGTTATCAAAACAACACAACCGATGAATTTCTAGAACCAATGGTTATGGTTGATGAAAACCAAAAGCCAATCGCTTCAATTCAAGAAAACGATGTTGTAATTTTCTTTAATTTTAGAACCGACCGTGGTCGTGAATTAACCGAAGCATTATCGCAAAAAGATTTTCATGAGCAAAACATGCATAAATTAAACCTTTATTATGTAACATTAACCAATTACGACGAAACCTATCAAAACGTAAAAGTGGTTTATAATAAGGACAATATTACCGAAACTCTTGGCGAAGTATTAGAAAAAGCAGGCAAAAAACAAATCAGAATTGCCGAAACCGAAAAATATCCTCATGTAACATTTTTCTTTTCTGGTGGTCGAGAACTACCATTTAATGGCGAAACTAGAATCCTGAAAAACTCTCCTAAAGTAGCTACTTATGACTTGCAACCCGAAATGAGCGCATTCGAACTTGCCGATGCACTAGTTCCAGAACTCGAAAAAGGCGAAGTCGATTTTGTATGTCTTAATTTTGCCAATGGCGATATGGTTGGTCACACCGGAATCATGCAAGCAGCAATTCAAGCCTGCGAAGCTGTCGATAAATGTGTCGAAAAAGTTGTTACAGCTGCTTTAGCAAATAATTACACTACAATTATCATTGCCGATCATGGTAATTGCGAAACAATGATAAATCCTGATGGAAGCCCAAACACGGCACACACAACCAATCCGGTGCCAATTATTATTATCGATAATGAACAAATAAAAATTCACGATGGCGTTTTGGGCGATATTGCACCAACAATTCTCGAACTAATGCAAATTGAAAAACCAGCGGTTATGACAGGGAAAAGCTTGTTGTAAAATAAGATTCTATTTTTTAGAATATTATTTATTTTGCTGTTTTCTAATATATTGTAGATTTTTAGAGGCATTAATTTCAAGTTTAGCTTCGGGACTTTGAGGCAAACAAAATCGTCTTTTAAAATTATAAATTATTGTAAAAAGACCAATTCTAAAAATCGTCAATTATTTTTTTAAAAGTTAAATAATTGTTATTAATAGTAAAACTATCGCTTATGAAAATAAATTAGCTATATTTGCGTATAAATATATGAATTATGAAAAATTTAATGAAAATTATTATTGTTCTGGGTTTGTTTTTCTTTCAATTTATAAATGCGCAAACTCAAAAGGAATTCACAAGTATTGACGATGCTTTAATAAATCCCGAAAAAGTTTATCGTTTGAATTTGAGTAATCAAAATTTAAATGTTGATTCTAAAACATGGTCGAAATTCATTAATTTGGAATATTTGAATTTGAGTAATGACCATTTAAAAACTATTCCTAATGAAATAAGTTTTCTTAAAAATTTAAAAACTTTAGATTTAAGTGGCAACGATTTCGAAATGCTTCCAAAAGATTTTAATAAATTAAAAAACCTTAATGAATTATTCCTGAACGATGATAAAAACCTTAAAATTAAAGAAAATATTGAGATTTTAAAGAAACTACCTAATTTAAAAACTTTGCATTTAGAAAATGACAATATCAATAATTTGCCGAATAATTTTAATAAAATGAAAACTTTAGAGCAACTTTATTTGAATCATAATCAATTAAAAGAAGTGCCAAAACAACTGAAAGGTTTGGATCATTTGCAATATTTAGATTTGAACGACAATCAAATAATACCAATAGTTTTGCTAGAACAAAACCTTAATTTTGGTTTCAAAATTAATTTTTAAAAATTAATGACTAAATTTTACATCTCTATATTAACATTTTTTTTTATATGTACTAGCGCACAAAGCCAATCAAAATTGGGCTCATGGAATATTTTAAATGTTAACATGCGAATTAATGAAAAATGGAATGTTTTCGCAGAATCGCAAGTTCGTAGTTTGTCTTTTTATGATGAATTTCATTATTATGAAATAAAAACGGGTGGAACTTTTAAGATTGATAAGCAATTTTCGGCAACGTCTGGTTTTGGATCATATAATACATATAATGAAGGTGGAAATTTTAAAAATCCAATTCAAAATAAAGAAATTCGAACTTGGGCACAATTAAATATCAAATCATCGATAGGAATTTTTAATTTCGAACATCGGTATCGAGCTGAACAACGATTTACAAGCAATGGTTTTAGAAACCGTTTTCGATACAGATTAGGAACCGTAATACCATTGAATAACAGCGTTGTAAAAGAAAAAACTATATATCTGAACATTTGGAATGAGCTATTTTTAACTAATAAAGAACCGTTTTTTGAACGAAATAGATTGTTTTTAGGATTTGGATACGAATTAAATAAAAATGTAGCTTTTCAAACTGGTTATATTCATCAATTTGATTATAAAATTAATGACGAAATTGGTAGAGATTTTCTAAATATTGCGATTTTATATAATTTTAATTTACACCGCGAACCTTCCAATTTTTTGCCTAACACTAACGATTAATAAATAGAATATGCAAAATCTTTTATCAAATATAAAAATTCAGGTCAATCCAAAGATTTATGTAAAGGATCCTGAAACATCAACGTTAGGTAAAAAAATTGTTCAATTCAGTATTTTACTTATTGACGAAATTGGTTTTGATAGTTTTACTTTCAAAAAATTGGGCGAATTAATTGGATCTAACGAAAGTTCTATTTATCGATATTTCGAAAATAAACACAAATTATTGATCTATTTGAGTTCGTGGTATTGGGCTTGGATGGAATATAAGCTGGTTTTTGCAACTTCAAATATCGAAAATCCAAAAGAAAAACTTAAAAAAGCAATTCTAGTTGTTACGCAAATCGTTAAAGATGACCAAACAACTGCACATGTTAATGAAGCTGTTTTAAACAAAATAATTATTCTAGAATTTACCAAAACATTGCATACCAAAGAAGTTGACCAAGAAAATAAAGAAGGTTTTTTCTTGATTTATAAAAGCGTAATTAATAGAATTGTTGAAATGGTAAACGAAGTAAATCCAGAATATAAATATGCAAAAAGCTTGATATCATCAATTGTTGAAGGCAATTTACATCAAAATTTTTTAAGAAATCATTTAAAAACTATTACCAATTGCAATGATAAAATTACACCATCGTCATTTTATATTGATATGGTTGAACGGGTTTTAGAATAACAATAATGTTCTAAAAATTTACATTATTACTTTTACAAATTATACAATAAAAAAATGACGCCACTTAAAAGATTTTATAATTTGCTCGAATTAGACAAAAAAGATGTTTATCAAATATTCTTTTACGCTATTTTTTCAGGATTAATAAGTTTGTCATTACCGCTTGGCATTCAAGCAATTGTAAATTTTATTCAATCAGGTCGAATTAGTGCTTCTTGGATAGTTTTGATTTTTTTGGTTGTTGTTGGCGTGGCATTAATCGGAATTTTATCGTTAATGCAATTGCGAATTACCGAAAATTTGCAACAAAAAATATTTGTTCGTTCCTCATTCGAGTTTGCCGCAAGATTACCAAAAATTAAGTTCGAAGCGATGTATGATAATTATCCGCCAGAACTCGCCAATAGATTTTTTGACACAATAGCCATTCAAAAAGGAACTTCGAAATTATTAATCGACTTTTCGGCTGCACTTTTACAAATCGCATTCGGAATTATTTTGTTGTCGCTTTATCATCCTTATTTTATTGTTTTTGGATTAATGTTGTTTGCATTATTGTATTTTATTTTTAAATTTTCTTATACTTCTGGTCTGGAAACTAGCTTGAAAGAATCAAAATTTAAGTACAAAGTCGCAAGTTGGTTGCAAGAATTGGCAAGAAATAATTTTAGTTTTCGAAGTGAATTAAACTATGATTTTGCATTACAAAAAAACAATAAAATAGTTACCGATTATTTAATATCTCGCGAAAAACATTTTAATATTATAAAACGTCAATTCTCGCAACTAATCATTTTTAAAATAATAATTACTGCAAGTTTATTATCAATTGGAGGTTTTCTGGTTTTAAATCAACAAATGAATATTGGACAGTTCGTTGCAGCCGAAATAATTATTTTATTGGTAATCAATTCGGTAGAAAAAATAATTCTTGGTCTTGAAACTTTTTATGACGTTTTAACATCGGTTGAGAAAATTGGTCAAATAACAGATTTATCACTCGAAAAAGATGTAGAAATAAAAAACGAAAGTTGCTTTATAAATTTTGAACTCGAAACCGAAGATTTAAGTTTTCATTTTCCAGATACGACTGATATTATTTTGAATAACATTTCATTAAAAATCAGTCAAGGCGATAAAATTTTTATTGAAGGCGAAAACGGTTCAGGAAAAACCACATTAATTCGGGTTTTAGCAGGATTATTGCAACCAACATCAGGTTCTTATTTTATTAATGATGACAGTTTCAGAAAAATAGATTTAACACAATTTCGATCGCAAATTGGAACAATAATTAGTTCAGAAACACCATTTGAAGGCACAATTCAAGAAAATATTACATTTAATGACCAATCAATTTCATTCGATGATTTAAAATGGGCAATATCTGGAGTGCAACTTTCTGGTTATTTGAAAACATTAGAAAAAGGATTAGATACCAAAATTTTTCCAGAAGGACGACAATTATCATCATCAAATGCGCAAAAAATTTTACTGGCAAGAAGCATTGTTAAAAAACCAAAAATCTTGTTTTATGAAGACCCAACTGATGTTATGGATGAGCAAGCAGCCAACGAAATAATTGATTTTATAACCGATTCAGCCAACAAATGGATTGTTGTTGTTTCGTCTAAAAACCCTTACTGGAAAACAAAATGCAACCGACAATTAATAATGAAAAACGGAGAAATAATTTCGGATAAAACAAATTAAAATGCTAAATATTTCAGGAAATATTAAAACGAAAATACATTCACTAGAAAAATATTCTACTGTAAACAATTTGAGTAATCGACCACATTACAAAATTTTAAATAGAATAATTTTTGGAGTATCGGTGCTTGGCGTTATTATTTTGTTTTTGCCATGGACCCAAAATATTTCGGGATCTGGCGCAGTTACAACATTAAAACCAAACCAACGACCACAATCAATCCAATCTGTAATTGCTGGAAAACTAGAAAAATGGTATGTTCAAGAAGGCGATTTTGTCAATAAAGGAGACACAATTCTTTTCATTTCAGAAATTAAAGAAGAATATCTAGATCCAAATCTGGTTCAAAATACAAAAAACCAAGTAGATGCCAAACAACTATCAGTTGATTCTTACGGTTCGAAGGTTACAACACTTTCTGGACAAATGGCAGCAATCGAGAATGAAAAAAACCTGAAATTGCAAATGGCTGGCAACAAAATCAAGCAAGCAGTTTTTAAAATAAAATCGGATAGTATGGATTTACAAGCAGTAAAAACCCAACTAAAAATTGCAAATACTCAATTTAGTCGCGCTGTTCAATTAAATAATGAAGGTTTAAAACCATTAACCGATGTCGAAGAAAAACGATTAAAATTGCAAGAAGTCGATGCAAAAATAATCACGCAAGAAAATAAATTATTAACATCGAAAAACGAATTTATAAATGCTAAAGTCGAAATAAATAGAATTTCTGCCGAATATTCCGAGAAAATTTCTAAAGCACAAAGCGATCAATATACAGCATTAAGCAACCAATATGACACCGAAGCACAAGTCAATAAACTCAAAAATCAATATGCCAATTACAGCATTCGCAACGGTTTGTATTACATAAAAGCGCCACAATCTGGAATAGTTAATCGAGCAATTCAATCAGGAATTGGCGAAAATATAAAAGAAGGAACGCCCATAGTAACCATAATGCCAGCCGATTATGACATTGCAGTCGAAAGTTTCGTCGATCCAATCGATTTGCCATTAATTGTAAAAGGCGAAAGAGTTCGAGTTTGGTTCGACGGATGGCCAACAATTATTTTCTCTGGTTGGCCTGATATTTCGTATGGAACTTTTGGCGGCGAAATAGTCGCAATTGAGAATTTTATATCAGAAAACGGAAAATTTAGAATACTTATTGCACCTGATAAAGCTGAAGCCAAATGGCCAAAACAGATAAGCATAGGTTCTGGTGCACAGACAATTGCACTTTTAAACAACGTTCCGATTTGGTTCGAAGTTTGGCGAACTTTAAACGGTTTTCCGCCCAATTATTACAAATCAACAGCTAAAAAAGACAAAGAAAAAAAGTAAAATAATCAGGAACGAATGATTGGGAATTATTAGGTTTGGAAATTCCGGCTTTTCATTCCAATCTTTTTTCAATTGCCACGGGTTTAAACCGTGGCAATTGAAAAAAGGATTTTCCCTTCAAACGAAGTTCACCGAACTCCACTGAAAAATAAAAATTAAGTGAAGTAATCGGGGTTATTAGACAATGTTTTTCGCATTTTTATTATGGTCACAAAAAAAATAAATATTTTTAAATTTATCCTAGCAATTTCACATTTCCTAACAGGTTTTAAAAACCTGTTAGGTATTATCAGTCAACACATTAATATAAAAGTAGTATTTATTCTATTCATTTTTCCAATTTCTATCCAATCGCAAATAAATCAAGAATTAACATTTATCGAATATTTGGGTTATGTAAAAAAATTCCATCCATTAGTCAAATCGGCAAACCTCGAAATTTCTAGAGCGCAAGCCAATTTAATGATGGCACGAGGAGGATTTGACCCAAAAATAGAAGTTGATTTTGATAAAAAACAATTCAAAAACTCTGAATATTATTCGGTTTTAAACTCCAGTTTCAAGATTCCAACTTGGTACGGAATAGAATTAAAAGCTGGTTTCGAACAAAATGAAGGCATATTTTTGAATCCAGAAAACTCAGTTCCAAACACTGGGTTGACATCATTTGGAATCAATATTCCGTTGGCGCAAGGATTATTAATCAACCAGCGAATGGCAGATTTAAGAAAAGCCAAAATCCAAATAAAATTGAGCGAAGCCGAACAAAAACTTCAAGCAATTGTTGTTTTATATGATGCGTCGATAGCCTATTTTAACTGGAAAAAAAACTTTAACGAAGTTGTACTTTATGATAATCTTAATAAAAACGCCGAAATTCGTTTTAAAGGCATAAAATCTTTAATAAAACAAGGAGACAAACCAGCAATTGATAGTGTCGAAGCTGGAATAATCGTAAAAAACAGAAAATTAAGTCTCGAAGATTCAACTTTAAAGTTAACTAAAGCCAAGCTAGAATTGTCTAATTTTCTTTGGATTGACAACAATATTCCATTAGAACTTCAAAATGGAATTATTCCAGAACAACAATTAGAAAATACAATTCAAGAAACTTTGAAAACAAATGAATTGTTAAGTCAAGATTTTTCTATTATAAATCATCCGAAAATCAATGCTTTGCAATCCAAAATTGATATTTTGAATGTAGAACGGCGTTTAAAAGCCAATAATTTATTACCTAGAATTGATGTCGGATATTCCTATTTATCGCAACCACAATTTATTAACGAATATAAATTCGAAAATTATAAAATCGGATTGAATTTTAATTTTCCAATTCTACTTCGAAAAGAAAGAGGCAATTTAAAGTTAGCAAAATTTAAAGTTCAAGAAACAGAATTGGCATTAGATATAGAAAAAATTCAATTGAGTAATAAAATAAAAGCACAAAAATTCGAAATAGAATCTTTGGTTAAACAAAGAAATTTTATAACCGATTTGGTCAAAGACAATCAAACAATGCTATCGTCCGAAGAAAGACTTTTTTCATTTGGCGAAAGCTCAATTTTCTTGATAAATTCGAGAGAAAACAATTTGGTAACTGCACAATTAGCACAAATATTGTTAGAAAATAGATTTTACATTTCGAATTCTGACCTTTATCGAGTAATGGCAAATCCGAATTAATAAAATTTTTGAATATTGATTTTTGAAATTGACATTGCTATTGTCATTGAATTTGTATATTTACGAAAATTTACTAAAATGATTTTTGAAAACAATCTAGAATTTGCACAAAAACTTGATTCACAAGATGAATTGGCTCATTATAAAAACGAATTTATTTTCCCTCAACACAATAACAAAAATGTAATTTATTTTACAGGAAATTCTCTTGGATTACAACCCAAAAGAACCAAAAAATATGTCGATGAAGTCATGAATGATTGGGCAAATTTGGCTGTCGATGGCCATTTTTATGCAGACAAACCTTGGTGGGATTATCACGAACGATTTGCCGAACCTTTAGCCAGAATAGTAGGAGCGAAGCCAAGTGAGGTAACAGTAATGAACACTTTGACAGTAAATTTACATTTGCTTATGGTTTCATTTTACAGACCAACATCAAAACGATTCAAAATTATTTGCGAAGAAAAAGCATTTCCATCAGATCAATATATGTTTCAATCGCAAGTAGATTTTCATTCTCGAAGTTTAGATTTCGATGCAAAAGATGCAATTGTAGAATTAAAACGTCGAGACGGCGAACATAACTTGCGAACTGATGATATTTTAGCAAAAATTAATGAAATCGGCGACGAATTGGCTTTGGTTTTAATTGGTGGAGTAAATTATTACACAGGACAAGTATTTGATATTAAAATAATTACAGAAGTTGGACAAAAACAAGGCGCAAAAGTAGGTTGGGATTTGGCACATGCTGCTGGAAATATCAAACTTGAATTGCACGACTGGAATGTCGATTTTGCAAGTTGGTGTTCTTATAAATATATGAATTCTGGACCTGGCAATGCTTCGGGTTGTTTTATTCATGAACGCCATCATTTTGATTCAGATTTACCAAGATTTGCAGGTTGGTGGGGACATAATAAAGAGCGTCGTTTCAAAATGGAGCAAGATTTTGAACCAGTTCACGGTGCTGATGGTTGGCAAATTTCTAATTTACCGATTCTTTCATTGGCTCCATATTTGGCATCAGTAGAAATGTTTGATGAGGTTGGTATGGATAAAATCATTGCAAAAAGATACCTTTTAACAAGTTATTTAGAATTCATTCTTCACGAAATTGACAAAGAAGTTAAAGGTCATTTCGAAATTATTACACCAACCAATCAAGAAGAAAGAGCTTGTCAATTATCGGTGTTTTTTCACGGCGAAGGTCGAAGTTTGTTTGAATATTTAATGAAAAACGGAGTCGTAACCGATTGGCGAGAACCCAACGTAATCAGGTTTGCGCCTGTTCCTTTATATTGTTCGTTTGAAGATATGTACAACTTTGGACAGATTCTAAAGAATGGAATTAAATCAAATTAATAACAAATCTGCGAAAATCAGTTCAATCTGTGTCATCCGCGTTCAATAAAAAAAAAAATGACAAAACAAGAAATAATACAAAACTTCGATCCAAGTCAACCAGGTTTGGCTGACGAATCTATCTTCGGATTACCTTTTACTGCCGAACAATCAGAAATTATTATTATTCCTGTTCCTTGGGAAGTAACTGTGAGTTATGGCGCAGGCGCATCTGACGGGCCAAGTGCAATTCTTGAAGCAAGTTTTCAGGTCGATTTACACCACCAAGAATTTCCAGAACTTTGGAAATTGGGAATGTATCTTGATTTGAACGAACAAACCAAAATTTGGGCGAATGATTCTACAAAATTCAAAGAATTGGCACAGCCGATTATTAGAGCTTTGGAATCTGGGGAAAATATTGAGAATAATCCTGAATTAAATAATGACTTAATAAGTATTAATTCTCGTTGTGAAAAGTTTAATGAAGAAGTCAAAAATCAAACTTTGCATTGGCTAAACCAAGGCAAAAAAGTAGTACTTTTAGGTGGAGATCATTCTACTCCGCTGGGTTATTATCAGGCATTAGCGACTAAACATAATGATTTTGGAATTTTGCATCTAGATGCTCATATGGATTTGCGAATAGCATACGAAGGTTTTAAATATTCGCACGCATCAGTAATGTACAATGCCTTACAAATTTCCCAGATTTCGAAAATTGTTCAAGTCGGAATTCGAGATTTTTGCAAACAAGAAGTAGAAGTTGCTCAAGCCAATCGAGTAATTGTTCACACTGATATGGATATGAAAGCTGAAAGTTTTGCTGGAATAACATGGAAACAAATTTGCGATAGTATTATAGGCGAATTACCTCAAAAAGTCACCGTTTCGTTTGATATAGATGGTTTGCAACAATGGTTTTGTCCAAATACAGGAACTCCTGTTCCAGGCGGATTTTCATTCGAACAAGCCACCTATTTGTTGAGTAAATTAGCCAATTCTGATAAAGAAATTATAGGTTTCGATTTGGTTGAAGTTGCGCCAGGCGAAAACGATTGGGACGGAAATGTTGGCGCCAGAATGTTGTATCACATGTGTGGAATGATAGCTAAAAATAATGGTTTGGATGTTGGCGAGAAGATTGTTTTTTAAATAATAAAAAATGATGCCAAGTTTAGCTTGACACCATTTCTTAAAACCAACAAACAAACCATTTTTTTTATTTAAGTTTTATATCTATAATTTGACCATCTTTATCAATTTGTACAAATTTTTCCATTCTTTCGGATTGTTCTCTTATATAATCTTCATTTGCTAAATAGGTTGTAGTTCCACCAGTTTCATTGGTGCCAATCCCAACAACAACATTGCGACTATGTTGAAAGTTAACATCCATAAAGGCTTGCAAGAAATATTTTCCAGGTTTCATTTTCTCAAACCAAAAACGACCGTATTCATCAGTTGTAGTTGTAATTCTATATTTATAAGCTTCTTCGGACATGTAAACATTTGTTCGTTTATTTTCTTTGCTTTCACGCAAATCATACCAAGCCTGAAAATAAGTTGTAACTGGATAAAGAGTTACAGTTGTATTAATTCCAAAAGTTTTGGGTGCTAGAAGTGGTTTAAAGCCTAATTTATGTTTTTCTTTGGTAAATAAAACGCCTTTAATTGTTGAAGTTCCAAATGCAATTGCATTTTTAGATTCGTTAATGTCTAACTTTATTTCAGGATACAAAACTGTAATTTTATTACGTTCGGCAGCTCGATCTCCTGCATTTTTTTTTTGAGCGAATGTGCAAAAATTTAAAATCACAAAAACTAAAATTATTACATTTTTCATATCTTTTAGTTACTCACAATAGAGTGTTATTGTGTAACTTTCATAAGTTTTACCAGCTCCGTATGATGGATTAGTTAATACATCTTGAGTAGCACCAGCTGATAATTCACTCAGCAATAATCCCTTATTTTCATAGATAACTCCATCAGTAGTTTTTACTTTTATATTATATTTTATAAAGTTGCCAGTTCCTGCAGTTAATATGCTGTAATTGGTTGTTGATGTATTTTTTACATCAAAATTGATAAATAGATTATTTGATGACGGATAATTATCTAAATCAGTTTGTACTGTTGTAAATTTATCTGAAAGGCAGTTCAAAGTTGGAGTAACATTCGCAGGCGCATCATCTTTGCTACAAGATAAAACGGTAATTAAAAACAATAAAATTGATAATTTTTTAAAAAGTATTTTCATGATATTTTTGATATTTGATTAATTATCAAAGTTATAACTGCAATTAAAATAATACAATGATTAGAAACAATCATTTTTATATGACTGATTTCAATCATTTTTTTAATCGAAATGAATCAAAATCTAATTTTTTTCGATAGATTTGAAAATCTTATTATTTTAAAATGAAAAAATTTTTCTTAATTTTAATTTTATTATTACTTCAAAATGTCAATTCTCAGCAATTGCTAAAAATAAATAATTCCCAAAAAATTATTGATAGTTTAGAAACTTGCACCAAAAATTTAAAATCTGATAGTTTAAAATGTTTGAATTATTTAAAATTATTTAAATTTTATTTTAATAGCCAGAACCAAGAAAAAGCTACTTTTCATCTTGCGAATGCCAATAAATTAGCTATAAAATATCAATATTTAAAAGATATTACTACTTATTTTAATGCTTTGAAATATTTGCAAACTGGAGAAATAGATTTATTTATGGAGCAACTTGTAAAAACTAATCTTTTACTAAAAAAGTATGATTTTCCTGATACTTATAAGCTTCGATCTACAATGTATCAGAATTATTGCATCATGTTGCAACGAAAAAATAACGAAAAAGAAGCCATGCGAATTTTAGTCAACGAAGCAATTCCGACCGCTAAAAAAAGTAATGATGATGAAATTTTGGCAGCACTTTATAAAACTGTTGCCGTTATTTGTCTAAATAGTCAAGAGCGAGAAAAAGCCAACGAATATTTCGAATTAACTAAAAATCTTCTGGAAACTACCAAAAATAAGTCAAGCACATTATTGGCTACAAAAATTGAGACTTATAATTTTCATGCAGAAAATTTAATTGAATTGAAAAAATTTGCGCAAGCACGAATTATTTTAAACAAGTCGAAAGGACTTTTATCAAAATATCCTACCGAAAGCTTAAACAGTAATTATTTTTATAGCGAGGCAATTTATTATTCAAAACAAAATAACCAGAAAAGTGCGTTGCAGTTCATCGAAAAAGGTTTAAAAATTTGTTCATTGAATAATGATTCAGCAAATTCTGAACGATTAAATTATGCTAAATACGAAGCTTTAAAAAAAAGTAATAATCTAATTGAAGCCAAGAATATTTTAGAAAATTTGATTAAAAATTCGTTGTTTGTAGTAAACAAAAAAGACTATAGCCTAGAATTATCGAAAACCTATAAAAAACTGGGTAATAATGACAAAGCACTTGAATATGCCGAAAAATACATTAAATTAAATGACAGTCTAAACGATTCTAAATTCAAAAATGAAATTGTTGCACTTGAAGCCAAATTTAATAAAACCGAAAACGAAAGTAAAATTAAGCAACTTTTAGCACAAAAAGAAAAATCAGAATTGTTAGCCAAAAACAATCGGTTGAACATGATTTTACTTGGTTTGGCAATTGCATTTTTATTGATAAGTATTTTGTTTATCATAAATTATTATAAAAACCAAAAGAAAATTAATTTACAAAATGAAGAAAATTTAAAACAAGAATTATTAACGGCAGAAAGTCAAAAAAAATTAGCAATTTCTGATGCTTTGATTACAGGCGAAGAAGTTGAAAGAAAACGATTGGCAAGAGATTTGCACGATGGTTTGGGCAGTATGCTTTCGGGTTTAAAAATTCATATCAATAAATTGTCTGATGAAAATATTGGAAATTCTAATATTAAAAAAATCGAAAATCAATTGGATAATTCAATCAAAGAATTGAGACAAATTGCTCAGAATTTAATGCCAGAATCGTTACTAAAACTAGGTTTAGAAACTGCTTTGAGAGATTTGTGCATTAAATTATCTGACGAAAAAACATTAGTTGAATATCAGTTTTATGCCAATGCAAATGAAATTTCCGAAAGTAAGCAAATAATTATTTATAGAATTGTTCAAGAACTTTTAAACAACGCTTTTAAATATGCCAAAGCAAGCGAAATATTAGTTTCGATAAATCAAAATGAAAATATTCTATATTTGACTTTAGAAGATAATGGCAAAGGTTTCGATGCGAAAAATGCTTCAAGTTTTAATGGAATGGGTTTAAAAAACATCAAGAATCGAGTCGATTTCTTGAAAGGAAAACTCGAAATAGAATCGGAAATCAATAAAGGAACCGTTTTTAATATTGAATTGAAAATCAATGAAAATTAGACACAGATTGCAAAGATTACACAGATTTTAAAAGTGAAATTTATATAAAAAAATCAGATAACTGTATCTAAATTTTTGTGAAATCTGTGAAATCTGTGTCAAATAAAAAATATCTCGAATAATTTGTGTCTTTTTATATGAATAAAAAAATAAATATTGCAATAATCGACGATCATCCAATTGTAATTGAAGGGTTTTCGTTGCTTATATCTGATTCTGATAAATTTAAAATCGTTGCTAGTTTCAATAAAGGTTTAGAAATTTTAGAATTTGATAAAATAAATGAAATCGACATCATTTTGTTAGACGTTTTTTTACCAGATATTAACGGAATTGACCTTTGTAAAATCATTAAAGAAAAACATCCAACAATTATAATTCTCGGCATGAGCAGCCAATCCGAAAGAAGTTTGGTCATGCAAATGATGCAAAATGGTGCCAACGGTTATTTGCTGAAAAGCGCAGCTAGCAAAGAATTTTATGATTGTATAGAAAAAGCAATTTTAGGAAAAATTGTTTTTAGCCAGGAAGTCCAAGATATTATTAGCAAACCCGATGTTGCTGATTTTAAGAAATTACCGTCATTGACCAAGCGCGAAAAAGAAATTTTAAAATTAATTTCTGAAGGAAAAAGCACCAAAGAAATGGCAGAAAACTTGTTTTTGAGTTTCTTGACAGTTCAAAATCACCGTCAAAATATTTTAAATAAATTGCAAGTAAAAAATGTTGCGCAATTGTTGGCAGTTGCTCAAAAAAATCGACTTTTGGAATAGAAAAATCTCAACCAATATAATATTGATTGAGATTTTTAGATAAAAAAAATATGAAAATTATTGTTTCGTTCCGCCAAAAGAATAGCCATCGCATTGAATAGAAAGTTGTGTTCCTGTAAGCGCAATTGCAACTCCAGAACCATCGGCTAGTTTTCCAGCATATCCACCATTTGAAGAAGCTGCCAAGCCAACAACGCTTTTATTGCCTAGCTCAACACTTGTAAAAGTGCATGTTTCGCAACCAGTTTTAGTTAATTTTACTGTTGCATCACCAGTTACTGTTCCAACATTTTGACCAACATATGTGCCATTATAACTATCTAAAAAACAAGTTTGGGTTGCTGGATTTGTTGCAGGTGCATCGTCTTTTTTTGAACAAGAACTAATTGTTAAAGTTGCAAAAATTAAAAATAAAAATAGATTTTTCATAATGATTTGATTTTAATTGTGATTTTTTATAGTTCAAATACTTTATTTGAACTGATACAAAGTAAATGCCTACTCATAAAAACCACAATACCAATAAAAAAGTATTTTTTTCTACCTAAAATCAGGTAGAAAATCTATTACTTGAACTTTTATTTGTTAAATTTGAAAATAATTATTTCTAGTAAATGAAAAAAATATTGCTGTATTTAATACTTATTTCTTCACTGCAATCAATGTTTTCGCAACGTGCTTTTTCGCTTGGCGACGACGTTAAATATATTGATAGTATTGTGAACATTGTCAAAACTTCTAAAATAGACAGTGTTAAATGTTTGCACAGTTTTGGTTTGTCAAAATTATTTATGATGACTAGCGATTATAAAAAGGCACATTATTATTTAGATTTAGGCAATAGTTTAGTAAAAAAATCGAGTTATTTACAAGCAATTTCCACCTATTATAATACATTGCCAATTTTGGAACGAGGCGATTCTAAAGCATTTGTACAAAGTATTTTAAAAACCAACGATGATCTAAAAAAGTTTCATTTTCCAAAAGCATACGCATTAAGAGTTATTTGTTTGCAAAATTATGGCATCATGCTGCAACAAGAAGGTCGTCAAAACGAAGCTATGCAAATGTTGATTTCAGAGGCAATTCCGCTGGCATTAAAAAGCAATGATGACGAAATTACTAATCATGTTTACAAAGCCATATTTGTAATTTTAATGAATGCCGACGAGCCTCAAAAAGCAGAATATTATGCTAGTCAAGCGCAATTTTATATCGAAAGGTCCAAGAAAATTTCGCCAACTTTATCGGAATCTAAGGTTGAAACCTATATTCTTAATTCTGAGAATTTGGTAGATTTAAAAAAATTTAAAGAAGCTAAAGTTGTTTTAGATAAGGCATATAAAATGGTATCGGAATATCCTGATTCGAAATTTAATAATACATTTTATTTCGCAAAAGGATATTATTTTGATAAATTGAAACAATATGATCAAGCAATTAAAAATTATGATATTGGGACAAAACGTTGCGAATTGTCCAAAGATTTCTTGTCAATAACCAGATTAAAAAACGGAAAATATGAAACGCTTTTTAATCAAAAAAAATATAAAGAAGCAATTCCGATTATAGAAGATTTAATTCTTACTGATAAATTTCCTGATAATTTAAAAGAGCATTATAAAAATCTCGCTAAAGCAAATAATGAACTCGGTAATTATCAAAAAGCTTACCAATTTTCAGAAAAATTTATAACATTAAATGACAGTTCAAATGCAGTTGCGTTTAGAGATCAGATAATTACGCTCGAAGCAAAATTTAATAAAACCCAAAACGAAAAAAAAATAAGTCAGCTTTTAGCTCAAAAAGAAAAAGCAGCTTTGGTTTCTAAAAACGATCGATTAAATCTTTTGCTTTTAACATTATTGGCTTTCTTTTTATTAATTGGTATTTTAATAGTTTGGAAATATTTCAAAAATCAAAAGTTACAAAAGGAGTTAGATTTTCAAAATGAAATCGAGAATTTAGAAAATAAAAAAAATCTCGATGTCTCAAATGCGCTCCTGCAAGGCGAAGAGATCGAGCGAAAACGACTTGCTAGAGATTTACATGATGGTCTTGGCAGCATGCTTTCTGGATTAAAATTATATTATTCAGGAACCGAACAAAATAACAAAAATGAATTTCAAGAAGTAAATCATCAACTCGATAATTCTATAAAAGAATTGCGCCAAATTGCACAAAACCTAATGCCAGAATCATTACTAAAACTCGGATTAATTGCAGCATTAAAAGATTTGTGTTCTCGTTTTTCGAATGATAAAACCACAATAGAATTTCAAGATTTTGGCATACAAAACAATATTTCCGAAAGCAAACAAATTACAATTTATAGAATTATTCAAGAACTAATTAACAACGCTTTAAAATATGCCAATGCAACCGAAATTATAGTAAATTGTAGTCAAAACGAAAATATATTCTTGATAACTGTCGAAGATAATGGACAAGGTTTCGACTCCAAAAAAGCGAATTTATTTGACGGAATGGGTTTAAAAAACATTCAAAATCGTGTTAATTTCTTAAAAGGCGAACTAGAAATCGAATCGCAACCCGAAACTGGAACTGTTTTTAATATAGAATTAAATATTCTTGAAAATTAAATCAATAATTAATGCAAAATCCAATTAAAATTGTAATAATCGACGATCATCCAATGGTTATTGAAGGAATTTCGATGTTTCTTGCAAAATCTGATAAATTTGAAATAATTGGCAGTTTTACAAATGGTTTAGATGTATTAGAATTTAATCAAACCAACGAAATCGATTTGATTTTATTAGATGTTTTCATGCCAGATATTAATGGTATTGATTTGTGTAAACTCATAAAACAAAATAATCCAGAAATTAAAATTCTTGGCATGAGCAGCCAGTCAGAACGAAGTTTGGTTATGCAATTTATTCAAAATGGTGCTAGTGGATATTTGTTAAAAAACGCTACGAAAGAAGAATTTTTTGATTGTATAATTAAAGCAATTGATGGCGAAATTGTATTTAGCAACGAAGTAAAGCTTATTATTAGCAAACCCGAAATATCTGATTTTAAAAAACTTCCGACATTGACTCGTCGAGAAAAAGAAATTTTAAATCATATTATAAAAGGTAAAAATTCTCAAGAAATTGCTGACGAACTTTTTTTGAGTTTTCTAACAATTCAAACCCATCGCAGAAATATTATGACCAAACTCGAAGTCAAAAATATTGCCGAATTGATTAATATTGTTCAAAAAAATAGAATTTTGGAGTGATAAAATTCATTATCTTATAAAAAGTTAATGATTTTTAACTATTTTATACATTTAAAAATATCAAAAAAAAAATTGAAAAACTGACACGAATTTCACTAATTTACACGAATTTGAAATAAATTTCGATTCTTGATCCAGAAATCTAAAAAATAAACAAATTATATTCGTGTAAATTGTGAAATCCGTGTCAAATAATTTTTATGCTGATTATTTATATGAGAATTCCTTAATGGTAAAAAAAAATGAAAATGAAAATCCTCAAAAAAATATTTATTACAATAATTTCGTTAATTGCAATTCTAGCAATAGCTTTTTTTGTCTATTCGCAATATCAAAAACCAATTTACGAAGGCGATTTGCAACTCAAAAACATTTCAAAAACAACCAATGTTTATTTTGATGAATATGGAATTCCACATATTTATGCAGAAAACCAAAAAGATGCAATGACAGTTTTAGGTTATGTTCACGCACAAGACAGACTTTGGCAAATGGAATTGTTACGAAGAATTGCGCCTGGAAGATTGTCAGAAATATTTGGAACTCGAGCTTTAAAAAACGATCAATTTTTCACAGGTCTTGGAATCGATGAAACATCAAAAAAAGCAGTTTTAGAAATCGATAAAAACAGCCAAGCTTATAAAATGTCAATAGCTTATTTAGATGGAATTAATCAATATCTCGAAAACGGAAAAACACCAATCGAATTTTCTATACTTGGCATCGAAAAACAAAAATTCACACTAAAAGATGTTTATAATACTTTTGGATTTATGGCTTTTAGTTTTGCAATGGCTCAAAAAACCGATCCACTTTTGACGGATATTCGCAATCAATTTGGAGATAAATATTTGAAAGATTTAGGCGTAAATTATGAATACAATCCAATAAGATTAAAAATATCTCGGGAACAATCGCAACAATATATAGAAATTTCAAAATCAATAACCGAATTAATGGAAAAATCGCCATCACCACCATTTATCGGTAGCAATTCTTGGGTAATTGGTGGCAATAAAACCAAAACTGGCAAAGTGATTTTTGCCAACGATCCACACATTGAATTTTCGCAGCCAGGCACTTGGTTTGAAGCACACGTTATTTGTCCAGAATTTGAAATTTATGGATTTTATGTAGCTGGAACGCCTTTTCCGTTATTAGGTCACAACCGCAATTATGCCTACGGAATGACGATGTTCGAAAACGACGATTGTGACTTTTTTCAAGAAGAAAACAATCCTGAAAATAGCAATCAATACAAGACTTCGACAGGCTTTCTGGATTATAAAATAAGACAAAAAATTATAAAAGTTAAAGATTCAACATCAGTAATTTTGAATATAAAAGAAACAATTCACGGACCAATTATCAATGATTTAATTGCCGATTTCAAGACCAAAAAACCAGTATCACTTTCGTGGATATTTACGCAACAACCAGTCAAAGTTTTGGAATCGACCTATGGTTTGTGTCACGCAAATAATATTCAAGAATTCGAAAAAGCAGTTTCAATATTAGCTGCGCCAGGTTTGAATATTATGTATGGCGATGCCAAAAACAATGTGGCTTGGTTCACAACCGGAAAATTATACAAGCTTGAAAAAGGCGTAAATCCGAATTTTATTCTTGATGGCTCAAATGGAATCGATGACAAAAAAACCTTCCTTTCATATGATGAAAACCCAAAATCTATCAACCCCAAAAATGGATATGTTTATTCGTCTAACAATATGCCAGAAGCGATAAATGGCTATGATTATCCAGGATATTATTTGCCTGAAGATCGAGCCAAAAGAATTTCGGATTTGTTAAATTCAAAATCCAATTGGGATAAAACTTCGGCAAGCCAAATGATTACTGACAATACTTCATCGGTTGCAACCGAAATTTCTAAAAATTTTATTTCTTATCTTGATAAAAAAAACCTTTCGGCAAATGAGAATCAAGCAATTAAAATCTTAGAATCTTGGAAAGGAACTCATAATCTTGAAGATATTGCGCCAACAATTTACAACAAATGGATTTATTTTTACCTAAAAAATACTTTCGAAGATGAATTGGGCAAAAATTCATTCAATCAATTGTTGCAAACACATCTTGTAAAGCAAATAATTGGCAACCAATCTAAAATCGAAAACTCGCCTTGGTGGGATAATTTATTGACCAAAAATAAAGTCGAAAACCGTCAAGAAATTTTTAATATATCGCTAAAACAAGCAATTTTAAGCCTAGAAAAACAACTTGGCAACGATGTAAATTCTTGGACCTGGAATAAAGTTCATAAATTAGAAATAAAACATCCTTTGTCGAGCGTGGCCTTGTTGAAACCAGTTTTTGGAATAGGAATTTTTGATATTGCTGGTTCTAATGAAGTCATAAACAATAATATGTTTAATTATAGCGATAATAAAATGTATAATGTAAAAGGTGGTCCATCGTGCCGCCGATTCATTGATTTTTCGGATATTGAAAACAGTTTGAATGTTTTGCCAACTGGCAATTCAGGAAATCCCTTCAGCGAACATTACAACGACCAAGTTGAAATGTTTGTCGATGGAAAATTTAGAAAAATGATGATGAATGAAGAGGATATTATAAAAACGTCTAGAAAGTTGATTTTAAAAGCTTCAAACTAATTTTAGTAAACCTAATAAAATTGAAGGAAATAATTTAACTTTGCTAGAATTAAAACAAACAGTAATGAATAATTTTTTTGTCAAAAATCTTTACATACACAATTTAAGACATTTACAAAACCTTGTAATTCCGATTGATCAAGATGAAATGAAACATCTTATTTTAACTGGAAGAAATGGTAGCGGAAAAACGTCTGTTTTAAACGAGATTAAATTGTTTGTTGATTTGGTTTTAAAAAATGAATATCGTGATGATTTAAATGAAATATTAAATAATCTAATTATCTGTATAAATGAAGGAAGTAAAATTTATAAAGATGAAATTTTAAATACTAAAATTGTTGATAAAACAAATAATAAAATTAATTTGTTAAATCAAAGTAATTCAACCTTTTTGGAATTAAATCAAGAAAAAATATCTAAAATTTTTGCTATATTAAACGATATTTTTAATGAAGAAAAATTAAATTTAATTTTGTCAACAAGTATAAATTTCAAAAATTTTAAAAAAGAATTCGAAAATGGCGATTACATTTTTGCACATTTTCCTGCGAAAAGAAATTTTAAACCAAACGTAGTAAATTCTCCTCAAAAACTAGATTTACCAGTTATATTTAAATCAAATCAACAAGGTAATGAAATGTTTTTGCAATATTTGGTCAATCAGCAAGTGCAAATGTTATACGCCAAAGCAGATAATGATTCTAAAGTAGTAAAAGAAATAGAAGATTGGTTTGTAAAAATCAGAACAATTTTTAGAAAAATTTTCGAAGACGAAACATTAGAATTAATTTATGATCGTGACGAGTATGTTTTTAAATTTAAAACTTTAAATCGCATAGAATTTGATTTTAACACGCTTTCAGATGGATTTTCTTCTATTTTGGGGATTATTGCCGAAATAATGATTAGAATGGAACGAAAATCATCTAAAATTTATAAACTAAATGGTTTGATTTTAATTGATGAACTTGAAACTCATTTGCACATCAGTTTGCAAAGAAAAGTTTTAGGGATTTTGACAACATTGTTTCCTAATCTTCAATTTGTCGTAACGACACATTCGCCATTTATTCTAAATTCTATTGATAATGCTGTAGTTTATGATATGGATAATCAAGAAACTATTGAAAATTTAAGTGAATATTCTACCGAAGCGCTTGTAGAAACCTATTTTGAAAGTACTAAATATTCAGATGTTTTATTGAAAAAGATTGAACATTATGAAAATCTTTTGAAAAAAGAAAATAATTCTGATGATGAAATTGATGAAATATTGGAGTTAAAAAAACATTTTGATGATTTACCAATGATCCATTCTCAGGAAATGCAATTGAAAATAAACATGCTAAATTTAGATTACAAAAACAAGTTTGAAAGTTTAGTTCATGATTAATATTCGAAAATCTGATGAAATTCCTGTTTGTCTAGCCGAAACAAAAGACCATAAATGTTGCATCGAATTAATCCAAAAAGAATTTTTGCATAAATGTTATTTGTGTGAAAGTAATAATTTAACAAGTATTCAAACCGATCATTTTGATCCCGATAAAAATTTAAGATTAGACTGGAAAAATTTATTTTATTCTTGTGGTCATTGCAACGGAATTAAGTCGAATAAAAATATTGGAATTTTAAATCCAATAGATTTTAGAATCATTATTACAGATGCTATAAAATTCGAAATCATACCAATCCCAAAAGAAAAGCCAGTTTTTACTGTTTTAATTGAGACTGTTTCTGCGAATCTTACAGTAGATTTATTGACTGAAATACATCATCCAAATACAACAAATAGAATACTTGAAGCATCTAATTTAAACAAAGTAATTTGTGAAGAAGTAATTGCTTTTACAATGAAAATTTTAAAATTTTATAGCGCAAATTCTATTGAAAAAAAATCTAAAATTAAGAATGATTTAAAAGATATGTTAGATTTATCTTCGAGATTTCTTGCATACAAAATCTGGATAATTAAATCGAATGATGAAAGATTAAAAGATTTTGGAGATTTGTTACCAATTTTTATATAGCATTTTACCAACTGGCAACTCAGGAAATCCTTTCAGTGAACATTACAACGATCAATTACAAATGTTTGTCGATGGAAAATTTAGAAAAATGATGATGAATAAAGAGGAGATTATAAAATTTGGCACTAAAATTGTTATTAGTCGTAAATAAATGCTTTTAATCGTTAAAAAATGTATTAAATTAGAAAGTTTTTTTGATTCATTATATAAATTAATTTTCAAATTGTACTTTTGCATCACTAAAAATTATAACAATGATAAAAAATACAAACTTCCCAAATAATATTTTTTTATTAGCAATATTACTTTTTTCTTTTTGCAATAATGTATTTGCTAATACATTGTTTGGCGGTATAGAAATTGGCAGTAAAGGAATTAAAGTTACAGTACTAGATGTTGAAAACGCCAAAAAAAATCTTTTTACTTTAAAAGAATATTGGACAACTAATGCTGGAATTGCCAAAGGAATTTCAATCGACGGAAATCTTGCAACTGATGATATTGAAACCGCTTGTAATATAATTTTAGAAGACTATAATAAATTATTGAACACATATAATGTAGAAGATGTAAATATATTTATTGTAGCTTCATCGGGAATTGCAATGGCAAAAAATACCAATGAACTTGCTGATAAAATTAGAGAATTAACCAAAAAAGAACTTGATGTAATTTCATCTAAACTAGAAGCAAAATTAATGTTTAGAGGCAGTATTGCTAAAAAGTTTTACCTGAATTCTTTACTTTTAGATATTGGTGGTGGCAATACCAAAGGCGGATATGTAGAAGTTAAAAACGAAGACAATAATGTTTTTTTTCCATTTAATTTAGATTATGGAACAATAACTTTGACCGAAAAAATAAATAGAGGTTTAAAAAGCCAAGAAAACATTAATGCTTTTAAAGACAGATTATTTGAATTTAATACTGAACTTGAATCAGAAATTAACAAAATGTATCTTGAAAGACCAGAATGTAAAGACAAGAAAAATATTTATATTACTGGTGGCGCAGCTTGGGCTTTTTTTACATTAACTGAACAAATTTCTGCAGGAAATTTTTCTGAAATTAGTTTTGCCGATGTTCAAGATTATGATGCAGTTTTAAAAAATAATTTCAAAAAAATAATCGATCTTGCCGGAACAAATGATGAAGCCAAGAAAGTTTTAAAAACTTATTCTCAAAAATATTTAATTTCGGCAAATACATTATTGCTTAGATCATTAGAAGCTCTTGGAAACATTAATTCTAAAAAAATATTTTTTGTAAAACAAGCTCAGATTTCTTGGTTACTGTCATATGTAGCTGATTCCGCTAAAGGTTCGAAAGTAATTTATTAAAACATATCTTGGCATAAAAAAAGCCTCATTTCGAGGCTTTTTTAGTTTAATAACTATCTAAATTATCAATAATTTCGTTTGCTTTTACTTTAATTTTATACAATTCCTCTGGATTCATTTTGCCTAGCATGTTCATCATCATTCCCATGCGTTGGTTCGATTTGAAATATTCCTTTTTTTCGTCAAGAAAATTCCAGTATAATGTGTTGAATGGACAAGCTTTATCTCCGAATTTTTCTTTCACGTTATAATGGCATTTAGCACAATTATTACTCATTTTATTGATGTAACTTCCTGACGAAACATAAGGTTTAGTTGCAATAATTCCACCATCGGCATATTGGCTCATTCCACGTGTATTGGGCATTTCGACCCATTCAATTGCATCGATGTAAACGCCTAAATACCAAGCATCGACTTCGTCAGGATGAATTTGTGTCAATAAAGTAAAATTGCCTATAACCATTAATCGCTGAATGTGATGTGCATAGGCTTCATCTAAACTTTGATCTATTGCTTTTTGCAAACAAGTCATTTTGGTATTGCCAGTCCAGAAAAAATCAGGTAATTTGTTGGTGTTTTGTAAATGATTTTTTTGCGCATAATTAGGCATTTCTTTCCAATAAATTCCACGAATGTATTCGCGCCAACCTAATATTTGTCTTACAAAACCTTCGACTTGAGATATTGAAATTCCACTTTCGTTATTGTGATAATGATTTACAACAGCATTTACAACTTCGCTTGGCGAAAGCATTTTCGAATTCATAGCAAATGACAATCTGCTGTGAAATAAGAATTTTTCGTCGGTATGCATTGCGTCTTCATAGTCGCCAAAATGAACCAATAAATTATTGCAAAAATATTCCAAAACTTCAAGACATTCTTTTCTTGAAGTTGGCCACGCAAACTTGTTATCATCAATATTTCCAAAAGTTTTTATACCAGTTTTTTTGATTTCAAGTAAAATTTTTTCAATATTTTTATCAAAATTCTTTTCTTTTGGAATTGGCACTTGTCCACTATATTTCTTGCGGTTGTCGTGGTCAAAATTCCATTGGTTGCCTTCTGGTGTTGCGCCAACCATCATAACTTCGTGTTTTTTGCGCATCATTCGATAGAAATTTTCCATCAAATAAAGTTTTTTCCCATAAAAAAAATCTCTTAATTCATATCGAGTTGTGTAAAAATGTTCGGAATCAAATGCTTCTGAATAAATTTTTAAAGTTTGACAAATATTTTTTAATTGCTCGTCTAAACGATATTCATCTGGCAATAAATATTCGAATTTTTCAATATTGTGTTTAGAAATACAATTATTAATCAATTTTTCTAAATTTTGTGGATTTTCTTCATTATATATATGAAAGTAATCAACATGATGATTTTTAGATTTCAAATCTTCGGCAAAGTTGCGCATCGACAAGAAAAAAGCAACAACTTTCTGAATATGATGTTTTACATAATCGGTTTCTTGACGCATTTCTGCCATTAGATAAATTACATTTTCGTTAGTTTCTTCAAACCAAGAATGTTGCGAATTGAGTTGATCGCCAAGAATTAGTCGTAATGTTTTCATTTATATATTGTAGAAATATCTATTTATAATTATTTTTCGAATGATTTAGTTTCTGAATTTGGTCTTGCATATTCAAATCTGTCAAGTAGTTTTGGCAAACAATAACCATCAAGCCCATTAATTGCAACAACATTGGCTTTGTCAAGTTGTAACCAACCATCTTTATGCTCAAGTTTTTCGTCATAAAAAACATTTTCTATTGTTGCAATAACATGTATTGTGTCATTTTCTATAATATGATATTCATTTTGATATTTGCATAGCAATTGGACTGGTGCATTTTTCACAAACGGAAAATCGATATCAATTTTATATTCTGGTTCAAGATTTGTTTTATCAAATTCTGAAATTTCTGAACCATAATTCGCAGATGTATGATGTGCATCAGAAATAATATCCGATATAATATGATTGACTGTAAAATATCCAGTTTCTTTAATATTTTTGTATGTGTCACGTGGCACTGTCGTTGGTCTCACAATAAATCCCAACATAGCAGGATTACTACCCAAATGTGTAATACTGCTAAATATCGCAACATTTTCTTGACCATAAATAGATCTTGTCGCTATTAAATTAGCCGATTTATATCCTGTACAAGAATTGATGAGGTTCAGCCGTCGGATTTTGTCCATTTTCGAAATATCTTCTTTAGAGATGTTTTTCATTAAATTTATTTTTTACAAATATATATTTTGTTTAATTGATTACAAAATTTGTTAAACAAAAAATTATAAAAGTTAATTTTAAATATTTTTTTTTTAGTTTTTGATTAGAATAATATTTATTTTTACCAAATATTTATTTTTATGCAAAGTCCTAGAAAAATTGCTGTTGTTGGTTCGGGTTTGGTTGGTTCGTTATTGGCGATTTATCTCAAGAAACGTGGTCATCAGGTCGATGTTTTTGATCGAAGTCCAGATATTCGCAACATTAATTTTTCAGGAAGATCGATAAATCTTGTGATGTCGAATCGTGGTTGGAAAACCCTTGAAGATATTGGACTGCGAGAAGAAATCGAAAAAATTGGAATTCCAGTTGACAAGCGTGCCATTCACATGCAAAATGGCGAATTGATTTATCAGAATTATGGCAAAGATGGTGAGTTTATTTATTCTTTATCACGAGGAATTCTTAATAAAAAAATGATTGATCTTGCCGAACAAGCTGGTGTAAATTTTAAATTTGAACAAAAAGTCTGGGATGTCGATTTAAACACTGCAACAATTTCGATTGGCGACACCGAAAGAGGCGAGTGGACGACCCAAGATTATGACCTTACTTTCGGTTCAGATGGAGCGTTTTCTAGAATTCGTCATAGAATGCAACGACAAAGTATGTTTAATTATTCGCAAGAATTTCTCGAAATTGGTTACAAAGAATTGCATATTCCTGCTAACGAAGATGGATCTTATAAATTAGATAAAAATTCATTGCACATTTGGCCTCGTGGCAATTTTATGTTGATGGCTTTAGCGAATTTGGATGGCAGTTTTACTTGCACGCTTTTTATGCCACACGATGGCGAAAATTCCTTTGAACTTTTAAAATCTAATGAAGAGTTAGTAAAATTTTTTGAAAAATATTTTCCAGATACGAAAGATGTAATTCCAGATTTGGTCGAAGATTTTTTTAAAAACCCGACAAGTTATTTGGTTACAATGAAATGTTTTCCTTGGACTTATTCTGATAAAGTGGCGCTCATTGGCGATGCTTGTCACGCAATTGTCCCGTTTTATGGTCACGGAATGAATTCTGGTTTCGAAGACATTACGGTTCTCAATGAAATGATTGATAAATATGGCGATGACTGGGCGAATTTACTAAACGAATATGAAAATTCTCGCAAACCAAACACTGATGCAATTGCCGAACTTTCGTATAGAAATTTTATGGAAATGAGTGCCAAAACCGCTGATAAAAACTTTTTATTGCAAAAGAAAATCGAAAAATGGTTCTCCGACAAATATCCCGATAAATGGATTCCGTTATATTCGAGAGTTACTTTCACGCACCAGCCTTATGCCGAAGCACTTGCCGAAGGCGATAGACAAAATGCAATTATGCAAGAAGTTTTAAAAATGGAAAATATTGATGAAAATTGGAATTCGATAGAGGTCGAAGATGTTATTTTGAAACTTCTTAATAACTAAATTAATTTTCTAGATATTTTTCTAATAAATTGCTTAGTTTCAAACTATCAATTGGTTTAGATAAAAAATCATCGCAACCAGAAAGAAATGCGTTTTGAATATCTTCATCTCTCGAAAAAGCTGTTTGTGCAATAATTACAATCTCAGAATTTAATTTTTTTATAGTTCTTGTAGCTTCGTAACCGTCAATAATTGGCATTTTTATATCCATAAAAATAAGGTCGAAATCGTTATTTTTATATAAATCTATTGTTTCTTGACCATTTTCGGCTCGTTGAATATTTAATTTATACTTCGAATTATTAGATAATAAAGTGCGTAATAATAAAAAGTTTATATTGGCATCTTCGGCAATTAAAATGTTAAATTCATTATTTAGATTTTTGGCTTTGTTTCTTACCGTTTCGACTTGTTCAATTTTTGCTTTTGTTTTAATATTCGAAAATGTAATGCTAAAATTCGAACCAGCATTTTTCTCGCTAGTAAAAGTGATTCTTCCATTAAGTAATGATGCATATTTTTTAGCAAAATACAAACCCAAACCTAGTCCGCCAAAACTGCGAGTAATTGTTTGTTCAGTTTGTGAAAAACTGTTAAAAATGTGTTGTTTT
Organism: Bacteroidota bacterium; assembly: GCA_043778105.1. GTDB lineage: Bacteria > Bacteroidota > Bacteroidia > Flavobacteriales > Flavobacteriaceae > Flavobacterium. Next base: position 71,048 of record JAYWGV010000049.1, read on the forward strand.
TCTTTTTCATCTATACCAACTCCTGAATCTTGAATACTTATTAGCAAATGTTCTTGAATAACTTCGTAACCCAAAGTTACAAATCCAGAATTGGTAAATTTTACAGCATTATCTATTATATAAGAAAGTGTTTTTTGAAGTTTTTGCTTGTCAGTTTTAAAAATCAAATCAGGAATTTCATTACTTATTTTTATATTAAATTGAATATTTTTTTGAATAGCTGTTGGCGAAAATTGTGTTTGCAACTCGTTTAACAACTCATTTAAATTTACAAATTCTTCGAATAATTGTACTTGTTTGGTTTCTAGTTGCGATAAATCTAGAATATTATTTATAGAAATCTCTAATTCTTTGGTTGAAGTAGAAATAATATTAAAGTATTTTTCCCGATCAACAACACTCAAATTGTCACTTTTTAACAATTCAACAAAACCAATAATTCCATTCATTGGTGTACGAATTTCGTGTGAAATATTTTGTATTAAACTGGTCTTGAATTTATTAGCGTCTTCGGCTTTTTCTTTGGCAATATTGAGTTCTAATGTTCGCTTTTTTACTTTAAATTTTAAATATAGGCTTAAAGCAGTTAACGCTAATAATAAACCTAAAATAGAAATTGAAACATAAACCCAAAATGTTGATTTTTCATAAAATGGAACGACTAAATTATACAACCAATTGTCGATAATTATTTTTTTATCATCAGATGAAATATTGTCTAGATTTTTTTGAAAAATAGATGTTAAAATTGCATCTTTTTTGTTGACACCAAAACTTGGCGTGTAAGTTTCATTTATTTTATTTGAAATAATTACATTGCTTAATTTCTCTTTTTTAATAAAATAATTAACAACCGCACTTGGACCAACGAAAGCATCATATTGGCCACTATTAACTTTTTTTAAACATTCAGCATCATTTGTTTCGGTTGCGATATTTAAACTTGGATACTTAATTTTTAACGTTTCAACAATTGAATAATTGTTTGGTAAAACTAATTTTTTGTCGCCAAAATTTTCTAAACTATTTATTTTAGCAATATTTTTATTTTGAGCAATCACCAATTGTGATTCAAAAAGAGGTTCAAAGAAATTCAAATATTCACTTCGACTTTTTGTTTGTTGAATTTCAAGAATTAAATCAATTTTATTGTTTTTGGTATCAATTAAAACTTCATTCCAATTGCTGTAATAGATTTTTTTAAATTTTATATTGTTTTTTTGTTCTATAATTTTCAAAAAATCAATAAAAATTCCGTCAATTTCACCTTGCTCATTAATGAATTGATAAGGAGCATAATAAGGGAAAACCGCAACTTTTAAATCTGGATTATTGTTTAAATAATTTAATTCTTCAAGAGTTAAATTGCTTTTTTTATCACAAGAAATTATTGATAAAAATGCAATTAATACAAATGTAATCTTAGTAAATAATGAAAGTTTAATTCTGTTTTTCAAAACTTTAGGAGGATTTTATTACGCAATAATACCAAAAATAAATGAAAATTCAAATTTAGAATTTTTTTATTCCTCACGATGCACTTTCATAAAATCGAATGCTGGCTTGCAAACTGCTATATATTCGCAAGTTTCTTTAAATGGATTGGAATATTGAACTCGAGTATTGGCATCAATTTTTATAGATTGACCAGCTTCGAGTATTATTATTTCGTCATCGATAATAAATTGTTTTTTGCCCGAAATGATGAAAGTATATTCTTCGAATTCTGGCGTTTGAAAAGGTTCAGCCCAATTTGGCGGTGCAATCATGTGTGCTATCGAAATATCTTTGTTGCCAGTTGTAGCATTACTGTGGTGTTCTTTAATAATTTTTCCGTCGGTTGTTGGCACTACGAATGGGTTGTTTTGGAGTGAATATTTTTTCATAATTTTTTTATTTTTTTAAATTTTTCAAAAAACCAATTATACTTACAATTGCCCAAATACCTTCCAAAATAATAAATGGTTTATAATTTATTAGTATTGATGCGTAACAAGCTAAACATGCGCCAATTGTATTCATTAAAAAATACAATTTTCCATCTTTTTCGATTAATGAAAAAATGTTTAAAAAATAGGCAATCAAGATTAATCCAACGCCAATTGTTCCGATAATGTCATTATAATTCATTTCTATGGAATCAATAAAACTTTACTCGAACTATTTCCGTTTTCTAAATATTCGTGCGCTTTTTTTCCATCAGATAATTGAAATTTTACAGGTTCTGCTATAACAATTTTACCGTTCAAAATCCAATCAAACAATTGTTTAACACGTGAAATCCGTTGTTCGTGCGAGTTGATATAACTCCATAAATCGCCGCCAGTTAGGGTTTTGCTGGTGTCCATTAGCATTCTTGGGTCAATGTGAATTGGGTCGCCACCACTCATACCAAAAAAAACCACTGTTCCGCATTCTTTTGTTACTTCAAAACTATCCATTAAGGTAGAGCCAACACTATCAAAAACTACATCAACACCTTTATTATTGGTAATTTCCATTACTTTTTGTTTCCAGTTTTCGTTTAATGTAATGGCAAAATCGGCTTTATTATCTAAAATTATTTTTAGTTTGTTTTCGTTTCTTGACAAACCAATCACTTTTGCACCTTTAATTTTGCAAATTTGAGTCAGAATTTGCCCAACTCCGCCAGAAGCTGCGTGAATTAAAACGACATCATTTTCTTTTACTTGAAAACTGTCTTTAGATAAATAATGCGCTGTTAATCCTTGCAATAAAACTGATGCTGCCAAATCGAAACTCATATTTTCTTGTAACGGAATAATATGCGCTTCGGGAACAATAACGAATTCTGCATTGGCAAACGGAACATCAGTAAAGGCAATTCGGTCGCCAATTTTTACAGTTGCAACATTCGATTCTGCAACAATTCCTGCTCCTTCGTAGCCAGCAATAAAAGGCGGATTCCCTTTGAGGTGATAATTCCCTTTTCGCCGATAAATATCAGCATAATTCAAACCAATAGCTTCTGTTTTTAGCAAAATTTCATTGTTGGAAATTATTGGTTTCGGAATTTCTATATATTCTAACACTTCGGGCGAACCGAATTTTGAAAAAGTAAGTGCTTTCATTTTAATTAAATTGACATTGTCATTGGTATTCATTTTGTAATTGATACTACTTTCTCAAAACCTTCATTAAAACACTAAAAGCACCACGAATAAAACTGGCGCTTGTAACGACTTTTAATACTGATTTCCCCACAACCGATGCTGTACTAGGTTCTGTCGATTCTTGCTTTTCTTCATCTTTTGCGGCAACTTCTTCAGAAATATCAACTATTTTTTTTGTTAAAATTTCATAGGCACTTTCTCTATCAATTTCTTCCGAATATTTTTTTACTAGTATCGAATTAGCATTAATTTCATCAATTTCGGTTTGCGATAAAATATCCATTCTACTTTCTGGTGCACGCATCATTGTAGCTGCTAGTGGCGTTGGAATTCCTTTTTCGTTCAAAGCCGTAACTAGTGCTTCGCCAATTCCTAAAGAAGTTAATAATTCTTCGGTTTTATAAAAATTAGATGTTGGGTAATTATCTGCTGTTTGATTAATCGCTTGCCTGTCATTTGCCGTAAAAGCTCGCAATGCGTGTTGAATTTTCAAGCCCAATTGTGCCAAAACTCCTTTCGGAATATCCATTGGGTTTTGCGTAATAAAGAAAACGCCAACGCCTTTCGAACGAATTAATTTAATTATAGTTTCAATTTGATCCAATAAAGTTTTGCTTGCTTCATTAAATATAAGATGCGCCTCGTCAATAAAAATGACTAATTCAGGTTGGTCTAAATCGCCTTTTTCTGGCATTTGCTGATAAATCTCCGCTAATAAATTCAACATAAAAGTCGAAAATAATTTGGGTTTATCTTGAATATCGGTCAATCGTACTATGTTAATGTAGGCAAAACCATTGTCTTCATAACGCATTAAATCATCAATTTCGAAGGATTTTTCGCCAAAAAATATTTCTGCTCCTTGTTGTTCTAATTCTATAATTTTACGAAGAATTGTTCCTGTAGTCGATGTAGAAATCTTGCCATATTGTTCAGAAATTTCATCTTTGCCTTCTTCGGTAATATAATTCATTACTTTTTTAATGTCTTTCAAATCCAAAAGTGGCATTTTATTATCATCGCAATATTTGAATATTACCGATATTACTCCAGATTGAGTATCATTCAAGTCTAAAATTCTCGAAAATAAAACAGGACCAAATTCCGAAACTGTTGCACGCAATCGAACGCCGTTTTGATTTGAAAGTGTCATTAATTCTGTCGAAAATCCTTTTGGCTCGAATGGAATATTAATTTTGGAATGCCTTTCGGTAATAAAAGATTTTTCTTCGCCAGGTTTGGCAATACCAGAAAAATCACCTTTAATATCCATCATTAAAACTGGAACACCATTTTGAGCCAATTGTTCAGACAAAACCTGAATAGTTTTGGTTTTTCCAGTTCCAGTTGCACCAGCAATCAACCCATGGCGGTTCATTGTTTTTAATGGAATATGAATTTGCACTTCCGGAATTGCTTCGCTATCTAACATTGCAGAACCTAATATTATCGTAGTTCCTTTAGATGAATAACCATCGTTTATTTGTGAAATAAAATCGTCTTTTTTACTCATAATATTAATAGGTATGATTTTTATTTATTTAAATCAATCGCAAGGTATTAAAAAATTAAAAATCTTTGGTATTTCTTAACACAAAAAATTTTTTAGCATTTTTACAATAAATTTAGTATTACTTGCGTTATGATATATAGTTTCTAATAAAAACAATTAAAATATTGCAAAATCAAAATTTAATGCAATATAAATCATAGGATTAGAAATATTATTTTTTCATTCAGCATTAAATTTATCAAAAAAAACAAAAAAAGTTTTTTTATTTGAACTAAAAAATTAAATTTGTGCCACTACAATTATGTACAACCAAAAATTAAAATCAATAAAACTCTAAAAATTAAAATTTATTAAGATGGCAAACGTTAAAAAAAGCAACGATTCAGGTGCAGACTTAGGTGGAATTATGACTGGAATTATCATCCTAGGATGCGTATTCGTGGGTTGGATAATTTGGAAATTTATAATGGGCTCAGGTTCTAATTTCGTTGGCGGAATAAACACTGGGGAACCAATTCCAGGTAATTATCTTGCAATGGTTTACAAAGGTGGTCCAATTGTACCAGTTCTTATTGGCTGTTTCTTAATGGTTATAGTTTTCTCGGTAGAACGTTTTATGGTTATATCTAAAGCCGCAGGAAAAGATTCTATTGACAAATTCATGAAAAAAGTGCAATCTAACATTGCTAGCAACAATATTGATGCTGCAATTGAAGATTGTGACAAACAAAAAGGTTCTGTTGCCAATGCAATAAAAGCTGCATTATTGAAACATAACGAAGTAAAAAAAGAAGGTATGGACAGCGAGGCTGCTGCTGAATCAATTTCTAAAGAAATTGAAGAAGCTACTTCTCTTGAAATGCCAATGCTAGAAAAACACATGACTGTTTTATCCACACTTGTATCATTAGGTACTCTTGCAGGATTGTTAGGTACAGTAACCGGTATGATTAAAGCATTTGCTGCACTTGCTGCTTCTGGAACTCCAGATTCATCTGCTCTTGCAAATGGTATTTCTGAAGCACTTATTAACACAGCAACAGGAATTGCAACATCTGCATTAGCAATTGTAATGTACAATTTCTTTACTTCTAAAATTGATACTTTAACATATTCAATCGACGAAGCTGGTTCTGCAATTGTTAAAACTTACAGAAGATTTAGAAACTAAATTAATAATTTTCAAGTGGATTAATTTTGAAATAAATTTTAATCCATTTGAAATTAAATAAAAATATATGAGTAAAGTAAAAATGTCTAAAAAAGCAACATCAGTCGACATGACTGCTATGTGTGACGTTGCCTTTCTTTTGCTTACCTTCTTTATTTTGACAGCAACTGCTAAACCACAAGAAGCGCTTCCTGTTGATATGCCAACTTCTACAAATCAGTCTAAATTGCCTGAAAAAGATTTGGCAACAATTACAATTGGCGGGAAAGATAAAGTCTTTTTTAGTGTACTAGGTAAAGAAGTCAAAAGAAGAACACTTGAATTAATGGGTGAAAAATTTAAAGTAAAATTTTCTCCAGATGAACTTGATAAATTTTCAGTAATAGAAACTTTCGGCGTACCGATTGAAGGAATGTCGAGTTTGCTTGCAATGAAAGGAGACGAAAGAAATGAAAAAGGTGTTCAGGCTGGAATTCCAAAAGATTCTTTAAACAACCAATTAAAAGAATGGATTTATAACGCAAGAGTTGCTACTAACGAAATCACTCAAAATGAATTGAAAGTTGCGATTAAAGGCGATGCGAAAGAACAGTATCCTTCTATAAAAAGAGTAATGGATATTCTGCAAGATCAACAAATTAATAATTTTAATTTGGTCACTGGTCTTAGAGGCAACGATTTTTAATAAAATAAAACACACAAAATGGCAGAATTAAATACTGGCGACGGCGGTGGTGGAAAAGGCAAAAAAGTAAGAAGTAAAAAACAAAACTCTAAAGTCGATTTAACGGCAATGGTAGATTTGGCATTTCTTTTGATTACTTTCTTTATGCTAACAACTTCATTATCAAAACCTAAAGCAATGGATTTATCTTTACCTGATAAAGAAGATAAGCCAGAAGATGCAAAAGATGTAAAAGTTGATGAAAATAGAACAATGACTATTTTAATTGATGGCAATAACAAATTAAAATGGTATATGGGTATTTTGGCCACACCAATTGCTGGTCCAAAAGATATAACTTATGGTAAAAATGGTTTGCGTCCAGAACTTTTAAAAAGAAAAAAATCTGTTCTTGAATATTCTACAGCAAAAGGAAAACCACAAGATGGTATTATTGTTATTATCAAACCAAGTAAAAAATCAAATTATAAAAATCTGGTTGATATTTTAGATGAAATGGCAATATCTGGAGTTGAAACCTATGCTATTGTAAACGAAATTACACCAGAAGAGAATAAACTTTTATCTGTTGGAAATGAAACAATAACGCCAGTTTCTAATGATCCAGTGGCACCTAAATAATAACATATCTTTTTGTAGTTAAATAGAAATATTTATTATCTTTATCTATAAATTGATGAAACTTAATATTAATTATTATGAAATTAGACCTATTAAAAAAACAATGGCTCGAACTAGTATTCGAAGGGCGTAACAAAAGTTACGGCGCTTATGATCTACGTCAAAAAAGCTCCAAAACATCAGCAATTGCGTTGGTAATTGGTGCTGGTTTATTAGTTTTTTCTATTGGTGCTCCAAGTATTTTTGGTAAACTATTTGATGGTCTTAATGAAGAAGAGGCTTCGTTAGATAAAAAAATAGTTACTATAAAATTACCACCAAAAGAGAAGCCGAAAGATTTATTACCACCGCCACCACCGCCACCACCGCCACCAAAACAAAGTCAAGTAAAATTTGTTAAGCCTGTTGTAGCAAAAGCCGAAGAAGTAGTAGAAGAACCGCCAAAAGTTAAAGAACTTGAAAAAGTAAAAACTGGTGCAGAAACTATTAAAGGCAATGACGAAGCACCTATAACAATTGAAAAACCAGGCGATGGCGATGTAAAAGTTGTAGAAGAAGATCCAAATATTCTTTATAACTCAGCGGGTATAGAAGTAAAACCTGATTTTCCAGGAGGAATGGCAAAGTTCTTACAATTCGTTGGTAACAATTACAATGTTCCTGAAGAAGAAGGCTTAAAAGGAAAAATATTTGTTCAATTCGTTGTAGAAAAAGATGGTTCGTTAACTGATATTAAAGTTTTAAGAGATATTGGATTTGGAACTGGTGCAGAAGCAATTAGAGTTTTGAAAAAATGTCCACGTTGGGCTCCAGGTGAGCAAAACGGTAAAAAAGTAAGATGTACTTATCAATTACCAATTAGTGTGCAAGCACCAGAATAATGAATAAATTTTTAGATTTTATAAAGAAGAAATCGCTCAAAGAGCGGTTTCTTCTAGTTATAGGGTTTTTGTTTTTTTTGATATATTTTGTTTTAGGTGTTGCTATTTTATTTTGGAAATCAATGCCAATCCAAATGAATGAGAATTATCGCATGCTTTTTGGTGTGCTTTTAATAGGATATTCTTTTTTGAGATTTTATCGCTATTGGAATGACAATAAAAATTAATTTCTGCGTTATATAGATAAATATATTTTTTTAAAAATATATTTTTCAATATCAATACATATTCTTTGTATTTTTTTATAAAATATACTTTCTAAATTTTCTAAATAATAAAAATAATTACTTAATATATAATATTTTCAAAATGAAAAAAATCTTAATAGTTGCTTCATTTTTTCTTGTTACAGGAATCTTGTTTTATTGCAACAAAAAAGCGGATAAAAACGAAGAAACTATATTAAAAGGAAATACTAAAATCTTAGTCGACGAAACATTAACGCCAATTATTGAAGATCAAGTACAGGTTTTCGAAAGCGAATATGATGCGAAAATTTCATTATTTTCTAAATCTGAAGCCGAAGTATTGCAAGAATTATTCAAAGATTCTATTCAGATTGCAATTATGACCAGAAAATTAAGTCGAGAAGATTCTCTTAGATTTGTAAGAAAAAAATTATATCCAAAACAAACCATTTTTGCAACCGATGCAATTGCAATGATATCTAACAAAAATAATAATGACACTTTAATAGATTTGAAAGATGTAGTCGATTTTATGCAAGGCAAATCCAATAACAAAATTAAAGGTTTGGTTTTTGATAACCCCAATTCGAGCACAATGCGCTATTTTAATGAATTAGCTAGCTTGAAATCTAATCCCGAAAAAGGAATATTTTCATTTAAAACCAACGAAGAAGTAATTAAATATGTTTCCGAAAATAATGGAATGATTGGCGTAGTTGGTGTAAACATATTAATGCAACCAACAGAAGCAGTCGAAAAATTTAAACAAAATATTAATATTTTAAATGTTAAAAGTTTAAAAGGAAATGACTATTTTTACCCAAGTCAAAATAACATTGCAGAAAAGACCTATCCTTTGGCACGTGATTTGTATATTATCAATTGTCAACCTTATTCAGGACTCGGAATTGGTTTTGCATCATTTATTGCTGGCGAACGAGGTCAAAGAATAATTTTGAAATCAGGATTGTTACCAGTCAGAATTCCAGGAAGACTCATACAAGTAAAAAAATAAGAATATTAAATCGAATAATTAAATTAAAATGAATAAGTTTAAAATTTTCTCAATTGCTTTATTAGCATCAGCATCATTTGTAAATGCTCAAGAAATTGCCGATGCAAAAAAAACAATTGATGCCGAGCAATTTGAAAAAGCAAAAACAATGCTAAAATCAATAATTGCAGCAAAACCTACTAATGGTGAAGTACCATTTTTATTAGGTAACATATATTTATCTCAAAATTATGTCGATTCTGCCAAAGTCGTTTTCCAAAAAGGACTAACAACCAAAGAATTTGCACATTACAACAATATTGGAATGGGTCAAATTGACCTTGACAGTAATAATGCTATTGCTGCTCAAGCCAATTTTGCATTATCAACCAAAAATATTAAGAAAAAGGATTTGCAAGAATATGTTTACATCGCTCGCGCATATATGAGTGCAGACAAACCTGACTTTAAATCAGCAATAGCAATTCTTGAAAAAGCCAAATTACTAAATTTTCAAGATCCACAAGTATTATTAGCACTTGGTGACGCCTATTTTGGAGATAAAAATCAAAATGATTCCTACAAAGCTTATCGTGATGCATTTACTGCCGACCCAACATTAATTCGTGCTAAAGTTAAATTGGGCGTTTTGTTAAAGGGCGCACAAGCATTTGACAAAGCAGTAGAATCATATAATGGAGTAGTGGCAACCAACCCCAACTATGGTCCAGTTTATCGTGAACTAGCAGAAACCTATTATTTATGGGGAAATAAAGACGCCAAAAATTACAAAGATTATAATAAAAAAGCTCTTGATTACTACGAAAAATACATGAGTTTGACCGATTATTCATTAACTTCAAGAATGCGTCATGCCGATTTCTTAATTTTAGCAAAAGATTATGTCGCACTAGAAAAAGAAGCCAACGAAATGCAAAAAATTGCTGGAATTAATCCAAGAATTATGCGTTACTTAGGATATGCTGCTTATCAAAACGGAAATACAGACTTAGCAATAAAATCATTAGAAGAATTTTTGGCAAACCCAAATTCCAAAAAAATTCCTCGTGATTCGTTCGTTCTTGGTCAAGCTAAAATGAAAAAAGCAACAGGCGCTGATGGTAAAATTGTTGATGTTGCCAAGTTTAATGAGGCTGTAGCTATTTTTAAAACAGCAATTATAGACGAACCAAAACTAGCCGAAGAAATTAACGAAATTGGAAGCTCTTTGTTCAAACAAAAAAGTTACGATCAAGCAGCAACAGTTTTTGAAATTGCTACAAGCAACAAAGATTCAAAAAATTATGCCGAAGACAATATTTATTACGGTTACTCAATTTATTATGGTTACGATAAAACTAAACCAAATATTGCAGCACTTGACAAAGCCGATGCAGCATTTACGGTAGCAATCGAAAGCTATCCAACCGTTCCAGCCTATAGATATTTCAAAGCCAAAATCAATGATTTGCTTGAAAAAGATGACATTATGGCTAAATCATACCAAGATTATATAGATGCATCAACCGCAAAAGGACCTGAAGAATTGATTAAAAATAAGACCAAAATAATTGAAGCTTACAACAATATGGGTGCTTTCTACGCATTTACAGACAAAGTAAAAGCCAAAGAATTATGGACAAAAGCATTAGAACTCGACCCAACTAATGCTTATGCAACCGAATCGATTGCTGCATTGAGCAGTATAAAAGTTGTTCAACCAAAAGTTGTACCGCCAACCAAGGGTGAACCTGCACCAAAAAAAAAAAATTAAAAAAGGGCAAAAAATAAAATAATTTCTAAAACCGATACTTGAAAAAGCTATCGGTTTTTTTTTGGAACTAATTATTAGGCATTTTTTTTATGGCAGTTCCCGCTGTCTTGCCATATCTTTTTTTCTAGTTGAAAAAACTAGAAAAAAAGGATATTTGCAAACATCGGGGTTAGTTAGGTTTGATTTTTGAATTGTCAGGAATGTTTACATTTTCTATATTAATTTCAATATCAATTTCAATATTAATTTCAATTTCAATATCAATTACAATTTTAAAAATTTTAATAATAACATCTAAACTCTAGTTGAAAAAGAAGTTTAATTTGAAATCTATAATTTTAACTTGAAACCTAAAACCTAAAACTTAAAACCTAAAACTTAAAACCTACAACCCACAACAAAAAATTCCTATATTTGCAAAATGTTATCAAAAGAAATACAAATTGCTGTCGAAAAAGGCACAATGCTTCCGTTGATGGAAGAGTTTTATACCATTCAAGGAGAAGGATTTCACACAGGAACTGCTGCTTACTTTATTAGAATTGGCGGTTGCGATGTAGGTTGTCATTGGTGCGACGTTAAAGAAAGTTGGAATGCCGAATTGCATCCACCAACTCACATTGGTCAAATTGTCGAAAATGCTTCTAAATTTTCTAAAACAATAGTAATAACTGGTGGCGAACCATTAATGTGGGACATGACCGAATTGACCAGTTTATTAAAATCTCAAAATTTAAATGTTCATATTGAAACATCAGGAGCTTATTCTTTGACAGGATTTTGGGATTGGATTTGTCTTTCTCCAAAGAAAAACAAGTTGCCAACTCAAACTGTTTATAACAATGCACACGAATTGAAAGTTATTATTCATAACAAGCACGATTTTATTTTCGCCGAAGAACAAGCCGAAAAAGTGAACAATAACGCAATTTTATTTTTACAACCCGAATGGAGTAAAAAAGAAGAAATGACACCAATGATTGTCGAATATGTAATGAAAAATCCTAAATGGCGCGTTTCATTGCAAACACATAAATATTTAAATATTCCTTAAAAATGTGTGTAAATTTATATTTATGCTAACTTTTGCGAACTTATCCAGTTTCATTAGAGAATATTAAACAAAGAAAAGTCATATTTTGATGAATTATCTTATCAATAAGTTATGATTTTTTTATAAAAACACAAATAATCCAAAAAAAATATAAAAAATGTAATTAAAAAAGCATTTTGTCGATTAAATTTTGTTTTTGACAATTAAATTGCTTATTTGTCATTTATTTGATAATTTTCCAAAAATAAAAGGTTAAAAAAAGTTTTTTTTAAAGTATTCTAAATTAAATTTCATTTATTTGCTAACTAATTTGTTAACAATTATTTGGTATTAATTTATTCTCATTCCCAATTCGAATAAAAAATGACAAAATCAATCTTTATATTTTTAGCTTTTTTTTCAATTCAATTTGTTATTGCTCAAGATGCTATTTACGAAGCACCATCTTTAGGTCCAGCAATTGCTTATGAAACAGTCGAAGTCAAACCAGAATTTGATGGTGGTTATATTGCTTTCGTAAAATTCGTGGCTTCTAATTTTGTATTACCCGAAGTCGAAAGTCTATCTGGTGCTGTAAAAGTATCGTTTGTAATTGGAACTAATGGAAAAATAGACAATATTAAAGTTATTCAAGACCTTGGTGAGGGCACTGGCGAAGAGGCAATTAGAGTTTTAAAATCTTGCCCAAATTGGACGCCTGGCGAACAAGAAGGAAAAAAAGTAAAAGTTTTAGTCAAAATGCCAATAAATTTGAAAATCTAAATGTATAATTTAGCCAAATAATCATAATTTTCTCCTTCAATAATTTTCTCGCAACCTAAACCGCTTTGTTTACATAGCGATTTTAATAATTCAAAATCTAAATATAACCAAGGAAAAGGATTCTCTTTTTCCTTTTTGTATTTTATAGAAAACTCAATTTCTCCATAATATTCTCCTGATTTTTTGATTTCTGCTAGATCGTCGTCGTCGTACATATAAATCAAATCAGACGAATCTATTAAAATTTGACCGTTTTCGTTCAATAAAGATTTCAACTTTTGTAAATATTTTGAACTTTCTGATAATTTTCCGAAAATTCCAGTTCCGTTCATTAATAATATGATTGTATCAAATTTTTCAATAGTTAAATCTAAAACATTTTGAACTTTGGCATTATTTAATCCACGAAGTTGACAAGCTTTTATTGCATTTGCAGAAATATCTATCGAATGAATATCGAGATTTTTATTATTTTGAATATACAAACTATGACTTCCAGCGCCACAACCTACATCAAGAACTTTACCATAACACATTTCTAAAGCTGTTTGTTCTATTATTGGCATTTGTGAAAACGAACGAAATAAATAAGAAACCGACATTTCGTCTTCATCAGAAATTGATGTTTCGGTTATTAAATTTTCTGGCGAATTATTGGTTTGAAAATCTAGAATTGCTTTGCCGAAAAGATCTTTCATAATTATTTATTTAAAGTTTAAAGTTTCGGTTTCGAAAAAGTTGTAAATTTGCATACCAAACAATTTGAAACTTTAAACTTGAAACCATCATTAAGCGAAATCGTAAAACTTGCCAAAGATACTCATATCGAAAACAAAAAGTATTTTGTAAAATTAAAAAATAAACCACCAAAAAATTTGGATTATATAATGCAAGATTTGCACGACGCCGAATTTAAAAAAACCGATTGTTTGTCTTGTGCCAACTGTTGTAAAACGACAGGTCCACTTTTTACAGATGCAGATATTGAAAGAATTTCGAAACATTTGCGCCAAAAACCACAACAGTTTATTGATCAATATTTGCGTGTTGACGAAGACAAAGATTATGTTTTGCAACAAGTGCCTTGCAATTTTTTAGACCTAGATAATTCTTGTTTTATATATGATGTTCGTCCAAAAGCTTGTCGAGAATTTCCGCACGCGAACCAAAAAAAATTCAATCAAATTACAGATTTAACTTTATTGAATGTAGCAATTTGTCCAGCGGCATTTAATATTGTAGAAAAAATGAAATTGAAATTGCCTTTATAAAATAGGATTTTGGGTTTTAACATATTAATCTTAAATCTAAAAATCTAGTATCTTTAAGTCTAGTATCTTTAAGTCTAGCCTCTAAAAGTCTAATATTTAAAACTCTAAAGTCTATTTATAAATCAAATACATATTTCGCATTTCTTTAAAATCTTTTAACCCTTTTGCCCAAGTTTTTCTAATTTCTGTTTCCGAAACACCATTTTCAATTTGAATTTGTAATTTTTTAGTCCCTGCAAGTTTCGTGAAAAACAAATTAAAAAATTTAGATTTATCTTTAGTAGAATTATAGGCTTTTATCAACCATTTTATTTCTAATTTATCAACTTTTGGATAATTACTAAGTATTTCGCCATTGCAAATTTCGTTTTTATAAATCGGATCTTTTGCTCCAAAATTCGGAACTGGAACAAAACTAAAATTGTTTTTTGGTAAAAATGGCGATCCATAAACTTGAAACTGAGTTTCGGTGCCTCGACCAACGCTAACATTGGTACCTTCAAACAAACATAAACTAGCATAGAGATTTATTGATTGGTCGTTAGGCAAATTCGGCGATGGTTTCACGGGCAACGAATAATTCGTTTTTCTATTATAATTCAAGCACGGAATAATTTTCAAGTTACATTGAATGCCGTTTTTTAGCCATTTTTCGCCATTAATCATTTTGGCATATTCGCCAATTGTCATTCCGTGAAGCAACGGAATTGGGTGCATTCCCACAAAACTTGTGAATTCTTCTTCTAGAATTGGACCATCAATTATGCCAATATTTGGATTTGGTCTATCCAAAACTATCAACTGAATGTTGTTTTCTGCACAAGCTTCCATAATATAATGTAGCGTAGAAATATAAGTATAAAATCGCGCACCAACATCTTGCAAGTCAAAAACTATAACATCGATACCTAATAATTGCTCAGGTTTTGGTTTTTTATTATCACCATAAAGAGAAATAATTGGCAAACCAGTTTTTGTATCTTTTCCATCTTTTATCAATTCGCCGGCATCGGCAATGCCACGAAAACCGTGTTCTGGAGCAAAAATTTTCTGAACTTGAATCTTGTTGTCAATAAAATAATCAACAATCGAAACATTTGAATCATTATTTTTAATAATTCCAGTCTGATTGGTTACAACTCCAATTTTTTTATTTGACAATAATGATAAATATGCAAATGTATTTTCTGCACCGGTTTCAATATTAATTCTAATTTCTAGCTTTTCAACAGAAATTTCTTTAGATTTTTTTATTTGTTCAATAGGTCTATTTATTCCGCACGAACTCGAAATAATCAAATAAACAACCAATATTAAACTCGAATAAATAAGATATTTCATAATATGTAAAATTTTAATTAAAAAAATCTGTGAAATCTGTGAAATCTGTGTAATCTGTGTCGAATATTCTTCTTACTTTAGCATTCTAAATTCTAATTTATAAAATCTAATGTCTCAATTATAAAATGTTGAGTCTAAAAATCTAATATTTAAAATCTAATATTTAAAATTGAATCTAGAACATTTCATAGCGCAAAGATTAATAAAATCCAAAGACCATAAAAGTAGTATTTCTTCGCCAATAATAAAAATTGCAATATCAGCAATCGCTATCGGAATGATAATGATGATTATTTCTGTATCAACAGGAATGGGTTTGCAACAAAAAATTAGGGAAAAACTGGCAGCATTTTCAGGGCATATTATTATTTCTAATTTCGATGATAACCAGTCTAAAGTCAGTACCAAACCTATTTCGATATCACAAAATTTTTATCCTAAGTTTAAAAATCTTGACGGAATTAAGCACATTCAAGCCGTTGCAAGCAAGGCAGGAATTATTCGAACCGAAACCGCATTCGAAGGAATTATTTTCAAAGGCGTTGGTAAAGATTATGATTGGAATAACCTAAATGAATATTTAGTCGAAGGAAAAATTCCAAATCTCAAACAGCAATTGAACTCAGAAATAATCATTTCGAAATTCCTAGCCGATAGGCTAAATCTAAAAACTGGCGATAAATTCAACACATTCTTCATGAAAGAAACGGGAAACAAACTCCCTAATCTTCGCAGATTCACAATCACAGGCATTTACAACTCAGGATTTCAAGAATTCGATGCCACATATATTATAGGTGACATTCGCCACATTCAAAAAATTAACCGATGGCAACCCAACCAAGTCGGTTCATTCGAGGTTTTTATTGACAATTTTAATAAAATTAAAGAAAAAGGGGACCAAGTTTACACACAAACCAACTCGACACTCGACACCAAAACCATCATCGAAAAATTTCCAGCAATTTTCGAGTGGTTGCATCTTTTCGACTTCAATATTCTAACTATTTTAATAATTATGATTATTGTGGCAACCATTAATATGGTCGTAGCGTTATTGGTCTTAATTCTTGAACGCACCCAAATGATAGGCATTCTCAAAGCACTCGGAGCCAACAATTGGTCAGTCCGAAAAATATTTCTGTACAACGCATCCTACTTAATTTTCAAAGGTTTATTCTTCGGAAACCTAATTGGAATAGGACTAATCCTCACACAAAAACTCACAGGAATAGTCAAACTTCCTCCTGAAAATTATTTCGTAAACACCGCACCTGTAAACCTCGATTTTGGCTACATTATACTTTTAAATCTCGGAACTATTCTAACATGTCTAATAGTTTTACTAATTCCATCCTATATAATAACCAAAATCACACCAGTCAAAGCCATAAAATTTCAATAATTTCAACTCAAAACTCAAAAATCTAATATTAAAACTTTAATATTCATCAGGGCGTGCCACCATTTTTAAAAAAGGGCTACTTATGTTAGTACACAGTTGCCCTTTTTCAAAAAAGCTGTCGGGCTATTCGCGGCACATGGTGCCTAGCTGCTATCCCTCACGCAAAAATCCAACATTCAACATTCAAAATTGAAAATTTAAAAATCTGTGACAATCCTTTTAGTCAGCGTCATCAGCGTTCCATTGCAACCCACAACCCCTAACTCACTTTAAACCAACTTCTTAAAAAAAAGAAAAAAATAAAACAATAAACGGCATTGAAAATAGAAAAAGAAGTATTACTTTTGCACCCGCATTGAGAGACACGTTCACATAAAATCCTGCTAAAAACATTTTAAAAAAAACATTAAAAAAAGTTTGCGAGAAATAAATAAACGGTTTAACTTTGCACCCCGCAATAGAATAAAGATTTGACATTTTGGAAGGCGAGAAAAGATTTAAAAAAATAAATCAAAAAAAGTTTGCCAGAATAAAAAAGAATATTACTTTTGCACCCGCTAACCGAAAGAGAAGCAATTTGTAGAGACGTTGCACCGCAAC
>JAYWGV010000050.1:0-34636 GCA_043778105.1 Bacteroidota bacterium
TAAATCAATTTGCGATTTTTCTTCGATAATTTTATAGAATAAAGTTGTCTGTTTTGAAATTACTATAGAATAACAATTGAATTCGGATTTAAAATTTCCGATTGTTGGAGTTTTAGATAATGTTTTTAGATAATCGTATACTAAATCATCAAAATTTTGAACTTCTTTTTCATTCCATTTCGATAATATAAATTCCATTTCATCAAGATAAGTGTTGGCTGCCAAAGGTTTCCATTCGATTTTATAAATCATCTTAAGAAAGGAAATTTCAATTTAGTAAGTCTTTTCATCTCTTCATTAGAAATTCCCAAACCCATTTCGCTTTGTTTTAAACCCAATTCCAATAATTTCCGCAATAAAATTTCTTGTTCAGGTGTATTTTTTTGTTGAATTATTTCTTGCTTCGTTTCATAAATAGTTTCAGGTTCTTGAACTAAACTTGGTTTTTGGTTGATTGAATATTTTTTTGAATTTTCCATTTTCGGAGTTATAAATATTTTTATTTCAATAATTTAGTTAATAAATTTGGATTTTGAGAATTATTCCAAAACAGAATCAATTCTATAGCCAATAATGTTTCACTATATTTATAATACAAAGTTGTTTGTTTAGATATTACAAATGAATAATGTTTATCAAGAGAATTATACATTCCAATTTCTGGAGCTTTCGATAAAGTATTTAAACAATCATCAACTAAAATTGCGAATTTTTTGGATTCTAATAAATTCCATTTTAAAATTATAAAATCTATTTCTTGCTCAAAAGTTTCTTCCGCTAATTCAGAATATTTGATAATTACCATTAAAATTCAAAATTATATTTCTTTTTTATTCTTTCCATCACGACATTGTGAGGAGTCGTATTGCCTCTTTCTATTTGTTCACAGCCTAATTTTATTAATTTCCGCAACAAAATTTCTTGTTCAGGTGTGTTTTTTTTCTGAATTATTTCTTGCTTAGTTTCATAAATCGTTTCAGGTTCTTGAACTAAACTTGGTTTTTGGTCGATTGAATATTTTTTTGAATTTTCCATAAATAATTATTTATACTCAAAGATATAATTTTACCATTAAATAATTATTAAATTGTTTTAAATTTTTTAAATTTTCGCCTGCAAAGCTTTAATCTCATCTCGAAATTTTGCTGCTTGCATGAAATCTAAATCTTTAGCTGCTTTTTCCATTGCTTTTCGTTTTTCACGAATGCGTTTCTCGATTTCTGGTTTGGCTAGATATTCTATTTCGGGTTCTGCTGCAATAGCGTTTTCATCGCCATAAAGCTCATAATCTACTAATTTATTTTTAGTAAAAGCACTTTCAATTTTTTTATTTAATGCCATTGGCACCATATTATTTTCTGCATTGAAATTACTTTGTTTGGTGCGGCGATAACTGGTTTCGTCAATGGTTTTTTGCATACTTGCAGTAACTTTATCAGCATACATTATTGCTTTTCCATTGAGGTTTCTTGCTGCTCGACCAATAGTTTGTGTTAATGAACGCGCACTTCTCAAAAATCCTTCTTTATCGGCGTCGAGAATTGCAACCAGCGAAACTTCGGGTAAATCTAAGCCTTCACGAAGTAAATTTACTCCTATTAATACATCAAAAATACCTTTTCGCAAATCTTGCATAATTTCTATTCGCTCTAGCGTATCAACTTCTGAGTGAATGTATCGGCAACGAATATTTAGTTTTGTCAAATATTTCGCCAATTCTTCTGCCATTCTTTTGGTCAAAGTTGTGACTAAAACTCGTTCATCTATTTCTGCTCGAACCTGAATTTCTTCTATCAAATCATCAATCTGGTTCAAACTTGGTCGAATTTCGATAATAGGATCTAATAATCCTGTTGGACGAATAACTTGCTCTACAACAACACCTTCGGTTTTTTGCAATTCATAATCGGCTGGCGTTGCCGATACATAAATAACTTGATTTTGCATCGATTCAAATTCTTCAAATTTCAAAGGTCGATTGTCCATTGCAGCTGGCAAACGAAAACCATATTCTACCAAATTTTCTTTCCTAGATCGATCGCCACCATACATTGCATGCACTTGCGAAATTGTTACGTGACTTTCATCAACAACCATTAAATAATCTTTAGGGAAATAATCTAGCAGGCAAAAAGGTCTCATTCCGACAGTTCGACCATCAAGATATCTTGAATAATTTTCTATTCCTGAACAATAACCCAATTCACGAATCATTTCTAAGTCGAAATTGGTTCTTTCTTCTAATCGTTTGGCTTCTAAATGTTTGCCAACTTCTTTAAAAAAATCGCATTGCTTGACCAAATCTTGCTGAATTTGCCAAATTGCATCTTGCAAAACATCTGGCGAAGTCACAAACATATTTGCTGGATAAATCGTTAATTTTTCGAATTTTTCGACAATTTGTAAGGTTTTAATGTCAAAACTTTCAATCTCTTCAATTTCGTCTCCAAAAAAGTGAATTCGAAAACCATCATCAGCGTAAGATGGATAAATATCAACGGTATCGCCTTTTATTCTGAAATTTCCAGGTGTAAATTCCATTTCGGTTCTTGAATATAAACTTTGAACTAATTGATGCAATAATTTTGTTCTAGAAATAACTTGACCAACTTGAACCGGAATTATATTTCTTTGAAATTCGGTCGGATTTCCGATACCATATAGACAAGAAACAGATGAAATTACGATAATATCTCGGCGACCAGACAGGAGCGAAGCCACGGTTGACATTCGCATTTTTTCTAATTCTTCGTTAATAGATAAATCTTTTTCAATAAAAACACCAGAAACTGGCATAAAAGCTTCGGGTTGGTAATAATCGTAATAAGAAACAAAATATTCGACAGCATTATTAGGAAAAAATTGCTTGAATTCTGAATATAATTGTGCTGCCAACGTCTTGTTGTGCGCCAAAACCAAAGTTGGACGTTGAACAGTTTCGATAACATTGGCAACCGTAAAAGTTTTTCCAGAACCTGTTACACCCAATAAATTTTGATACTTTTCATTATCAATAATACCTTGAACCAATTTTTTAATGGCTTGCGGTTGATCGCCTTTTGGCTGATAATCTGATACTATTTGGAAGTTCATTTATTTATGTTTGCAAAAAACGCAAAATTTAATAATCGAAAGATTTAATTGTAAAATTTCAATTTACGACTCGTATGCCTAACTCTAATTATATAAATAGTTTCTTTAGTGATTTTATATGAAATACGATAGTTATATTTTTCGAATGCTCGATAATTCACATCAATTGGAATTCTCATTTCATCGGTTTCGTAAATATCCCAATTTGTGATTAATATTTTTACTGATTTGGTTAATGCATCAACAACTTTTTCTGCAATTTCAAAACTTTTTGTCTCTTCCAATAAATAAAAATAAATATCTTCTAACTGATTTAAAGAATGTGACGTCCAAATTATCTCTTTTTCCATTCTTCAATTTTAGACAAAACTTGATTGTGTGTATAAACATTTCCATTTACAATATCGTCTTCGGATTTCTGTAAATCAATATTATAAGAATCAAAATTTTTCGAAGTATTTTCAAAGACAGTATTTATTTCTGATAAAAATTGCTCATTTTCAATTTTATCAATTTTTGACTTTAATATTTCTTTAATTTCAAGCACATTCATAATTAATTGTTTTTACAAATTTACTAAAAAAAGTAACAAGTTAATTTTTTTAAAAAAGAAACTCGAGAATTATCTTTTTATGATTTTAAAAATAAAATTCTACATAGGATTACTTTGACACACAAATTTATTGTACAATTTTTTTGTATTTTTGTATGTTATATGATAAACAAAATGTCAAAAGATCAAATTACTTTTCAAAATTCAGGATATTTTACGCCAATTATTGTTGATTATTTGAACGAAAAACAAACATTGAAACCTTTATACAATCATTTTCCGAAAATTGAAAGTTTTGAAAGTCAAATTATAGAAAAATCCAAAAATTTTAATAAAGATAATTACGACAATCGAACCGTTTTAGTTAAGGCTTTAGAGCAACAATATCATAATATCGCTGCAACTGATTTGACTAAACAAAATATTACTTCGTTATTCAACGACAATACTTTTACAATTACAACAGGTCATCAGCTCAATTTATTTACTGGACCAATGTATTTTTTATATAAAATTTTTTCGACAATAAATTTGTGTCGTGATTTGAAAATAAAATATCCGAATCAAAATTTTGTACCAATTTATTGGATGGCAACCGAAGATCATGATTTCGATGAGATAAATTATTTTAATTTTAAAGGAAAAAAATTTCGATGGAATAAAGAAAGTTTTGGATCAGTTGGTCGATTATCTACCAATGGTTTAAATGAAGTTTTTGAAGTTTTTTCTAAAGAATTAGGTTTTGGTGACAATGCCGATTTTTTAAAAAAATTATTCGAAGAATCTTATATAAATCATACAAATCTTGCTAACGCTACTCGGTTTTTAGCAAATAAATTATTCGGGAAATATGGTTTAGTAATTCTTGATGCCGATAATCATGATTTAAAGCAAATTTTTATACCATATATTAAGGAAGAATTATTAAATCAAAAATCATTTGTTAAAGTCAACGAAACAATTGCGAATTTGCAGGATTATTCAATTCAAGTTAATCCTCGAGAAATTAATTTGTTTTATGTTTTAGATAATTTGCGAGAAAGAATTATTTTAGAAAACGGATTTTATAAAATTAATAATTCTAAAATAGAATTTTCTGAAACCGAAATTTTGCAAGAATTGACCAGTTTTCCTGAAAGATTTAGTCCAAATGTAATTTTGCGACCTTTGTATCAAGAAGTCATTTTGCCAAATCTTTGTTATATTGGTGGTGGTGGAGAAATTGCTTATTGGTTAGAATTAAAATCTACATTCGAACTTCATAAAGTCACTTTTCCTATATTATTATTAAGAAATTCGGCGCTTATAGCAAATGAAAAACAAGTTAATAAAATTGAGAAACTTGACCTGTTTTGGAAAGATTTATTTCAAAAACAAAATGAATTAATAAAGTTGCAAACATTAAAAAAATCTACATTCGAAATAGATTTTTCAATCCAAAAACAACATTTGCAAAAGCAATTTCAAGAGTTGTATGAAATCGCCAATAAAACCGACAAATCTTTTTTTGGAGCAGTAAAAGCACAAGAAATCAAGCAAATAAAAGGTTTAGAAAATTTAGAAAAACGGTTATTAAAAGCTCAAAAAAGAGTTCTAGCAGAAGATTTAGAAAGAATTATTGATATTCAAAACCAATTGTTTCCCAACAAAAGTTTGCAAGAAAGACAAGCTAATTTTTCGGAATTTTATCTAGAATATGGCGAAAAATTAATAGAAAAATTAATTTTAGAATTAAAACCACTTGAAAACCAGTTTAATATAATAGCATTATAATTATGTATATTCCAGAAATTTATAACAACAATAATCAAGAAAAAATCATTGAATTCTTGAAGGCTAATAGTTTTGGAATTTTAATTAATCAAAACAACGGCAACCTTGCAGCGACACACATTCCGCTTGAATATGAAATCGATAATGAAGGCGAACAAATTTTGGCAGGACACATTTCAAAAGAAAATCCGCAGTGGAAAAATTTCGAAAATGATAATCGAGTTTTGGCAGTTTTTTCTGGTGCACACACCTATATTTCGCCATCTTGGTATGATCATGAAAATGTACCAACTTGGAATTATGAAGCCGTTCATGTTTATGGAAAAATTAAAATTATTGAAGGAAAAAAAGTCATTGAATCTTTAAAAAAATTAGTCGATAAATATGAATCTGAGGTTGATTTTCCAACTAAAATTGAAGATTATTCAAAAAAAACAATGCTGCAAGTTCGAGGAATTGTAGCTTTTCAAATCGAAATAACCGATATTCAAGCAGTTAAAAAAATGTCTCAAAATCGTGATGATAAAAACTACAACAACATTATATCTGAATTAGAAAAATCAGAAAAAAATGCTGATAAAATGGTTGCAATAGAAATGAAAAAATGTCCACGATAAATAATTTGACATTTCAATATTCTAAAATCCAAATTCTTAATTCAAATCAGTATATTTGCAAACTTTAAAAAAAGACAATTCCCAAACATGCTGAACATTATTTTTTATTTATTTATTTTAGTTATTGCAGTTCAATTTTTCTATTATATTGTAATTTTCGGAAAATTTTCCTTTTATAAATCACGTAAACAAACTAGTCAAAATTTTCCTATTTCGGTAATTGTTTGTGCAAAAAACGAAGAAGAAAACGTTAAAAAACTACTTCCTTTATTATTAAATCAAGATTATTGTAATTACGAAATTGTTTTAATCGACGATGCATCGCGTGATGAAACTCTTGAGGTTTTTGAAGAATTTGAGAAACTGCACAAAAATATTAAAATAGTAAAAGTCGAAAACAATGAAGCTTTTTGGGGTAATAAAAAGTTTGCATTAACAATGGGAATCAAAGCAGCAAAAAACGAACATTTGCTATTTACCGATGCAGATTGCTATCCGACTTCTGATCAATGGATTTCTGAAATGTCTTCGCATTTTAATGAAGAAAAATCTCTGATTTTGGGATTTGGGTCTTATGAAAAAATTGCTGGATCATTTTTAAATAAAATAATCAGATTTGAAACTTTAATAACTGCAACGCAATATTTTTCTTGGGCAAAATTTGGTAAACCTTACATGGGCGTTGGACGAAATTTGGCTTATAAAAAATCAGAATTCTTTGAAGTTAATGGCTTTGTTGATCACATGAAAATTCGCTCAGGCGACGATGACTTGTTTGTGAATCAAGTTGCCAATTCATCAAATACAGCAATTTGCTATTCAACAGAAAGTTTTACCAAATCGAAACCAAAAACTACTTTCTCAGATTGGATAAATCAAAAAAGACGGCATATTGCTACGGCAAATTATTATAAATTTTTTGATAAAATGCAACTATTTGTTTTTTATATATCACAAATTACTTTTTTATTTTTAGCTATATTTTTGTTAATTACTCAATTTCAATCGATTCTGGTATTGTCTTTGATAGGATTTAGATACATGTTTTCTTGGATTTCATTAGGTTTCGCCTCAGTAAAATTAAAAGAAAATGATGTTGTTTACTTTTTCCCAATCATGGAATTAGTTTTATTGTTTTTTCAATTTTATCTTTTTGTCATCAATATTTTTTCAAAACCAGTGCATTGGAAATAATTTCTCATATCGAAAAAGCCAAAATTGGTGATCAGTCAAGTTTTACTTTCTTGCTAAATCATTATTGGAATGAAGTTTATGGATTTATGTTAAAAAGAACAGAAAATGAAACTGATTCCGAGGATATTACTATTGAAACATTTTCGAAAGCATTTGATAAATTATCGACTTATAATACTGAATTTCAGTTTAATACATGGCTAATTGCAATTGCTAAAAATGTCCATATAGATTTACTAAGAAAGAAAAAATCAAGTCATTTATTAGAAATTACAGACCACGAAGATCAACAAGCATATAATGTCGCAGATACAACACCATCGGCAGAAGACGAATTGATAACTGAACAAAACCTGTCGCAATTGTTGCAATTTATAAAACAATTAAAACCTCATTATCAAGAGGTTATTCAACTTAGATATTTTCAAGAATTGAGTTATCAAGAAATAGCCGATCAACTTAATGAGCCTTTAAATAACGTGAAAATAAAATTGCTTCGTGCCAAAAAATTATTAGCCGAAATTATTCAAGGTTAAATATTTTATTTTCCTTATTGCATATTTTTTTTAAATATCTTTCTTAACGTTTTCATCTATTCAGAACATAAAACTTATAATCCACAACTTTTTTTTAAACATTAACACAATATTAATAATCTTATTGCGTTATTTAATAAAAACTCCCTTGCTTATGTAACATCGATACTTAACCCTTAAATTTTTTAATTATGTCAAACTTAAGTATCTTCGACAAAAAATGGCTAGATGTTGTATTCGATGGAAAAAACAAAGAATATGGAGCCTATCAGTTGCGCCAAGAAACCCAAAAAACTTCTTTAAGAGCATTTGCTTTTGGAACAACAATTGTTTTTTCTTGCATTGGAATTTTTACTTTATCGAGTTTTTTTTCTACTGATATTGTTATTGAACCAGAACCAGAAGTAGGTAAAGTTATTAATGTAACAACAATCAATCCGCCAATTATTGATGTAGTTATTCCTGAACCAATATCAGAAAAATCAAGAACCGAAAAAGTTTTTTCTGATAAATCAGAATTGGTTAATGTTGTGATTTCTAAACCAATCGAAGCAACCCAGTCTATTGTCGATAACAAAGACAACGGAAAAACTACCAATAATCCAGATGCTGGAACAATTTTAAGTACCAATAAAAATCCATCGGACGGAAATACTGCAAGCGTAGTAGCACCAATTAAGTTAATAAATAATGATGTAAATGATCCAAGATCGTTAGACAAACAACCAAATTTTCCTGGCGGTTTGGACAAGTTTAGAAATTTTGTTGGCATCAATTTCGAAAAACCAGAACTTGATGAGGAAAGAATTCTGACTGTAAAAGTGTCATTCGTAGTAGAAAAAGATGGTAGTCTTAGTAATATTAAAGTGCAACAAGATCCAGGTTATGGCTTGGGTGATGAGGCAATTAGAGTACTAAAATCATTAAAAACAAAATGGGAACCAGGAATTATTGATGGCGAAAAAGTAAGAACACTTTTTAGTTTGCCAATTTCTATAAAAACCGAATAAGTTTTTTTAAATCAATAATAAACCAGCATTCTAAAATATTTTGGAATGCTGGTTTTTTTCTTTCAATTTTAATAAAAAATTCTAATTCCTAAATCCTAAATCCTAAAATCTTCATTATCTTTGTTGTTCGATAAATAAAAATTATGGAATCTGTTTTAGAAAATGTTTTGCCCGTTGGTAAACCTAAATGGCTGAAAGTCAAATTGCCAATAGGTCAAAAATACACCGAGTTGCGAGGCTTGGTCGATAAATACAAACTCAACACAATATGCACGGCTGGTAGTTGTCCAAATATGGGCGAATGTTGGAGCGAAGGTACAGCAACGTTCATGATCCTTGGTAATATTTGTACACGATCCTGCGGATTTTGTGGCGTAAAAACTGGTCGCCCAGAAACTATCGATTGGGACGAACCTGAAAAAGTTGCCAGATCAATAAAATTAATGAATATAAAACACGCTGTTGTAACAAGTGTCGATCGCGATGATTTAAAAGATGGCGGGTCTATAATTTGGATAGAAACCATAAAAGCCATTCGAAGAATGAACCCTACGACAACACTAGAAACATTAATTGGTGATTTTCAAGGAATTGAACGAAATATTGACCGAATTGTCGAAGCCAATCCCGAAGTTGTTTCACATAATATTGAAACTGTTCGAAGATTGACCCGTGAAGTTCGAATTCAGGCGAAATATGACCGAAGCATGGAAGTTTTGCGATATTTAAAAGAAAAAGGAATCAAACGAACCAAATCTGGAATTATGCTTGGACTTGGCGAAACCGAAGACGAAGTGATACAAACATTGCACGATTTGCGAAACGCAAATGTCGATGTAGTAACAATTGGACAATATTTGCAACCAAGTAAAAAACATTTGCCAGTTAAAGAATATATCACGCCAGAACAATTCGAAAAATACGAAAAATTAGGATTAGAACTTGGTTTTCGTCATGTCGAAAGTGGCGCATTGGTTAGATCTTCTTACAAAGCTGCAAAGCACATTTTATAAATTCTAACTTTTAGTTTCAAACGTTCATTTTACAAACCCAAACCTCAAACTTTTGAAAATAAAAATCGCAATCAACGGATTCGGAAGAATTGGTCGAAATTTGTTTCGATTATTAATTGACAATCCAATCATTGAAATTGTTGCAATAAACGATATTGCCGACTCGAGAACGATGTCTCATTTAGTTAAATATGACAGCATTCATGGCGTTTTGCCTCACAAGTGTTCATTTGACGAAAGTCATATAATCGTAAAAGAAAAAAAATATTTATTTCTTCATGAAAAATCAATATCAAATTTAGATTGGAAAAAATTAGATATTGATATTGTCGTTGAAGCTAGTGGAAAATATAAGACTTTCGACGAAATTAATGCTCATATTTTGTCAGGTGCAAAAAAAGTTATTTTGTCTGCACCATCAGAAAACGATGAGATAAAAACCGTTGTTTTGGGTGTAAACGAAAACACTCTTGATGGCTCAGAAACAATAATTTCTAATGCCAGTTGCACCACTAATAATGCAGCGCCAATGATAAAAATTTTGAATGAATTGTGTGGTATTGAACAAGCATATATCACTACTGTTCATTCATATACAACCGACCAAAGTCTTCACGATCAGCCACATAAAGATTTGCGAAGAGCTCGTGGAGCAAGCCAATCTATAGTTCCAACAACAACTGGAGCAGCCAAGGCATTGACCAAAATTTTCCCGGAACTTGATGGAAAAATTGGTGGTTGTGGCATTCGAGTTCCTGTTCCAGATGGTTCTTTGACAGACATTACAGTGAATGTTAAACGTAATGTTACCATTGCAGAAATCAATGCCGCTTTCTTAAAAGAATCACAGACAAATTTTAAAGGAATTCTAGATTATACCGAAGATTCAATAGTTTCTGTGGATATTATTGGAAATAAAAATTCTTGCGTTTTTGATGCGCAGCTTACGTCGGTTATCGATAAAATGGTTAAAGTTGTAGGTTGGTATGATAATGAAATTGGATATTCTTCAAGAATTATTGACTTAATTATGTTAATTTCTACAAAAAAAGAATTATCTTAGCATTTATTTTAAAAATCCCTATGAAATTTACAAGTTTTGTATTTTTAATATTTACTATTTGTTTATTTTCTCAAGAAAAAGAGATTAATAAATTTGATAGTATTGGATATTTTATACAACAATCAAACTACAATACAAACAGACTTCATTATAAAACTGGTTTAATTTTTGCTCAAAAAGCCATTGATTTGTCTGAAAAAGAGAATAATTTGCAAGGAAAATCCAAAAGTCAAGCAACAATTGGTTATATTTATTTTAAATTGCATAAATATAATGATGCAATTTTTTCACTTCAAAAAAGCGTTTCTAATTTTTACGCAAAAAAACCATTATCAGAAAAAGCAAGCGTTTATTATTTGCTTGGATTGTGTTATATGGAAGTTAAAAACCCGAAAGATGCAGAAATTTTCTTTAATAAAGCTGATGTAATTTATATAAATGCAAAAAATAATTCTGCAAGAGGATTATTAAACCTGCAAAAAGGAATTGTTTATAAATCTAAAGGAAGCCCAGAAATTGCGAGTGCTTATTTTGAAAATATTCTTGCCAATTCTGATGATGAAAAAGACGAATTTAATATAAAATCGGAAGCTTTGTATCATATTGGTACAATAGAATATGGATTTGAAAGATATTCTCTTGCATTAAATTATTTAAACCGTTCTTTAAAATTAAATCAAAAAAATTCTAATCCAGAACAAAAAAGTGAGATTTTATTGGCATTGAGTTTGGTTTTAGAAAAATTGGGCGATAAAAACAAAAGTTTTAAATATTTAAAAAATCATTTATTAATAAAAGACAGTATTTACAACGATATTAATTTTAAAATTGAGGAAGACGAATACAATCAGTTTAAGGAAATCCAACAATTTAAAGAAATTAATTTTCAGAAAAAAGAAATAGAAGAAAAAGTAAAGAATTCAAAGTTTTCTAAATTAATTTCGATTTTGGCAATTGCTTTAATATCAATACTATCGCTTTTGAGTTTGTCATTATATAAAAACAATATCATTCGAAATAAAAACAATGATGTTTTAAAAGAGAAAAATGACGAATTGATTATCGCAAAAGAAAAAGCCGAAAAAGCAATGCAAGCCAGATCAGATTTTCTATCTAACGTAAGCCACGAATTGCGTACACCTTTAAACGCAATTAACGGAATTACTCATTTGTTAATCGAAGAAGAACCTAAAGAATCACAAATAGAATATTTAAAATCTTTGAAATTTTCAGGCAATTATTTGTTGACTTTTATAAATGAAATTCTTGAAGCCAACCGAATAGAATCTAACAAAATCGAAGTCGAAAACATTAATTTTGATTTGATAGAATTGGTTCAAAACATTCAAAATTCATTTAAAGAAATTGCATTGAATAACAATAATAATTTAGTTTTAAACATTGCTCATAATGTTCCTCAATATTTAATTGGCGATCCTACAAAGATTTCTCAAATACTTATTAACCTGATTAACAATTCTTTAAAATTTACAAAAAATGGATTAGTAACTATCAATTTAATAAAAGATGCATTTGAAGAGAATTTTTCGACAATCAAATTTGAAGTTTGCGATAATGGAATTGGAATTCCACAAGACAAACTCGAATCTATTTTCGAAAGTTTTTCGCAAGGTTCAATCGAAATTAATCGAACCTATGGTGGCACAGGTCTTGGATTGGCGATTGTTAAAAATCTAGTTGAAATTCTTGGTGGTAAAATTAACGTAGAAAGTACTGTTGGCAAAGGATCAAAGTTTTTATTTACTTTAAGTTTAAAAAACAGTATCGAAAACATTAAAGTAATTCAAATAGTTACAAATCTTGGCAATCTTGTAAACAAAAAAATTCTTTTGGTAGAAGACAATAAAATCAACCAAATGATTACGAGAAAAATGCTAGAAAATAAAAAAATGACCTGCGATATTGTTGATAGTGGCGAAGAAGCAATTTTATTTGCTAAAGAAAATAAGTATGATGCAATATTGATGGATGTGCATTTGCCAGGAATTAATGGAACAATTGCAACCGAAAAAATTCGAAAATTCGATAAAACTACTCCAATAATTGCACTTACAGCAATTTCTTTGAATGAAAATCGTGATTTGCTTTTGGCTTTTGGAATGAATGATGTTTTGACAAAACCATTCGAACCCGAAAATTTTTATAATATTATTGCTAAATATGTTTAGAAATATATGACAATATAGTTTTTTCAAAAACATTAGAGTTGTTTATAAAAGAACTTTTTATTGGTAGATAATACAAATTTTCTATTGAATTATTTTTTAAACGAACATAATCTTTTTCGGTTGTAACAATAATTCTATTTGATGATAATTCTTTTATTTTCTGAATATCATTTTCGCTAAAATTGTGGTGATCATTAAATTCTAAAATCAAATCATTTTCTTGTTTTAGAAATTCAAAAAATGGTTTTGGATTTGCAATTCCAGCAATCAATATTTTATCTAATTTCAATATAGATTTAATTTCGATGGAATCTTTTTCAGAAAATAATTCATTATCATAATCTATAAAACTAAAAAACAATTGTTGATTATTGTTTAGCTTTAATTTAGATTTTATTACATTTTGATTGTCTAAATTAAGATTTTTCGGACATTTCGTTACAACAATTAGGTTCGCTCTATCTGAATTTTTTCGACTTTCACGAAGATTACCAACTGGCAAAATATAATCATCGCAAAATAAATCATTATAGGTAGTCAATAAAATATAAAATCCTGCTTTGACTTTTCGATGCTGATATGCATCGTCAAGCAAAATAATTTCAGGTTTGTTTTTTAATGAAAGTAAATTTTCAATACCATTTTTTCTGTTTTCATCAACAGCAACTAGAATGTCTTTGAACTTCGAAAAAAACTGAAAAGGTTCATCGCCCAAAATTTGTGCATTACTAGATTCGTTAGCCAAAATAAAACCTTTGGTTTCACGTTTATATCCACGACTCAAAGTCGCTAGTCTGTATTTATCTGATAAAAAACGTATTAAATACTCAATTTGTGGAGTTTTGCCAGTTCCGCCAACATTCAAATTGCCTACGCAAATAATCGGAATATCGAATTGATAAGATTTTAAAAATCCTTTATCAAATAAAAAATTTCTTAAACTAGTAATCAATCCATAAATTATAGAAAATGGGAATAATAGAAATCGAAATAGTTTCATTTTACGAAAATACTATTTTTGTTGTTGGTAAATTGCAAAATTAGAAAAATAATCTTTTTTCAAAAAACCTGTCTTTAGGAAATTTAACTAATATATCGTGTGCACTCGTTTCGCCATCTTCATGTTTTCTCCAAATAAAGTTTGCATACCAATCTGCAAACCAAATCATTTTATTTTTGGTGCTTTCGACAAAATCACAAGAGATATTTATGTCTAAACCTTGTCCCCAAATTTCGGTTTTAATATAATCGGGAAAACTTTCTCCATGACTTACTTTAATGGTTCTTTTGTCTAAGATTATTTCTACATCATTATGTTGAACTATTTCTGATTTTAATAATAAGCCGAGAACGTAATTATAAAAAATATTTTTATCTTTTCTTAACGAATCAAAAACTTTTAATTTATTGACTGTTATCGAAATGATTTTAAAAGAATCACTTTTAGATATTATTTTATTTATTTGACTGGTAATATAATGACAATGTTCGGGAACGAAATTGGCACCTTTTTTCTCAACATTGGTAGTAAGGTTGTATTTTTTGTAAATATCGGCAATGAATCGTGAAATGTATTTTTCTTCTTCATTATTTATTACAATTCCAGTAATGGTAATAAATTTGCTAGAACCACCATTTCTATTTGGTTTATTCAAAGTCCACCCTAAATCGCCGCTCTCGTCTATGTATATTTTCATAAAAAAAAGGGCTAAAGCCCTTTGAGTATATATTTTAAAAAAATAGACCCTGTAATCGATGTATTTAGAATACATTTATGGTAGATGTTTCACCGCCACGAATTTTCAGGAATTACCTATTGATATGCAAATATAAGTAAAAATAAATGATTTACAAATAAATTTACAAATAAATTTACAAACAACTCAAAACTTCCAATTTTTTTGTTGCACTTCGCTCAAGAAAGTCCAAGCTACAATTCGGCTAGTTTTTTGACCTTGTGACATTTCGATTGTTTTAATTTCGACTGCTTGAACTTTGCTTAAAGTTTTATAAATATTAGGTAAATTTTCTTTTTTAGAAACCAAAGTCGTGAACCAAAAAACTTGCAAAGGATATTTAGCCGATTCAAAAATCATTTGAGTTACAAACCCAATTTCGCCGCCATTGCACCAAAGTTCAGCGTTTTGTCCACCAAAATTTAATACAGGCGATTTTGTTCTTGTATTTTCTAAATTATTCACTTTTCTTATCGATGATTTTGTTGCTTCTAATTGCGAATTATGAAATGGTGGATTGCAAATCGTGAAGGCAAATTTATCTTCAGGCAAAATAATATTTTTAAAAATAAACCTCGATTCTATTTGCAATTGTAAACTAATTGCATCAATCAATTTTGGATTTTGTTCAATAATTTTTTTACAATTTTGAATAGCAATTTCATCAATATCGGTTCCGACGAATGACCAATCATAAACCGAGTTGCCAAGAATTGGATAAATACAATTCGATCCAATTCCAATATCTAGACCGACAATATTTTCGCCAGTCGGAATTGTATTGTTATTTTTGAAGGCTAATAAATCGGCTAAATAATGAATATAATCAACGCGTCCAGGAATTGGCGGACAAAGATAATCTTTGGGTAAATTCCAATTTTGAATGTTGTAATTTAGCTTTAGAATAGTCTTGTTTAATGATTTAACAGCATCTGGATTACTAAAATCTATGGTTTTAGTTTCATATTCATTTGTAAAAACGTATTGTTCTAATTCTGAATTTATGGCTATTAATTTATCAAAATCATATCCAAATCGATGCAAGTTTTTTGGATGTAAATTGGCTTTTTCGGTCGTATTTTTTTCTGTCATTTTCTAGAATTCTTTGCAAAGATAGCTATTACAAATCTAATTTAATCGAAACATTCCATCATTAATAAATCACCAGATTCGTGTTCAATTTTCACTATTCCATCTTGTGTAACATGGTTGCTGTTTCCGTTTCGATAGCCCAATTTTAGAGTTTCATTTGTTAATTTATAAAAAAGATTTTTTGTGCTAATGCCTGTAACTTCACCAATTGGAATCAATGAAATAATAGAATTGGCTGTGTACCATTTTTCGAATTTTTTTGCTAACAAATAAATTTTCGAGTGATCATCAAGAATTACAATTTTCAATAAATTACGGTATTGAGCAATGTTTGTAATATTTGCAATGGCATGATCGGCTCGTTTTCCAGTTGCCCAAACCACATTTACGGCAGGAATTTTGCGATCGATTAAATAATCAAATGCTTTTTCTAAATCGGTTTTATTTTGGTCTGGTGCATGAATTATTTCGATTGGAAACTGACTTTCTTTATATTTTTCTGCATCAAAATTTCTATCAAAATCGCCAATTAATACATCGACTTTTATATCATATTTCATTACACGTTCGATAGCAGAATCAAGAGCAACAATTAGTGGCGACCATTCTAAAAGTTGACCTAATAATTCATTACTGCATTCCAAGCCATTGGCAATTATTAATGCTGGTTCTTGGTCGTCGCGAACAATGTGGTGGGATGACATATTTATATTAGATATTAGATTTCAGATATTAAAATTGATATAGGCTACAAAATAATTATATACTACTGAACCAAATTATTTAACGGTATAATCTTTAAAATCTGATTCTGACAAACTAAAATATCCAAATGGCGAATCATTATCATCGTTAATATTGACAATATTTCCTCGAACTGCCACTGGTGGCGCAGAAAATGGTCCACCGTTTTGATTGGCTAATCTTAATAAAATTGTCAAATAGTTAAAATAGTTTTGTGATATTCCAAAATGAGTAATTCTTATTAAATCGCCACTTTCTATAGAATCTCTAAATGTGCCACTAAAAAAAGGATTTCCATCATAGAAACTGTCTTTAGAAACATAAAAAACTGGCTTGGTGAACGATTCATCTTCTTTTCTATAATTATAATTAAACAAATAAAAATTAGAAATATTTCTTGGATCTAGAAAAAAAGCTTGAATTCGGATTGAACGACCATTAATTCCAGAATTATTTACTTGTGTAATTTCTGAAATCGGCGAAACAGCCATTAATTTTTCGGTTGATGTATAGGTTTTGCCTTGAGCAATAATTTCTAATCGATAATTATTGTTAGTAATTGGCACAAAACTAGTGCATTTATAAATTCCAGTTTTATCTTCTTCAAGAAAATTAAATTTTTCATTGGTGTCAATGTTTGTAACCTGCACAATTGCATCAGAAACAACTGGAATAATATTAGTATAAAAGTCGGTTGTGGTTGTTAACTTTATTGTTTGAACTTGTCCATCGGTTTCTTTTTCCCAGTTTATATTGGCTTCAATAACCAATTTTCTGTTATTGGTGTTCAATTCTATTGGCACTACTTCTGTGCAATTATTAAATAGAACTAGTATTATAAATGATAAAAAAAATTTTGACATTTTTTGTAAGTTTGTATCACAAAAATACCGAAATTCCTTTAAATAAATATTCTATTTAAGAATTTATTTAACAATATATTCTTCAGTATCAGATTCTGACAAGCTAAAATATCCATAAGGATAATCATTGTCGTTTTGTTTATTTAATAAATTACCACGAAGAGAAACTGGTGCTGCTTGAAATGGTCCGCCACCGCCGCCGTCGCCAGATAGACTTAACAGAATATTCATGTAATTGTAATATTGTTGCGAAATTCCAAAATGGGTCATTTTTACTATGTCACCAACTTTTAAATCATCTTTAAACGAAAAGCTATTAAATATGTTTCCGTTGTAAAATAGATCATCAGATACTGAATAATCAGGTTTCATACCATCTAGATTCGGAAAAGTATAATTGAATAAATAATAATCAGCGGTAATTTGTGGGTCATTAAATAATGCTCTGATACGAATTTGTTTTCCGTTAAACCCGCCATTGTCATCTTGAACAATATTGGAAATCGACGATACCGAAACTAATTTTTCTGATCCTTCGTAGGTTGTTCCTTTATATGTAACTTTTAATTTATAAACATTATTTAAAATTGGATTGAAATTCGAACACTTGTAAATTCCAGAATTATCAACTTCAGGAAAATTATAAATTTCGTTCGAATCTTCGTTTTCAATGGTAACAATTGCGCCAGTTGCAACTGGAATTTCTTTTTTGTAAAAATTTGCTGTTGTAGTTAATTTAATAGTTTGGTTGTTGCCTGTTGTACCTTTTTGCCAGTTGATATTAGCTTCTATAACCAACTTTGGATTTTCGGTATTTAGCGGAATATCTACAACTTCGGTGCAACTTATTAATGAAATTGTTGCTAAAATAATAAAAAGTATATTTTTCATAATAATTATTTTTAAAATTTGAAATTATAACTAATCGCTGGAACAACACCAAAAATCGATGTTTTCACAGCTTCGTTATTGCCTGTATCTGTGTTTTGCCTAAATGCAATCGATGCTGCATTTTTTCGGTTGTAAACATTATAAACGCTAAAAACCCATTCTGATTGCCAATTTCTTGTTTTATTTTTTCTAGAAGTTAGCGTTGCCGATAAATCTAAATGATGAAACAATGGCAATCGGTCGGCATTTCGTAATCCATAACTTGGAATTGTAAGCCCAAGATAATTATATTGCCCATTCGGATAAGTAACTGGTTGTCCAGTTTGCATGATAAAATTGGAACCAAAACTCCATTTTTCATTCAATTTATACGAGCTTGTTACTGCAAGATTATGCGTTTTATCATACACCGAATTATACCATTGCCCATTATTAATGCCAATTTCTCCAGCTTTTCTGCCTGGTGTTCTTTGTTCAGATTTTGCTAATGTGTAAGAAATCCAACCAGATAAATTGCCTTTGTTTTTTCTCAACATTAATTCTAAACCATAAGATCGTAATTCGCCATTTAAAACAATTCTTTCTATATTTTCGTTGGCAATTAATTGTGCGCCATCAATATAATCCAATCGGTTTTGAACTTTCTTGAAATAACTTTCGATTTCGATTGAGTACATATCATCGCTAAAATTCGTAAAATATCCTGCTGCGATCTGGTCTGCAATTTGTGGTTTTATAAATTCGTCGCTTGGCGTCCAAATGTCAAGTGGAGTAGGTGATGAGGTATTCGAAATCAATTGCAAATATTGAACCATTCGGTTGTAACTCAATTTTATCGATTTTGTGTCGCTCAATGCATACGATGCCGATAATCTTGGTTCTAGATTATTAAAAAACTTAATAGATTTTCCTGCTTCATAATTCCTAAAACCAATTGGTTTTGCTTCGGAATAAATTTTTAAATTTGGGTCATAAGCAACCGGTTCGTCATTTGCGTAGGCGAAAACTTTCGAAGCACCAAGACGATAAAACATGCTAGAACGCAAACCATAATTTATAGATAAATTGTTAGTTAATTTGTTTTCGACATCAATATATAGTGCTGGTTCAAATGCTTTTTTCTTGTCTAATTGTTGAAAATTTATTCCTGAACTTGGTTTAGACGGCGATAATGTTCCTGGATTAAAATCATAATATATTGCGTTTACACCAAAATTTAGTTTAGTTTTATCCGAAATATAATTACTAAAATCATATTTAAAATTATAGTTTTTTATGCCTGAATCCCAATTGAATCCAACTAAATCTAAATTTAAACCATAATAATAATCACTGTAAATTAATGATAAATTCGAAAATAATTTATCAGAAAACAAATGATTCCATCGCAAATTCATAGTTGCATTGCCATAAGTATTGACAAAACTTTTGCTAATTCCGACAACATCACGACCAAAATATCCCGATAAGTACAAATTATTTTTTTCGTTAACTTTGTAACTAATTTTGGTATTCAAATCATAAAAATAAGCTGTATTGTCTTTAAATTCTTCGGATAATTTCAAGAATAAATGTGCATATGAACCTCTTCCGGCAACCAAAAACGAACCTTTACCTTTATCAATTGGACCTTCAAGAAGCAATCGGCTTGAAACTATACCAATTCCACCATTGGCACTAAATTTTTTGCTGTTTCCATCTTTTTGATATATCTCTAAAACCGATGATGCTCGACCGCCAAATCTTGCGGGAATTCCACCTTTATAAAGTTTTAAATCCTTGATTGCATCTGGATTAAATACCGAAAAGAAACCAAAAACATGCGATGAATTAAAAATAATTGCTCCGTCAAGAAGTATTAAATTTTGGTCTGCGCCACCACCACGAACATTAAAACCCGATGCGCCTTCGCCAGCATTGGTAACGCCTGGCAATAGTAATAACGATTTTATTACATCGACTTCGCCAAGAACAACGGGCATTTTTTTAATCGCCGAAATCGAGAGTTTATTGACACTCATTTCGGTAGATCTAATGTTGGTTTTGGTTTTTTTATTATCAATTACAACTTCTTCTAGAATTTGCTCATTGTTAGATAATTGCAAATTAAATTTAATGTTTTTTGAAAGTTCAATTGTTTCTTCTTTTGATTGAAAACCAACTGCTGTTATTAACATTCGGTGTTTTCCTTTTGGCAATGTAATCGAGTAAAAGCCATATTCGTTGGTAGTAATTCCCGATTTTAAATCAGGAAAAGTTACATTAACACCAATTAATGTTTCGTTGTTTTTAGCATCAGAAATTGTTCCAGAAATTGTGAATTTTTCTTGAGAATAATTAGTCGAAATCCCTAGAATGAATAAGAAAATTAAAAAGTATTTTTTTTTGATGGGCATAAAATTTGTTTTGTTTAATTGTAAGACGATTTAAAACTTTTTTTATTACAATTCTTATGTTAAAAAAATATTAACAATTTCGATTATAATTGAAATTATTTTTTCGATTGTGAAGATAATAAATTCTATCATAGTTTTTTTTGGCAAATATCAAAAGTTTATTTAAAAAAAATAGTTCGAATTATAAATCCGAACCTTTTTTAAATTATTGAAATTCAATATTTTGCGTTATTTTTTTGAATTCTGATGGTGTTTTTCCAGTATTTTTTTTGAATGTAGTATTAAAAACCGATTTAGAATTAAATCCAACTTCAAAACCAATTCCTAATAAACTTAAATGATTCATATTCGGATTCAAGATGAGTTTTTTAGCTTCTTCTATCCTAAAACGATTTATAAATTGATAGAAATTTTCGTCGAAACCATTGTTGATTATATATGATAATTGATGTGGCGTGCAATTCATTTCTGAAGCCAATTTTATTAAACTTATTTCTGAATCTAAATAAGGTTTTTTACTTTGAATTAAATTTAATAAATCAATTTTTTGAGATTCAAGTTTATCATCATCAATTAGTTTTTTCTTTACATCAATAACATCAAATTCTTCTATGATTTCAATAATTTCGTTTTGCTCAATTTTTGAAAACGGATAAATTTCTTTTTGTTTAATAAAATGATAAGCTATAAAATAAATTCCAATCAATAAAAATGAATTTATTAATTGAAATTTTGCTGTTGAAATATTAAAAACAATGTCTAAAATCCAGATAAATAATAGTAAACATATAATTATTACAATATTTTCTAACCATTTTAAATCAATATTTTCTGTATTTGAACTAAAAATTTTTATATTTTTTTGATGATTTTTTAATTTTTTATAAGTCAAAAAACTATAAATTATTAATTGAAAAGGAAAAATTCCTAAAAAGAAATAAGAAATATATTGATACAATTCTATCAAACTTTTATTAGATGACTGAATGTTTTCGGAATTTTTAAAATTTATAAGTAATAGAATAACCAAAACAGAAAATATTATTCCTGATAAAAAGTGCAAATTGTGTTTTTTATCCCAAACTAAATTAGGTTTAATATAATGCAATATGCTTAAATAAAATATTGGTGCCAAGAAATAGGCTGGTAGTCCAATAATATTTATTAACAAATTATTTTTAAACGAATCGTTGTTTTCATAAAAAAATGATTCTAATGTTGCTGAAAAAATGCACAATAAAAATAACCCAAACCATAAATTCCCCTTAATATTGACTTTATTAGGATTTGTTAACGCCAAAAATGCCAATAAAAGAATTGAACCAGAAAGAAGAA
This sequence comes from Bacteroidota bacterium, assembly GCA_043778105.1. Taxonomy (GTDB): domain Bacteria; phylum Bacteroidota; class Bacteroidia; order Flavobacteriales; family Flavobacteriaceae; genus Flavobacterium. The sequence goes on from JAYWGV010000050.1 coordinate 22,099, forward strand.
AATCAATAAAATTACTCATCGAAAGATAATTTTTTTCTAAAATTTTATTAAATCTTGTAAATATCGTTGATTTAGATTTAACAGCTAAAAATATATTAATAAAAAAATCCTAAAAGAAAATTTCGATTAGGATTAATTATTTTGTTATTTATTTTTCGTTTATAAAGATGTTTCTTCCTGCAAGTTTTTATCGAACAGTCGTTTGCCAAAAATTAATTCTAAATCATCTTTAAAAATAACTTCTTTCTCGATGAGAATATTCGCCAATTGGTTTAATTTATCTTTATTATCATTCAAAATCTGAATGGCACGCTGGTATTGACTCTCGATTAATAAAGAAATTTCTTTATCAATAATCATCGCAGTATCTTCGGAATATGGTTTAGAAAAATTATATTCGCTTTGACCCGAAGAGTCATAATAAGTAATATTTCCAATTTTATCATTCAAGCCATAAACAGTCACCATTGCTCTTGCTTGTTTAGTTACTTTTTCTAAGTCGCTTAATGCGCCAGTCGAAATTTTATCGAAAATTACTTTTTCAGCAGCACGTCCGCCCATTGTTGCACACATTTCGTCAAGCATTTGGTCTGGACGAACAATTAATCTTTCTTCTGGTAAATACCAAGCTGCTCCAAGGCTTTGACCTCGCGGCACAATTGTTACTTTTATTAAAGGTGCTGCGTGCTCTAACATCCAACTCACGGTTGCATGACCAGCTTCGTGAATTGCGATCGCTTTTTTCTCGTCTGGTGTAACTATTTTATTTTTCTTTTCTAATCCACCAACAATTCTATCTACAGCATCAAGAAAATCTTGTTTGTCAACAGCAGTTTTATCGTGTCTTGCGGCGATTAATGCAGCTTCGTTACAAACATTGGCAATATCAGCACCCGAAAAACCAGGCGTTTGTTTTGCTAAAAAGTCCAAATCTAAACCTTCGACTTTTTTCAAAGGTTCTAAATGTACTTTAAAAATTTCTGCACGTTCGCGAATGTCCGGCAAGTCAACATAAATTTGTCTGTCGAAACGTCCAGCGCGCATTAATGCTTTGTCCAAAACATCTGCTCTATTGGTTGCTGCTAAAACAATTACATTAGTATTGGTTCCAAAACCATCCATTTCTGTAAGTAGTTGGTTTAGTGTATTTTCACGTTCATCATTTCCGCCTGACATTGTGTTTTTTCCTCTAGCACGACCAACAGCATCAATTTCGTCAATAAAAATAATTGCTGGCGATTTGTCTTTGGCTTGTTTGAACAAATCTCGAACTCGAGATGCTCCAACACCAACAAACATTTCAACAAAATCTGAACCTGATAAAGAGAAAAAAGGTACATTTGCTTCGCCAGCAACTGCTTTGGCTAACAAAGTTTTACCTGTTCCTGGTGGTCCAACTAGCAATGCTCCTTTTGGAATTTTTCCGCCAAGATTGGTATATTTTTCTGGATTTTTTAAAAATTCAACAATTTCTTGAACTTCTTCTTTTGCGCCTTCAAGTCCTGCAACATCTTTAAAAGTTGTTTTTGTATCTTTTTTCTCGTCGAATAATTTTGCCTTAGATTTTCCGATGCTGAAAATTTGACCGCCAGGACCATTTCCGCCCGACATTCTGCGCATTATAAAAATCCAAACTCCTATTAGTAATACAAATGGCAACGCTGACCATAATAAATCGACCAATTGATTTTTGGCTGCAAAGCTGTAATCTTTTAATTTTCCTTCGGTTCGTGCTTTTTCTAATTGATTTTGAAAAATCTCATCATTACCTATTTGCACAAAATAATGTGGTCCTTTGTTTGGTTTTTTAAACGGGTCTAATTGCACTTTTTTATGAGCTGCAGTAGCCAATGAAGTTTTAGTTAGAAAAATTTCGGCCATAGTTTTCTCATAAACTATAACTTTTTCGATTTCAGATTTATCTAAAAAGGTATTAAATTCGGATGATGAAATTTTCTTTGGATCAGAAATTTCCATATCAGTTTGAGAAAAATTCCAAGCAAAAAGTGCAATTATTATTGCTCCGTAAATCCACCAAGGACTAATTTTTATTTTTTTTGGAGTTGGTTTTTTGTTTTCGGTTGCCATTTAGGTTTTTTAGTATTTATTTTCGATTAAAGTAATTTTGGCATCGCCCCAAAGACTTTCGATGTTGTAATATTCGCGAATGTGTTTCTGGAAAACGTGAACTACTACATTAACATAATCCATTAAAATCCATTCTGCGTTGTCGCCACCTTCAACATGCCAAGGTTTGTCTTTTATAGATTTTGATACAGTTTTTTGAACCGAACTCATTATTGCATTGACTTGTGTATTTGAATTTCCGTTGCAAATAACGAAATAATCACAAGCAGCATTGTCAATATCTCTTAAATCTAATATATTTATATCTTCACCTTTTACTTCTTCAATTCCCAAAATGATATTTGCCAACAAATCATCATTATTTATTTCTTTCTTACTCATTTATTTTTTATATAATTTGCAAAGTTACCATTTTTTAAGCTTATTTTTGGTATCAACACAAGATAATATTTGGTTAATTTTTTTATAATATTTTTCTGATATTTATTCCAAAACAAATTGTTTGTAAATGAAATTAATCAAACTCGATGCCATAGATTCTACCAACGATTTCTTGAAAGGTTTATCTAATGATGTTAGTATACAAAACTATACAGTCGTTACAGCCAAAACGCAAACAAACGGCAAAGGACAAATGGGTGCAAAGTGGGTTTCTGAATCTGGTAAAAATCTAATTGTTAGTGTTTTAGTTAAAAATGTTTTAACCAATATTGATGAGATTTTCGATTTAAATGTTGCAATTGCGTTATCAATTATCAATGTTTTGGAAAGTCAAAATATTCCAAAATTATCAATAAAATGGCCTAACGACATTATGTCAGGAAATAAAAAAATTGCTGGAATATTGATCGAAAACATTATTAAATCTGACAATTCTATATATTCAATAATTGGTATTGGATTGAATGTTAACCAAACTAATTTTGATGATTTGCCAAATGCAAGTTCGATAAAAAACATTATGTATAAAGATTTTGATAAAGAAATTATTTTAAATAAAATTATAAAATCTATTCAAAAAAATATTTTGGAACTCGAAAACAACAATCAAACCCAACTTTGGACATTATATAACGATAAACTTTTTAAAAAGGGAAATATAATGGCTTTTAAAAATAATGCTGATTTAAAATTCATGGGAATAATTCAGCAAGTTTCTAGAAACGGAAAATTGCAATTATTAACTGAAAATGATATATTGCAAGAATATGATATAAAAGAGATATTGATGATTTATTGAATATTTTAATAGTTAAAATTTAAAAAAATAGTCGCTTTTTTAAATTTAATAATTAGTATATTTAGTTATTAAACTAAATATATAACTATATTTGTGTCATTAAAACTGACACAAACTGTTTTGTGTCAGAAAAAGTGACACAAACTGTTTTGTGTCAGAAAAAGTGACATAGAATTATGCTTCAAGATTTTAAAAATATTATTTTAATGGCTGATATTCAAGACAGTGGGTCTAAAAATTCTATTAATTCAATGAATTTTTTTAGACAAATTGTCGACCATTCTAACTCGATTTTTAAAAAAAATATTGAATCACCTCTAACAATTACGCTGGGTGACGAATTTCAAGGTGTTGTAAAAAGCGTACCAAATGCAATAGAAATTATCTATTTCATAGAAGAATTTATAGTTAAAAACAATATTGATTTTAAACTTCGTTACGTCATTAATCAAGGACAAATTGATACAGAAATCAATCCAATTCGATCTTACGAAATGCTTGGACAAGGGTTGACTGATGCTAGAAATTATTTAAATGACCTTAAAAAAACCAAATCACGTTTTTTTATTAAACTTGACAGTGAACCAAAATATCATCTTTTAAATGAATCATTTGTGGTTTTTCAAAACATTGTAGATGGTTGGAATATTAAGAAAGATTACCAATTATTAACTCAATTTATAGATTTAGAAGATTATAAAAAAGTGGCGCTTGCAATTAATAAAGATAAATCGCAAATCTGGAAACGCAATAAAAATTTGAATATCGATTCTTATTTTGCAATAAAAAGAGTAATATTGTCAATAATTGATTTAAAACTAAGAAAATGAGCTACTTTATTGTTGCAATATTAATTTTGATTGCAGAAATAATATTGGCATTTATGTTTTCGGTTATTTCGCAAGTTTTTTATAAGAAAATGGGTTTCGATTTTCGATCAATATTTAAAGGAATTATCGAAAGAATGTTTTTAATGTTTTGTTTATTTAATGATTATCCACACGCTTTAACCTTTTTTAGCGCATTAAAACTTGGCACAAGATTAAAACACGAAGAAAAGCCCGAAATCGAAAATAAATACAACGATTTTTATTTAATAGGAAACCTAATTTCGGTTATGGTTGCCATTGGATATGTACTTTTATTAAAATATTTCTTTCAAACTAATTTATTATAATACAAAATAATAACTTAATAAATAACTTAATTGAGTTATTGTCATTACTTTTACATCAAATAAATTTCTTATGAGAGTTATAAACTATACAGATTTGCGATTAAATCTAAAAAAATGGATGGATTGTGTTACAGATGATATGGAAGAAATTATCGTAAAAAGAAAAGATAACAAAGACTTAGTACTCATATCACTTGACGAATATAATTCTTTGAATGAAACCAATTATTTGTTAACGGGTAAAAATAGAGATGTTCTATTAAAATCTATTGAAAGCATCAAAAACGGAAATTTAATTAGTAAAGAATTAATCGAGTAATGAAAATTAATTGGGAAATAAATGCTTGGGAACAATATTTATATTGGCAAAGTACAGATAAATCTAAATTAAAAAGAATTAACGAATTAATAAAGTCAACATTAAGAACACCATTCGAAGGAATAGGAAATCCAGAACCTTTAAAGCATCAATTAGCAGGTTTTTGGTCTAGAAAAATCGATTCAGAACACAGGTTGGTATACACAATTCAAGATGATAATTTAATCATTGCATCTTGCCGCTATCATTATTAAAAAAATCAAAATGAAAAAAAATACAATTCTACTATTAATTTTTATTATTTCAATTTCAACATTTTCACAACTTAAAAAAATTACTTTAGAAGAAAGTGTTTTGCAACAAAATAGAAAATTTGGTGCCGATAAACTAACTGGTTTTCAATGGATTCCGAATTCTGAAAAATATGTTTATTATGCTGATTCGTGGACCAAAATGCTATCTGCCGATGCGAAAAATTCTAAAACGTCCGATCTTGCAACTTTGTCTGAGATTAATACTGCTTTAGAAACCAAAATAAAAAACTTTTTTGGAACACAATGGATTGATGCCAACACAATATTATTATCCGAAAACGGAAAATTTTTTACTTATTCGATAGTATCTAAATCGGGTAAAAATATTCAAAATCTTCCAGAAAACGCAGAAAATCAAACTTTTGATAATGCTAAACAAATTATAGCTTTTACTGAAGATAACAATTTATTTTATGCTGATAAAAACCAACAAAAAATTGCAATAACTAATAATTCAGACAAAAACATAGTTTCTGGACAAACAATGTCTCGAAGCGAATTCGGAATATCTGGCGGCATTTTTTGGTCACCAAAATCAAGTTACTTGGCATTTTATCAAAAAGACGAAACCGATGTTGCTGATTATCCGTTACTTGATTCTAACGAATTGCCAGGAAAACTAATCAGTATTAAATATCCAATGATTGGACAAAAATCCGAAAAAGTAAAAGTCGGAATTTATAATTTATCAACCAAAAAAACAGTTTTTATTAGTCCTAAATCTGGCGTTTCTGATGATTATTTAACTAATTTATCTTGGTCGCCAGACGAAAAATTTGTCTTGATTGCCGAAGTAAATCGTGGTCAAAACGATATGAATTTGAATGTTTACGATGCCAATTCTGGAGCATTTGTGCGAACAATTCTAAACGAGAAAAACCCAAAATGGGTTGAACCTGAACACGATGCATTTTTCCCGAATAAAAATTCTAATAACTTTATTTGGTTTTCAGAAAAAGATGGTTTCCAGCAATTGTATTATTATTCGCTTGACGGAAAATTAATTAAACAATTGACAAATAATAAATTTCCTGTTCGAGAAATTATTGGCGCAAATGCAGCTGGAACCGAAGTTTATTTCAAAGCAACTGGCGAAAACGGAACTAATATGCTGGTTTATAAAGTCGATTTAAAAGGAAAACAAACATTAATTACCAAAGATTTAGGCGTTCATAACATTGTTATTTCATCAAGCGGAAATTATTTTTTCGATGAATATTCTAATCATTCAACGCCATCGAAATCGTTATTATATGATAAAAATTTAAAAGCAACAACATTATTAGAAAGTAAAAATAAATATGAAGGTTTCGAAATTGGCACATCTGATGTAAAAATTATAAAAGCAGCCGATGGAACAACCGATTTATTCACAAGATTAATCAAACCAAGCAATTTCGATGTTTCGAAAAAATATCCAGTTTTGGTTTACGTTTATGGTGGACCACACGCTCAAATGATAACAAATTCCTATCTTGATGGCGCCAATCTTTGGATGTTTTGGATGGCAGAACAAGGTTATTTAGTCTTCACGGTTGACAATCGAGGTTCGGACAATCGAGGATTTGCATTCGAAAGTGTCATTCACGGCAATTGCGGAAAAAATGAAATTGATGATCAAATAAAAGGTGTAGATTATTTAAAATCATTGCCATTCGTTGATGAAAATCGACTGGCAGTTCACGGTTGGAGTTATGGCGGTTTTATGACAACATCGTTAATGTTGCGCAAACCTGACGCTTTCAAAGTCGGAATTGCAGGCGGTCCAGTAACCGATTGGAAATATTACGAAGCAATGTACGGCGAACGATACATGGACACGCCAGCCGAAAATCAAAAAGGTTTTGACGAAGCAAGCACATTAAATTATGTAAAAAATTTGAAAGGGAAATTACTTTTAATTCACGGTACATCAGATGATGTTGTCGTAATGCAACACAATTATGCCTTATTAAAAAAGTTTATTGAAGCCGAAAAGCAAGTCGATTTTTTCGCTTACCCAATGCACAAACACAACGTTGGTGGCAAAGATCGTGTGCATTTAATGACCAAAGTTTTGAATTATGTAATTGATAATAATAAATAAATCAATGAAAATTCTAAAACTTATCATTAAACGAGAATTTATTGCCAAAGTTCGCAATAAATCATTTATTGTCATGACTTTTTTAAGTCCATTAATTTTTGTTTTTATCGCAGGATTCGTAGGTTATTTGGCATCAATAAAAGCCGACCAAAAAACGATAGCAATTCACGATCAAAGTCAAGTTTTTGCGAGAGAATTCAAGTCGAATTCCGAATTTAAGTACGTCGATTTATCATCGGTCGATATAAAAATTCTAAACGATAGTGTTGCCAAAGAATCTTATGACGGTTTGCTATTCATACCCAATTCTAAAAATCTAACAACTTTACAAACCAAAATACAATACATTTCTAACGACAGTCCTAGTATTTCTCAAATTGCTGGTTTGCAAGATATTATTCAAAATAAAATCACCAAAAACAATTTCGAATTGGCAAATCTTGACACAATTGCCATTCAAAAAGCACAATCCAAAGTCGAAATTTCATTAATAAAATCAGACGGAAAAGAAACTTTAAAAGGGCTTAACGAAATAAAAGTTATTCTTGGTGGCGCATTTGGTTACCTAATAATGATGTTTATTATCATTTATGGCAACATGGTCATGCGCAGCGTTATAGAGGAAAAAACCAATCGAATTATCGAAATTATTGTTTCGTCGGTCAAACCATTTCAATTAATGATGGGCAAAATCATCGGAACATCATTGGCTGGAATCTTACAATTTTTCATTTGGGCAATTCTCGGATTGGCTTTAATGTTCATTGCATCGGCATTTTTCGGAATCAATGCCACACCGACTAACAACATTCCACCCGAATTAATGCAATCGGCACAATCCGAATTTGCAGCAAGCGCAACAATGTATTTAACCGAAATTTGGACTTTGCCAATAGCAACAATTCTCATCAGTTTCGTGATTTATTTCATTGGTGGTTATTTTTTATACAGCTCGTTTTACGCAGCAATTGGTGCAGCCGTCGATTCCGAAACCGATTCGCAACAATTTCTTTTACCAATCATTATGCCGCTTATACTAGGCGTTTACATTGGTTTTTTCACAGTAATTCATGATCCGCATGGCGACGTTGCAACCATTTTCTCTTTCATTCCGCTCACATCGCCCATCGTCATGATGATGCGCATTCCGTTTGGCGTACCTTGGTGGCAAGTCCTAATTTCGATAACGATTTTGTTCGCAACCTTCTTTTGTGTTGTTTGGTTTGCGGCCAAAATTTACCGAGTAGGAATATTAATGTATGGTAAAAAACCAACTTGGCGAGAACTTTATAAATGGTTACAATATTAAGGAACGAATGATTTTGCTTTTTCAGGAATGATTGTTCCCGCTGTTCATTCCAATCTTTTTTATTTTCAATTGTCACGGGTTTAAACCCGTGACAATTAAAAATAAAAAAGGATTTTCCCTTCCATCGGGGTTAAATCGGGAATGATTGTTTTATATTTGTAAAGATTCAAAAAATAAAAATGGAAGAAAATCTAACCCGAATCAATAAATTTTTATCAGAAACTGGCTATTGTTCCCGCCGTGAAGCCGACAAGTTACTCGACGCAGGCAGAATAACCATAAACGGTGTTGTTCCAGAGCTAGGCACCAAAGTTTCAAGCCATGACGAAGTGCGTGTTGACGGAAAATTAATCTACGACAAAAAAGAAAAACCAATTTATTTAGCATTCAACAAACCAGTCGGCATAGAATGTACCACCAATCTTGATGTTAAATTCAACATTGTCGATTACATCAATTATCCAACAAGAATTTTCCCAATTGGTCGACTAGACAAAGCCAGCGAAGGATTAATTTTTATGACCAATGACGGTGATATTGTCAATAAAATTCTACGTGCCAGAAACAACCACGAAAAAGAATATATTGTAACAGTTAACAAATTGATTACTGAACGATTTATCGAAAAAATGAGTAATGGATTGCCGATTCTTGAAACAATAACTAAAAAATGCAAGGTCGAACAAATTAGTAAAACCACATTCAGGATAATTTTGACACAAGGTCTAAACCGCCAAATTCGCCGAATGTGCGAATATTTAGACTACGAAGTTACAGCACTAAAACGAACCCGAATCATCAATATTTCGCTTGATGTTCCCGTTGGTCGCCATCGAGATTTAACCGATTTAGAAATAAAAGAACTCAATCAATTAATTGAACCTTCGAGCAAAACCGAAGAAGCTAGTTACGAAAAACCAAAACCAATAATTCGAAAAACCGAATTTATAAAAAAAGATGACGTTCGTTTTAAAAGAAAAGGAGAATATTAAATTTCAGGCATCAATTTTGATTGTATTTTAAAAAAAGCATCATGAAAATATCAAAAATAGTTTTAGCATCAATGGTTTCGGCAAGTTGTTTGGTCGGTTGCAAAAATAAGCTAGAAGTAAAAAACAAAACCAAAGCAGAAATTGAAAAAGTAAAAAAAGACAGTATTAAAAAATCCGAACAAGAAATTCATAATTCTCAAAATTGTCCAGCTTGCGGAATGGGATAAAAAACTCTTAAAATTAATATTTATGAAACTAACTAAAATATTACTGGTTTCTATGATTTTTGTATCAGTTGGTGCATCGGGACAAATTGTACATAACAAAAGAGTTGTACCAATAAAAAAAAGAAAAATAAAAACTGCGACTAATCAAGTTGATAGTACTAAAATTCCGAAACGTTTGGTTAAAACCGAGAATGGAACCTATTGTCCACCTTGTGGTAAAGGTTAATTTTATATGAAAACGCCAAGCATTGGAATAGCAATTATGCCAGAAAGCAATTTTCTAAAAGCTTGTTTGCCTTTATTTCAAAATTCAGAAATCGATGCCATCGAATGGTCATTTGATACTATTCAAAATCCTGAACCAGAATGGCTTTCTGGAATACTCAATGCATTTGCAACCGAAAATAAACTAATTGGTCACGGAGTTTATTATTCATTATTCGATGCAAAATGGACAAAAAGACAAGAATTTTGGTTAGAAAAGTTAAAAATTGAAATCCAAAAGCGACAATATACTCACATTTCGGAACATTTCGGTTTTATGTCAAGCCAGGATTATCACGCTGGTTTTCCATTGCCAGTTTCATTAAACAATACAACTCTAAAAATTGGTATCGACCGCATAAAACGCCTTCAAGATGCGGCGCAACTTCCAGTCGGAATAGAAAATCTGGCATTTTCTTTTTCAAAATCTGATGTTGAACAACAAGGCGAATTTATTGCAAAAATCATTGATTCTGTTAATGGATTTTTAATTCTTGATTTGCACAATATTTATTGTCAATCGCATAATTTCGAGATTGATATGCATGAATTGATAAAATTTTATCCGTTAAGCGAAGTAAAAGAAATTCACATTTCGGGCGGAAGTTGGCAAGACAGTTTATATTATAAGCACAAAAAAATCAGGCGCGATACACATGATGGTAATGTTCTAAACGAAATTTTTGAATTCCTGCCCAAAGTGCTTGAAAAATGTAAAAATATAGATTTTGTAATTTTTGAAAGACTTGGAAATTCATTTTTTGATGATTTGGATTTTATTCAATATCAAAAAGATTTTTTAAAAATCAAAAGTATTGTAAATAATCAAGAATTTATTGAAAGCAATAAAATTTGGACAAAAAAATTTGATTTGGAAAAAGTCCCATTTTCTGATTTACAATTGTATCAAGAACAACAAATTTTATCTAAAACTTTATCGAAAAACATAAATCCAAATGACATCAAAAACCTAAATTTAAAATATTGGAACACCGATTCTTGGGATTTAGAAATGATAAATACTGCAAAATTAATAAGCGAAAAATGGAGTTCGGAATCAAATTGATTTATTAAAAAAAAAGGTTCTGTTACAGAATATTGTAGATTTAAAAAAAACTAGCACTGTAATATAGGAAACTAATACTTTTGTCATTTCGACGAAGGAGAAATCTCATAACGTGAGCAACTAATGTGATTTCTCCTTCGTCGAAATGACAAAATATACGAATATTTTAATTATATCCAAATTTTCTATAACACAACCAAAAAAAATAACATGAAAAAAATATGATTTCATGGTTTTTAAAAATTTGGATGTGTTATTTTTTTTACTTTTTTGTACGATATGGAAAACTTCTTGCACATTGATTGCCATATTGTGTCAAAATATCATCGGATAAATTATCTATAGTAATATCAAAATCTTTAAACGAATTCCATAAAACAAATCCATCTTTTCCATCATTCAAACTTGAATTCAATTTCATAACTCCAGTTCGAATCATTCTTGCGGGAGTTGCATTTTCTCCAAGAGTTTTTATTGCATCTAGAATCTGAATGCCGACATTGGCAATACCCATAATTTGTTCGTCAATTATAATTTCTTTTTCAACTCTATTTACTACGACAGCATCTACACCAAGAATTTTAGACAATTCTTCTGGCGTTTTATCAAGTAAATCTTTAGTTTCAATTTTACTCTTTTTCAATAAGTCATTAGTTCGAATAACATCTTGAAAATTAATTGTAATTGGATCTTTTTTGGTTTTTTCATTTAATAATCTTTGGTACAAATGTTTTTGTAATGTGTAACTTTCGGTTTGCATTTGAACAGTTTTGTCATTATTCAAAATTATACTTCCGGTTTTTGGATTGGAATATTGAATAACTGGCGGCAAAATGGCAACCATTTTATGATTGGCTGTTCGTGCTAAAAATTCTGGCGATTCGAATTTTTGAACACCACAAGATGTTACAAAAATTGATAATAAAAGTAATATTTTAATTGATTTCATTTTTGATTGTATTTATTTTAAATTATTATTTAATTCATTAATTCGATGGCGTGTTTTGCAACAATCCCAAAATTATATCCTTGCGCTTCATCGTATCCAGCATAATTTACGGCTATTAAATTGCCACATTCGTTAAAAACTGGCGAACCACTTGCGCCATGAGTTGAAGTTACATTGTATTGCAAACTCACGCCATCAGATTCTTTATTTATTTGACCTTCATATACTTGCACTTTAATTCCTTTTCTAGTATTTGCCAAAGTCATTCCCATTGGATAACCAATTAGTACAGCTTTTACACCAGGTTTAATCGACATGTCATCGCTAATTGCGTCGTTTAAATTAATAATATTCGACACAGTATCTGGCAATTGTTTAGAATCAAGTTGTAAAACAGCTACGTCAACTTCGCAGGGCAAACGCATTAAAATCCTAGTATTTTCAATAGAAAATTATTGTCCCAAGCTGCTTTTAATCGTTTAGTTCTAATACTCATTTTTGCTGTAC
>JAYWGV010000051.1:0-6834 GCA_043778105.1 Bacteroidota bacterium
AGTCCTTTTGCATATTCTGAAACGCCACAATTGGCATTTACACTTCCGTCATCTTTAAAGAAGCATCTTAAAAAAAATAAATTATTATAAACTTTTAAAACAATTTCATAAGCTATTTTTTTATATTTACCAGCTTGTATATAAATTTGAGAATCCCTTAATAAGGTTAAGTAATCGCTGTACTTTTGATCTAAACAAGCATTAATCATGTTGTTTAGTTGTGCATAAGGATTGTATTTTTCGCCATTAGCGCCAATTTGAGTTATTGTGTCAACAACCCATTCGCCGTCAACATATTTTACTTTTACGTTAAATGTTAATCCGTTAGCTAATTTTTCGGTAGGAACAACATCGCCTTCTTTATAAATATTATACTGTATCGGAACGCCTAATTCTTTTGTTTCAGTTGTTAGATTGTTTGTAAAATCAATTGGCACTCCAGCCAAATTGTTAATTGTTACATTGTTTGAAGATTCGTTTGCGTTGGTTTGTGCTGGTGTTGGATTACAACCACCACCAGGAAAAAGATTACTTTTATCCCATTCTATTAATCCAGTTGTAGGTTCTGAACTCCAAGCAACAATAGAATTATTAATTTCGTTGTAATTTATGTTTCCAAAAACCTTGTCTTTTTCATAAAAATAAAAGTAATGTTCTAAATTTGTATCAGAATTTAAATCAGCTGTATTTAATTTATTTCTGTTTTTTATAAATACAATTTTCTGAGTTTTATTTTTTATTTGATTTTTAGATAAATTACTAAATTTATATTCAATTCGATTGTTATTTGTGTCTTTTGTCCAACTTTCAATTCTGAAATTAGAATTTACATTAACTTGAAAGTAACCATTAAATTTTGTATAATTTGGATCATTGCTAATGGTATAATATTTCCAAGTTACAGCATTTAGAATTCCAAAACCAAATAGATATTGACTTGAAATTTTTGTGTTATCAACGCAAATTTGAAATATTTTAGAACCTTTTGGCAAATGTATTGGTCTGCCATTTGGTGCTAGAAAATAGGCATCATTGTCGGTAATGTTATAATTATCAATTGCTTGCGCCCCACTCTCATCACCCTGAAAAATATATAATTTAGTCTTCGGGTGGCTAATTGTCTGCCAATCGCTAAACGGAATCTGTGTCCCTTTTTCATAATCCATGAGCCAGGGCGTGGTGCCTGCACCTTGCGTATATTTGTATTTTTCCCACGGGTGTTCCAACTCGAATGCACCGTGACCTAATTCGTGGGCAATGACACTCGCAAGTCCAGAAACATCGTCACTCTTGACTTCATTGCCAGTTGTTTGGTCGCTAAAAACAAAACCAAATTGACGGTGCAAAGGCATGAAACCGTTTAATTGTCTACCTGTCGGGCTTATGTTTTTGGTAACAAAAATGTAATATTGATCGCTTTGTGCAGGATTTGCTAATTTATAAGCATCAATAAACGCTTTTTGGTCGCTAGTGTAATTGGCAAAAAAACCACTTGAACCACAATCCAAAGTGGTTTTGGTTGAACTGTAATTGGCTGCAATTGTGGTATTTAATCTTGCACCAGTTCCCGCATAAATAGCATTCAGTTGTGTTTTGGTTGCGGCTGTAATTGTTGCTCCATTTACTGGAATCAATGTCACATTAACCGCACCAACGTCTTTTATTGGAACAGCAATCATGGCGCCAACTACTTTTTGTTTTTGATTGCCATTTTTTAACAATGCCAAAACTTCTTCTTCGCCAATAGTTGTAAACGCTGGAATTTTTAACAACCTGCGAATGATTGTGCCTTGATTAGATAAATTTTCGGCAATGACTTTGACACCTTTTTTGTTGAAAATAAGGCTGTCAATTTTTATGTTATTATCAGTTATTTTTATTTCGGCAATGACATATTCATACGATGCATCGCCATTTTCTGCGTTAATAATTGCTTTATAATACAACGGATAATCTGCATTTTGACCATCTTTTATAATTTTGTACAACGCTTTAATTTTGGCTGGTGCCAATGAAGAAAAGCCTTTATCTTCGGCTGCAATGCTTTCTTTTCCAGAAATATTACTTTTCTTAAAAGTCACTTGAATACCAACATTCGAAAGTGCTGTAACAGAACCATTTGTAGCAACATTTTCGGTATTTGTCGCAGACGGAATACCAATTCCTACACCAACCTGTTGCACTTGACCAGTTGGCGAAACGGTGTAAACATTTCCATTAGCATCGGTAATTGTGGTCATTTCGCCAGTATCGTGGTCATAGGTTGCGCCTGTTTGACCAGTTGCAGAATTTACAACAACAATTTGTCCATTAACGACAGTAATATTTGTCGCCGAACCAATTACAAATGGCACCGAATGAGTATGAACATCGTTAGATTGTTGAAAAATATCAAGAACATTTTCGACTTGATCGACAATTACATTAATATCGGCAATATTAGACCAAGTTGGGTCATAAACTGCTTTGACCTCGCCAGCAAGCATTTTTTTATCGGTATTCAGTTTTACATTTGTAAATAAAACCGCCAATCTAATGCTGTTTAAATAGGGTGCTTTGGTCCAACCTTTTCCAGAATAAGTTCCTGATGCATTGGTCGATTCGGTTACATGAACCGGAAAATCGCCTGCCAAAAATGTTTCGCCTTCGCCCAAATTGCCACTATAAAGTTGCTGATTGCTCAAATCGATATCTGGCGAAATGCCACAGTTCACAACATTCACATTGTTAGCGGGTTGCGTAAATTCGTTAGTATTCGAAAACGTCAAAACATTGCCTGTGCAATAACCGCCAACTCTAAATTCATAAACTGCAAGTGGCTCTAAATCATACAGTTTTACTTCGTTGGTCGTGGCCTCAATGTCAAACCATTGGTTGGTATCTTTTTTTCGATATTGAACAATGTAATTCAAATGATTCGGATTGGTTTGCCAAGTAATTTTAACTTGACTGTTCGACAAAGCCTCAGCCAATACAAATGTTGGTTTGTCACAATTGCCTTGAAAAACAAAATCATAAATCTCGCTGTAACCATTATTCTGAAAAGCGGCTGTATCGCCAAAACCCGATTGCGTTTTTGCCTGAACACGCCAAGCATATTTCTTGCCAATCGTTAGCAATGGCTGGCTTGGCCCGTATAATAGAATGGTGTTATTGGTCGTTGCTTGAAACAACGGTGGCGTGACTACAAATGCATAATTAGAAGGTGCTTGGTTGTCTTGCAAATCGACCAATGTGTATTCATATTCAATATTCGTGGCATTCAAATGTCTTGGTGTCCAAGTAAATACAATATTTTGCGGGTCTTGTGACGGAATATTTTCGTGGTTGCTTGGTAAGTTCAAAAACGGCGGATCATTGACTATAAAGTAAGCCATTGCACACGATTTTTGCGAAATTTTTATTTGAGTGTTATAATCTATCACTTCAATGCAAAACTTGTATAATCCTTGCGGCAAAGAATTTCCGTAGACATTTGGGTTAATTCCTTGCAAATTTTCTAATCGAAAATAGGCTTCTAAATCTACATTGGTCAACCTTAATGATTCGCCGCCATTCAAATACAAAGGCTGATAACCATTGATTATAGCTGTCGAAGTCGTTTGAATATTGTTGCCTTCTATATACAATTTCAACTGAATTTGTCGTTGGCTAACAGTTAAATCGCTTGTAAATAAATTGGCAACAAATTTTTCATTCAAAGTCGTTGAATAATCCGAAACTGTTGTCAAATAGGGCGGAATCAATGCTGTATTGACTTGAACTGGATAAATTTGTGCTTGACTCGAAAAGCAAAAAGCCAATAATAAAATGCAGTAACGTAGTTTTTTTAAATTCATGTTTTTTATTTTTTTCGCTTAAAGCAAATTTATTAATTTTGAGTTAATTTTTTTGCCACAAAGGCACTAAGGCTCAAATTTTAAAGTTTGTAATTAATCATAAACGATACGAAACTAAATCTTGAAAATTATTTTTCTTTGTGTCTTTGAGCATTTGTGGCAAAAAATTAATTTATTTTTTATTTAGAAAATAATTTTATTTAAATTCATCTAGATATTTTTTTGTGTAATAATCGGTAATTTCAACCTTTAAAATATTCGTCATCTTTTCAAACTGTGACTTATTGACAAATAACTGATATTGAGCTTCTTTCTCTTTCTCGAACAGCAAAATCATTTCGGGTTTAGAAATAAATTCTTGAACAGATTTAACTTCGTCCAGAATTCTTGACATATTAAAATTGGCTAAACGATCCTTTTCGATTTTTGTCAAACGAATTTTTTTATCTTTAATATGTTTTTCAATTTCAGAAAAAATTATTTTTTGATTGTTTTTGTTTTTTAATTTAATCTTATATTTTTGCATAAAATACTTAATTTCATACAATGATTGTCCTTGTTTAAATTCGGTTTTCAATGTCTCATAAGTTACTTTGCAAATTGTTTTATATTGATTATCAAATGTTAAGAATGTTGACCATTTGGTTTCTAAATCTTCAACTTGATTTTTATAATCATTTTTTGCGATTTTTAAAGAATCTTTATTTTTTGTATTTGCTACTGTTGTTGCTGTTTTTGTTAATAAATTTTCTTGGTTTTTAATATAATCTGCAAAGCTCGAATTCAGTTTTCTCTTGCCACTATTTATTGAGTCAAAAATTTGTTTTGAGACTATTTCTAAGTTCCCTAATATTCTATCTTTATCAAACCCAGATTTTCCTTGCTTTATATTTTGTTCTTCTAGTTTTTTCTTTAAATTCTTTTCTGATGTTGATTCTTTTGGTTTGGTTTTTTTAGCAGAAAAATTATAGGCATATCCAAAAATTACTGTTAACTCATTAATATCAGGTAAAACTGTATTTCCTGTCGAACCACTTCGCAACAATTGCGAGGCATTCATCGATAAATTATGGTTATCTAAATAGGTATAACCAGTGTTAAATCTTAAACCCATGTTGCTAGAATTGCTTTGTTGGCTTTGACTCACGTTGTAGGTTGCCGAAAACTGAGTGTTTAATTTATCTTTAAAAAACTTTTTGTTTATACCAAAATTTGGACCGAAAGTTCTGGAATCGTCACGACCAATTGTGTTTAAAGTATAGTTTATTGACGATGAAAAATTCCACATCGATTTCACTAAACCATAATTATAACCTGCATTAAAATTATGAAAAGACGACAATTGTCCTGGTCTAATTATGCCTGCTTGTTGGTTTGCCACTTGATTAAATGAATAATTAAAAACTATATTTTTCTTGGAAATTTCATTGGGTTTAAAATTATAATTCGTGTTTAACGAAGCATTTTGCGACAATTGACGGTAATTCAATTGGTCAATATTATTCAGCTGTGGGTCGGCAATATTTATTTGAAAAAACTGATCAGGATTTGCATTTGTCGTTGTCGATTGATTAGAATAAGTAAAATTTGTCAATAATTGATCAGATAATTTTGCAGTAGCATTCATCGACCCTACAAATCGTCTTGTACTTGTACTTTTTTTATTGTCTAGGTTATCTCTTTGAATACCAATATTTAAAACCATTGTTAACTTATCTTTCAAAAATGGTCTTGAGGTATTTATCATAATATTTTCAAGATCATTCGAGAAAAAGTAAGCTCCCAAAGTTTGATAATTAGGATCTATTCTTTCATACGAAGTGCCAAGATTCATTTTATTCAACTTGAAATCGAAACCAAATTTTATTGCCGAAAAATTTTGTGCAGATGTTTTATTTTTTAAAAACAATCCTGACAACCCTTTTTTAGATTCTGAATCTTGAGCTCGTAAATCTTGATTTATAGTCGAATTAGAATATTCTGCTGATAATTTTAAAACTTTAGATATTTGCGATTCGCCAATTAAACCAATGACCAAATTCTCTTTTGGCTGTACGTTTTTCGCATCAGGAACTATAGCAATAGAATTGATTTCGTCTTTGGCATAAAAACCAATTACTCCAATTTTATGATTTTGCTGTTCGTATGCCAATTTTGTTCCATAACCCATTCGCTTGAAAGCAGGAATTGTTTTCGGATTTTCATCATCATCAACAGCTTTTAAAAATCTACCATACATCGCAGAAAATTTCAAAGGCGAATTCGGATTCAGCTCTACTCCTGCTCCTGTAAACTGGTGTCCAGCCAATGTATACGGCGAAAATGTCATGCTTATATCTCCTAAATGCACAGTTGCCCATTTGTACTTTGGACTAATGCTGATTCTATTCAAGTCAAACGGAATTTTATAATCCAACTGATTTCCAGCATTGGTAACATTATAACTTATCGGCATTGTGAATGAATATAGAGAAAAATTCAAATTTCCAGTTAAATTATATGTAAATGCTTGACGATCATTTCTATTGGATTCAAAAAAAGTAGACGTAGCCGAAATTCCTCCACCAATTTTGAATGGTTTCCCTTTGAAAGCTCCAAAATCAATAGTTTGTGCGCTCATAGAAATGGTTAATAAAATGAAAAATAAGTTGAAACCTATTTTATGCCTATTCGTATTATAATTTTTTATCACGTATCAATTTTCTCTTCAACAATTTATATTGCTTATTCTTAAATTTATTATTATTTTTTTGTTTAAATACAAAATATCTTTTTCAAGACCATTTTTCTTAACCATTAAAAAATTAAGTTGCATTAAGTTCTTGTCATAATTTTCTTCATAATTCAATTGCCGTTAGTTTTAATTAAAGATGATGATTAAAAACTCTTAACTATCCTTATCCAAAATGACATCTCTTTTGGCTAAAGCCGATATAAGGCCAACTTCTAAACCGTTGACTGAAGTCAACGGCAATTGATGCCAAATATCTAACCT
>JAYWGV010000052.1:0-6814 GCA_043778105.1 Bacteroidota bacterium
TTACTTTTCTCAAAAACACGATTATTAGAAGTTGCAGTCCAACTTGTTGGAACAATAAAAGGTGGCGTTCCTCCAAAAATTGTGGCTCGAAGACTTCCACTACTTTGTCCAAAGCAATTTATACTTGCAATTTCTTGAATGTTAGCGTAATAAGCAACAAGATCTATTGTGATAAAAGCTTTACAACCATTGGCATCGGTTGCGGTGCAAATGTAGGAGCCTGCGGGTTGATTGTTTAGTGTATTTCCAGTTGCAATTTCGATATTTGGTGCAGTTGCATTCGCCCAACTGTATGTAATTGGTTCATTAAATCTAATTGTTCCACCAGAAGCCATGACGCCTGCGCTACCGTTTGTTATTGGACTATTTGGATGCGTTATTGAGGTACTTGAAGGTTCAAAAGAAATTTTGGTTGTTGGTTCAGAAAGATTTACAGTTTTTGTGCCAGATGGCGCAACGCAATCATTGCTGTCTTTAACTAAAATGTTATAATCAATTTCGATATTATTATTTTCACTTAAAAGGTTTTCAAAAACATTTGAATCTTGCCAAACACCGCCATTTAACTGGTATTTATATACGTTAAAACCACCTGTTGCTGTAACTATTATTTTGCCTGTGGCTGCGCCTTTGCAAAGTATGTTTTCTTGGGTTGTGGAAAAAGTTACTGGGTTTGGGGCGGTTATTGTGAAAGGTAAGCTTTGTCCAACACTTGTTTCTTGCGCAGGAGTTGTTGAACCGTCAAAAGTTTGATATCTTAAGAAATAGACTCCTGCTTCTAAACCAGCTGACCAATTAAATTTATAAGAATTAGTTGCAGAATCAAATGTATACGAAGCTTGTTGGGGAACTTGATAACTTTGTGGTACAAGTGCATTACCTGTTTGTGTGACCTTATACATTGTCATATTAAAAAATTCATTTGCACCTAGCGCCCTGTCAAAATTAAAAGTTACTGCACCAGTTTGACCATCACTGCATATGTTTTGGATTATTGCTGTTGGTGGGTTTATTGTTAGGTTGGGTGAGCAGGGGATGAATACTCGTGAAATAATATTTGTATATCTATTATCGCAAAATCTAATTCTAAAATTAATAATTTGACTAATTTGTAATTGAGCATTTACTCCAAAAAAATCTTCCAATTTAATACTAAATTCAGCTAAACCTTGAAATCGAGAAGGTAATTCCAACCATTGTAAAGATTCTGCATGAAAATATTCCCAAGTATATATACTAGATTCAAAACCAAGTTCATTTGGAAATAAATAATGAATACAATTTGGACTTGTTGATGTATTTTCAAAATCAATAACAGGTTCAATTTGAAAGTTAAAAGGTTCAATAGCTATCGATGTATTAATAAAATCAGCATCTACTGAACTCCAAATATCACAATTAGCGATATTAAGATTAACAATATCTGTTAAATTTTCAGAATTGCCATTTGTAGGGATAGATTTAAAATTAGTTATAATTTTTAATGGTTTAAAATTTATAATTTTCGTAAAATTTGTAACTGTGATTGGATTAGCACATGTTGCTGAAAGTAATACACTACTTTCAGCATTAACACCTATAATAGTTAATTTTGCAGTACTCCCAGGTAGAAATGGATCTGGTGGACATCTATCGGTAGAAGCAGTGCCACTATACACAATCTTATATTTTTGACTGTGAATATTTATACAAAAACAACTAACCATCAAAACCAAAAAATATTTCATGAATAACTTTCTCATAATCTTAATAATTTCGGTTATAAACTCGTTCTGCAAAACTTGAAAATTCGCCACTGTTTAACGAGTAGGTTATTTTTATTTTGTAATTCCCAATTGGAATGTATGGGAAAGTGCTGTCAATAATGTATTTATATTGTTCGTATTTTGCAAAATTGACTGGCGTAGATAAATATTTATTGACATATTGATAACGCAAATCGCTGTGGTCTTGCTTGAATGCATAGGGCATGTTGTACCTAAATGGCAAACGCTGGTTGACCAAGTTAGAATTGGGCGTGTTTTGCAAATAGGCTTGGTAATAGGCAGGAATATCTATCGATTTTTTTGGAACAAGACCAAGAATTCCAGTATTTCGGTTGGTAATTGTAACTCCTTCGGCACCATAATTTTGATACAACAATGGGTTTATGGTTTGTGTAAAATAGGGCTCGTCAAGAACGGCTTCCAATTTTATTAAAGGTTGGTTGTCATTGTATATATTGCCGTATAACTCTGGCGTACTAAAAACTTCGTAAACATTGGTTAAGAAATGCAAAGCATGAACATCGGCATAAATTCCATTTGCATCAGATACAATCTCGAAAATATTGCCCGTTCTATTTATTGAATTAATTTTATTGATAAATGTTGTGTGTTTGCTTGTTACAAAATTATATTCCAGCAACGACTTGGCTACATTGGTCTGATTACTAGCATTTGCTGTGACATTATTGACACTTGTTGTATTAATAATTGTTGTATTATTAACATTAGTAGAAGCATCGACCGAACCAGAATTGGCGTTGACATTTCCTAAAGAGTTAGAAGGTGTAACTGCCGGATTAACGCCTGGCGCATAGGCAATAAGTTGCATTTTGGCATTTTTTTGCGTAGTTAAAAGGTCATAAGGAAAACTTATTTTATTGGCAGTTGTATCATAAGATAATGTAGTTTGAGATTTTCTATCGGTGGCTTCGAACATTTCGCCTTTTATTGACCACTGCGCATTGTTGCCTGTAAAAAGATAATCTTGTCCTTGTTTTAATTTAATATAAACGTTTTTATGTTCATCAGGATAAAAATTGGTCATATTTGGCATAGGATAAGCATATTTAATATTTTCCAAAGGAATATAATCTGGAGCTGATGTTGTTTTGAAGACAAAATCTTTGGTTTCGGTTAGTGCGCTGCCACCTTCGCTCATTGGTGTCCAACTATTGCCAATTAATTCTTCGAAATTGACAATTACTTTGCCATTTATGGTTTCAAGTGGTGGCAAAATATCTTCGGAAACGAAATTTAATTTTCTGTTATTGTCCAGCCATTGTAGAGAACCTGTAATGTTTTGTCCATTTGCCTTGAGCGTGAGACTATTAAGTTTTATGCGAACTGTTCGCCTGTTGCCGTCTCGACCTTCAATAGCGAATTGTGTATTTACTGGATAATTAAATGCTATTTGCGGAATCTTGAAACAATCTACAGTTTCGTTTTCACGTGGACTAATGTCGGAAATTACCTTGACTGGAATTGCATTGCTCATTCCAATAAAATCGCATTTTTCGCCCATTTCAACTTTAAATCGAACGCGACCACTAACCAAACCGCCAAGTACGCTGTATGATGCGCCAACATAGCCTTCCATGTGCGTCGGATTTGGGAATTCGCCTCTTAATAAAACAGCAACACCAGCTTGAAGAATTGGAATATCGGCTTCGATAAACCATAAATCTACTCTTATGCCAAACTCTCCATATAAATAGGCATAAACTTGTCCCATAGAATACCAACCATCATTGCCAACTGGACCTGACATTCCAGCGCATGAAACGCCTTGGTAATGCGCATGAGTAATATCGAAACCACCACCAGCTTCTAGAAATGCATAGAAAAATCCTAAATCATAATTCATTTGAATGTTAAAATTTAGTCCAAATGCGAAACCCTTGCCGTTTTCAAGCACCGATAAATTTCTATTGCCACTATTCATAATGTCTGGTCCAAGAATTTGAATAACTCGCGCATCGGGAATTTGTTGTGTTGGTAAAACATCGCCGGTCATAAAATAGGCACCAACGTTAACATCATAAACTCCAACTTTAAAAATTGCACCAAGTCTTTCGGTTGGTCGCCCAACGTGTACATAAGATTTTTGTGGACTTGAATAAATGTCTACGAAACCAAGCATATTATTGGCTCCAGAACCTTTTATTCCAGAAAGATTCATGTATAATTCGAACAATCCTTTAAACGAATTATTTAAAAAATCACGTTCTATACTCACAAAAACACCTACTTTTCCATCTTTGGCAATCTCAGAAATTGGATGAGCTCTTTTGGAAATTTTTAATAAATTGCCACCATTTAGATATCCAGTTAATTCTGCACCTTCGGGACCATTGTATAATTGGTCATAGGTTGCCCAACTGCTGTTTAAAGATCCTTGAACATCATCGCTTCCAGACATCATTGCTCCTTCGCCTAAGAAATACAATCTATTAAGACCGCCAGTATTATTGTATTCTAATTCTAAAAATGCTTTAGCTTTGAAAGTTGCACCAGCTCCAAAAGTTGCTTTGGCACCAGCTCTTAAACCCAAACCAATGTCCGCATTAGGTTGATAAATTGCAGAATTGAAAGCCCAAGCCATATTGCCATCGGTTCTTTTCATACGATAACTGAGCCCACCTTCTATTCTTTCAATTTTGAATTTACTTGTAGAATTTCCTGTGTTGTCAATTTGGAAATCGGCAAACCAAAATCTAAAATCTTTATTTGCAAAAAGTGCTTTGGCTTTTCCTCTAACATCTAAATTTTTTAGATGAAGGTCTAATTCTCCTTGAAAACCTTTGCCGTAAATTACATCATTATCAAAAAAACGAACTTGACCAAAAAGATGGAATGAACTTTTTTCGACATCTACCTTTAATGAGTTAATTTTAATTTGGTCGAATTTATAAGATTGAAATTCGGCATTTTCGAACTTGCCAAGAATTTCGATATCTCCATCGGCATAAATGCCAGAGTTTTCCATTAAATCGACTTTAAGAGTAAACCCTAAACCAATAATTTCTGGCGATTGAATTGGAGCGATAAGACGAATATTCCCAAAACTAATTGGCAAATTACCAAGTTTTGCATCACCTGGAAAACCAAAATAATCTGCTTGAATATAAGGTTGTGCATAAGATTTTAATCGTAAATTTTGAAATACGATTCCTTTAAAATCTATAAATTTATCAGTTTGTTCGCCATTTACAACTGGCGGTTCGTCGCCGGTATTGCCTACGATTGTTAAAAATCCGTTTAGGTTTGCGTCAGCTTTGAATTTTTCGGTTGCCTTATCGACTTCCATTTTTATCCAAGAATTTTGTTCAAAAACTAATTTTCCTTTGAACATTTTCATATCGCCATTTTGCATGGTTACGGTCAACATGTATTTTTCTGGAGTAATTATGCCATTAAAACCTAAATAACTTGACATTGCCGCAGGTTTTATTGAACCCAGAAATTGACCGTGAGTTAAATGATTTACAGCGATTTTAACATCGATTAAATCAACTTTAAACTGCCAACCTGTAGCATTTCCTTTGTCTAAAACGTTGTTACCAATAAATCGACCGCTCACACCAAGATTATCGAGAATTAAATTCTGGGCTAAAAACTCGGTTCTGTTTGTTTGGTTATTATTTTTAAATTCTGGAGGAAGAATCACTTTTATTTCTTTGGCATAAAACCCGCGCCAAGCATTGGTATTTCCGCCAGGAAAAAGTTGGTTTGTGGTATAAATCTCTGGAAATTGAACATCTGGCGAATTTTTAATATCACTCATATCAAAAACAGCATTCTGCAAATTAAATGTCCAGCCTTGTAGGTTTTTCACTTCGAAATTGGGTAATGATACTTGAATGAGCAAATCGTCCCAACCAGTTGAATCAATATTTAATGTAGCCCCAACATAGTTTGGATTGCCAACAGCCAATAGTTTATCTTGCGCTAAATCTTTCTCGTAAACAATTCGTTTTCCATCGGCTCCCACTGGAATTACTAAAGCTCTAGCAAGTCTTATGTCTGACTTGAAACTAAAACTTTTGAAACCATTGCAATCAAATTCTATGAATGATTTGTCTATAAATTCGCCAGATGGTCTATCAATATCTCCACCAATAATGGTAAATAACATTTTGCCTCCAAATTGTGGCAAACTGGTAGAACCTAGTAAATGTAATTTCCAACCCCCAATAACACCGCCACTGTGAGATAATTTTAATTTATCTGCGGCAAAATATAATTTTACTCCATTGTGTTGTGTTTGTAATCTCGCAAAAGCAGTTAATTCGAAATATTGTGCTGTAACTTTTGCCTTGACAATTACCAATTCGGCTTCGAAACCATCGTTGGTATGCCCTTTAAGCCCTACAGGAAGTTCAACTAATTCAAAACCAGTTATTTGTTCAACGAATTTTAAATTCTCGTTAGTAAATAATTCTTCTAAGGTGTTTTTTATCGAATCGGTTGCTATATTTGCATTAGAAAAACTTTTAAAATTAGTAGTTTTACCTTTTAATTGCAAAGTTTGTTTTAAAGCTATTTTAGCATCTAAGTTTTCAAAATGTCTTTTAGCATTTTTTAATTCTAAATTTTTCTTTATGAGAGTATCGTTTAATGAGCCAAAAGAGTTTTGAATAAATATAATTGAAATGATTAAAAGTAGTAGTTTTTTCATTTAGAACTTGGGGATTAATAAATTTTTAAATCTGCAATCAATTATAAATTATTATTTTTTTATTAACATTTAATTTAAATAATAACTTCTACAAATCTAGTAAAATTTTATTAACATTTAAAATTTTTTAGCGAAAAATAGTACGTATTTTTTTTGCGTTTAATCTTACATGAAAAACATCTATAAATAGTTTTAATAAATTTATTTATTTTTTTCAAGTCGAGAATAAAAAATATTGCATAGCCTTTTCACGGAATTTTTAATTCAGTATCAAATAAGCTTCTTTGCTAACGCTTTTATCACGGCGAGTACTCACAAATGTAGCATCAATATAAATCACTAAATAATGTGAATCTAGCTTGCGTTCTAA
>JAYWGV010000053.1:0-34416 GCA_043778105.1 Bacteroidota bacterium
TTAGACTTTAGACTTTAGACTTTAGACTTTAGACTTTAGACTTTAGACTTTAGACTTTAGACTTTAGACTTTAGACTTTAGACTTTAGACTTTAACTAAAAAAGTTTCAATAAATTGAAACTTTTTAGAAAATTCATAAAACTATTTTAAACTTCCAACCATTTCTTCAGGTTTTACCCAAGCGTCAAAATCTTCGGCAGTAACATAGCCTAATCGAACAGATTCTTCTTTTAGAGTAGTTCCGTTTTTATGAGCTGTTTGTGCAATTTCTGCTGATTTATAATAACCAATTTTGGTGTTTAAAGCAGTTACTAACATTAATGAATTATCGACAAGTTCTTTAATTCGAGGATAATTTGGCTCGATTCCAGATGCGCAATGTTCATTGAATGACAAACAAGCATCGCCCAAAAGTCTTGCCGATTGCAGGAAATTGGCAGCCATAACTGGTTTAAAAACATTTAATTCGTAATGACCTTGCATGCCACCAACTGTTATCGCAACATCGTTACCAATAACTTGTGCGCAAACCATTGTTAAGGCTTCGCATTGTGTTGGGTTGACTTTTCCTGGCATTATTGATGATCCTGGTTCGTTTTCTGGGATAATTATTTCGCCAATTCCAGAACGTGGTCCAGATGCTAACATTCTAATATCATTAGCGATTTTATTTAACGAAACTGCCAGTTGTTTTAATGCACCGTGAGATTCAACAATTGCATCATGACTAGCAAGAGCTTCAAATTTATTTGGGGCAGTTACAAACGGATGACCTGTAAATTTAGCAATATAATCCGCAACTTTTACATCATAACCATCAGGAGTATTAAGACCAGTTCCTACAGCTGTTCCTCCAAGTGCAACTTCTGCAAGGTGCGAAAGTGTGTTTTTTAATGCTTTTATACCATAATTTAGTTGTGCAACATAACCAGAAATTTCTTGACCTAACGTTAAGGGTGTTGCATCCATTAAATGTGTTCGACCAATTTTTACAACATTTTTAAATTCGATTGCTTTTTCGTTTAATGTATCTCTTAACTTTTCGACACTAGGAATTGTGATTTCTACCACCGATTTATATGCAGCAATGTGCATTCCAGTTGGAAACGTGTCATTAGACGATTGCGATTTGTTAACATCGTCGTTGGCCTTAACAATTTGTTCGCCTTCTCCAATTTTGAAGCCTGCAAGAACTTGTGCACGGTTGGCTACAACTTCGTTAACATTCATATTGCTTTGTGTGCCAGAACCAGTTTGCCAAATCACTAACGGAAACTGATCTTCTAATTTTCCTTCAAGAATTTCGTCGCAAACTTGAGCAATTGCGTCTCTTTTTTCTATGGATAAAACACCCAAATCACAATTCGCATAAGCTGCTGCTTTTTTTAAATATGCAAAACCTTGAATAATTTCTTTTGGCATTGATGCTGATTCGCCAATTTTAAAATTGTTTCTTGAACGTTCGGTTTGTGCGCCCCAATATTTATCTGCTGGAACGTTTACCTCGCCCATTGTATCTTTTTCTACTCTGTATTCCATTTTATATCTGGTTATAATTGTAATTAATAATGCAAATTTAAATATTTATCAAGTTTTAAAAAAATATTTGATACTATTTATTGATTAATAAAAATATATAATTACTTTTGCAATAGAAATAAAAAATATCAGAACTTATGTTTGATTTTACACAATATTTAGGATTTATGCTTTTCTTGACCATACTAACTATAGGTTTTTGGTTGATGTTTTTCTTAATTGGATTTGTTCAATACTGGTTATTTGGTGCTGTTCGAGAACTAATTAAAGAAAAAAGAGCT
This sequence comes from Bacteroidota bacterium, assembly GCA_043778105.1. GTDB lineage: Bacteria > Bacteroidota > Bacteroidia > Flavobacteriales > Flavobacteriaceae > Flavobacterium. The sequence continues at coordinate 1,821 of JAYWGV010000053.1, forward strand.
GAAAAAGCAGCTTTAAAAGTATAATTTTATTTTTAAAATAAAAAAAAGGAATTCTATATTATTTAGTATTCCTTTTTTTTGTTTTTTATAAATTTCAAATAAAAAAACCCTCTTAAATTAAGAAGGTTTTTAAGTGAGCGCAGAAGGATTCGAACCTTCGACCGCCTGCTTAGAAGGCAGGTGCTCTATCCAGCTGAGCTATGCACCCATTTTTATTTTAAAACTAAAATGTAAAAGTTTTGGTCGGGGTGGCAGGATTCGAACCTGCGGCCTCCTGCTCCCAAAGCAGGCGCGATAACCGAGCTACGCTACACCCCGAAACATCAATAAGTAATTAAAAAAATCCTAATAACTTATTTTTTGTGCGGTGCAAAAGTAGTTATTAAATATGTATAATGCAAACAAATAAATCATAAATTAATATAAATTGATTTCATATTTTTTAAAAAACTGTAATTCAATAAATTAAAGATATATCTAATTTAAAATATTTGAATTTATCCTTACCTAATAACTTATTTTTGAAGTTTCTCAGATTCTATATAACAATTTTTAAATGTAACTTTATCTTTCGATTTTAGCAATTTACTATTTTTATAAAATCTCATCAAAAAAGAATTATCAGTGTTTTTGATAATCCAAATGCCGTTTTCGGGTTTACCGTTTTTATCAACGAGTAATACGGCTATGACTTTGTAGCTTTTTTCGTTATCTGAATTATCATTAAATAATGTTTCTTTAACATCATCTTCTTCTTTCACAAATTTATCGCCAATTTCGGTTAATAAATCCTGAACATTTTTAGATTTAGATTCGGTTGGTATAGATGTATATCCTTTAATAATCAAGCTACTACCAAATTTCTGAATGCCTTCATCGAAAGTTTCGATAGAACTTTGTTGCATTGTAATTATTTCATTCTCGCCTTGCATATAATTGACATAGGAATTGGCAACTAAACTGTCATTAATATTAATTATTGATGAACCAGAAGCATTCATTTCTTTATTTTCAATAAAAATTCTTGGGTACATTAAATAATTTTTAAAGTTAATAAGCATTTTAATATCAGGATATTGAAAATCGGTTATTTCGATTGCATCGTTTTTAATTTCATAATGAAGCTTGTTGTAATAATGCATTTCGAAAAAATTAACATCTAAAGTTTTTAAAATATTATTTTCATATTTTTTTATGGCTATAATTTTTCCATAATTTATATATTCATTACCGTCAATAATTTTACCATCTTTAAAAGTGGCTTTTTGAGAAAGTTCAGTATTTTGATTTCCAGATTCTGATAAAGTCGAAAACCAATCTTTGGAATATTGATATTTTAAAACGCCATTTTCATAAAAATCTACGATTTTAAATTCATTATTTTCATTTTCAAAAAAACCAGAAAAGGGTTTTTCGTTTTTATAAAAACCTACAAATCCCTGAAATTGGTCTTCTTCAGCATTATTTTTATCAAATGCTAAATAATCGTATTGATCTTTTTCTAAATTTACAGAAATATTAAATTGAGAAGAAATAACTTTCGCAATTTTACCTTTTTCATATTCTTTTTTTTCAAGAATTTGCTCTGGATTGTAATCGCGAACATAAGTTGAAGAAACTAAAAAGCCGTTTTTATAAATTGTCTCATGGTTTTTAGATTTCAAAATTCCATCATAGGGTAAATTATTTTTATACTCAACTTCTGATTTTATATCGTCAATAATAGTTGCAACAATTCCTTCTTTCATGCCGTTTTTTAAAAAATATGATTCAAATACTTTATTATAAGCATCAAAAACTTGTTGTAAACCAACTTGTTCAAAATTGATATAATTTCTTAGAAAATTTTCATCTTCGTCGCCTTCAATTTTTGGTGTGACAAATTGCCCGTTAAATGGTTTTCCATCTTTATAAATTCCTTTTGCAATAATACTATCCTTGTCGGTTTTTGCAATTTCTTCTCCTTCTTTTAGACTGTTTTTATAGTTAGAAGTCACAATTAAATTAGAATTCAATTTATTTACAAACAATCCGTTAACTGGCAAATCATTTTTAAAAATTACTTTATTAATAATTTTTCCCGAAATATCATAATTTATCGATACACCGTTTTTTTTATCGTTAGAATAATGATTTTCTGATTTTACATTGATTGCACAACCTTGCCTTGTATAATAATCAAATTTTATTCCATCGGAAATACCTTCATCATAATAATGTTCTGAAGGAAATGCGGTTTCTGTCAATTTTTGAATAAGTTTGCCATTTTTGTCAAAATTTTGCTGACCAATTAATTTTTTATCATATTTTTTTAATAAAATTATTTGTTTTTGAGCAATTTGTTTGCTGTTTTCCCAATATAAAACTTTAGTAATTTGTTTTTCTGGTTCGCCTTTTTTTAGTCGAAAGTCCGAATTTAATTTAGTATCGATTGAAAATGAACCTGAGATACAATTTCCGTTTTCAAATAATCCGTCAAGCATTATAGTTCCGTCATTAAAAAAATAAGTTGTTATGCCATTTAATTTACCGTTTTTATAAGTAGTTGTTTTCCATAGTTTTCCATCAAAATAATAATAAGAGAAAGTACCAATCAAACCTTCAATATTATTTTCTGATGAAATACTTTCTTGATTAAATTCATCATAATAACTAACGTCTCCAATTAATTCTTTCTCGTTATTTTTTAAGGAATAACCTTGCATTTGCAAATTGCCCATGATGAAATAATCTCTAATTAATTGATATTTGCCAACAACATTCATTGGCAACGGACGAAAAAATGCAGCGTTTTCTTTGGATGTTTCTTTCCAATCTTTGTCATAATAAATAACATCTTTTGATTGTGAATAAATACAATAACTTAGAAATATAAACAACGAAAGTAAGATTTTTTTCATTTGAGAAATTTAATTGATTGATTACAAATATAGAATTTAGATTTCATAAAAAACCATTGATTTTAGTATATTTGCAATATGATTTACAACGATAATATTGTTGCTCTTGCAACACCATCAGGAGCTGGAGCTATTGCAGTCATTAGAATTTCTGGCGAAAAAGCAATCGAATTAGGTGCATCGGTTTTTAAATCTATTAAAGGTAAAGATTTATTAAAGCAAAAATCACACACGTTGCATTTAGGTCATATTATTGATGATAATAAAACATTAGATCAAGTATTATTATCGATTTTTAAAAGTCCAAACTCTTATACTGGCGAGAATACAGTAGAAATTTCATGCCATGGTTCAATTTTTATTCAACAACAAATAATTCAATTATTGATAAGAAATGGTTGTCGAATGGCAAATCCTGGCGAATTTACATTAAGATCTTTTCTTAATGGAAAAATGGATTTATCGCAGGCTGAAGCAGTTGCCGATTTAATTTCATCAGATAACGAAGCAAGTCACCAAATTGCGATGAACCAAATGCGCGGCGGTTTTAGTAACGAATTATCTAATTTGCGTCAAGAATTATTAAATTTTGCTTCGCTAATTGAACTAGAATTAGACTTTGCCGAAGAAGATGTGGCTTTCGCCGATAGAAAGCAATTTAAAGATTTATTGTCAAAAATAGAATTTGTCTTGAAACGATTAATAGACAGTTTTGCTATTGGAAATGTTATAAAAAACGGAATTCCAATTGCAATTGTTGGTGAACCAAATGTTGGTAAATCGACACTTTTAAATGCTTTATTAAATGAAGAACGTGCTATAGTCTCGGCAATTGCAGGAACAACACGCGACACAATTGAAGATGAAATAACAATTGGCGGAATAGGTTTTAGATTTATTGATACCGCAGGAATTAGAGAAACTAATGACGAAATCGAAACTATTGGAATTCTAAAAACTTTCCAGAAAATCGAACAAGCGCAGGTAATTTTATTTCTTTTAGATTGTAGTTTGCAGTTTTCAAATGGCAGTTTGAAAACCAATCAAATTGAAATTGAAAAAATTAAAAATCAATTTCCTTTAAAGCCAATTTTAATTATTGGAAATAAAAGTGATTTATTGTCAAATTCTGAATCTGAAAATCTGAAATCTGAAATCTATAATCTGAATTTGATTTCAGCCAAAAACAAAATCGGAATCGATGAATTAAAAAATCAACTTTTATCATTTGTAAACACTGGTGCTTTAAAAAATAACGAAACAATTGTCACTAATTCAAGACATTATGACTCTTTATTAAAAGCTTTAGACGAAATTCAAAGAGTAAAATTTGGAATAGAAACTAATCTTTCTAGCGATTTGTTGGCGATTGATATTCGAGAAACTTTGTATCATTTTGGAATGATTACTGGCGAAGTGACTAATGATGAATTATTAGGGAATATTTTTGCGAATTTTTGTATCGGGAAATAAATTAAAATTTCTCTTTTTACTAAAAAATATTCACTAAAAATATTATGATTATAAAAATAATTTAACGCAAATAAAACTTGTGTAATCAAATGAATTAATAGAATTTTGATTTCTCAAATTAAAAAAAATGGACAATACACATTATATATCGTCAGAAATTCTAAATATTGATGTTTTACAAGAAATAATATCACATCAAAAAAAACTAGCATTATCAGAAGAAGCCATAGTAAACATTCAGAAATGTCGTGAATATTTAGACAAAAAAATGTCAAATTCTGATGTACCAATTTATGGAATAAACACAGGTTTTGGTTCGCTGTGCAACATCAAAATCGATGCAGAAAACTTAACTAAATTACAAGAAAATTTGGTTAAATCTCATGCATGTGGCACAGGCGATGCTGTTCCGCAGGAAATAGTAAAAATAATGTTATTATTAAAAATTCAATCTTTGAGTTATGGACATTCTGGCGTTCAACTTGCAACAGTTAATCGATTAATAGACTTTTTTAATAATGATATTTTACCTGTTATTTATACTCAAGGTTCATTAGGTGCAAGTGGAGATTTAGCGCCATTAGCCCACCTTTCATTGCCGCTTTTAGGCGAAGGCGAAGTTTGGTTTAAAGGAAAAAAGGTTGCAAGCCAAGCAATTTTAAAAAGTTTTGATTGGCAACCAATTATTTTACAATCCAAAGAAGGATTAGCATTGTTAAACGGCACACAATTTATGAGTGCTTATGGAGTTTACATTATCAACAAATCATTGAAATTAAGTTATTTAGCTGATTTAATTGGAACAATTTCATTAGAAGGATTTGACGGTCGCCAAGAACCATTCAATGAATTAATACATTTTATTCGTCCGCACAAAGGTCAAATAATTACTGCTAATCGAGTCAATGAATTTCTTGAAGGCAGCCAAATAATTAATCAACCCAAGGTTCATGTGCAAGATCCTTATTCTTTTCGTTGCATGCCGCAAGTTCATGGCGCAAGTAAAGACGCAATAGATTATGTAAAAAAAGTTTTCAAGACCGAAATTAACTCGGTTACTGACAATCCGAATATATTTATTGAAAGTGATCAAATAATTTCTGGTGGCAATTTTCATGGGCAACCATTGGCTTTGGCACTCGATTTTATGGCAATTGCGTTATCAGAATTAGGAAGTATTTCAGAACGAAGAACCTATCAATTAATATCGGGTTTGCGAGGTTTACCTGCTTTTTTAATAAACAATCCAGGATTAAATTCGGGATTAATGATTCCACAATATACCGCCGCAAGTATTGCCAGTCAAAATAAACAATTATCAACTCCAGCTAGTATTGACAGCATTGTTTCGAGCAATGGTCAAGAAGATCACGTGAGCATGGGCGCCAATGCAGCTACTAAATGTTTAAGAATTTTAGATAATTTAGAAACAATTTTAGCGATTGAATTAATAAATGCATCGCAAGCAATAAATTACAGGCGACCATTAAAATCAAGTAATTTTATAGAAATATTCATTAAATCATTTAGAGAAGAAGTTCCATTAATTAATGAAGATCGCATTTTGCATTATGATATAGAAAAAGCAATTGTTTTTTTAAACAGTTTTGCAATTGATGATTTGGATTATTAAAATTCAATTAATTGTTTATTCAAATCTATTTTTGAAATTTTTTTCGATTGCTAAAATCATTTCTCCAGCAATGTCTTTGTTCGTTGCGCCTTCAATGCCTTCTAATCCTGGCGATGAATTTACCTCTAACAATAATGGTCCTTTTGATGAGCGAATAATATCGACACCAGCCACTTTTAGATCCATGGCCTTGGTTGCTTTTATTGCAATTTTTTTCTCTTCGGCTGTTGGTTTTATTACTGATGCTGTTCCGCCCAAATGAATATTGGCTCTAAATTCGCCTGGCAAAGCTTCTCGCTGAATTGTGGCAACAACTTTTCCGTCAATGACAAATAATCTCAAATCTTTTCCATTAGCTTCTTTTATAAATTCTTGAACTAATATGTTAACATTCAAACTTTTAAATGCATTAATTACCGATTCGGCTGCTTTTTTGGTTTCGGCTAATACAACTCCTTTGCCTTGCGTTCCTTCAAGAAGTTTAACAATAAGTGGTGGACCACCAACCATTTTTATTAAATCATCGGTATCTAATGGAGAATTTGCAAAACCTGTTGTAGGAATTTCGACACCATGATTTAGTAGCAATTGCAATGAAAATAACTTGTCGCGAGACTGCGTAATTGCTGCTGCAGAATTCAGACAAAAAACTTTCAAAGCTTCGAATTGTCTTGTCAAAGCACAGCCATAAAATGTAATACTTGGTCGAATTCTTGGAATAATTGCATCGAAATTATCTAAAACTCTACCACCACGATAATGAATTTCTGGCGTTGTTGCATCGAGTTTCATGTAACATTCTTTTATGTTCAAAAAGTGCATTTCGTGACCACGAATTGCTCCAGCTTCCATAATTCGCTTGTTGCTGTACAATTCTGGATTGCTAGCCAAAACACCAATACGTAAACCTTTTTTGGCTTCTTCGGCATTCTGATAAAATGTTTTAAGATTATCTGCAGTTGGTTGACCTAACAAATATTTTTGTTCTGGATCAACCAAAACGCGACCAGACATTGCTTCTCGCCCCAAAAGCATTCTAAAACCCATTGAATCCCGATTGGTCAATGTCATCTCTATTGTCCAAGAATCATCGCCAATTTTAAGATTGGATTGTATAACGTAACGTTGTTCTCTAAAACCAGACGAACTTTTGACAATTCGTTTATCGACAAGTGGTGCTTCGCAATGAATAACGGTTTTTAAGTTGTTTTGAATTGGATTGATGTCAAATTTTACCCAATTTTGATCATTTTTTATAAACGGAGCAATATTAATTGCATGAAGTGCCGACGTTTTTGCACCAGAATCTACTCGTGCTTTTATGGTTGGAATTCCTAATTCTGGGAAAGAACACCATTCTTCGCTGCCAAGAATTAATTTGTTTTGTAACATTAAATTAAATTTTTTTATAAATTCAAAAATAATGTTTTTTTAGGTTTTAAACATTAATTAAAAATTAATTTTTAAAAGTAAATAAAAAAGAATGCTCTTAAACTTTTAAATTATTTTCTTAATAACGCGCAACTTGTGTGTATGTTTATTCAATTCTGAATTAAAAATTCCAGAATGATCCAATCGGTCAATTCGAACACGACCACTTGCGTGAATAATGTAATTGTCTTGCATAATTATTCCAACATGAATAATATTGCCTTCATCGTTATCAAAAAATGCCAAATCTCCAGGTTCTGATTCTTCAATAAAACTTAAAGGTTCGCCTTGATTGGCTTGTTGTCGTGCGTCTCGCAATAATTTATAACCGTTAAGTTTGTAAACCATTTGTGTAAAACCAGAGCAATCTATTCCGAAAGGTGTTTTTCCGCCCCATAAATATGGTACGTTTAAATATAAATAAGAAGTTTTTATAATATTAACTTTCGGATTTATACCCGAAAATTTCAAACCTTCAAAAACATATTTATCTGAGTTAATTTCCAGAAAATCCAAAAATGACAATGAACTTCCTAACGGAATTGGCATTAGAAAGTTAGTCTCATTTGTAATATATTCGATTAAATCGCCGTTTAAAACAATATTCGAATTAGATAATTTATTAAAGTTAGATTCAGTAATTTTTTTAAACTGCTTTTCGTCAACCCAACCTTCATAATCATCAAATTGCAATTTTATTTTTACCCATTGATTGTGTTGTTCTACTATTTCGAAATGTTCGCCAAACAATACTTGCGATAAAATTTCGCTTCGGTCGCTGGGTTCAATTCGCAAAGGAATATTAGATAAATTACAAATTCCAAACATAAATTTTAATTCAATTTTTTAGAAATTTCTGAAATTTAAGTTATTTAGAATATCGTTCAAGGACAATTGCAGATGCTCCACCTCCACCATTACATATTGCCGCAGCACCAATTTTGGCATTGTTTTGTTCAAGAACATTCAATAAAGTTACGATTATTCGCACACCCGAACATCCTAACGGGTGACCAAGTGAAACTGCGCCACCATTAACGTTTACTTTATTATTATCTAAACCAAGAATTTGTGAATTGGCCAATCCAACAACTGCAAACGCTTCGTTGAATTCGAAAAAGTCAACATCAGATAATTGTAATCCTGCTTTTTCAAGAGCTTTTGGCAATGCTTTTGCAGGAGCCGTTGTAAACCATTTTGGTTCTTGTGCAGCATCGGCGTAACCAGAAATATATGCTAATGGTTTCAATCCGAGTGCAATGGCTTTTTCTTCTGTCATTAAAATTACTGCTGCTGCGCCGTCATTGATTGTCGATGCATTGGCTGCTGTAACTGTTCCATCTTTAGTAAAAACAGGACTTAATGAAGGGATTTTATCTAATTTTACGTTTGTAAATTCCTCATCTTTCGAAACAATTATTGCATCGCCACGACGTTGTGGAACAGAAACTGGTACAATTTCATTATCAAATTTTCCAGAATCAGACGCTGTTGCCGATCTTTGATAAGATTGAATAGCATAATTGTCTTGCATTTCTCGAGTAATATTGAATTCGGTTGCGCATAAATCGGCACAAACTCCCATCGCATTGTTGTCATAAGCATCGACTAAACCATCTTTTTGCATGCCATCGACCATAGAAGTTGGTCCAAATTTAACTCCATTTCTAAGATGAATATAATGCGGAATAAGACTCATGTTTTCCATTCCGCCTGCAACAACAACTTCTGCGTCGCCACACAATATTGCTTGAGCGCCAAGCATTACGGCTTTCATTCCAGATGCGCAAACTTTATTGACCGTTGTACAAGCGACCGAAACTGGCAAACCTGCAAAAATTGCTGCTTGTTTTGCTGGAGCTTGACCAACACCAGCCTGAACAACATTTCCCATAAAAACTTCGTCTATCAATTCGGGATTTAGATTTATTTTTTCTAAAGCTCCTTTAATGGCAACTGCACCTAATTGAGTTGCAGAAACGGTTGACAAAGCACCCATGAAACTGCCAATTGGCGTTCGAACTGCTGATACGATAACGATTTTATTATTCATTTTTATGAAATTAATTAATTCGATGGCTAAATTAAACTATTATTTCAAAATATGAAAAAGTATTTGGCAATAAGTGATTTCTAGGCTAATTAATTATTATTTGCAACGAATTTTACTAATTTTAAAAGAATTTAAAGTTTAAACTTTGCAAAAGGTTAATTCTATTTTGTTAAAAACTTTCTATTGACAATAATTATTTTTTTAAAATTAAAAAATGTTCAATATAATTCTCAATATTTTCAAATATTTCTCTGAATTAAAATCAATTTCTCACTCAAAACATGTTACAATTATCAATTCAATAAAAATCATCAAATAACTAGTATTTTTATTTTAAAAATGTATTTTTGAAACCTTAACAAATAATAGAAATGAAAGTCCTTAAATTCGGCGGAACTTCTGTCGCCAATGCACAAAATATCAATCTAGTTCTTAATATAGTTGCACAAAAATCTAAAACCGACAAGTTAGTTGTTGTCGTTTCGGCTTTTAGTGGCGTTACCGATTTATTGGTGCTTGCTGCTGCAAATGCTTCATCGAAAGATAAAAACTATAAAGAAATTGTATCTGAAATCGAGAAAAAACACAAAGATGCAATTGATGATTTAGTTGAAATTACCGATCAATCTGATTTATTAAATGAAATTAATGCCAATTTGAATCATTTAAAAACTTTACTTGATGGTTGCTTTTTATTGGGCGAATTGTCCAATCGAACATCAGACACTATTTTGAGTTTTGGTGAACTTTTATCATCACAAATTATTGCAAATGCAGCACAAAAAAAAATAAAATCAGCTAATTTCAAAGACAGCCGAGAAATAATAAAAACAGATAATCATTTCGGAAAAGCATTGGTCAATTTTGAAATATCCGATGTTTTAATTGCCGATTATTTTAATTCTACGAATGCGCAAGTAACAGTAATTCCTGGTTTTATTGCCTCTTCATTAGATGGAAATAATACCACTTTGGGTCGTGGCGGATCAGATTATACAGCTTCAATAATTGCATCGGCACTCAATGTTTCACAACTCGAAATTTGGACTGATGTAAATGGCATGTTTACAGCCAACCCAAAAATCGTGAAACAAGCCAAACCAATTGAAACCATTTCGTATCAAGAAGCGATGGAATTGTCGCATTTTGGTGCCAAAGTGCTTTATCCGCCAACAATTCAGCCAGTTTTGAAGAAAAATATACCCATTTTAATTAAAAATACATTCGAACCCGAAGCTTTTGGAACATATATTTCTTCTAATAAAAACGAAAACGAAAATCCAATTAAAGGAATATCGCATATCGATAAAATTGCTTTATTGACACTCGAAGGTTCGGGAATTATAGGAGTTTCGGGATCGTCAAAAAGATTATTTGCCGTTTTATCTAATCAAAATATTAATGTAGTTTTTATTACACAAGCTTCGTCGGAACATTCTATTTGTATTGGAATTCAAAATCAAGATGCCGAAAATGCTAGAAAAGCAATCGATAAAGCATTTGAACTTGAAATTTCTCAAAACAAAATCGATAATTGCATTGTCGAAAAAGATTTATGTATTGTTGCCCTTGTAGGCGAAAACATGAAAAATCATCAAGGATTATCGGGCAAAATGTTTAGCACTTTGGGTAAAAACAATGTTAATATACGAGCAATTGCTCAAGGCGCATCAGAACGAAATATTTCGGTTGTCATTAACGAATATGATGTCAAAAAAGCATTAAATACGCTTCACGAACGTTTTTTCGAAGACAATACCAAGCAACTTAATTTATTTGTAATGGGCGTTGGCAATGTTGGCGAGAAATTTATAGATCAAATTTCGCAACAAAAGAAATTTCTAAAAGAAAACTTAAAAATAAATCTTCGAGTAATTGCCGTTTCTAATTCTAGAAAAATGCTTTTCGATGAAGAAGGAATTTCATTAAAAGATTGGCAAAACTTACTTTTAAATGGCGAAATTGCTGACAAAGAATTATTTATTGCAAATGTTAAAAAACTCAATTTAAGAAACTCGATTTTTGTTGATATTACAGCAAATGAGGAAGTTTCTAAAACCTACGAACATTATTTGCGTGACAATATTGCGGTTGTTACTTGCAATAAAATTGCCTGTTCATCGGTTTATGAAAATTATATTAATCTCAAACGATTATCTCGAAAATACAATGCACCATTTTTATTCGAAACCAATGTTGGTGCTGGTTTGCCAATTATTGATACTTTGAAACATTTAATTGCATCTGGTGATAAAGTCAATAAAATTCAAGCCGTTTTGTCTGGAAGTTTGAACTTTATTTTCAATAATTTTTCTGAAAATTATAATTTTCATGATGTCGTAAAAGAAGCTGGTATTCAAGGTTTTACAGAACCCGACCCAAAAATTGATTTAAGTGGAGTCGATGTTGCAAGAAAAATTTTAATTCTAATTCGTGAAAGCGGTTACAAAATGGAAATCGAAGAAATTCAAAACAATTCATTTTTACCAAAAGCTTGCATGGAAACTACCAATAACGAAGATTTTTTTAAATCGCTCACGGCAAATACTACTCATTTTAATAATTTATTGACTGAAGCCAAGAAAAAAGACAGCCGATTAAAATTTGTAGCCACTTTCGAAAACGGAAAAGCAAGTGTTGGATTAGAATTTATTCCAAAAGAAAGTCCGTTTTATAATCTTGAAGGAAAAGACAATATTGTACAGTTTTACACCGATAGATATATCGATCAACCTTTATTAATAAAAGGCGCAGGCGCTGGTGCAGCTGTAACTGCATCAGGAATTTTTGCAGATGTAATTAGGATTGGGAATGTATAAGCCCCCTAACCCCCGAAGGGGAACTCCTAATTTGTGCTAAAAGTTAGTATTTTTTTACAATACAAAAAATAAATACTTTTACCTTTATGTTTTAAAAAATAAATACGAATTCTACATTAAAACTTTGTGAATTCGTGCCTTTGTGGCAAAAAAACTTTTTGTAAAAAAAATGAACAAAATAAAAATATTCTGTCCAGCAACAATCGCCAATTTATCTTGCGGTTTCGACGTTCTTGGAACTTGTCTAGAAAATATTGGCGACGAAATGATAATTCGGAAATCTAGCGAAAAAGGCATTCGAATAACCAAAATTGTTGGAGCCAATTTACCACTAGAAACCGAAAAAAATGTTGCAGGAGTTGCCGGTTTAGCGTTATTAAATGCTGTAAAATTTGTTAATAATATATACGTCCCAATTGAAATTGATATTGATATTGCTATTGACATTGAAATAGGTTTCGAAATTGAAATTTATAAAAACATAAAAACTGGTTCAGGAATAGGAAGTTCGGCAGCAAGTGCCGCTGGAGCAGTTTTCGGAATCAATGAATTATTAGGTAACCCATTTTCAAGAAAAGAATTGGTTCAATTTGCAATGCAAGGCGAAGTTTTGGCTTCTGGAAGTGCGCACGCAGATAATGTTGCACCTTGCCTACTTGGTGGATTTACTTTAGTTAGAAATACAAATCCGTTGGATATTATCAGGATTGAAAGTCCAAGCGAATTGTATGCAACTGTTATTCATCCACATATTGAATTAAAAACGTCAGATATGCGTGCGGTTTTGCAACCAATGATTTCCTTAAAATCTGCAATTGCGCAATGGGGAAATGTCGGAGCATTAGTTTCAGGATTACATACATCTGATTATGAATTGATTGGCAGAAGTTTACACGACGAAATTGTAGAACCTTTGAGAGGAAAATTTATTCCGTATTTTTATGAAATTAAAGAAATTGCTATAAAAAACGGAGCTTTAGGTTCAGGGATTTCGGGTTCTGGACCATCGATATTTGCTTTAAGCAAAGGAAAAGAAAATGCCCAAAATGTTGCGAATGCAATGAAATCAATATTTGTTAAATCACGGTTTGAATTTGATATTTATGTTAGTAAAATTAATAGTAATGGTGTAGCAATAATCTGACACGAATTTCACGAATTACCACGAATTAATTTATGATAATTTGTGAAATTCGTATCAAAATTTTTAAAAATGAAATATTACAGTTTAAACCACAATACTCCAAAAGTTACTTTTCAAGAAGCAGTAATTCAAGGACTTGCGCCTGATAAAGGTTTGTATTTTCCTGAAAGCCTCACTCCTATTTCTAAAGATTTTTTTGAAAATATCGAGAATTATTCCAATGAAGAGATTGCATTTGTTGCAATGAAACAATTTGTTGGCGATGAAATTCCAGAACAAATTTTGAAATCAATTATTTCAGAAACTTTATGTTTTGATTTTCCAACCATAAAAATTGAAGAAAATATTTATTCTTTAGAATTGTATCACGGCCCAACAATGGCTTTTAAAGATGTTGGAGCAAGATTTATGTCACGTTGTCTGGCTTATTTTAATCAAAATAATCCTGAATCTAGAAATACGGTTTTGGTAGCAACTTCTGGCGATACTGGCGGAGCAGTTGCAAGCGGATTTCTTGGCGTTCCAGATGTCGATGTTGTTATTTTATATCCTTCTGGGAAAGTTAGTGATATTCAAGAACGACAATTAACAACTTTAGGACAAAATATTGTTGCGCTAGAAGTCGATGGCGTTTTTGACGATTGTCAAGATATGGTAAAGAAAGCATTTTTAGATAATGATTTGTTAGACAATAATTTAACAAGCGCCAATTCAATCAATATCGCAAGATGGTTACCGCAAATGATTTATTTTTTTATTGCTTATAAACAATTAAAATATTTAAATAAACCGATGATTTTTTCTTGTCCAAGTGGGAATTTTGGGAATATTTGTGCTGGAATTATTGCCAAAAAACTAGGTTTACCTATTGAACATTTTGTAGCTTCGACCAATGTAAATGATACAGTTCCAGAATTTCTTGTTACAGGTAAATACAATCCAAAACCATCAAAAGCTACAATTTCGAATGCTATGGATGTTGGAAATCCGAGTAATTTTATACGAATTCAAGAAATGTACAAAAACGATTTAGCTGAATTTCGGAAAGATTTTTCTTCGTTTTCATTTTCTGATGATGAAACAATTGTTGCAATGCAAGAAATTTATAAAAACACCAATTATGTAACCGAACCCCATGGAGCAATTGGTTATTTAGGTTTGAAAAAAGAAATGGAAAATCGTGAAAATGCAATTGGAATTTTCTTAGAAACAGCTCATCCTATAAAATTTATGGAAACTGTCGAACCTACCTTAAACATCAAACTTGAAATTCCAGAACAAATAGAAAGTGTTTTGAAGAAAGAAAAAGTTTCGATTAAGATTTCGAGCTATGATAATTTGAAGAATTATTTGTTACGAAAATAAATTTCGTACGGTTTTTATACGTACATTTGTAAATAAACTTCAAAGCTATGCCAATTACAAAACAAGAAAAAACCAGATTTGATACTCGAATCCCAAAAGATCAAAAAATTCTTTTTGAAAAAGCGGCTAAACTCGGTGGATACAGAAATCTTACTGATTTTGTTGTCAGAACTGTTTTCATAAAAGCTAACGAAATAATCAAAGAAAATGAACAAGTAATTGCTAGCGAAATCGATGCCAAAATATTTTTTGATTCGATAATGAATTCTAAAAATCCAAATGAAGATTTAATGAATTTGGCAAATGATTTCAAAGCATTAAACTTGAAATAATGATTGAAATTTCTGAAATTTTAAATTCAAATCACAACAAAAAAGATTTTTCTTGTGGTTATGAAATGCTTGATAATTATTTTCAACGGCAAGCCAATCAAGATGTAAAAAGGAAACTTTCGACTTGTTTTCTAATTGAATGTCAAACTACTCAATTTATAAAAGGTTACTATACTTTATCTAACAATAGCATTCCTTTAGATTATTTTCCTGAAACAATCCAATTAAAACTTCCTAAATCTTACACATCAATCCCTACGATTTTACTTGGAAGACTGGCAGTCGACAATAGATTTAAAGGAAATGGAGTTGGAAAACTATTGTTGATAGACGCTCTAAAAAGATGCTTCTTACTGTCTAAAAAAATCGGTTCTTTTGCTGTAATTGTTGATCCAATTGACGATTCTGCTGAAAATTTTTATTTAAAATATGGATTTATAAAATTACCCGAAAGCGGAAAAATGTTTTTAAGTATGACTACAATTGATAAATTATTTGAATAAAATTTCTAAATCCTTTTTATAATATTATGAACAATCTTGGTTTATAAGTTAATAAATTACAAATAATTTTTTAATAACTATATCGAAATAAATTTTCTAAATTAGCACTTTTAATTTTAGAAAAATTTTACAATGAAAAATACTGCACTAACGCACATTCACGAGAGTTTAGGAGCCAAAATGTTGCCATTTGCTGGATATAATATGCCAATTTTGTACGAAGGTGTAAATGCCGAACACGAAACGGTTCGTAATGATGTTGGTGTTTTTGACGTTTCGCACATGGGTGAATTTTTATTGTCTGGTGAAAATGCTTTAGCTCTAATTCAAAAAGTTTGTTCTAACGATGCTGCAAATTTGGTGGTTGGAAAAGCGCAATATTCTTGTTTGCCAAATAATGATGGTGGAATTGTCGATGATTTAATTATTTATATGATTAAAGAAAACCAATATTTGTTGGTCGTAAACGCATCGAATATTGATAAAGATTGGGATTGGATTTCGAGTCAAAATGATTTAGGTGTAGAAATGAAAAACCTTTCTGATGATTATTCTTTACTTGCAATTCAAGGTCCAAAAGCGGTTGAAGCTATGCAATCATTGACTTCGGTTAATTTGTCTGAAATTCCATATTATCATTTTGAAGTTGCTGATTTTGCAGGATTTCCTCACGTGATTATATCGGCAACTGGTTATACTGGTTCTGGAGGATTCGAAATTTATTGTAAAAATTCGGAAGTTGAAACCATTTGGAATAAGGTTTTCGAAGCTGGAAAATCTTTTGGAATCAAGCCAATTGGTCTTGCAGCTCGCGATACTTTGCGCCTTGAAATGGGTTTTTGTTTGTATGGAAATGATATTAATGACACAACTTCTCCACTAGAAGCTGGTTTGGGATGGATTACGAAATTCAATAAAGATTTTACAAATTCAGAGAATTTGAAAATTCAAAAAGAAGCTGGAGTAACCCGAAAATTGGTTGCATTTGAAATGCAGGAACGTTCGGTGCCGCGTCATGACTACGAAATTCTAGATAAATCAGGAACGGTTATCGGAATTGTAACTTCGGGAACAATGTCGCCATCGATGAATGTTGGAATAGGTTTGGGATATGTAACGGTTGAAAACAGCAAAATTGATTCTGATATTTATATAAGAATTCGTAAAAACGATGTTTTGGCTAAGGTTGTGAAATTACCATTTTATAAGAAGTAATTTTTTATGAAAAAGATCTTATTTTTATTGATATTAATAACGTTTAATTCTAATGCGCAAGATTTTGCATTAAAAATAAATCCAATAAGTCCTTTTATTAATGGTATTGAATTTAGTTTTGAATCAAAATCTAATTCTGAAGCAAAAAGTAGTGTCGAATTTGTCGCTAGTTTTTTGGATTATACTGATAATAAAACCAAAAATAATGTAAAAACTTGGGGCGCAGAATTGCGCTATAAATTTTTGATTGATAAAATAACCAACGGTATTAAAGGCACATATATTGCGCCAACAGGTTTGTTAAGCAGTGGGAAATTCAATTATGAAAGAAACATTACAATATACGGAATTGGTGCAGTTTTGGGTTATCAATTTGTATTTCAAAATGTAAACCAAAATGGATTTTTGATAGATTTGTTTGGCGGATTTATTTATAATTCAGTTTCGGCTTATCAATTAAATATTGAAAATGTTGAAGGATTTAAACCTAGAATTGGCGTTGCAATAGGATACGCTTTTTAAGTTAAAAATAAGAATTAAAATTAATAATAGAAATTATTTTTAAAAAAATTAAAACAAGAAATGGGAAGAGCGTTCGAGTTTAGAAAAGGAAGAAAAATGAAACGTTGGTCCGCAATGGCCAAAACGTTTACAAGAATTGGCAAAGATATTGTAATGGCTGTAAAAGAAGCTGGCCCAAATCCTGAAGCAAATTCACGATTGAGAGCCGTAATTCAAAATGCCAAGGCTGCAAATATGCCAAAAGAAAATGTCGAGAGAGCAATAAAAAACGCAAGTAATAAAGATACAGCCAATTACAAAGAAATTCTTTTCGAAGGTTATGCGCCACACGGAATTGCAATTTTGATTGAAACAGCATCAGATAATAATAATAGAACAGTTGCCAATGTTAGAAGTTATTTTAACAAATGCAATGGAACAATGGGAACTCAAGGTTCGGTTGAATTTATGTTTGACCACACTTGCAATTTCAGGATTCCAAAAGGAACATTAGACCCAGAAGAATTAGAACTTGAATTAATAGATTTTGGTGCTGAAGAAGTTTTTGAAGATGAAGATGGAATTTTAATCTATGCGCCTTTTGGTAGTTTTGGAACTATTCAAAAAGAGTTAGAAACTCGCAGTTTAGAAATTTTATCATCTGGTTTTGAGCGAATTCCGCAGATTACAAAAGAATTATCCGAAGCTCAAATTGCTGATGTTGATAAACTTATAGAAAAATTAGAAGAAGATGACGATGTTATGAATGTTTATCACACAATGCAGGAATAGATTGCAAATTTCAGATTGAAGATTAAAAAAAAATCCAATTTCTTTCGAAAGTGGATTTTTTTTTAAACAAACTCTATTTTGTTGGAATTTTCTTCATTTATACTATCAAAAAAACCTTGATCACTCATCCATTCATCGCTGTAAATTTTACTCATGTATCTTGAACCATGATCAGGCAAAAGTACTACAACATTACTATTTTCATCAAATTCGTTATCATCTGCATATTGTCTTATGGCTTGAATCACTGCTCCGGATGTATATCCTAAAAACATTCCTTCTTTTAAAGTCAATTCTCTTGATGCGTGCGCACTTGCTTCGTCTGAAACTTTCACGAATTTATCAATTACATCAAAATCAGTTGCAGATGGAATTAAATTTTTACCTAAACCTTCTATTCTGTAGGGATAAATTTCATTGGAATCAAATTCTTTGGTTTCATGAAACTTTTGCAAAACCGAACCAAAAGCATCAACACCAAGAATTCTAATTTTTGGATTTTGTTCTTTTAAATATCTACCAACGCCCGAAATTGTTCCGCCAGTTCCTGAACAACACACAAAATGTGTAATTTTTCCTTGTGTTTGTTCCCAAATTTCTGGACCAGTGGTTTTATAATGAGCTTCGACGTTTAACTGATTGAAATACTGATTAATATAAACCGAACCTTTGGTCTCTTCATGCAATCGTTTGGCAACGCTGTAATAAGACCTTTCATCATCGACTGCTACTGATGCTGGACAAACATGAACTTTGGCACCCAAACTTCTAAGCATATCGATTTTATCTTTCGATGACTTGTTACTAACCGCCAAAATGCAGTTATAACCTTTAATGATGCTAACCATTGCAATGCTAAAACCCGTGTTTCCTGATGTGGTTTCAATAATTGTATCTCCAGGTTTCAAGATTCCTTTTCTTTCTGCTTCTTCAATAATATAAAGCGCAATTCTATCTTTAGACGAATGTCCTGGATTAAAAGCTTCTACTTTTGCGAAAAAGCTACCTTTCAAGTTCTCAGTGATTTTGTCTATTTTAATCAATGGCGTATTACCAATTAATTCTAGAATGCTGTTATAGGCTTGAATTGTTTGTTTCATATAAAAAATTTAGTCAACAAAATATAAATATTTTTTAAATGACGATAATTTAACTTTGCAAATTTACAAAAAAAATTTGAAACTATTTTTTAATTCCTTCTAAATCTAACAAAAACGCAAATTCTTTTGCCAATTCTTTCAAAGCTTCAAATCTACCTGATGCACCACCGTGACCTGCGTCCATATTTGTATCAAGAAATAGCTGATTATTGTCAGTTTTTGAAGTTCTAAGTTTCGCAACCCATTTGGCTGGTTCCCAATATTGTACTTGCGAATCGTGCAATCCCGTTGAAATGTACATATTCGGATAATTTTGCGATTTCACATTATCATAAGGCGAATAAGATAGCATATAATCGTAGAATTCTTTTTTGTTTGGATTTCCCCATTCGTCGTATTCGCCAGTAGTTAGCGGAATAGAATCGTCGAGCATTGTCGTTACAACATCAACAAAAGCTACTTGTGCGATAATTCCATTGTATAATTCTGGATTCATATTTGCAATTGCACCCATTAATAATCCGCCTGCTGATCCGCCTTCGGCATATAAATGATTCGCAGAAGTATATTTTTCTTGAATCAAGAATTTGGAACAATCTATAAAATCGGTAAATGTGTTTTTCTTGGTTAATAATTTTCCGGTTTCGTACCAGTTTCTACCTAAATCTTCGCCGCCGCGAATGTGCGCTATTGCAAATATAAACCCGCGATCAAGCAAAGATAATCTTGTAGATGAAAAACTGCAATCCATTGAATATCCATAACTTCCGTAGGCGTATTGCAATAATGGGTTTAAGCTATTTTTTTGCAATTCTTTTTTATAAATTAACGAGATTGGCACTTTTGTACCGTCTTGCGCTGTTGCCCAAACTCGTTCTTCGGTGTAATTATTTTTATCAAATTTTCCGCCAAGAACTTGTTGTTCTTTCTTGATTTCTTTGACTTTGGTTTTCATGTTAAAATCGATAACGGAATTGGGCGTTGCCAACGATTGGTACGAATATCGCAAAATATCTGTATCGAAATCTGGATTTGAGCCAGAAAAAGCCGAATAAGTTTCTGATTCGAAAGGCAAATAATAGGCATCTTCCCCACTCCATGGCATAATTTTTATTTTGCACAAACCATTTTCCCTTTCTTCGACCACCAAATAATCTTTGAAAATTTCGATATCTTCTAACAAAACGTCTTCACGATGCGCAATTACCTCAACCCAATTTTTTCTCGAAGTGTTATTCTCGTTGGTTTTCATCAACTTGAAATTCTCGGCTTTATCGGCATTGGTCATAATATAAAAGCTATCTCCATAATGATTGATGCTGTATTCTATGCCACGAATTCGTTTTTGGAACATTCTAAAATTTCCATCAGGATGATCGGCTTCAAGAATTTGATATTCGGTTGTTAATGTGCTTCCAGATTCGATTGCTAGGTATTTATTCGATTTAGATTTTGCGATTTCTACCGAAAATGTTTCATCTTTCTCGAAATAAATTAGTTGATTATCGGTTTGATTTTGACCTAATTTATGTTTGAAAATCTTGTCTGATCGCAATGTTGTTTCATCTTGGCTTGAATAAAAAATGGTTTTGTTATCATTAGCCCAAACTGCCGAACCTGTGACGTTTTCTATCAAATCTGTAAGAATTTCGTTGGTTTCTAGGTTTTTTATTTGAATCGTATAAATTCTTCGACCCACAATATCATAACTAAAAATCGCCATTTTGTTGTCTGGCGAAATACTCATTCCACCCAATTGGAAAAAAGGTTTGTCTTTTGCAAGCAAGTTACAATCAAACAGGATTTCCTCATTTGCCGTGAGCGACATTTTTTTTCTTGAATAAATTGGATAATCTTGCCCTTTTTCGAATCGAGTGATGTAGAAATATTCGTTGTAAAAATAAGGAACCGATTCGTCATCTTCTTTGATTCTGGCTTTCATTTCTTCGAATAATTGTTTCTGAAAATCTTTCGTGTGCGAAGTCATTTCATTGTAATATTCGTTTTCTTTATTTAGATAATCAATGACTTCTGGATTTTCTCGGTCGTTCAGCCAATAGTAATTATCGATTCGAATATCGTTGTGTTTTTTGAGTTTTTTAGGAATTATTTTGGCAATTGGAGCAGTTGGATTTTTGGACATTTTAAGTATTTAATTTAGAATGTAAAAATAGTTAAAATATTTGACACCCATTTCACAGACTTTCGCAAATTAACATATTATTGAAATCTCATGAATTTAATGTATTTTCTTGCCACAAAGGCGCAAAGGCGCAAAGTTTTTAATGCTGTTTTGAAGTACATCACGCAAAAGATAAAACTTAAAATAATAAATTGATTTTTTCTTTGAGTCTTGGCGACTTTGTGGCAAATTTAATTTAAATTTACCAAAAAAATAAAAATGGATTTAATGGGAATGATGGGTAAAATGCAAGAAACCCAACGCAAAATAGAAGAAACAAAAAAACGTTTAGACACTGTTTTAATTGATGAACAAAGTAGCGACGGATTGCTAAAAATAACATTAACAGCCAATTCGTATGTTAAAAGTATTTCGGTTGACGATGCACTTTTAGAAGACAAAGAACAACTCGAAGATTATTTGATTTTGGTTATTAACAAAGCAATTGCCAAAGCAATGAATGTAAACCAAACCGAACTCGATGCTGTCGCAAAAGTCGATATGCCAATGATTCCAGGAATGGAGGATTTGTTTAAGTAAGCCCCCTAACCCCCTAAGGGGGAACTTTAAGCAATTTTAAAATAAAAAAGGTTTGACAATTGCCAAACCTTTTCGGAATAAAAATCTAAAGAATTGTTTTTTGAATAGGTACTAACAAAATTCTAACCCAATTTTAAAGATTTTATTTTATTTCATTTTATCGCAATCTGTAAAATTCACGTCGTAGGTTATATCGCCTTTTGTGGTGCCATAAGTTCCAGCACCATTATACTCTTGTCGCATACTAAATCGTTGGAAGTAACAATCGTTTGTTTTAACGTTTTTTACAAAAAAGGTATAAAATTGATTGGAATATCTGTATAATGGAATTCCGTATTCGTTTTTATGAATTGACCAACCACCAGACGATGAATGCGCAAAAAACTTTGTAACCTTTAAAGTTGATTCGCCACCTTCGTATTTATTTAAATATAAATTAGTAATTTGAAGCTGCGTCATACCCATAGTAATTGGGTTTGATTTTAATTTCCATTCTTCTGGTAAATCTTTTTTGGTGGTTCTAATTCCGTTTTTGTTGGCCTCAAAAACAGCTTGTTGTTCGCTCATAATAGTAGTTACATCTTTGGCAGAAAAATCATAATCGAATGTGTTGGCATAAACAATTCCGTCGCCTTCTTGCTCTTTTCCCCAATCGTCTCTGGTTTTACTGTTCAAGAAAACGCCAACTTTAAATGCTCCGTTTCTAGGAAAATTGTTTTGATTGTGCATATTTGGGAATGGAGAATAATAAATCGCATCGCCTGAAATGACTTTGTAAATAGAATATTTCATTGTGTGTGGCATAATGTCAATATCCAAAGATTTTAGATTGGCTTGTTCTAATGACAATGCAATATAGGTTGGATTGTTGCCATTGCCAAAATGCATTGTTTTATCTTCATCGTTATATACTACCATTTTCATTTCGATATATGGATTTTTTTCGTCGAGTTTAAAAACATCTTTTATGGTTCCAGAAAGTGCAGAAATTCGGGCATAAATATGACTTTTGCTTGAAAATGAATTAACGAAAGTTTCTTTGCCAGAATTGGGCAACGCTTCGAAAAACTCTATTTTAAGGTTGTTGTCATAAGGCTGAATTACTGGTTTTAGTTCAGGATAATCTTTTGCAAAATGTACAATTCCGGTTTCGCCTTGTTTTCGCATATATTTGTATGGACTGTATGATCTTTTATTGGCAATTAGTTGAGAAAGTGCTCCAGTTGTGACCGAAGAATAATCAGAACCTTGATATGGAAATTCAAAAACTGTTTCGGTGTTTAAATTTTCAGTTGACATTGCTTTTTCGGTATTAAGGTTTTTATCAGATTTAATTTCTGATTTTTTTTCGGTTAGTTTTTCTTTTGCTTTGTTGAGTAAATTTCCGAATTGAGCGTTAGTGGAAAATGCTGTTAAGACTAGAAATAGTAAGATTGATTTTTTACTTACGATTTGTAGTTTGTTTTTCTTGTGTTCGTGACCCGAGCCTGAAAGGCGAACAGGCGAAGCAATCTTTGATTTCATATTGTTATTATTTTACGGTTACAAATACTGATTTAACTTGGCAATCTTCGGTTGATATAGTTTGGACTGTTCCGTTTATCCACAGAGTAGCTTTGTAATGTGCAGTGTTGCTATCATACTCATAACCTGCGACATAAACATTTTTATCAGAAACAATAATCGAGTTTGCTTGAGAATAAAGTTGCGATAATTGTTTTGGAATATAATTTTCCCATATTGTTGCTTTTGAATTTGTTGTATTCGGATTGATAGCACCAACGGCATAAATATTTTGGTCGTCGCCGTGAACAGAATACATTACACTATTAGGAATTTCGGTGTTAACAGCAACACCATTTTTTTGAAGACTTGCAGTTAGAAAATTTAAACCCGTATTAGTTTGAGCCACGAAAATATCTGAACCACGAACAAAAATTGATTCAGCAGTTGATGCATTTGTTGCTAACGTTGTTATGTCTTGTGGGTTTTGATAAGTCCAAGCATTTGAACCATTTCTGCCTGCAAGGTAAATTCCTGATGCTGTATTTCCGTCATTAGCTACAAAAATTGATTTTGCAAACGAGTTTGAAACTGTTGAAATTGGAATAGTATCAATACTATTTTTATTTCCAACCCAAAGAGTTGCTTTACTCTCTAATTTACCAGCGATATAAAACAAATCTTTATAACCGGCAATCGAAAATGCTTCTGAAGAACTCAAGCTTAATGCAACTTTTAAATCATTAATCCATAAAGTTGCAATATTGACATTTGCATCTACTTCGAATCCAGCGGCGTAGACCACGTCATTATACACATATATTGCGTTGACTCTTGAGGCGTTTGCCGTCCCTGTAGATAACAATTGTGCTACGCCATTTTTCCAAATCGTAGCTTTTTCTTTGCCGTTAATTTTTTGGCTACCACCGATGTAAATGTTTGTTACTTTGGCTGGTTCTTGAATTGTTGGTTGTTGCTCATCATTGTCTTTGCTGCAAGAAATTGATACTAATGCGATTGCAAATAATGTTTTTAAAATTTTACTCACATTTATTTTATTGTTTTTTTGGTATTCGTGACCCGAGCCCGAAAGGCGAACAGGCGAAGCAATCGTTGATTTCATAAGTTTTTATTTTTCGGTTACAATTATTGAATAAGCTAATGCAGTGTTTGTTCCATTGGTATAATTTGTGGCAACATTATTTTTCCAATGTTTTAAAATATTATCATCGCTGCCACTCACATAAACATCATTTTTATTGATGTAAATTGAACTGCAATATGCATCTTTACTGCCATCAGAGAGAACTTTTTTTTGACCGTTTTTCCAATAATTTGCGAAATCGCGACCTGAGTCATTTCTATCAAATCCTGCTACATAAACATCTGTACCCGAAACAAATATGGAGCTGGCTTCCGCAGTCATAGAATTTACGTAAGTATTTAAAGTTACTTTTGTAAAAACATTAGCTATTGTATCATATTTCCAATATATTGGTAAAAAAACATCTGAACTATTTTTTTCTTTTCCAGAAATGTAAATATCAGTTCCATTTATAAAAATTGATAATACTCTCGAATCTTGATTACTAATTATTTTTGGTTGACCGTTTATCCATATTTTAGAAATGTAAGAAATATTATCTGCTGCTTGTGTAGATCCAATCACATAGACATTATTACCAGAAAAAGCTATTCCAGATGTTGACGAAATATCCGAACCATTTGTTAATTCAATAAAAGTTTGATTTTTCCAATAAACCGCTTTTTTATTATTACCAAAAGGCAAAGTGCCAGAAGTATAAACGTCAGCACCCGAAATCGCAATTGCGGTAGTCATAGGCTGTGGTGATGGTGCTGGTAATACATTTCTAACTCCATTTTTCCATAAACACGGAAACGTAAAACCACTACTAGTTTCAGAACCAGAAACGAACACATCAGTACCAGAAACGACCATTCCAGATACAGAAACAGAAGAATTTGTATCTAAATTTAATATTGTTGCAATATTGTTTTTCCAGTATTTTGCAACATATTTATTAGCTATTAATTCTTGACCAAGCAAGTAAACATCGACCGTTTCTTTGGGGATTTCGGGTTGTGGTTGTGGCTCGTCATTGTCTTTGCTGCACGAAACTGATAAAATTGCGATTGCTAATATTGCCTTAAATATTTTCATAATAATAGGTTTAGTTTTTTATAAATTTTTGTTGGTAGTTTTTGTTGTCTATTGTAATTTGAATGCAATAAATCCCGTTTGTAAGTTTTTGAACATCAATATTATTTGAAATCTCATTACTTTCGATAACAATTTTGCCTAAAACATCTGTTATTTTTATATTTGATAACTTTTCAGCATTTGAAACTTGTATTTTTAAAATATAAGAAGTTGGATTTGGATATATAGAAAATATCGAATTATTAGTAATTTTTTCCTCAATAGAAAGTGAATTTGGGCACGAAATAGCCGTTGGAACATTTCTGTTTATGGTTGTACCATCGCCCAATTGCCCGTAATTGTTTATTCCTGTGGCATAAATTACACCTAAATTATTTCTGTATATCGAAAAATAGTTTCCTGCTTTTGCATCTACTACATTACCAATTCCTGTGATTGGAGTTGGAGTATTTCTTGTTATGGTTGTGCCATCGCCAAGCTGTCCAAAACCGTTATCGCCCCAAGACCAAGCCGTTGCATCGTTTTTGACAGATACTGTATGATAATTTCCTGCATCAACTTTAAACCAATCGGTGTCGCTTATTTGTGTTGGCGTCAAGACATCTGTTGCTGTGCCATCGCCCAATTGACTATCGTCATTTCTGCCCCAAGACCACATTGTATTGTCCTGTTTCATTACAACAGTATGATGCAAGCCAATTGTGGGTTTCCCCCAATTAGTAGCAGTACCAATTTGTGTTGGTAATAGTAAATTAGTAATATTTCCGTTGCCCAGCTGCCCATAAGAATTGTCACCCCAAGTTAAAATTTTACCTTGTTGTTTTCCGATATTTGAATCTCCAAAAGAAGCAATTTGATACCAAGATAACGGTCCACCAACCGAAGTTGGAACATTTTTATTAATTGTAGTTCCGTCGCCAAGTTGACCTTTAAGATTGTTTCCCCAAGCAAACATATTTCCTGCTGAGTTTATGGCTAACGTATGATTGGCTCCAGCGGCTATTTCTATCCAGTTACTTGTGCCTATTTGTACAGGAAAACCCTCGATATCATTTGTTCCATTGCCAAGTTGACCAGAAAAATTATCACCCCAAGCCCAAAGCGTTCCGTCAGTTTTTAATGCTACAGAATGTCTGCCACCAGCTGCTATTTGAAACCAATCGCTATCTGTTCCAACTTGAGTTGGTATTAATCTGTTTTCTGGAGTATTGTCGCCTAATTGACCTGAATTATTTCCGCCCCAAGCCCAAAGTGTACCATCGTCTCTTATTGCCAAAGTATGATCGCGACCTGTTTCCATTTTGACCCAACATTGTGCCATCGAAATATTTGTTATCAGCAATAAAAAGACAACTGCTAAAAATTGTTTTTGTTGTTTGTAATTTGATTTCATAATTTTTTTGTTTTAAATTGTTTTACAAATTTCTGTAACAATAAAGATTAATATCTACCGTAAAAGAGTGATTTTTTTATTAGTTTGATGATTTTTAGTGTAATAGAAATAAAAAATCCTTTGTGAAAATTAAATTTTCAACAAAGGATTTAGAAAGTTAGTTGGTTGGTTTTAGTTTAAAATTATTTTCTTGATTTGCGAATTGCCATTATCATCGATAATTTTGATGGTATAAATTCCTGTTGAAGCATTTATTTTATAAGAATTGTTATTTTTTTCGACATCAATTTGTTTTCCTAAAATGTCAAAAGCTTTAACATCTAAAATATTGTTAAGTGATTGAATTGAAAACATTCCGTTTGATGATGGGTTTGGAAAAACTATTAAACTTGCATTTTCTGCAATTTGTTCATTTGTACTTAACGATCCTGGGCAAGCAATTAATGTTGGTATATCTTTATAAATGTTCGCACCATCTCCAAGTTGTCCCATATCATTTCTGCCCCAAGACCACAAAGTACCATCGGAGTTTATTGCTAACGAATGAAATTGACCCGAAATAACTTTTGACCAATTACTTGCACTAGTTATTGTTGGAATATTTGCGGTTAGTGTTGCACCTAGTCCCAATTGACCATAATTGCTATTTCCAAAAGTATATATAACTCCACTTGTACTTAAAGCGATACTATGAGATCCTCCTGAGGCAATTTTATCAAAGCCTGAATTAACGTACAAAGGTTGTATTTGATTCGTATCCGAACCTATTCCTAATTGACCATTGCTATTGTATCCCCAAGCATAAAGCCAACCATTATTTAATGTTGCAAGAACATGGCCACCGCCCGCCGAAAAATTAGTTGACCATTCTGTATCTACTCCAATTTGGAATCGTCCAGTAATGTTAACAGCAGTCGAGTTTACACCACATTGACCAATATGATTCCAGCCCCAACCATAAAGAGTTCCATCGGTTTTACGGGCTATACTATAACCGTTACCAGCTGCAACCTTGCTCCAGTTTATTGATGGACTTGAATTAGTAGGTACATTAGAATTGGTGGTTGTATTGTCGCTAAGTTGATAATGATCATTGCCACCCCAAGCCCATAAAGTACGATTTCCTGAAACTAGTTGAGAACCAGAATCTTGAATTGCTAATGTATGATCGAATCCTGCCGAAATATCAACCCAGGTTTGGCTCGTTCCGATTTGTACAGGTGTGTTTTTTGCAATGAATGTGCCATCACCCAATTGACCAGCATTGTTTTTGCCCCAAGCCCACAATTGTTTATTTGCAAAAAGACCTGACGAATTTCGTAATGCGATTGTATAGCCATTACCTGCCGAAACTTGATACCAGTTTTGTGCTGTTCCTATTTGAATTGGTACATTAGTGCTTGTTACAGCAGTTCCGATTCCTAACTGTCCCAAAGAATTATTTCCCCAAGCCCAGAGCGTGCCATTACTAGCAATAGCAACAGTATGATCTTTTCCTGCTGCAACTTTAGTAAAACATTGCCCAAATGATAAATTGGTTAAAAGAAATAAAAAAACAACTGCTAAAAATTGTTTTTGTTGTGTGTAAAATGTCTTCATAATATTTTTTATATTTAAAATTGTTATACAAATTTCTTTAACTTTAATTATTAATAACTACCGTAAAAGAGTGATTTTTTTAATATGTTATTCAATTTTAGTCATTTGAATGAAAAATGTTATTGATTTTTTGACTTTTTTTATAAAAAATCAACTAAAATTTATGGATTCTTCATATATTTTAAATCTGGGTTTTGTTCATAAAACAAACTATCGGCAGTAGCTTTTGCTTTATCAAAATTATCTCGGCAATCGTTTGTAATATAGACTACGTCTAACATTTTGTTATTTGCATCGTTTTTATTAGTAAACGTGGCGATGGTTTTTTCGGCAATGCAATCGCAAATTTCATTTACTCGTTTGGTTGTTGATTTGTAAATTATTATAATTGTGATTTTTGATACTTATTTAAAAAGTCCAATAGGTCTAAATTTATTTAGAGTTTACAAATAATCCATAAATTCGATAATTTTTATTGTTTGAGAAAGTCGTAATTTGAGAACCATTTTTCCAATATTTATATCCAATTGCATCTTCATAAGTTAGTGTATAAATATCATTCTGATAAGCAAAGATAGAACCAGCATCACTATCCGAACCAGAATTAGTTAGTGCTGTTGCAATTTTATCGCCCATTGCATTTACTTTCCAGTATTTAGTGGCACCAGCTTCATAACCAGAAATATAAACGTCAGTGCCTATTGATGTTATCGATTGCGCTCCTCCATATATTATTGTAGTTGGTAAAACGCGACCCACAAAATTTGAGTTGCTTATAGCAGTATCCTTTAACCAATAAACGGCAAATTGATTTCCTGAAATATTTTCATAACCCGATAAATAAATTTTTGTTCCAACAATAACAATATCACTTACATAAGCATCGTTTGTGCCTGTTGTTATATTGATCGCAACACCATCTATCCATAACAATGGTTTTTTTATTGTTCCGTTTTTTTCATAACCAGTAACATATACTTTGTTGTTAGCGATAGTAATTGCAGTTGTTTGAGTATCATTGGTTGAGCTAGACAAATATTCTTTATTGTTGTTTTTCCAATAAATTGCAATACTGTTTCCGTTATCAGAATCTTCATTACCTGAAATATAAACATCACTTCCAGAAATAGCGATGTCATTGGCGACACTGTCTTCGCCAAGAATTGTTGCAGGAAAATTTGTAGCAATACCATTTTTCCAATATTTAGCTATAATATTACCATTTGCGTTTTTTTCGTATCCTACAATGTGTTTGTCACCATTATCCAAAACAACAATGCTTTCTGCAACTGCATCGAAATTTCCAGATGATAGATTAATAATTTTATCGTTTTCTGAATAGCAAGCAATTGCACGACTGTTGGCTGTTGCATCAAGTGAACCAACACCATAAATTGTTGTATTGCTAATTGGTTGCACATCAGAATTTTCATCTTTGCTACACGAACTAAATAGTAATAAAATTGAAAGAAGCGAGATTAATTTTTTCATTTTGATTTATTTTATTAAAGGTTACATTTTGTAATCTAGGTTTTCCCAAACGCCGTCATACCAATGGTTTGGTTTTAGTTTGTTAGCATCAGATTTTGTTTTAGAAAATTGTTTTTTGAAATTCGATTTCACATCGGCAAAATGAAAATCTTTAATAAATGAAATTTGAACGTGAAAATTGTTTGGTAAATGCAATTGTAGTTTCATGATTTTAATATTTAGTTGATTAATAGTTTTACAAATCTCGAAATAACTTTGTACATTTATCTAACGTAAAAACGTGATTTTTAAAAAGATAGTGGATTTTTTATTTGAGACAATTAGATTTGAGACTTTGAGACGAAAGACAATAGACTTTGAGACCTAAGATTTATAGATTTTTGATACAAGAAAATTAGATGAGAGAATAGAAACTTTTCGACATACATATAAAATGAATTAAACAAAAAAATATTCATGTGTTTTGTATAAATGTCTAAAGTCTCAAAGTCTAAAGTCTAAAGTCAAAAAAACGACCTAATTTTCTCACGTAAAAGAGTGATTTTTTGGCTAATAATTGGATTAGTCGAAAATTATGTACAATCTTTACATAAGATTATTAATGAAACCTTTAAATAATTGTGGCTATGAGAAATATTATTGTGACATTTTTTATGTTTGCTTGTTGTAATGGATTTTCGCAACAAGTAAATAAAATTTCTGAAAAAGAGTTTGAGGTGTTGAGAGAAAAAACCGAAAATGCAGCAATCGTAAATACCGATTCCGCTTTGGTTTTTTATAAAAATTTATGTAATATTTATGGAGCTAATATTTCTACGAAAAATAAAGCTAAATTGTTTAATACATTTTCATTAATAAAAATTTGGCAAACCCAATTAGATGATGCTTTAAAATACAATAATATTTCGCTCTTTTTAAATCAGAAAGAAAATAATTTAAAAGAAATCGCAAAAAATTATTCTATTTATGGCACTATTTATCAACATAAAACAGATTATATTTCATCTATTTCTTATTTTTTGAAATCAAATGAAATAGCAACAAAAGAAAAGTTGTATCATTTGATTCAAAGAAATTACCGAAGTTTATCAAATATTTCTAATCGACAAGAAGAATACTCAAAAGGAAAAGATTATGCTGAAAAAGCAATAAAAATGGAAAAAAATCAAAAAAATATTATTAATAAAGCTGACAATCTAGTAGCATTAGGATTTTGTTACTTGAATGAAAATAATTTTGAAAAAGCTCTAATTGTATTTAAACAATCAGAAAATATTTATTTCGAAAAAAAAGAGCATTTTAGATTAGCTACTTTAAAAGCGTCAAAATCTTTAATTTACGACAATTCAAATCCAATTTATTCAGCAGAATTAAATTTTGAATCACATGCAATTTTGGATAAAATAGCGCCTAATAATTTAATAACAATTGCAATAAAAGCAAATTTAGGTTCTTCTTACTTTGAATTGGCAAAAAACGATTCTTTAATTTCAATGTTAAAAAAATCATTAATTCCAAACACCAAGTCAGTCTTACTCCAAAACGCTGAAGCACTTCTCAAAAAGAGTTTAGTTTTATCAATCAAAAATAAGAATAATGCTTATATAATCAGCTTTTCTAATATGTTACAAGATTTACAAAATTATTTAGGAGATTATAAAAATGCATATGAGAATTTATCCTTATCTACAAGAGTAAAAGATTCACTCTTCTCCCAAAAAAACAAAAACGCAATAGCCAAACTAGAATCCGAAAAAGAGGTTTTTGAACTCAAAACCGCAAACGAAAAAAAATCAACCCTAAACAAAATTCTAATTGGTTCATCAATTGGTTTATTATTAATTAGTTTTCTAGGTTACAGAAACTTCAGAAACAAACGAAAACTTCAAAACCAAAAAATCTCTGAACTCGAAAAAGACAAACAACTTCTTGCAATTGATGCCATGCTAAAAGGTCAAGAAGAAGAACGAAGCCGTATTGCCAAGGACTTGCACGATGGCTTGGGCGGACTTTTATCGGGAACCAAATTATCATTTACAAACATGAAAGAAAACCTACTTCTTACCCCAGAAAATGCCATTCTATTCGAAAAATCTATTGGAATGCTCGACACCACCATTGCCGATTTACGCAAAGTAGCTCATAATCTTATGCCCGAAGCATTAGTGAAATTTGGCTTGAACGATGCTTTAAACGATTTTTGCAGTTCAATCCAGTTGGCATCAAACATAAAAGTTGAC
Organism: Bacteroidota bacterium; assembly: GCA_043778105.1. GTDB lineage: Bacteria > Bacteroidota > Bacteroidia > Flavobacteriales > Flavobacteriaceae > Flavobacterium. The sequence goes on from JAYWGV010000053.1 coordinate 34,212, forward strand.
TATCAAAAAATTGGAATTGACAGAAAAATTGGCAATACCGCCGAAACTTTTATTTACAGAATCATTCAAGAACTAGTCAATAATGCTGTAAAACACGCCGAAGCCAAAGAAATTTTGGTTCAAGTTGCTTTCACAAATAACAAAATCATAGTTACAGTCGAAGACAACGGAAAAGGTTATGATAAAAATCTCGCATCAACTGGCG